>JBAVTF010000164.1:0-10681 GCA_049695995.1 Pirellulales bacterium | reverse complement strand
GGATGGCGAAGCGTAGTCAGCATCGAGTGAGCGAAGGCATGGATGCCGTAGCGAGCGTCCGGCGACGGGGCGTGGGCACCCCCGAGCCCCGCCAACTCGCGAAAACCGCCAGTCGGGGGCACGTGCTCGCCGCCGGCGGATTTTGACGTCGCAAGCTCGACTGATGTGGTTCGCCAACTCTGGCAGTCAAAATTCACCGGTGGCTGCGCGCGACCCCCGACCGGCTCCCAATCCAGTCGGTGAGCCGCAGGTCACCCGACGTGATGCGCCTTGTAGCCGCCGCGCATCTTGAACCAGCCGAGCAGCAGCAGGTAGCAGACGAACATCGCCGCCGGAACGAGCGCCGTGAGCTTCAGTGCCTGCCGTCCGCCGAACAGCCCGGCTGCCTCCACGAGCGGCTTGTCCGTGGTGCTCGCGGCCGACGCGGTGTCGTTCCACCACGAGACGAGATCCTTCTGGGCGGCGATCGTCTCGGGCTTGGCCTGCTCCTTCTCGAGAAGGTCGAGCGCCCGCTGAGCCTCCTTGCCGCCATCCTCGAGCACGCCGACCTTCGCGCCGTCGAGCCCGACCGTCTTGAGCCACAGGAACTCATTCTCCTTCGGCGCCCGGTACCGCTCGTACACGGCGACGTCTGCCCGCTTCAGGTGCGCCGAGGCGGCGCTGTCCTGCAGGAAGCCGATGCCGGGGCCGCCCAGGAGGCCGGCCGACAGCATGCCCACGCCTCCCGCGGCGCCGATCGTGATCGCGCCCCCCTTGGGAAACAATTCGCTCACCACGGCCAGCATCGTCGGCCAGAGGAACGTCTTGCCGATGCCATACACCGTTGCGGCCACGATGCACATGATCGCCCCCTGGGCGTTGCCAAGGAGCGTGAGGCCCGCGGCGCCGAAGACCGCCGAGACAGCGAGCAGCCCGAGCGGTGAGATCTTCTCCACGATCGGACCGGCAAAGAACCGCAGGATGAACATCAGGCTCGACGTGTAGACGAACAGCAGGAGGCCATTGGCCGGGCTGGCCATGATCGTGCCGGTGATCTTCGAGATCCACGAGTCCGTGCCCAGCTCCACGTAGCCCACCATGGCCTGTACGATGAGCAGGAAGGCGAGAATGAGATGCCCGAAGCGGAAGCCCGTGGCCGCTCCGAACGCGACCAGGAGTGCCGCGGCAATGCCCCCCGCCACGAGCGGCGGCAGGCCGAGATCGCTCTTGAAGAACAGGGCGAGCAGGCCACAGACCACCGTGGCGCCGACGAGTCCCAGTTCGCCGAGCATGTCACGGTAGGAGATGCCCGAGCGACTGGCTTCGCTCTTGGGAAACCGCTGGCCGATCATCATCAGGCCGTAGAGCACGACTGGCACGAGAAAGAGCGAGATCTGAATCTGCCACGGCACCGCCTTCGTGCCTGCCCCGCCAGCCATGAAGTAGCTCGCGAGGCCGCCGAGGATGAGGCCGCCCGGCCAGCCCGCGTGCAGGATATTCAAGTAATGGGTCTTGTTCTTCGGAAACAGCGTGGCTACCAGCGGGTTTACGACCGCCTCCGCGATGCCGTTGCCAATTGCGAACAGGAACATGCCCCAGAAGAGGCACTGAAAGGCGAGCGGCTTGCCGCCGGCGGCGAAGGCGGCACCGGTGGCCAGCGTAAGTCCGGCCGAGATCAGGTGCATCACGAAGGCCGCAAACATCAGCGGCCCGAATCCGATTCGGTCGGCGATCAGGCTCGAGAGCAGAATAATAATGCCGAAGCCCGTCAGACCGCCGCCGGTGATCGCCCCGAGCTCGGTCTGCGTGAACCCATACTGCTCAGCCCACTGCCCGAGAATGCCGGCCCGGATCGAGAAGCCGACGCCCGCCGCGAGGATCGCCATGAAGCCGGCCCAGAGGAGCCGCTGCGCATTGGGGACGGCGGCCTGTGGCTCGACACCGGTGCCAGGGGCGTGCTTCGCGTTCATGCGGATGTTCCTCAGGGGCGGAAAAGACAGGAGGGCGGCAGCATAGCAAGCGGGAGGGGACTGGGAAAACGGCGGAATGTGGCTCGAGTGCTCCAGGCAAGGTCGGATCCGTCGGTATGCACTCCCGCAGGGGACCATCCGGCTCGGGGGCGGCACAAGTCGCCGCAGCGCGGTCCTTCGGATCGTCGCGGTGGACCTCGAGGACTCGCTCCAATACAAGCCCCAAGGCGCGAGCCTGGGGATTGCGCTCCGGCCGACCCCATCCCCTCGCTCCCGCTCAGGGCTTCTATGCAATGGCCCCCCGCAGCTTGACCCGTGGGGCTGGCGTTCGTATTTTCCCGCCCCCCCCTGGGTTTTCCGGGCGGGGATCCTCGCCGGCCTCAGACGTGAAATCGCTCGCCGACATGCTCTGGACGCTCGTGCGTTGGACGCTGCCGCTCACGGTGGCGGGCGTCATCGCCGCACTGGCGGTGGGAGCGACGCAGATCGGGGAGCAGGTACGTGTGCGGGTCGAGGCGCGGCTGCGGAGCGAACTGCCCGGTCTCATGGTGTCGGTCCGCGGGGCGAGCCTCGTTGAAGGAGAGGGCATCGTCGTTCGCGGACTCTCGATCTCCGATCCGGAACTGCCTCCGGCGCAGCGGCTACTGCTCATGGTCGAGGAGGTGCATCTGGCATGCAGCACGGCGCTGACCGACCTTGCCTCGGGTGGTCCTGCGATCACGGCAGTGAAGGTGCGGCGACCAACAGTGCATGCGGCGCGCCATGCCGACGGCAGCTGGAGCCTCGTGCGACTCTTCGCCAAGCGGCGGCCGGTGGGCCGTTCTGTCGTGCCCGTCGTCATCGAGGATGGCACGCTCGTTGTCGAGGACACCCGGACGCGCAAGCCCTTCACGATGCGCCAGGTGGCCGCGGAGCTGACTCCAGGCCATGGGGCCGGCAGTCCCATCACCGTGCGGGGCAGTGGAGCGGGCGAGATCTTCGAGCGGGTCGAATTCAGCGGCACGCTCACGGCGACCGACGGCCGATTCGAGATCGGCGGCAGCCTGGAGTCGCTCGATGTGTCGCAGCGGCTGAACGAACTCGCCGTTGCTGCCGGTCAGGGCTCGTGGCTCGCAGGACTCCGCGGGCGTGTCGGGCTCGACTGGCGGGCCTCCGGCGCGCTCACAGCGCTCGCCGACGCCGCGGTCTCGGTTCGGGGCAGGCTTGAGGCAGGACACTTTCAACATGCGGCGCTCCCGTTTCCGATGAGCGATGTGTCGGCCGAGTTCACCGCCGACCGTTCGGGCGCCGTGTGCGAGAAGCTCGTGGCACATTCGGGGTCCACGCTCGTCCGCGGTTCGGGCCGGCTCTCCGGCTGGCACGCCACGGCTGACTGGGAGCTGCTCATCGAAGCGGAGCGGCTGCTCGTGGGCCGCCACTGGGAAGGGCTCCTGCCGCAGCCGCTCGCCGCACAGTGGAGCAAGCTGTTGCCGGCGGGCGAGATCGACGTGCGGGCCCAGTTGACGCGGCGCGGCGGGCGGATCGAGCCCGACGTGGCGGTGCGGTGCCGCAACGTCTCGCTCACACACTATCGCTTTCCGTATCGACTCGACCACACCGTCGGCACCGTCACCTACAAGGGCACGGCACTCACGCTCCACCTCACCGGCCAGGCCGGCGGGCATCCGGTGCACGTGGCCGGTGCCATCGACACGTCGGTCGCGGGGGGGCGAGGCACGATCGAGGTGCAGGGCAACGGGATGCGGATCGACGACGCGCTTTTGGCCGCGCTGCCGCCGCGAAGCGCCGACATCGTGCGATCGCTCCGCGGACAAGGCACGTTCGATTTCCTATTTCGCCACCAGCGCGGGCCCGAGCATCCGCAGGGGCATGCAAACTCGCTCGACATCCGGCTCACGCAGGCGAGCCTCTCCTATGCCGGCTTTCCGTATCCGCTCTCCAACGTGACGGGCAGCATTCGGATGGACCAGGGCCGCTGGACCATCCGTGGGCTGACCGGCACCAACGACACGGGGGTCGTGCAGTGCACCGGCGGCTTGGAGCCACGGGCTGACGGAGGTGGCGAACTGACGCTGCAGCTCACAGGCCGCGGCGTCGTTTTGGAAAAGGAGCTGCGCGACGCGCTCCCCGCTGGCATGCGGCGGATCTGGGACGACATCGATCCGCAGGGCACCGCGGAATTCGCCGCCACGGTGCGGCACGACGTGCAGACCCGACGGACGACCGTCGAACTCGAGGCCATGCCTCAGGGCGATACCGTGTCGATCGAGCCATCATGGTTTCCGTACCGACTCGAGCGGCTGCACGGAAGGCTGGTGTGGCGCGACGGCCGGCTGCGTTTCGAGCGAATTCGCGGCGTGCATGCCCGCACCACGGTCGCAACCGACGGCAGCTGCCGGTTCACGCCCGACGGCGGCTGGCACGTCTCCTTCGAGCGGCTGTCGGCCGACCGATTCCGGGTCGACCACGATCTCCTGCAGGCGCTGCCGGCGGGCCTGCAGCAGGCGGTGGAGGGCGTTCGACTCCGCGGACTGCTCTCGCTCGACGGCACGCTCGACATCTATTCAACGACACCGACGGTCGTGACGCTGCCCGGTGGCCGCACGGAACTCGTGCCCGGCCCGGCCGCCGCCTCCTGGGACATGGCGCTCGACATGGAGCAGGCCGCCCTCGACGTCGGCCTGCCGGTGGAGCACGTTCACGGCAGCCTCCGGCTTCGCGGCCAGAGCGATGGCCGCGCCTGGCAGGCCGTCGGTGACCTTGCGCTCGATAGCGCGATCGTGCACGGAGTGCAGCTCACGGCGGTGCAGGGCCCGCTCGCCATGGATGGTGCCGGCGTGCGGTTTGGATCGCTGGCAGCCGGGCAGGCCGGGGGCGGCCGTCGCCTCTCGGCCCGGCTCGCCGAGGGCACGCTGCTCGTCGACGGCAGCGCCGCGGCAGGGCCGGCGGGGCGGTTCACGGTCGCCGCCTCGCTGCAGGATGCCGATCTCCAGCGGCTGGCGAGCGAGGCGACGGGCGCGCCGCAGCGGCATCATGGCCGACTGAGCGGTGGCATCGAACTGAGCGGCTCACGGGCAGGCACGCATTCGTTGACCGGCCGTGGGCAGGTGCGGCTCCGCGATGCCGACATCTATGAACTGCCCGTGGTGGTCGCGCTCTTGAAGATCCTCCGCGTAAAGGCGCCCGACCGGAATGCCTTCGGCTCGAGTCTCGTCGACTTCCGCATCGAGGGGCCGCACGCGTACCTCGACACGATCGAGCTCTCCGGTGACGCGATCAGTCTGGTCGGCACGGGCGAAATTGATTTCGACACCAATCTGCGTTTGACGTTCCGGTCGATCATGGGCGACGCCGAGACGCAATTGCCGGCGATGAAGCGGCTGCTCGGCGGCGCGAGCGGCCAGTTCATGCTGATCCACGTCGACGGCACGCTGGCCGATCCAGTGCCGACCACGGAGGCGTTTCCCACGCTCGCGGCAGCCCTGCAGAAACTGCAGACGCAGCGGCAGGAACTCCGCCGCTGACGTGGCGACGGTTTTCGCGGGCGCAGGTACATTCAGTCAGCGGTGCCGGCCGGCCCGCAGTCCGAGGAGCACCATGACGAGCCGACCTTTGAACTTCGTGAAGATGCATGGCGCCGCCAACGACTATGTGTATGTCGACTGCTTCGCCGAGGAGGCTCCTGCCGATCCGGCTGCGCTCGCGCCGCGGATCGCCGATCGCCATCGCGGCGTGGGGGGTGACGGGCTCGTGCTCGTGATGCCATCGACCAAGGCGACCGCGCGGATGCGCATGTTCAACGCCGATGGCAGCGAGTCGGAGATGTGCGGCAACGGCGTGCGCTGCGTGGCCCACCTGGTGGTGTCGCGCGGCCGCGCGGCCGCGGGAGCCGTGACGATCGAGACCGGCCGCGGCGTGCTCACGCTCGACGTGACGCCCACGGGCGACCGCACGAGCCGCGTGAAGGTCGACATGGGGGAGCCGCTGCTCGAGGCAGCCGAGATTCCCGTCGCCGTGGCCGGGGGGCGGGTGATCGACGCTGCCTGTCCGGCGATGGGCGCCGAAGCACCCTGGTGGTCGGCCTGCGGGCTGGACCCGCGGATGACCTGTGTGTCGATGGGAAATCCGCACGTCGTCTTCTACTGTCGCGACGTCGCCCGGGTGCCGCTGGAGTCGATCGGACCGCAGATCGAGACGCATGCGCTGTTCCCTCGCCGGGTGAACGTGCACTTCGTGCAGGTGGAGTCGCGAAGCCACGTGGTGATGCGAACCTGGGAACGCGGAAGCGGGATCACGATGGCCTGCGGCACCGGTGCCTCCGCCGTGTGCGTGGCCGGCGCGGTCAGCGGCCGGACCGACCGCAGCCTCGCCGCCGATCTGCCGGGCGGGCGGCTCGATCTCGAGTGGGCCGAGTCGGGGCATGTCTTCATGACGGGGCCGGCAGAGGAGGTCTTCGTCGGCACGTGGTGGGGCGGGCGGTGAAACGTAGGCCAGCGAGGCCAGGGAAGGAAGGCGGCGAGTGAAGATCAAGTCTCCGACGGCGATCGGCGCCTGGTCGCTCATGGCGACCGCCTGCATTCGCCAATGGATGCACACGCTCGACTACAAGGTCGATTTCGCCGATCCGACCGTTGATCCGGTGCATGCCGCCTACCGCGGCGCGAAGATCTATGTGTTTTGGCACGAGAATATCCTCATTCCGCTCCACCTCCGTGGCCATTGCAACATTTCGATGCTGCTGTCGCGGCATCTCGATGCCAACATTCTCGACCGCGTCGCGCGCATGAACGGTTTCGGCGTCGTGCGCGGCAGCACGTTTCGGGGGGGCGCCGTAGCGCTGCGAGAACTCGCGGAACGGGCCACCGAGGGCAACCTCACGATCACCCCTGACGGCCCGCGCGGTCCACGGCGACAACTCGCCGCTGGCTGCGTGTTTTTGGCGAGCACACTCGGCATCCCGATCGTGGCGATGGGGCTTGGGTATGACCGTCCGTGGCGGGCGGGCACATGGGATCGGTTCGCGGTCCCGCGCCCCTGGTCACGGGCCCGGGGCGTGGTGAGCCGCGCCGTCGCGATTCCGCCGGACCTCGACCGCGAGGGGATCGAGTGGCACCGCGAGGGGGTCGAGCGGCTCCTCGTGCACCTGAGCGAGGAGGCCGAGGCCTGGGCGGCGGCCGGCACGCGGCGACCCAATCAGGTGGTCGTGCGGAAGGAGCCGTCGCGGGTGGCCCGCTGGGCAGCGGCCGTGCCCGGTCCGACGGGCGTGCCGCTCGCCGATGAACTCGTGCGGGCGGGCTTGGACGCGGCGTCGGCGTAGGCCCGTTGCGGAGCAACGGGCCTCCTGTGAGCTCAATGCGACGGCACGAGTCCCTGGAGCCTCCGCTCCAGACGCTCGAGGCGGGCCCGCAGGAATCTGATCTCCTCGATCAGTGGGGGCGTCGCATCGGCGACAGCAGGCTTTTCCGCGGTGCGCAGCGTGGGCGGCGACGTGACGCCTGACGGCGTCGGGCCGAGGAGCGCCCGCTCGAGCGGCACTTCCAATGGCTGCAGTACCACCTCCGCCCGCTTCGCCTCGCCGCCCGGGAGAACGAACTGGACCGTCACGGGCCGATCGACCGGGCCGCTCGTGACGAGCTGCGTGAGTTCGACCGGCGAACGCACGGGCCGGTTATCGAGGGCGACGATCACGCTGCCGGGAGGCACGCCGGCCTTCGACGCGGGCAGATCTTGCACCACGCCGATCACATACGCACCGCTTGCGTCAGGAAGATTGAAGCGAGCCTGGATGCCGGGGTCGATCGGCAATGTGCGAACGCCGAGCGCCGTGCGGCCGCGTGCGACAGCGGCGTGATCCGAGCCTGGTCCGGGCTCGGCCGCCGGAGCGGGCACCACGGGAGCGAACGCGGTGGGGCCGGGTACGGGCAAGGGAGGCGTTACTGGGCCTGCGGCCCCAAAGGGCTGCGGCGCTGCAGCGAAGGCAGCCGCTCCGGGCGGCGGGAGCAGATCCGACGTGGGCTGCGAGGGCGTGACTGGCGGGGCTGCCGTTTGGGTCTGGGGCAGGGGCACGGCCGCAGCGGGAGCCGCCGCCCCGGATTCCTTCCCTTGCCACTCGCGACCAGCCACGGCCACCGGCCGCGGCTCGGCCACGAGTGTGAGGTCATGCACCTGATCGACGCGGGCGACGGCGATCCGCACCTCCTGGCCGGAGGCGATCGAGGTGACAGCCTGCGACGCCTCTTCCAGGCTCTTGAGCGTGATGCCGTTCACGGCCCGCAGTTCGTCGCCCACGGCGACTCCGGCCTGGGCTGCCGGCCCGCCAGCAACAACGTCGTCGATCCGCCAGCGGCCCGGCACGGCAGACTCGGCGACCGTGATCCCGAGCCATCCGCTGCCGGGAACGGCCTTCGTTGCTGGCCGCGGGGGCGGCACTGCATCGGCCACGGAGGGCTCCGTGGGCGGTGTGACGGGCAGCGAGATCGGCTCGCCAATCGAAATGTCAGCGGGCGTAAAGGCTGCGGGTGGGCGGTCGTCCGCCATGATTGGCCCTGAAACGTCGCTGCCGAACACGGTCGCCGCGACGACCGCCGTGAGAACGCGAACCTGCAGCCGCGGGTGCCTGTGCATCATGCTGCAACTCCTGGGCGTCATGCGTGTGCGAAAACGGCGACGGGAGGCCAGGAATCCTCGCGTTATGCCCGCCAAGCCGTCCGGCCCAAGTATAGGTGACCGCCACGGGAAACCGTAAGCGTGCCGCGCCGCACGCGGAAAACATGCGGCTTGCAGCCGAACCCATACGTTGTGCACCGCGGTGCTGGCCGCCACGCCACGCCACGCACGACATGCACGACGCGTGTTCAACGTGCTCGCGGCGCGTGACTGGTGCGTGCGTTCGCCGAGTGTCTGCAGTGGTTTGACAGCACTGCTAGCACTCCTATACTCCGCCCACGACGTTCGACGTCGACGACGACACGGATGGATGAGTGCGAGCGTTGCCTGCGTGATGGGGCATCGGCAGCGGGAAGGATCCATGGCCAGACCAACAGACGGCGCTGCCGCGATCCGTGACCGTGATGCCACGGCTGCCAGCGTGCGTGACGCCCTTCGTGAGCGTCTCGGGGCCAATCGCTTCGCCGTCTGGTTCGGTGATGGGGTGACGATCAGCTTGGAGCCGGCAACCGCCGACGTCTTCACGCGGGTGGTCGTCCGCGTGGGCAGTGGCTTCACGCACGAGTGGCTGAAGCGCACCTTTCACGCCGAGCTCACCGCAGTGGCCCGCGATGTGTGTGGCACGGCGGTGGAGGTGGAGTGGCAGGCGGCAGCCGCCGATGCGCCGCCGGCGCAGGCCGATGAGGCCGCCGCGATGGCGCCCGCCGCAGCAGGCCGGTCGCGCCGTCCGCGAGCACGACGCCAGTCCGCAGCCGCCGAAACGGAGGCACCACACGCGATCGCCACATCGGGAGCGGCCAGCCCCCAGGCCGGGCAGCGTCCAGCACCGCGGCAGGCTCTCGGCCTCACGGAGTTCGTCGTCGGCCCGAGCAACCGCATGGCACTCGGCGCGGTCGAACTCGTGGCCTCGCGGCCTGGTGAGATGTCGCCGCTGGTCATCCACGGCCCGAGCGGTGTGGGCAAGACGCATCTTCTCGAAGGTGTATGCGGTCGCGCCCGCGACCTCAACGCGGGCCTCGCCGTCGTCATGCTCTCCGCGGAGCAGTTCACCACCGGCTTCCTGCAGGCCCTGCACGGTGGCGGGTTGCCGGGCTTTCGCCGCACCTGTCGGGCCGCCGACCTGCTCGTGATCGACGACATCCAGTTTCTCGTCGGCAAGCGGGCCACGCTCGTCGAGTTTCAGCAGACGGTCGACGCGCTGCATCGGCTCGGCAAGCAGATGGTGTTTGCCTGCGATCGCGAACTCGACGCCCTCGATGGCCTCGGCTCCGACCTGCTTACCCGGCTCCGCGGTGGCATGGTGGCCCGCATCCTGCCCCCCGATTACGACGTCCGCCGCGGCATCGTGTCGGCGCTGGCCGCGAAGCGGGGCCTGGCCGTGCCTGACGAGGTGGTGCACTACGTGGCCACCCACATCACGCGGCACGCCCGCGAGCTCTACGGCGCCGTCAATCGGCTCGAGGCCACGAGCCTCATGCTCGGCGTTCCGATCACGGCCGGCATGGCGGAAGAGGCGCTGGCCGACCTCGTCCGGTCGAGCGCCCGCAGCGTTCGCCTCGCCGACATCGAGAAGGCGATCTGCAAGGCCTTTGGCATCGAGGCTGGGAGCCTGCAGTCGGCCCGGCGGGCCAAGACCGTGAGTCACCCGCGGATGCTCGCCATGTTTCTCGCCCGCAAGCACACCCACGCCGCCCTGACCGACATCGGCAAATACTTCGGCCGCCGCAGCCACTCGACCGTGATCGCCGCGCAGAAGACCGTCGGTGACTGGGTGGCGAAGCGGGCCCCGATCGTGCTCGCGGAATCGCAGTGGGACGTTGAAGAGGCGATCCGCCGCGTCGAAGACGTCCTCCGCGCGGGGTGAATGCGTGTAGAGCCAAAGCCGGCTCGGGGACGGTACAAGTCTCGTCGCGGGGACCTCGAAGACTCGGTCCAATGCTCCTCGAGCTTGCACCGATCCCCTCGCCTCCTCGCTTCTTCTCGTAGGCCCGTCACGCCGTGACGGGCAGCCCGTTGCGGAGCAACGGGCCTACAGGGTCTCGGGAGGGTTGCCCATGCCCCGAGAG
>JBAVTF010000163.1:0-25793 GCA_049695995.1 Pirellulales bacterium | reverse complement strand
GACGCTCGCTTCGGGCATCCATGCCCTTCGCTCGCTCGATGCCGCCTTCGCTCTCGGCATCCTGCCTTCGCTCGGCGGCATGCGCCGGCTCCTGGGGCATGGGCAGCCCCTCACGGCGTTTTGCTGTTCATGTTTTTCTCAATCGAGCCTGGTCGTGTGACCGATACAACCCGCATGATGCGCGCCATCCTCATGCTCGTGTGTGTTTCGGTGGGGCTTGGTCTCGCGGTGGCCCGCGCTGGCGATCATGGGCGGGCCTGCGGGCCGACGGCGGGTGGCTCGGCCTGGTGTGGCACGGGCTGCGGGCCGCGGTATTGCGGCGAGAAGCACGAGCCGAGCCGTCCCGATCCCTGTGATGCCTGCAATCAGTGGCGCGGGTGCAATGGGGCGAAGCAGATGCCCGACATGCTCGCGCCGTGGCAGATGCCACCCGGACGGGGCTTTCGCAGCGGCACCGACGTCGGCTACTGGCCGGGACCGTGTGGCGAGTGCGGCGGCAGTTGCGGACCGTGCAGCACACCGTGGTGGCCGAGCTTGAAGGGCTGGTCGCCCTGGTAGCGCGTGTCGCGCTATGACACTCGCGGCCGCTCGGCGGCGAGCGTCGCGGCGAACGTGATCTCGTCCCCCTTCTCGCGGCAGGCGCGGCGGAGCGGCTCGAAGTCGCCGGCCGCGGTCGCCAGTTCGACGAGTGACGGCAGCATGCCGGCCGCCTGCATCGTGCTCGGCATGCCGTCGCCTGCGGGCCGCTCGACCGCGGCATGCGACGCCTCGGCAGGGCGGCCGAGCCGCCACAGGAGCACGACGAGCGTGTCGGCGGGCAGCGTGCCCGCTTCTTCGATCCGTGCCTTCAGGGCCTCGGCACGAAAGAAGCCGATCGCGGCCGCCACGTCGAGCCCGAGCTGAGCTCCATAGAAGAGCCGCGACGCCTCCGCCACGTTCTCGAACGGCGGCTCACCGGGATACGTGACATCCTCCGGCAGCCGGCAGCCGTAGCAGGCGAGCTCGTGGCAGCGGCGGACCGTCGGCTCGTCGGTGCAGACACGGGCGATGCGGAGCACCGACTGCAGGTGCGACACATCGATGTGCACGGACGGATCGTCCTTCAGGCCGCCGGCCGCATCGAGCAAGGCCATGATCGACGGCGAGGCGGCGTGCGCTGCTGGGAGGAGGATACCGCGGCGTTCCAGGTCGGTCGCGAGGTTCATGCACAGTTCGTGATGCAGGTGCTCGACGAGCACGGCCGCCGCGGGCTGCTGCCGGATGGCGGGGAGTCGCGACACGGCTTGCTCGTAGGCGGTGATCGAATTGCACGTTCCCTGCGTGCGGATCACGAGCCGGATGCCGAGCGCGGGGTCAACGCCCTCCCAGAGCGCGATGCCTACGAGTTCCTGGAGCCGGCGTTGGGCCTCCTCGTCGTCGCCGTCGGGAGCGTCTTCGATTCCCGCCGCGAGCTGCGCGAGTTTTGCACTCACCTGCGCGGGCTCGGCTGCAACGCGGAGATACATCCAAGCGGCCGCGACATGGCCTTCCTCCAGGAGCGGCCAGCCCACTTCGCGACAGGCTGCGAGCGACCGCTCGTCGAGCTGCTCGCGGACGTCTGCGGGCAGCGAGCCGATGTCGCCGGTGGGTGTGAGGCCAAGGGCCACGCGGGCCTGCATCAGCCGCGCGTCGAAGAGGGCGTGCCAGCGATGGCGGACGGCGAGCGAGGCGGCGAGCTCGTCGAACATCGCATCGGGGCCGTCCGCGGCACAGCGGGCCTGCAGGCGGTCGAAGTCGGCCTGAGCCGGGGTGGGTGTCGTCATGCAGTCGTTCCTTCCTGGCGGAGGGCTTCGTAGGCGAGCACGGCCGCCGTCACGGAGAGATTGAGGCTGTCGGCCTCGCCGCGCATCGGCAGGGAGGCGGTCGTGAACGTGATCTCGCCGGCCGCCGCCGCCTGCTGCCACCGTGGCGAGATGCCATGCGCCTCGCTGCCAAGCAGGATCGCCGTGCGGCCCGTCAGCGGCGCCGCATGCCAGAGCGTCGCGCCTTCGGGCGTGGCCGCCACCACGCGACGGTTCTCCGCCCGTAGCCAGGGCAGCAGCTCTGCGAGGCTCGTCGTCGCGAGCGGCACGGCGAACACGGTGCCGAGGCTCGCGCGGATCACCGCCGGGTTGGCCGGATCGGTGCGGCCGTCGCACACGATCACGCCGAGCCCGGTGGCGTCGGCCGTGCGGAGGATCGCGCCGAGGTTGCCCGGCTTCTCGACGCCTTCGATCACAAGCAGCGGCCGGTCGGCGGCGAACCGGGCCTGGGCGAGCAGCGGTGCACCGAACCGCACGACGCCTACGACACCTTCGTTGCGACTACCGAATGCGATCTTGGTGAACGGCCGTTCGGCGACGGGCGTCAGCCGCGTGCCGCGGCCGGCGAGATCGGTGAGCCAGCCGGTGAGGTCGGCCGGCAGATGGTCTGCCTCTACGAACACCTCGTCGATCGTCACGCCAGCGGCGGCCGCGCGGGAGAGTTCACGGCGGCCGTCCACGAGCGTGAGGCCCGAGTCGCGGCGGGCGTCGGCCTCACGCAGGGCTGCAGCCTGCCGCACCCGTGGGTTGGCCGGGCTGGTAATCGTGTCGCATGAATATGGAATGGTCATCGCGAGAGAGCCCAGCGGGCGAAACTGCCGAGTTCGAGCGGGCGGCCGGAGTCGTCGGTGCAGGTGAGCGGGCCGCTCTCGACCTTCCCTCCGATAAGGCCGGCGTCGTGGCAGGCTATCGAGAGTGTGTCGTGCAGCCGGCGCGGATGCCAGCCGGGCGAGTGGCACGAGAGCAGGAGCGGGCCGCGCGGGCCGACGGTGTGCCTCGCCATGAGCGTGGCCACATCGTTCAAGAGCGGCACGAGATCGCGGTCGATGGCGAAGGACTGGCCCTTGGGCCCGTGGCCCCACGAGGGCGGATCGAGCACGGCGCCGGAGAACGACCCGCTGCGCTTGAGCTGCCGCTTCACGAACACGGCGGCATCTTCGCAGATCCAGCGAATGGGTGCGGCGGCAAGGCCCGAGGCGGCGGCGTTGCGCCGCGCCAGCTCGACCGACGGCTTCGAGGCATCGATATGCACCACCTCCGCGCCTGCCGCAGCCAGGCTCAGCGATGCGGCGCCCGAATGGGCGAAGAGCGAGAGCATCGCACTCCCTGGCGGCGTTTGCTCGGTGAGCCAGTGCCACTGCTCGGCCTGTTCGAGAAACACGCCGATCTGTCCGGAAGCAGCTGGCTTCACCTCCAGCCTGAGTGTCGCCGTGCCCACCGGCACCGTTACGAGCCACGGCTCGGGAATGTCGCCGGCGAGTTCCCAGTGCCCCTCGCCGACGCCGGCCGTGCCGGTGCCTGTAAAGGCGGCCGCGGCGTCCTGCCAGAGAGAAGGCAGGGCTCGGCGGGCCGTGGTCAGGGGCAGGGGGCGGTCCACGAGCACGCCCCCAAGCCGTTCCAGCCGGCGGCCGTATCCCGCGGCATCCACGCCGAAATCGGCGAGGGCGGGGTCGCGAAACTTTCCGGGGGCCGGGCCGTTCATGATGGTGGGCACAGCATACTGGCCGCCCGGCGACGAGCCCTGACTTCCCTCTTTTTCTGCTCTCAAGGAGAACTCCGATGCATACCTTCTGGAAATGGCTGGCCGTGGCCGGCTGTGGTGTGGGCCTGCTGGTGGCGGCGGATCGGCTGCGGACGGTGCGGGCCGACGACGATGCTCCCGCATACGAGCGATCGGGCGGCGGTGACTCCCTCGACCGGCTCGACCGGATCGTGGAGAAGCTCGGCCGCGTGGTCGAGCGTATGGAGCATGGCGGGCCGCCCCCGCATGACCGACCTCTCCATCGTCGCCCCCCGCACGACAGTGACGGCCCACGTGGTGAGCACAGCCGTCCGCCTCACGGACATCGCCATCATCCCGGTCCCGGATTCGGTCCCGGCCCAGGCCCGATGTGGGGCGAGATGTCTCCCGAGATGAAGGAGCGGATGGAGAAGCGGCTCGAGGAGCTGCCGCCCGAGGTCCGTGAGCGGGTGGAGAAGCGGATGGAGGAAGGCCGCAAGCGGATGGAAGAGATGAGGGACCGCATGGAGAAGGCCCGTGCGAAGTTCAAGGAGATGGAGGAGCGGATCGAGAAGCTCGAGGCCGAGGTGGCCGGGCTGAAGGCAGGCAAGTAGACCCACGAGCCGGCGCGAGATCATCGAGCGGTCGGCGAAAGAGCAGCGGGGCTGAACGACAGCTCACTGTAGGCCCGTTGCTCCGCAACGGGCTGCCCGTCACGGAGTGACGGGCCTACAAACGTTTGCGGAATTACAGGCGCTTGATCGCGATGCGGCGGAACATCACCGGATCGCCGTGGCCGGAGAACCCGAAGAAGCCATCCTTCAGATCCTTGCCGGGGTGGGCTTTGCCGTCGAGAAACTCGGTCACGTCTTTTAGGTCGGTGTCGAGGATCGTCGTGCCGTTGAGTTCGACCGTGATTCGTGAGCCCTGTACGGTCACCTGCTGCTCGTTCCACTCGCCCGTGGGCCGCAGGTGGCCGCGGCGGGCAGCGGCCATGCCGTAGGCGGAGCCGTGATACTGCCGGGAATCGAGCTTCGCATACTTCGGATGCTCGCTGTCGAGCACCTGCAGTTCACACATTCCCGTGTAGGCTGGATCACCGCTGCCCGGATAGCGGATCGCCAGGCCGTTGTTGCCCCCGGGCGGCAAGCGGAACTCGAACCGCACGATGAAGTCGCCGTAGGAATCTTTCGTGTGGAGTGTGCCCCCCTTGCCGGGCTTGCAGACGATCGCACCGTCGCGGATCTCGTAGTTGTCGACCGCCCCAGCCCAGCCGGTGAGGTCGGTGCCATTGAAGAGCGGCGTGAAGCCCGCGGGAACTGGCGATGCATCCTCGGCACGGACCGCGCCGAGACAGCTGGCGATGATGATGAGGCCGGCGGTGAGGACGCCAGGAGTGAACTGCATGGAAGTGCTCCGGGAAGGCGGGGTCAATACAGGAAGCACTGGATGTCGTTCAACTGGTCGTCACGGCCTCACGGGCCGATACCGACCGCCAGTGCTGGCGGTAGTCGCGGGGCGACGAGCCGGTCTTCAGCTTGAACAGCTTTGAAAAGTGGTAGGGATTGCGAAAGCCGAGCGTCACTGCGATCTGCTTCACCGACATCGGCGAGTCACGGAGCATCTCGGCCGCGCGGCGAATCGTGAGCTGGAGATGATACTTGTAGGGGCTCTGCCCCGTCTGTTCCTTGAACACGCGGAAGAAGTGCGTGCGGCTCACGTCGAACGTGCAGATCATCTCTTCGACATGTGGCAGGCCGCCCGGATCCTCTTCCAGCATCAGCCGGGCCCGGCGGACGATCGCTTGTAGCCTGGGGACGGGCCGTTCGGTCGCGGCCGCGCCGACGATCCGGGCCAGGATCTCCATCGTGCGGGCCGCGGCGACCTGGGCAAAGCCTGCGGATTCGGCGTGCAGGGCGTCGAGCACGGTCGTGAATCCGTGAAGAATGGTTTCGTCGAGGCCGGCTCGGAGCACGGCCTGCTGGGGCTGGATCGCGCCGGTGGTTCGCAGCCGATCAGCAGTCTCCCCCTCGAAGTGAATCCAATAGCTGCCCCAGCCCGTGTCCTTGAGCGGCCGATACCGGTGCCACACGCCGGGAAATAGGATCAGCGCATCGCCAGCCTCGAGTGATCGTAGGCCCGTGGCCTGCGAGTCGAACTCGCCCTGGCCGTGGGTCACGTAGACCAGTGCATACTCGTTGAGCACCCGGCCGGCATCCCAGGCATAAAAGTGCCCAGGGGGATGCCGCCGCCGCGGCACGCCGGCCGATCCCGGCGCTGCCGGCTGGTACCCGGCGCCGGTCACGCAGAGACCCCAGGCATGGTCGCGCGGGTTCACAGCGAGATAGCGAAAGTATTCCTTGGAACTTTTACGCATGGCACGCCGGGCAGGTAGCGAGTGGTGTGCGACAGGGACGCCGAAAATAATACGAAACACAGGCTTCTCTCGCCATCTGCTGGCAGTGTCAATCAGTTCGCGTGGAGTACAAATAGACATGACTTTGGACGTTTGGGTATTTCGGCCGGAATCCGCAGGGGCGAAGATGCTCGCTCACGCTTTTCGGAGTTCTCATGCGCCACAAACGCCGCGAATTGCTCGCATCGGTCGCCGCTGCCGTCGCCTCCAGTGCGGTCCACGCGGATGATGCCGTGACGAACCCGGCCACTCCCTCCGTTGTGCCCGAGCCAGAGCCCACGCAGGGGCTTCTGTTCTCTTGCAAATACACGATGACCAAGGGCGGGAGCCTCGACGAGCGGCTCGCCTCTGCCCGTGAGGCCGGGATGGACGGTGTCGATTTCGACGAGGCGGCAACGGTGACGCCCGAGCAGCTGCGGGAGGCGGCGGTCCGCACGGGCGTCTTCATTCACAACGCCATCAACCATGCCCACTGGGGCAAGACGCTCACGAGTCCCGACGACACGGTGCGGGCTCAGGGGCTGGCCAACCTCATGCACTGCATCCGCGTGTCGCACGCGGCCGGCGGCAGCGGCGTGCTCATCGTCGTTGGCAAGAGGGGCGATGGGCCGGAGGGGCCCGCTCGGGCCCGCGAGGAGATTCGGAAGGCGATCCCGCTGGCGGCCACGCTCGGTCAGCGGATCCTGTTCGAGAACGTATGGAACGGCCTCTTCTACCAGGATGACGGGCCACGCACGCAGTCGGTCACACCATTCGCCGACTACATCGACAGCTTCGAGAGCCCATGGGTCGGTGCCTTCTTCGACCTCGGGAATCACGTCCGCTATGGCGACGTGGCCGCCTGGATTCGTGAGCTCGGGCCGCGAATCGTCAAGTTCGACATCAAGGGCTATTCCAATGCCAAGGGCGACGCTGAAGGCAAGTGGAAGGGCTTCGTCGATATCACCGCCGGCGACATCGACTGGGCGGCCGTGCGTGCCGCGCTCGCCGACATCGGCTTCAAGGGCTGGGTCTCCGCAGAAGTAGGCGGGGGGGGCGTGGCCCGGCTGAAAACGGTGCTCGATCAGATGAAGACAGCCCTGCTCGGTTGATAAATGGAGTAGTGAAAGGCGAGGAGTTTCGTCTGCAGATCCCGGCGATTGCGCTGAGGGCTTCTATTGGGAGGCAGTCTATGATGGATCAGACTTCGAGCCGCCGTGGCTTTCTCGGGACGGGCGCGGCCGCGTCGCTCGCCTCCGGCCTGATGATTCACTCGTCGGTTGCCGCCGCGGAGGAGGTGCGCGAGCTGCGACTCGGCATCGTGGGCTGCGGCGGGCGTGGCAGCGGCGCCGTCAACGACTCCCTGTCGATCAACAAGGGCGTGAAGATCGTCGCGGCAGCCGACCTCTACCCGGCCAAGTGCGCGGCCCTGCGGAAGAGCCTCGCGTCCCACGGCGACAAGGTGGCGATCGATGACGCGAAGATCCACGGCGGCCTGGATGGCTACAAGCGAATCCTCGACGATCCGACCGTCGACATCGTGCTCCTCACCACGTCGCCCGGCTTCCGGCCGCGGTATCTGTTGGAGGCGGTCGAGGCGGGGAAGCACGTCTTCGCGGAGAAGCCGGTGTGCGTGGATCCGGCGGGTTACCGTATCTGCCTCCAGGCCCACGACAAGGCGGTGGCCCAGCGTACCGCCATCGTCACCGGCACGCAGTACCGCCGCCAGCCGAGCTACATCGAGGCTGTCGAGCGGATCCGCAGGGGGGAGATCGGCGACGTGATCCACGCGACGAGCCGGTATTGCTCGAACGGGATCTGGTACCGCGGCCGCCAGCCCGCGATGAGCGACGCCCAGTTCCAGCTCAATAACTGGATGCACTTCATCTGGCTGAGCGGCGACCAGATCTGCGAGCAGGCCGTCCACAACATCGACACGATCAATTGGCTGATGGGCGACAACCCGGTCGCGGCCTACGGCTCCGGCGGCCGGTTTACCCGGCCCGCCGACAGCGAGATGTGGGACTCGATGAGCATCGACTACGAATATCCCGGCAATCGGACGGTATCGTTCATGTGCCGGCAGATTCCTGGGTCCGCGGCTGACAACAGCAACATCGTGTACGGCTCCCAGGGCACGTGCCACATCGGCGCCATGAACGCGGGCTCGAAGATCCTCGACCGAGCCGGGAAGGTGGTCTGGCAGACGCCCGGCAACATCGGCGCCGCGTATCAGCAGGAGCATAAGGATCTCGTCGACTCGATCCGCGCCGGCGCGCCGATCGTCGAGCTGAAGCAGACCGCCGACAGCTCGCTGGTGTCGGTGATGGGCCGACTGGCGGCGTATACCGGGCAGCGGGTCACGTGGGATTTCGTGACCAAGGAGTCGCAACTCGACCTCTTTCCCAAGGCTCTCGCCTGGGACGGTGCCTTGCCCGCGGCGACGCACGCCATTCCGGGCCGGACGAAGCTCGTGTAGCTGCCGGCTCCGCCGTTTGCTTCAGGATCATGACCACAGGAGCATCTGATGAACGCCGCCTCTGGCACCGCCACGCCACCGATCTACCGCGGTCCGCTTCCGCACGTGCACACGGTCGAGCGGATTCCCGTCACCGTCTATGACCAGCCCGGCGACGCCAGCCGAGCCGTGGCGCGGGAAATCGCCGATCTCGTCACAGAGCGGGCCCGGGCCGGCCTCAAGACGGTGCTTGGCCTCGCCACGGGGAGCACGCCCGTGGGCGTCTACGACGAACTCATCCGCCTGCACCGCGAGGAGGGCGTGTCGTTCAAGACGGTCGTCACGTTCAACCTCGACGAATACTGGCCGATGCAGCCCGACGCGCTCCAGAGCTACCACCGCTTCATGCGGGAGCACCTCTTCGACCACGTCGACATCCCGGCCGCGGCGATCCACATCCCCGACGGCACGCTGGTCCGCGGTGACGTGGCCCGCGCCTGCGGCCGGTATGAGGAGCAAATTCGGGAGGCAGGCGGGATCGATCTGCAGGTGCTCGGCATCGGCCGCACTGGGCATATCGGCTTCAACGAGCCGGGCAGCCCGCTTGACAGCCGCACGCGGCTCATCACGCTCGACAGCGTGACACGGTCCGACGCCGCCAGCGACTTCTTTGGCGAGTGGAACGTGCCGCGGCAGGCGATCACGATGGGCGTGGGGTCGATCCTCGACGCACGGCGGGTGGTGCTCCTGGCGTTCGGTGAGCACAAGGCATCGATCGTGCGGAAGGCGGTCGAGGAGCCGTCGTGCAGCCACGTGACGGCCAGCGCACTGCAGCAGCATGCCGACGCGCGGTTCGTCCTCGACCGGGCCGCCGCCGCGCGGCTCACGCGGTTCGAGTCGCCATGGCTGGTGGGGCCGCTCGACACGATGGGACTCGAGTGGACCGAGTCGCTCACGCGGAAGGCCGTGATCTGGCTGGCGATCACGCTCGGCAAACCGATCCTCAAGCTCACCGACGAGGATTACAACGAGCACGGCCTGCAGGACCTGCTCTCCAATCGGGGCCGGGCCTACGACATCAACATCGAGGTGTTTCGGGCGATGCAGGACACGATCACCGGCTGGCCGGCCGGCAAGCCGGGGGCGCCGCGGCGGATCCGCGGGCTCGACCAGGCGGCCGAGGTCCGCAAGGCGACCGAGTTTCCCAAGCGGGTCATCGTGTTCAGTCCGCACCCCGATGACGACGTGATCAGCATGGGGGGCACGTTCATCCGGCTCTGCGAGCAGGGGCACGAGGTACACGTGGCGTATCAGACGAGCGGCAACATCGCCGTGTGGGACGAGTCGGCCGATCGCCACGTCGACTTCGTGGAGGAGTTCTGCCGGGCGTTCGGTGTGGGAGCGAAGGCGGAGGAGGTGGCCGACAAGGTCCGCACGTTCTTGAAGACGAAGCCCGCCGGTGCCGTCGACCTGCCGGAACTACAGCTCGTCAAAGGCCTGATCCGCCGGACCGAGGCCCGGGCCGGCGCCCGCTACTCGGGCGTGAAGCCCGAGCACATCCACTTTCTCGACCTGCCGTTCTACGAGACGGGTAAGGTTCGCAAGCTGCCGATCGGTCCGCGGGACATCGCCATCACCGTTGACCTGCTCGAGCGTGTGAAGCCGCACCAGGTCTATGCCGCCGGCGACCTCTCCGACCCGCACGGCACGCATCGGGTCTGCCTCTCGGCCGTCACGCAGGCGCTTGAGCAGGTGAAGGATCGGGACTGGGCGAAGCAGAGCGAGCTATGGCTCTACCGCGGCGCCTGGCAGGAGTGGGAGCCGCACGAGATCGAGATGGCGGTGCCGCTCTCACCCGACGAGGTGGAGCGGAAGCGGATGGCGATCTTCAAGCACGAGAGCCAAAAAGACAGGGCCCTCTTTCCGGGGCCCAGCGACCCGCGGGAGTTCTGGCAGCGGGCTGAGGACCGCAATCGCGACACGGCTCGGATCTACGACAAGCTGGGTCTGCCCGAATACGAGGCGATCGAAGGATTCGTGCTGCACAAACTGGAGCCCGGGAAATGAAGAGATTGAATGTTGGCATCGTGGGCTACGGCTGGGCGGCGACCGCCCACGTGGCTGCCATCAATGCCACCCGACAGGGCCGCGTCGTGGCCGTCTCTTCGTCGCGGCCGCTCGATGCGGCGGAGCTTTCCGCGAAGCACGGCTGCCAGATCCGCGTCTATCAGCGGCTTGACGACATGCTGGCCGATCCCGGCATCGACGTCGTCGACATCACTGGCCTGCCGAGCCTGCACCGCGACCAGGCCGTCGCGGCGGCAAAGGCGAAGAAGCACGTGATCATGGAGAAGCCGATGGCCAACTCACCGGAGGAAGTCCACGAGATCGTGGCAGCGGCCGAGGCCAACGGCGTGCAGGGCTGCGTCTGCTTCGAGTGCCGGTTCTCCAACCAGTTCCAGGTGACGAAGGCCCTGCTCGACGAGGGGCTGCTTGGCCGGCTGCACTATGGCGAGGTGGACTACTACCACGGGATCGGCCCCTGGTATGGCCAGTACCGGTGGAACACGGGGAAGAAGCAGGGGGGCAGCGCCCTGCTCACGGCTGGCTGTCATGCTCTCGATGCGCTGCTCATGCTCATGGGAGATGAGGTGGAGAGCGTGTCGAGCCTGAGTACGAAGTCGGCCAGCGAGTTTTTCACCCCGTATGAATACGACACGTCGAGCGTCACGATCCTGCGATTCAAGAATGGCGCCGTGGGCAAGACGGCCGCGATCGTCGATTGTCTGCAGCCGTACTACTTCCACACGCACCTCGTCGGCAGTGAGGGGAGCCTGCTCGACGACCGCTTCCACTCGATGAAGCTGAAGGCCGACAAGGGCCACTGGAGCAAGCTCTCGATGAAGATGCTCGACTCCGGCGACGTGAGCGACCACCCCTATCAGGCCCAGTTCCAGGCGTTCTTCGACGCCCTCGATCGGGGCGAGGCGATGCCGCTGACGAGCTTCCGCGAAGCCGCCCGCACGTTCGCCGTGATCTTCGCCGCTGACACGAGCGCCGCTCAAGGCGGCACACCCGTCCCCGTCTGAAAAGGTGCCACCCACCACATCTGGAGAAGATGCTTTGACTACAGGATTCCGCTTCGTTTTGTTTTTCCTCGCTTGCCTGGACGTGGTGGCTGGCACCTTTGTTGGGGCGGAGCCGCCGGCGGGCTTCACGCCGCTCTTCAATGGCCGCGATCTCTCGGGCTGGCGGGGCCGCCCCCATCTTGATCCGCGGAAAGACGCGGAGGGCTCGCCCGACGAGCGTGCGTCACGGCAGAAGCAATGGAATGACGACCTCGCTGCCCACTGGAAGGTGCAGGACGGCGTGATCGTGAGCGACGGCCATGGCGTGTTTCTCACGACCGATCGCGACTACGGCGACTTCGAGCTGCATGTCGAGTGGATGCTTCCGAAACCCGGCGCTGACAGCGGCATCTACCTCCGCGGGAATCCGCAGGTGCAGATCTGGGATCCGCAGTGTGCACGCGATTTTAAGCACGGCTGCCAGAAAGGCTCCGGTGGCCTGTGGAACAACCCCGCCGATGCACCAGGGAAATGGCCGCTCGTAAAGGCCGACAAGCCAATCGCTGAGTGGAACCAGACGCGGATCACGATGGTCGGTGAGCAGGTGACCGTCGTGCTCAACGGTCAGGTGGTGGTCGATGCGGCGCCGCTGGCGAACTTCTTCGAGAAGGGGAAGCCGCTGCCCGCCACGGGCCCGATCCAGATTCAGACCCATGGGGCACCGATGCGAGTGCGCAACGTGTTCATCAAGGAGCGGTAGCCGGCATCGGATCAGGGGCCTCCTTGCTCGATAGCATTCCTTCCCAGGAGTTTCATGATGGCATCACGAGTCATGGTTTCCCGCCGCACCGCGGTCAAGACTCTCTCTGCCGGCCTCGCCGGATTGTCGGGGGGTGTGTTCAGCAGCCTTTCAGCCCGGCCCGCGCTGGGTGCCAACGACCTGCTGCAGGTGGCCTGCATCGGCGTGGCGAATCGGGCCGCTGACAATGTCGGCGGAGTGGCAGCGGTGCCCGGAGCGAAGATCGTGGCGATGTGCGACGTGGACGACACGTTCATGGCGCGGCAGACGAAGCCGCAGATATTCAAGGCGAAGGAAGGGGACAAGGAGGTCGAGAAGGAGCGGCCGGCCCGGTTCCCCGACGTCCGCACGTACGTCGATTATCGCGAACTGATCGAGAAGGAGGCGGGCACGGTCGATGCCGTCGTGGTCAGCACGGCCGACCACCACCATGCCCCGGCCTCGATCCGGGCCATTCGCAAGAAGATGCACGTCTACTGCGAGAAGCCGCTGGCCCACACGGTGGCCGAGGCCCGGCTTGTCGCGGAGGAGGCGGCGAAGGCGGGCGTCGCCACGCAGATGGGCACGCAGATTCATGCCGGCGACAACTACCGCCGGGTCGTGGAAATCATCAGTGGCGGGGCGATCGGCCCAGTGCACGAGGTGCATGTCTGGGTCGGCAAATCGTGGGGCGGCGGCAAGCGGCCGGAAGGGGCTCAAGAGCCGCCGGCGACGCTGCACTGGGATCTCTGGCTTGGGCCGGCGCCGGAGCGTCCGTTCGCGGCGGGCGCCTATCACCCGGCGAACTGGCGACGGTTTTGGGATTTCGGCAACGGCACGCTCGGTGACATGGGCTGCCACTACATGGACCTGCCATTTTGGGCCCTCGACCTGAAATACCCAACGGCCTGTGCGGCCGAGGGAGCAGAGGTTGATCCTGAAACCTGCCCCGTGGGCCTGGTCGTGCGGTATGAGTTCCCGGCCCGGGGCGACCAGCCGCCGGTGGCCCTCACCTGGTACGACGGCAACCGGATCCCGAAAGAAGTGGCCGGACAGAAGGTGCCGGGCAACGGCGTGATGTTCGTCGGCCGCGACGGGATGATGTTCGCCGATTACGGCGGCTATCGACTTTTTCCGGGCGAGAAGTTCGCCGGGTTCACGCCCCCGCCGCAGTCGATCCCGAAGTCGATCGGGCACTACGCCGAATGGATCGCCGCCTGCCGCGACGGCACTCCGACGACCTGCCACTTCGGCTACTCCGGTCCGCTCTCCGAGGCGGTACTGCTCGGCTCGGTGGCGTATCGCGCGGGCAAGCGGTTGGAGTGGGATGCGGCGGCGCTCGCGGCCACCAACTGCCCGGAGGCCGACCGGTTCATCCGCAAGCACTATCGCCCGGGTTGGGAGGTCATTTGATGAAGCGACTCGGTGCAGTGCTTGCGGCAGTCGTGCTGGCTTTCCCGGCTTATGCCGCGCAGGCAGCGGAGCCGGCCGACACCGTGGCCCGGTTCGTGGCGGCGGGTGGCATCGCCAAGCGGAACGAGGCCGGAGCCGTGGTCGATCTGGACCTTCGTGCCTGCGCCGTCACGAATGCCGACCTGGCCACGCTCTCCGGTCTCACCGACCTCGTGGCGCTACGGCTCTCCGGCAAGTCGGGGGCCACGACCGTGGACGACGCCGGCCTTGGTCAGCTCGCGCCGCTCACGAAGCTGCGGGTCCTCATGCTCGATCATCTCTGGGTCGGCGGTGACGGCCTGACGGCGATCACGCCACTGGTGAACCTCGAGGAGCTGACGCTTGCTCAGACGCTCGTCCGTGACGAGGATCTGGCTGTCGTGGCAACGTTTCCGCGGCTGCGGCGGCTGCGGCTGGCCCGCACCGCCGTCACCGGCGCCGGCCTCGCGCATCTCGTCGCGCTCGATGGCCTGCAGGATCTGGATCTCAGCGAGTCGGTGCAACTCGATGATGCGGCCCTCGAGCCTGTCGGCCAACTCCGATCGCTCCGTCGGCTCAATTGCTGGCGGGTGCCGGTCGGTGACGATGGCGTCGCCCATCTCGCGGGTCTCGGTGATCTCGAATGGCTGAATCTCGCAGACACGCGTCTCACCGACGCGGGCCTGGCCACGATCGCAGACCTGCGACGGCTCCGCTGGCTTTCGATCGGCTCGACGGCCGTATCAGCCGCGGGCATCAGCCAACTGGCTGACCTCGCTGCCCTGCGTGAGCTCTCGTTGCAACGCACGGCCGTCGATGCCGAGGCGGTTCGCCGGCTTCAGGAGCGGCTGCCCGAGGCGAGAATCTCCGTCGGCGGTGACGACGCGAACTGAACGCACCGGCGTTTCTGCAGGCCTGCGGCAGACGCAGGCTTTTGCCGCGCGATGAATCCGCGGTAGAGTAATGGAAGTCCCGCCGATCGACCCGCATCGGGTCCGCGTTTGACGGCCGGCTTCCCGGACCCCGGGCGGCCGCCGAACGGCGACGCGGGTGTTTCCCACAGCTTTGGTGAGGACACCGATGGGATGCACCGTCTGCCGGCGCTGGTTCGCCGGCCTCTTGCTGGTTGCCTGCGTGAGCGGCACGCTCCTCTGGCTGCCGTCCCGGGGCCACGCTGCGGATGCGAAGCTCGATTTCAACCGCGACGTCCGTCCGATCCTCTCGGACCGCTGTTTTGCCTGCCACGGCCCCGACAACGAGGATCGGCAGGCCGGGCTGCGGCTCGATCTCCGCGACGCCGCCATCGCCGTGCTCGACAGCGGTGCCACGGCCATCGTGCCCGGCGACGTGGCGAAGAGCGAGATCATCGCCCGGATCACGAGTGCCGATCCTGACGTCGTCATGCCGCCGCCCCGGCTCAACAAGCCGATCACGACGGCCGAGGCCGACATCCTGAAACGGTGGATTGCCGAAGGGGCGGAGTATCGCGGCCACTGGGCCTTCGAGCGGGTAGAGCGGCCGGCGGTGCCCGAGGTGAAAAGCACGACCTGGCCCAAGACGCCGATCGACCGGTTCATTCTCGCGCGGCTCGAGTTGCAAGGGCTCACGCCGAATCCCGAAGCCGATCGCGTGACGCTCGCCCGCAGACTCGCGCTCGACCTCACGGGGCTGCCGCCAGCCCCGGCTGCTGTCGATGCGTTCCTGGCTGATGCGTCGCCCGACGCCTACGAGAAATACGTCGACACGCTGCTGGCCAGTCCGCACTACGGCGAGCGGATGGCGATCGAGTGGCTCGATGCTGCCCGTTACGCCGACTCCAGCGGCTACCAGACCGACTCCAGCCGGCAGAACTGGCCGTGGCGTGACTGGCTCATCAAGGCCTACAACGACAACATGCCGTTCGATCGATTCACGATCGAGCAGCTCGCCGGCGACATGCTGGAGAACCCGACCCGCGACCAGATCGTGGCTACTGGCTTCAACCGCAATCACCGGCTCAATGGCGAGGGGGGCATCATCGCCGAGGAGTGGCGGGTGGAGACGGTGATCGACCGCGTCGAAACGACGGGACAGACATGGATGGCGCTGTCGGTGGGGTGCGCGCGATGCCACGACCACAAATACGATCCGCTCTCGCAAAAGGAGTTTTATTCGCTCTTCGCGCTGTTCAACAATGTGCCCGAGACGGGCACGAACTCGGGTTCGACGCACCGTGGCGGCGGCAACGTCGATCCGGTGCACCTGCTTCCGTCGCCGGAGCAGGAACGGGAACTGGCCCGGCTCAATCAGGTCGTCACCGATGCAGAGGCCGCAGTCAAGGCAGAAGGGGCGAATATCGACACACTCGTTGCCCAGTGGGAGCAATCGATCCGCCCGGCCATCGCAGCTCCGCAGGAGGCCTGGGAGCCGTTCGAGCCGCTCGAATTGAGAAGCGCCGGCGGGGCGACCTTCCGGCGCAGCGAGGACGGCTCGTGGTTCGTCGAAGGCAAGCTATCCCCGAAGGACACCTACGAGTTCGAGACGCTCGTACCGGCGGACAAAATTGGCGGTATCCGCCTGGAGCTGCTCTCCGACGCCAGCCTTGCCGCCGGCGGCTTCGGCCGGTCAGGCAACGGCAACGTGGTGGTCACGAAGATCGAGGCCGAAATCGAGGCGCCGGGCGATGCCAAGGTGATCCCCATGGAGTTGGTCCGCGCCGAGGCGAGTTACGAGCAGAACGGCTGGCCGGCCTCCAGCGTCCTGCAGCTGAAGGGAGAGAAAGGCAAGGGCTGGGCGATCGATGGCGACGATCCGGCAAAGCGAGTGCCACGGCAGATCGCCGTGTTTCCCGCCAAGCCGGTGACGCTCCCGGAAAACGCCCGGCTCGTCGTGCGGATCCGTCAGGAGGCGATCGACGGCCACTCGATCGGACGCTTCCGGATCGCGTTTTCGGGCGATGAGCCCTCGATGCTCGGCGTCGGCGGCTCGACGCTACCGCAGCCCGTGAAGGAGGCAATCGCGGCCGAGCCCGGCCAGCGGTCGCCACAACAGAAAACTGAAATCGCAAAGTTCTACCGGGCCAACGTCGATGGTCCGATTCGGCGGGCAGAGGCGGCCCGCGATGCCGCAAAGAAGAGCGTGGAGGCGTTCCGGGATTCGCTCACGAGCGCGATGGTGATGAAGGAGGGGCCGGTTCGCGAGGCCTTCGTGCTCACCCGCGGCGAGTATGACAAGCGGGCCGAGAAGGTGACCGCGGCACTGCCCGCCTTCCTGCCGCAACTCCCGGAAGGCACGAAGCCCGACCGGCTCGCGTTGGCGAAGTGGCTCGTGTCGCGCGAGCACCCGCTCACGTCACGGGTGTGGGTGAACCGAATGTGGGAGCGGCTCTTCGGCACCGGCCTCTCGAAGACGAGCGAGAATCTTGGCAGTCAGGCCGAATACCCCAGCCACCCCGAACTGCTCGACTGGATGGCGGCGGAGTTCATGGAATCGGGCTGGGACATGAAGCGGTTCGTGAAGTTGGTCGTTACCAGTGCCGTCTATCGGCAAACCGCGACCCTGACCCCGGAGAAGCTCGCGCAGGATCCTGCCAACCGGCTGCTGGCGCGGGCGCCGCGAATCCGGCTGCCGGGTGAGGCCGTGCGGGATGCGGCGCTCGCCGCCTCGGGACTGCTCGTGCCGACGGTCGGTGGCCCGAGCGTGCGGCCCTGGATGCCAGACGGTGTGTGGGATGAGACGAGCAAGTACGGCGATCTCCGTGGCTACAAGCCCGACACCGGGGCCGGCCGGTATCGCCGCACCATGTACACCGTATGGAAGCGGACGGCGGCGCCGCCCACCATGCTCCTCTTCGACGCGCCCAATCGCGAGACCTGCATCGTCAAGCGATCGCGGACCAACACGCCGCTCCAGGCGCTGGCGCTCCTCAACGAGCCGACGTTCGTGGAGGCGGCCCACGGCCTGGCGAAGCGGATGGTCGCCGAAGGGGGCACGACGCCGGCCGGGCGGATCGCGTACGGCTTCCGGCTGGCCATCGGCCGCACGCCCACGGCCGACGAGCTCGCCGCGCTCGTGAACGGCTTCGAGGCCGATCAGGCCATATTCGCGGCCGCTCCCGAACGGGCCGAGAAGTATGGAGCCGTGGGGCTCGTGAAGAAGCCCGACACCGTGCCTGCCGCTGACTTCGCTGCCTATTCTCTAGCGGCCAACGTGATCATCAACCTCGACGAATTCGTGACGCGGGAGTGAAGCCATGAACCATCTGATCCGCACGCAAGATGCCCTGAATCGCCGCGTATTCCTCGGCGGTACCGCGGGCGGTCTCGGATATGCCGCCCTCGCGAGTCTTATGCAGCCGCAGGCTGCGCAGGCCGCCTCCGTGACCGGACCTTCCAAGGCGGCATTTCCGAACTTTCCGCCGAAGGCGAAGCGGGTGATTTACCTCTTCCAGTCGGGCGCACCCTCGCAGATGGATCTCTTCGATCCCAAGCCCGAGATGGCCAAGCGGCGGGGTGAGGATCTTCCTGAATCGATCCGCCAGGGACAGCGGCTGACCACGATGACGAGCGGCCAGAAGAACTTTCCCGTGGCGCCGTCCATGTTCCGGTTCGCCCAGCACGGCGAGAGCGGCATGTGGTTCAGCGACCTCGTGCCCAACATCGCCCGGCATGCCGACCGCTGGTGCATGATCCGCTCGATGTACACCGAGCAGATCAACCACGACCCGGCGATCACGTTTTTCCAGACGGGCCACCAGCTCGCCGGCCGGCCCAGCATCGGCTCATGGGTGAGCTACGGCCTGGGCAGTGAGAATGCCGACCTGCCCGCCTACATCGTGCTCACGAGTTTCGGCTCGGGCCGCAAGGACGACCAGCCGCTCTACGATCGCCTCTGGGGCGCGGGTTTTTTGCCTAGCCAGCACCAGGGAGTGCGGTTTCGCAATACCGGCGACCCGGTCCTCTATCTGGCGGACCCAGGCGGCATCGACCGCCAGATGCGGCGGGCCACGCTCGACAGGATCGCGACAATCAACGCCGCTCGCAGCACGGCGATCGGTGATCCCGAGATTGCGGCTCGTACCGCCCAATATGAAATGGCCTTCCGCATGCAGGCGAGCGTGCCGGAGATCATCGACTTCAACGATGAGCCGAAGCACGTCATCGACTCCTACGGCCCCGACGTGCACCGCCCCGGCAGCTACGCCTTCAACTGCCTGCTCGCCCGTCGGCTCTCGGAGAAGGGCGTGCGGTTCGTGCAGCTCTTCCACATGGGCTGGGACCATCATTTCGGCCTCCCGCCCGCGCTCAAGGGCCAGACGAAGGACACCGACCAGGCAACGGCCGCGCTGCTCGACGACCTACAGCGCCGCGGACTGCTCGACGACACGCTCGTCGTGTGGGGGGGTGAGTTTGGCCGCACGATCTATTCGCAAGGCGCGCTGACCGAGACGAATTACGGCCGTGATCACCATCCCCGTTGCTTCACGATGCTCATGGCGGGCGCCGGCATCAAGCCGGGACTCACGTATGGTGCGACGGACGACTACTCCTACAACATCGTCACACCTGACCAGAAGGTGCACGTGCACGATCTCAACGCCACGATCCTGCACCTGATGGGCATCGACCACCTCCGGCTCACCTACCCCTACCAGGGCCGCGACTTCCGGCTGACCGACGTGCACGGCAACGTGGTGCAGGACATCCTGAGCTGAGGCCGGGGGCCGTAGTCCGCACGCTCCCCTCGTAGTCCGCACACTCCGTGTGCGGCAAGAGGCGTGAAGGCCGTCGGGCCGGCTATTCGTGCGGAGGGTGGCGGTCCGGCATGCAGATAGCTTGGGCCTGTGGTGTTCGAGCCGTGGGCCACATGCGGAGCATGTTGACTACGGCGCCCGCGGCGGGCCAACCGCGGTTGCCGGCTATTTTCGACTCCGGGACTTGGCCGGCTTCTTCGCCGCTGGCTTACGGGTGCGGGTGCGGGTGGGCTTCTCGTCTGCCTGACCCTCCGGCGGTCCGGCGGTCGCTCCTGAGCCAGGTACCGTCTGCGGGACGATGATGCAGTTGTCGCCGAGTTCGAGGTCTTCCTCCTCCTGGATCGGCTTGCCGCGGTCGTCGAGCTTCACGTCGGCCTCGGCCGTCTTCTTCTTGGCCACGGCGAGGAGCTGGTCGTAGAGGCCTGCACGGTCGGAGCCGTTGATCTGCGAGACCGCGGAGGCCACCTCGCCGAGGTAGCGGAGGAAGATGCTCCGCCGCTGCCCCTCCTGGGCCACCCGCAGCCGCCGCCGCATGTACATGCCGAGCTTGCGGCCCACCGCCTGGAGCGCGAGCCGGATCTCCTTCTGAATCTCCGGGTACGAGGCGATCGCCTCCTTCGACTCACTCGTAAACGGCACCCACACGCTCGCCACGTGCACCATCGCCGTCACCGGGCCGCTCGGCAGGCCGCCTCGAGACTGCGAGAGTCCGTAGGCCCGCCAGTTGGTCGAGGTCATCGTCTGCGTGACGGCACAGGCCGCCGGCTGGAACTGGAGCGGCACGCGGTTGGCGTAGCGGAGCACGTTCATGCTCTGGCCGTCGTCGGCGCTCACATGCTGCATCGCGCCGTGCAAGGCGTCGAGCTGCGGCTTCTTGAGCTTGGATGGCGACTGCCTCGGGGCCAGCTGGGCCTCGGCGAGAATCTTGTCGGCCGCATCGGCCCCGAGGCCGCTGAACGTGGTCGTGAGGAACTGCCTCAGGCTACGGGCGTCGCTCTCGCCTGCCAGCTCGCCAAGGGCCTCGCGGCTGATCTTTTGGGCGGCCACGCCACCGCCATAGGCAAGCGCAGCCTCGATCACGAACGGATTGCCGCGATAGACGGCCGGTGGTCGCGTGGCCGCCGTGAAGAACTCGCCCGGCACGACCTGCCGCAGGCCCGCCAGCAGCCGCTGCTCGCCGATCGGCACCACGCAGTCGGTGGCCGGCGGCGGAATCTTGGTGTCTTGGATCGCCTTGAAGAGCGCGTCGGCTTCACCGCGGCCGAGCTTGCCGGTTGTCACCCGCGTGGAGAGCTTGGCCGTGTCGCAGATCTTCTTGGCCGTGCCGTGCGAGACCCGCGAGAACGATTGCGTCAGAAACTGGGCGAGGGTGAGCTTGGGATGCTCCTGGAGCATCGTCACCAGCCGGCCGAGTTCGACGCCGTAGGGATGCGGCTTGATCTCCTTGGGCTCCGGCGGCAGGTCCTCGGTCGAGCGTTCGAGAATGCGTTCGGGGCCATCGGGGCCCTGGAAGTGGATGCGGGCATGGGGATTCGAAATTGCCGTCTGCTCGAGGTATTCCTCGACGCTGCCGCGGCCCCGCTGGAACTTCGCCTCCATTTCGATCGTCACGCGGGTGCCGTGCTCGACCGGCTCGCCTTTGTCGTTCTCGGCGACCCACTCGATCGAGTGCTTCTTCATCAGCTCGGCGCCGCCCTTGCCGGAAGGGATGTCCACGCCCTCGCCCTTACCGTTCAAGATCTCCGGCTGGTTGGTCTTCGTGTCGATCCGCAGCTCGGAGTAGTGGGCCGCGTGCTTGGCGTCGATCTTGGAAATGATCTTCACCGGCTTGCCGGTGGTGAGCACGCCGTACATGCCGGCCGCGGAGATGCCGATGCCCTGCTGGCCGCGACTCATCCGCAGCCGATGGAACTTCGACCCGTAGAGAAGCTTGCCGAAGATGAGCGGAATCTGCTTCGCCACGATGCCGGGACCGTTGTCCTGCACGCTCATGCGGTAGCGGGAGCCGCTCTCGCCCACCTGCTCGATGCGCACCCAGATCTCCGGCAGGATGCCCGCCTCTTCGCAGGCGTCGAGCGAGTTGTCCACCGCCTCCTTCACGCTCGTGAGCAGGGCTTTGCGGGGCGAGTCGAAGCCGAGCAGGTGGCGGTTCTTCGCGAAGAACTCGCTGACCGAAATGTCGCGCTGTCCGGCGGCCAGCGTCTGGGCGGTTGCCCGTCGCTTGGCCGGCTGCTTCGCTACGGCCGCAGGCTGGCCGTTTGCCTCCGGCTCTGCGGGCTGGCCAGGGGCGGTCTTCGCGGCTTTGCTCGGGCGTTGCTTGGTTTTGGCCATGGCGGGTACGAGGGGTCGGGTCACCAGACTGTGATCGGCTGTCGCGGGCTTGGCAAGAGGGGAAGACTTTGCGGGTCAGCGGGAGTCTGCCGCCCGGGCCCGCGGCAGTGTCCCGCTGCGGGCGGCCCGCGGAAACGTGAAGGTGTGCCTGTCGCGTCGAGGTCGTCCGGCGTGCGCGCGGAAATTGTCTGCCCGGGGCTCGCGGAGCCGAAAGAGCAGGTGACGGTGAGAGGCACGGATGCCTTCCACCCGTCCGGCTCGTCCGAGCCTGGGTGCCACACGGAGGTGGGAGATGCTTCGATCCGCATGGATGCGGCGTGGGATCGTGGTGGCGGTCATCGCAGCCGGCATGGCGGCCGCGGAATGTCGCGCGCTGCCAATCGACGGCGGGGTGGAGGGGCCGACGCCCGACGTCTTCTACAACTTCTACACGCCTCCGGTGCCGGCCGGCGGCTATCCCGGCATGGGGGCGCAGCTCTACGTGGCGCCGCGGCCGGTGCCGCCCCGGGTCGGGCACACGTGGTACACGTATCCCCCGTTCATGCCGCATGAGTTTCTCTACAAGCATCGCCGGCGGTACATCCGGCCTGCGGGCGTGACCGGCATGCGGACCGATGTGCGTGCCTACTGGTACTGAAGAGGAGCGAGACGAAATGTGGCAGTTGACTCGTGACCTGCGCAGGCAGCTGGCTGCGGTCGCATGTGCGGTGACGCTTGGCTGGGTGGTGAGCCACGTGTGTCAGGCCGGAGGGCCGGCCTATCCGGCGGGCGCCGGTGGCTACGGCTCAGGGTCCGGCTGCGTCAGCCCTGGCCATGGACCCCATCACGGTCATGCAGGTCATCACGGCTGTGGGCGGAACTGTGCGCATCACCACAGGTGCGGCCACTGCGGCGGACATGGCTGCGGTCACTGCTGTGCCCACGGCCTGTGCGACGGCCACTGGCTGCATCATGACGTGATCGAGAAACGCTACTTCCTGCGGAGCCAGGGCAAGAGCTGGCATAGCGCCTGGTACGATCCTGCCGAAGGCCGGCCGATCGCACTCGTCGTGCCCCCCACGGCCGAGTTCCAAACGCAATACGGCTGGGGCGTGCCGAGCTCGCGGGTGGCGCCGATCTATCATCAGTTTCGGCGTCCCTATCCAGGGCCGGGAGCCGTGGCCGGAGGCGGCGGGCGATTCCTGCCCACGCCCAATCAGCCCAGCGACACCGTGCAGTTCGGCGTGAACGCCGTCCGCGGCCCCTGGGGCGCGTACTGACCGGGCTGTTTACGCCTCGAGCCGCTGCCGGGCGAGGGTTGCCCACGGGCTCTCTGGGGCGAGTGTGAGGAACGTGGCGAGATGGTGCCGTGCGTCCCGCGCACGTCCCATTTCGTGGAGCACGCCGGCGATATGCCAGTGAGCATCGGCGTAGTCGGGCTCCTGCCGCAGCACGCCCTCGAGTGCCGCGAGGGCAAGCTCGTGCTCGCCGAGTTCTGCCAACACACAGCCCAGGCTGGCCCGGGCCCGCAGGTGCTCGGGGTCGATCTCGATCGTCGCGTAGTATCGCTCCCGCGCCGCGGTGAGATCACCGGCTCGGTAGAGCAATTCGGCGAGCGTGAACATCACCGCCGCCGATGGACCCTGGGCCTGAAGGACGGCCCGCATCGCTTCGGCTGCCTCGGCGAATTCACCTGCGGCCTCGAGGTCGTCGGCGAGATCGAGAATCTCGGTGGCCTCCGCCGCGGCGTCCCGCTCAACGCTGCGTTGAGGTGATGTCGCGGCGATGCGGGCGGCGGCCATGTCGATGAGCCGCACCGCAGGCAGGGTGTCGATCGGCTCGGCAGCCGTGACGATCGACGATGTGTAGAACGGCAGTTGCAGCTGCCCGCCGGCACCCAGGAGCCGGTCGCCGCTTTTGAGGCTGAGCCGTCGGCCATCGGCCACGATCCGGTCCGTGGCCTGGGCCGCCGCAGGGCCCCCGCCGGCCACGAGATCGGCCAGCTTGGCGTCGATCTCCCGCAAGGACAGGCCGCCGCGGAGCAAGCGGGCAAGATTCCGGCCCACCACGAGCTGGCTGAAGTCGAACCACTCGAGCGACCCCGACCGCCGCATCGGCTCCAAGAGCCGCTCCCGCACCCAGTGCCGGACGGCGGCCGGCGAGACGTCGAGCACCTCGGCCATCATGGCCGCGGTGTACAGCCGACGCACGGCGTGCTCCGGCATGATCTGGTCGTCCGTGACCGTCTCGGGCATAGGGGAAGTCCTCTCAGCGAGGGCAGAATCTATCGCAGGCCCGGGTCTGCGTCCAACGAACCGTTGGGTTCGGGGCCGGTGACGGGTATTCTCTTCCACGATCATTCGTTGTCCCAGCATCCGTTCTCTGGAGCCTGCGTCATGAACAACACGCGTCGCGGTTTTCTCTCGTCATGCGCCACGCTCGCCGTCGCCACGGGCGTGCCCTATTTCCACTCGACGCCGCGGACGCTGGCTGACGAGACGCAGTCCAAGAACGGACGGTTTTCCCTGGGCCTGATCGGGGCCGGGGGTATCGCGAACGCCAACATCGGCGCCGCGAAGGACTGGATCGACATCGTGGCGATTGCCGACGTCGACTCCGGTCGAGCGGCCGGTTTCAACGCGAAGCACGCCGGCGGCAAGGCGATGGTCACCGACGACTACCGGCGGATTCTGGATCGCAAGGATATCGATGTGATCCACGTCGCGACCCCCGACCACTGGCACACCAAGCCCGTCATCGAGGCGATGCTCGCCGGCAAGGACGTCTACTGCGAGAAGCCACTCACGCTCACGATCGACGAAGGCAAGCTCATTCGCAAGGTGCAGCGAGAGACCGGCCGTGTCGTGCAAGTCGGCACCCAGCAGCGGAGCACGTTTTCGCTGTTCGTGACGGCGATGGCGCTCGTGGCAGAAGGGCGGCTTGGCCGGATCAAGCGGGTGCAGGCCGCGATTGGGCCCGCGCCGTCGAGCCCGGCGATTCCGGTCGCGGAACCCCCGAAGGAGCTGAATTGGGATCGCTGGCTGGGGCCCGCGCCCGCCGTCGAATATCGGTTCTTTCAGGGGCCGGCCGTCGTGGACAAGGACGGCAAGGAGAAACGGCCACCGGCCAATACCAACGGCCACTACGAGTTCCGCTGGTGGTACGAGTATTCAGGCGGCAAGCTCACCGACTGGGGCGCCCACCACGTTGATATCGCGATGTGGGCCCTCGCCCTCAACGGCCAGACGGCGGGGCCGACCGCGATCGGCGGCACGGCCACGCACCCCGTCGAGTTCAAGGACGGCATGCCGGTGGAACGCGATCGCTACAACACGGCGACAGAGTTTCACTTCACGGCCGATTTTCCTGGCGATACGCAAGTTGTGATCCGCAGCGACACCGACAATGGTGTGCTGATCGAGGGCGACAAGGGCACGATCTTCGTCAGCCGCGGCAAGCTCGCGGGGGCGCCCGTGGACGCGCTGAAGGATGATCCGCTCCCAGCCAACGCCGTCGCGAAGGTCTACCGTCACATGCCCATGGAAGGCAACGAGCGCAAGGCCCACTGGGCCAACTTCCTGCAGTGTGTCCGCAGTGGCGAGATGCCCATCTCGGATGTGCATTCCCATATGGAGATGCTCAACGTCTGTCACCTGGCCGGCATCAGCGCCCGCCTCGGCAGGCCCTTGAAGTGGGACGCCGTCACCGAGCAGATCATCGGCGACGACCAGGCTAACGCGATGCTCGCCCGCCCGTATCGCAAGGGTTACGAGATCGAGATGTAGGTGCGTCCTTTGGTGTGTGGTGCCGGCGAGGGGCGACCCACGCCCCGTCGCCGGACGCTCGCTACGGGCATCCATGCCCTTCGCTCGCTCGGATGCCGCCTTCGCTTCGGCATCCTGCCTGCGCTCGGCGGCATACGCCGGCTCTCAGGGCATGGGTCGCCCCTCGCCTCGTCTTGAGATGGGCGGTATCGACCATGGGCTGTTCGTGTCAGGCACGCTGCCGATCCAACCTTCCAGTGGGTCGAGGTCGCGGGGGAGACCGTAGCGGGGCAGGGC
>JBAVTF010000162.1:0-19827 GCA_049695995.1 Pirellulales bacterium | reverse complement strand
GCTCGTGCCCTCGGCGAGCGCCCGGGCCAGGAGCGCCGGCCCGGGGAGGATCGCGCCTCCGAGAAATCGTCCGTTCGGATCGACCATGTCCACCGTCGTCGCAGTGCCGCAGTCGACCACGATCGCGGCCCGCCTCGGCTGGGCGAGCACCGCCGCCGCGGCAGCGCCGGCGACGCGGTCGATGCCGACCCGCTGCGGCTCGGCAACGACGACTTCGATCGGCAGGTGCGCGTGCGTAATCCGCTGCTGCCGCACCGGGTGCCGCCGCGTGACCGTGAGTTCGGCGATCACGGCCTCGAGCCGGGCTGCCGCCGCATGATGGACCGCGGCCACGAGCACCAGTGCCGGTCCGGCCGCGGCTGCCTCCAGCCAGGCGGCAAAGTTTTCGGGCCGGAAGTCTCGGCTCACGAGATCCTGCCGGCGGCCGATGACAGGCAGCTTCTGCGGAGCGGCCGGCTCGATGACCGCTGCGAGCTTGATCCGTGTGTTGCCAACGTCGGCGAGCAGCACGGTGTCGGCCATGCCGGACGGACCCGCCGCGCCACTCATGCCGTTCCCTTCCGGTCGAGTTCGCTCACGACGGCCCGCAGGAGGGTGTCGAGTCCCTGGCCGGTGACCGCGCTGATACCGATCACGTCGCAACCGATGTCGCGGGCCAGCGCCTGCCGCACGTCGTCGGAGCCCGGGAGTTCGCACTTGCTCATCACGACCACCTCCGGCCGCTCACCCAGCGCGGCATCGTACCGCACGAGTTCCTCGCGAATCGCCCGATAGTTGGCGAGCGGGTCGCTGCCGTCCATCGGGCACGGTTCGACCACGTGCACGAGGATGCCGGCCCGCTCGACGTGCCGGAGGAATTCGTGGCCGAGGCCGACCCCCGCATGGGCTCCCTCGATCAGGCCCGGCAGGTCGGCGAGCACGAAGCTCCGGTCGCGGGAAATGGCCACGATCCCGAGGATCGGGGCCTTCGTCGTGAAGGCGTAGTCGGCGATCTCGGGCCGAGCCCGCGAGAGCCGCGAGAGCAGCGTGCTCTTGCCGGCATTCGGCTTGCCGACGAGGCCCACGTCGGCGATGACCTTGAGTTCCAGGAGCAGGCGGCGGATCTCACCCCTCTCGCCCGGCGTGCACTCCCGCGGCGCCCGGTTCGTGGACGTCTTGAAGAACAGGTTGCCCCGACCTCCGGCGCCCCCCTTGGCGGCCACGATCGACTCGCCGGCCGTGGCCAGGTCCTTGATCACGAGGCCGCTCGTCTCGTCGACCACCATGGTGCCCGGGGGCACGAGGAGCACAAGGTCATGGGCGTTCCTCCCCTGGCAATTGGCCGGGCCGCCCGCCTCGCCCGAATCCGCCTTCCATTGCCGGCGATGGGCGAGCGCGGCGAGGGAATCGACGCCTGCCCGCGCCTCGAGGATCACGCTGCCGCCCGTGCCGCCATCGCCACCGTCGGGACCGCCGAGGGGCACGTATTTCTCGCGCCGGAAGCTGCGCATGCCGCGGCCACCGTCACCGGCTACCGCCTCGATCTGGACGCGGTCGACGAACACACAGTGCCGGCGTTAGGCCGACGCACCGGCGACCACGTTCACTCGCCGGCCTTCCTGGTCGAAGAGCACCACGCCGTCGCTCAGGGCGAAGAGCGTGTAGTCGGTGCCCATGCCGACGTTCTTGCCGGGATGGAACTTGGTGCCCACCTGACGGATGAGGATGTTGCCGGCCCGCACGGCCTGACCGCCGAACTTCTTCACGCCCCGTCGCTGGGCATTGGAGTCGCGGCCGTTGCGGCTGGAACCCTGACCTTTTTTATGTGCCATCTGTCGTTGCTCCTGCCGCAGAAACGCGAAACTGTGGGACCCGAGTCTGCGGGAACTGAATCTGGTGGAAGCCGAACGGTGCCCCAGGGCCAGTCTGGCCTCTCGCGACTACCGCTCAGCAAGCATATCCTCGTATCGGAAAACCCAGGCATGGTCAATGCCCTCGTGCACTCCCGCGGCGTCGGCATACAGGGCGGCCCCCCCGGGGCCAAACAGGCCTCGGAGCGCCGCCTGCCGCTTTTTCGCGTCTGGCTCGCCGGCCACTGCCGGCTGCAGGGCAGCAAACGCCGACCGAGCGTCCCCCTTCGTGAGCTGCCGATGTTCGACCCCCAGAGCGTCGAGGGCCAAGGCCGCCCGAGCGGCGGCGAGCTGCCGCCGGAGCCACTCGACGCGGCGGCCCGCCGCACCAAATGCCTGGTCTGAAGCAGAGGCCCGCGCGGATGCCGTCGGCAGCGATTCGAACTGTCGCAGTACCTTTGCCAGGGATGTCAGCGGTTGGGCGGCAAACGCCGCAGGGGTGAGATCGACGGCGGCCAGCGCCTGCCTCCGCAGCCGATCGCGTTCAGCATCGACGGGCCCTGCAACGGCCCTTGCCAACTCCTCGAGCACGGGTGCGGCCTGCTCGCCGAAGATCTGCCTGACTACCTCACCGCGATCGACCGGATTCGGGAGTTGTTCGAGAGCCGCCAGCACCGTGGCCAGCGGCAGGAGGCTCGGCGCCGCCTCCTCTCCCTCTGGCTCCAGAAGGTCGGTCCACGACAGCTTGAGCCGCTCGAGGCCGGCGTCAGGAGCCTGACCACCGGACTGCACGCGGCCGATGTCGTCGAGCAGCCGGCCGCCGAGGGCCATGCGCTCGAACATCCCGGCGAACCCGATGCTCATTTCTTCGTCGCTCTCCGGCCGATCGTCACCCGGCCGCCAAAAGTCGAGTCGCAGGGCCTGAAGAGTCTGCTCCATGCCCGCACCGGGCACCGCATCGGCGGCGATCATCGCCTCGGCCCGCTTGCGCCAGCGGATCGCATTTGTCAGCCCCCGGACGTAGATCGAGAAAAAGTCGATCCGCGGGTCGACGCCCTCCCACACGGCCACGCCCCATCGCTCCTCTCCCGGCTGCAGTTCCTGGGCCGCCATCGCGGCACTGTCGAGCAGAGGGCGGCTCGGGTCCTCCCGTCCTTGGATGGCGGCCAGCGCCGAGGGCACGACGCGGTCGAGGTAGGCACGGTACGCGACGGCACCGTCGTCGGGCTCCACCGGCTCCCGGCTTTCAAGCACGAACTGCGGCAGGAATCGAACGGCGGCCTCGAACGGCTCGGTCCCGCGGTTGAGCGGATTCTCCGCGTCAATCACGGCTCGACGGCCACCGACGTTCCGAACGCGGTAGACGAGATACCAAACCCGCTTCCGCTGCATCTTCTCCGCCGACTGGGGCACGTCGATGTCGATTGTCCGTGGCGGCTTGAAGGCGAACTCGAGGCACCAAATATCGCGGGACGACTCGCGGTCACGACCTCGGGCAGAAAGCGTGCCGCCAACCGGCGCCTGCTTCGGCGTCCATTCAAGCTCGGGCCGCGCCGTGATGTCCGGGATGTCTCCGCGCAGAAGCGTGTCGGCTGCAGAGCGATTCGGAGCGATGACCGTCAACGCGCCGGGAGCCAGCTGCCGAAACCCCGGCGGCTGAGCCTGGGCACCAGACAGGCAAGCAACCACCGAAAAAACCAAGAACGCGCAGCACCACCTCCACGGGTAGGCGAGGTGGTCGGTGCAAGCTCGAGGAGCATTTTGACCGAGTCTTCGAGGTCCCGCGACGATCCGAAGGACCGCGCAGCGGCGACTTGTACCGCCGCCGAGCCGGCGCCGCCCTGTGGTCCCGGCGTTTTCAGCGACTAGCGACGAATCCGGCATGGCAGCTCCCTCGCGGAGAATCGTAGCGATTTCCCGTTCTTTTCAGAAAAAACGGGCATCTTTCTCATTTTCCGCAAACTTCCTTGCCTGCCCATGTTTCCCAAATCACAATTACGGCATTGCTGTTCCAACATCCGACTGCTCGTTCCCCGGCCGTCCGCGGACCGATGAGCAGATGGGGTTGGGCCGGTCAGCGCCCCGTGGTACACGCCCGACAGACAAGCCATTCGGGCTCCAAGCTCGCCATGCTCCAGAAAAACCCGCTCTGTCCGCCCCTTCCAAGCCAGCCGCCGCGGGCGGCCGTGTCGGCGACCGCTGCCGCTGCCGAAGGGCGGTTCGTGTCGGCCGATGACTTCGATGCCACGGGTGTTTTGGCCGGCATGGATCCGTGCGAATCGCGGTACTGGTGGATGCCGGAACTCTACGGTCCAGATGCCGAGGCCGCTGTCGGCGGGCAGCCGCTCGCCGATGCCCTTTCCAGGGGCCCGCGTCAGGCCACGAGGCGTTCCACTTCGCGCACCACCGCCGCGGCCTGATCGATCTCCGCCGCCAGGGCCCGATAGTCGGCTGCTCCATGCGACTCGGGCGCGTAGTCGAAGATCGACTGCCCGAAACTCGGTGCCTCGGCCAGGCGAATGTTCCGGCGGATCCGGGTCTCGAACACGGTGGCATCCCGCCACGCTGGATGGGCCGTCGCGGCGGCGGTGAAGAAGTCGGCTACGTCGCGGCCAATCTCGGTGGCGAGACGGGTGCCGCTTTCGTACATGCAGAGCACCACGCCCAAGAGCCGCAGCCGCGGATTGACGTGTTCCGACACGAGCTCGATCGTCTCGAGGAGTTTGCTCAGCCCGTGGAGTGCGAGAAAGTGGGGCTGAAGGGGGAGAAGCACCTCGTCGACGGCGGCCAGTGCGTTGAGCGAAAGCAGACCGAGCGAGGGGGGGCAGTCAACCACCACGTACTCGAAGCGGTCGGCGGCGGCCGCGGCCTCCCCGCACCGGGGGTCGGCTACCAGCCTCTGACGCAGAATCGATTCCCGCCCTGGCCGGCCGGCAAGTGCCATTTCCACAGCCGAGAGGTCGATGTGCGACGGCACCACCCAGAGGTTGTCGCCCGCCGGCACCGTGGCAGCCGCCAGGGGCTGACCGCCCGTGAGCACATCGAAGGCCGACGCGGGGTTTGCCCCGGGCGTGACGCCCGCGTGGATCGTGGCATGCGCCTGCGGATCGAGGTCGATGAGACAGACCCGACGGCCCGCCCGGGCCAGCGCCACGGCCAGATTGACGGACGTGGTGGTCTTGCCCACGCCCCCTTTTTGATTGGCGACGGCGATCGCGCGCATGGCTGATGAATCCGGCGTGACGGGCGGCCGAAGGCCGACGCCGCACCCGCGGGCCAGCCTGCCGCTGCGGGCGGAGCGTAGGCTGCCAAGCCCGCCCCCAAAAGACCGATTCCGGCCTATTTCTCTGCGGCAACAGCGGCCAGCCAGGCGCGGAGCCCCTTCTCTATTCGCCCCAGCCCCACTCGGCGATCCCGGCCAGCCACGGCCAGGGTCCCGCCGGCTGGATCGAAGTCGATCACGAGCACGGTGGCAGGGGCGGCGGCCGAAGCGTCGCCATAGAAGGCGAATGCCGCATCCCATTCGGCTCCGGTGGTGGCGGCGGGCCGCTCCCAGTCGAAGTTTGCGTCCTCGACGAGGCCGCGGCGCAGGTGCACCAACCCCGGCGCTCGGCTGATGTCGGTTCGCATGGCAGCCTCGAGCCCCGGCTCGACTTCGGCGGACGTGGGGGGCCTCCAGAGTTCCACGCGGGCGGCGGCCTGGACCTGCCGGGCCGCATCGCTCCCATAGAACTCCAGGCATCGCCGCGTCTGCCGCCACTGAAACCAGATGGCGAAGCAGGCGAGCGAGACGCCGAGCAGCACGAGCCCAGCGACCAGCGGCCGGCCGCTGGGCTGCCGCGCGTGAGGCTGTGCGTTTGATGACTGCATCGAATGCTGCATGGAGGCACTGTATACTCGCGTTCTCGTTTGGCCGATCCCGACCGGCTGCCTTCCCTTCAGATCATGCGGAGTGTTGCGGATGCCCAATGCCTTCGACCCCTACCGGGAAGCCCTCGTCGTCGAGCAGCAGACCGTGTGGCCCGACGCCTACGAGGACTGGCCTGGGGCTGACAAGCAGCGAGTCGAGGCCCTGCTGCACGCCAGTCCCAGCGACGCGGCGGAACTCGACTACGTCCGCCAGCACACCGGCTTTGCCCGCGTGATCACCGTCACCCCTGCGGACCTCGACCGAGTGAGCGTCGCCTGACCGTGGCCGTCATCCGTCTGCACCTGTCTGCCGCCGCGGAACCTGATTCCGCAGGAACGGGCGCAGGGTCGCCCTCCGACCGTTCGTATGACATCATCTGCGGCCGCGGCATCCTGGATCAGGTCGGTGACCGGCTGACAGCTGCCGGCGTCCGGCGTGCCGTGGTCGTGAGCGACGCGGCGGTGGCGGCATCCCACGCCCGCCGGGTGTCCGAATCGTTGGCCGCCCGCGGAATTCAGGTGATTTCCGTCGAGATCCCCTCCGGCGAGGCCTCGAAAAGCGTGTCCGAGGCGGGCCGGGTGTGGGGCATCTTGGCAGAGCGGGCCGTGGATCGCAGCACCCACGTCGTGGCTGTCGGCGGGGGCGTTGTCGGCGACCTGGCCGGCTTTGTGGCGGCCACGTTCGCCCGGGGTATTCCCGTCTGGCAGGTGCCAACCACACTCGTCGCCCAGGTCGACAGTGCCATCGGCGGCAAGACAGGCATCAATCTCCCCGCCGGCAAGAACCTGGTGGGGGCGTTCTGGCAGCCGAGCGGCGTGTTTTCCGACATCGACACCCTGGCCACGCTCCCTAGCCGCGAATATGTGAGCGGACTGGCCGAGATCGTGAAATACGGCATGATCTTCGACCCCGTCTTCTTCAACTGGCTGGAAGTCAATGCTGCCGAACTTGTGGCGCGGTCTCCGGAACGGCTCGCCCACGCGGTCGAACGGTCGGCCGCGCTGAAGGCTGCGGTCGTGGAGCGGGACGAGCGGGAAATCACCGGCGCCCGGGCAGCCCTCAACTACGGCCACACGTTTGCCCACGCCTTCGAGACTGCCGCTGGTTACGGCCGGCTCCTGCACGGGGAGGCCGTGGCGATCGGGATGAGTTGCGCGGCGCGGCTGGCGGCAGACCTGGGCCGAATCGCGGCTGATATCCCTGGCCGACAGGATGCGCTTCTGACCAGGCTCGGCCTGCCGATCTCGCTGGCTGGGGTGGGTCCGCTGCCGGCAGATGAGCTATTGGCGATTATGGCTCGCGACAAAAAGTCGATCGGGGGCCGGCTCCGGTTCGTGCTGCCCTCGCAGATCGGGGCCGTCGAGTTGGTCACCGATGTGGACGAGGCCCTCGTCCGCCGGGTGCTGGCTGGCTGAGGCCTCCCTGAGCTGACCCGAGGCGGGTGGGCTGCAACGACCACCCCTGGAGCGAATCGCTCCACATCCCGGTCGCCAACGACCAGCGACTGGAGCGAATCGCTCCACCCAGCACAGGCGGCCGCGGAGGCCATCGGCTGCGTCCGCTGCCGCCCCGGACACCCCGGAAGAGCATTTTTCAGCCGCAAACCAGGCATGCGCGGCTGGGCAAGCGGGTTGCAACGGCAAAAAAACGGACAGCGAACCGATTTTGGCACGCCGTCTGCATGAGACGTCTGGCGTCGGGTGGTCGTCCCAGCAGATCCACCCGATGTCAGTGATCAGAGGTCACTGAACGTGTCGCGTACGCCCTGCTGGAACAGAGGAGTTGTCCATGAACGCCACCGCCCACGCCTTCGGCCGCGCAGATGCATATCGGTCGCTGACCCGCACGGACCTGTGCCTGTGCGTCCTGCCGATCGCCGTGTTTCTGTCGATCGTTTCCCTCGTCTGACCGCGACTCTCCCAAGAGTCGTGGTTCGTCACTTGCCTTGCCTTCATCTCAACCATTTCAAAGGACGCCAGCGTGTTTGCCGCTCTTCCCCGGAATGCGTCGTCGATGCTCCGCACCACGTCTTCGGTCGTCGTTAGTTGCCTGATGGCTCTGTTCGCTGTCGTGATCGTCTCGGTCATCGGTTGAACAGACGCCATTCGCGCCGAACCGCACACCACAGAGATCTTCCCCATGGAAACGCCTGCTGCATTCGATTCGGTCCCGTGCCTTCAAGCGGTCGGGATTCGTGAGATCGTGATCGTGGACAACTCGTGTGATCGCTACGGCGATTTCGTGCGGGCAGCCCAGGATGGCGAGGTTGGCCTGCACTTCTGCGTGGACGGGCGGTCCGCGGTGCGGCTTGCACGTCGATTCCGGGCCGATGCCTGGCTCGTGTCGTCGGATCTCCCCGACATGTCGGGCTTTGACCTCCTCGACATGCTCTCGCCTCATGTGCTGCAAGGCGACGTTGATCCGATGCTGTCGGGCGCACGGATTTCGCTGGACCGCATGGGCGAGGGCCTGAGGGCCGGGATTTTCATCGTGTCGGATAGCTACCGCTTGGCGGACGAGCAGCGAGCCCTGGCGTCCGGGGTCGCTGGATATCTCGTGCGGCCGGTGACGCTCGACGTCATTCGGAATTCACGCCGGCCATCCGGCATCGCGGCGCCGGTCGTCGGTCCTGTCTGACGGCGGAACTGATCGTCTCTTCTTCGAGCTTCTCACCCGTTTGACATCTCTTCGTTCATCGTCTCGCCAGGGGGTTTCGAGCCATGGGGGCATTTCATTCATCGGTTCAGACGTGGGGTCGACGACTGGCTTTGGTTTCTGCCGCGATCATGGGCTTGGGCATTTTCGCCCACTCCGCCCATGCTGAAGGAGTACTCAGCGGTGGGGCGTTCATCTCCGGCAATCTGCAATCCGATGGATCGTTGATGAGCGCCCTTGGCAGCGCTCAGATCGAGGCTCCGGCGGACGCCGCACCGTCCCGTCCGGGCAGCCGCGTGACGCCCCGGCCTGCCTCGCCTCAGGAACGGGCCGATGCCGTCGTCGGCGACGACATGTTCCGCCATTCAAGAATCGCCCTGCCGTTGGTGCTGCAATCGGCGGTCGGTGAACCGGTCGATGCGATCATCGCGGCGAGCAGCATCCGCCCGATGACCGGATCAATGGTCGGTTTACGGCCCCATCCGCGCACCTGGGGAAGCACGCTCGGCCGCTAATGCGAGCCGCGGCGTGCCCGACGGCCCCTCACCATCCAAACCATCGCTTCAATCAACCAACTCACTTTCTGTTTCGAGGATTCCAGCATGCAACCTTCTGCACGTGATGCTGACCAGACCACTTCCGATTGCGGCCTGGCGGCCCCCAACGTGGTCGTCGTCGATCCACGATTCGATGCCTACAAGCAGCTCGCCTCGAGTGCGAGGCTGGGGCGAATCGGGCTGCATTTTCGTTCGAGCGGCGCCGACGCGATCAAGCTCGCCCGGCGGCTGCGAGTCGATGCCTGGCTGATCGCGCCAGACCTCGACGACATGTCGGGCTATGACCTCGTGCAGCTGCTCAACGAACGGCACTCTCTCGAGAATGCCGCCACAGCCAAGGTGGCGATCGTCGCCGCGTCGGGCACGACGGGCCGTCAGAAGACGATCGCCGAGCGGGAGGCAATCGATTGCGGCGCCGACTCGCTGGTCTCGCACCCGATCACCCTCCGCGATCTGGAGCGACTTCTGGACCTGCCCGTCGAGGAGCGGTCGAAGGTGTTCGCCAACGTGGGGGCCTCTCGGGCGTTCATCACGCTGCCGGTCGGTGTCGGAGCCGCGGTCGTCGCGATTGCCGTCCTGATGCTCGGTTGATTCGATTGCCACTCGTTGCCAGCAGGAGCTTGACTCATGAATCCTTTGATGAACCGCTCCCACGCTCGGCTGCAACGTTGTCCGTTGGCCAAAGCGGCTCGCTCGATGCAGCCCTCCTTCACAATCGCGTGCGGCGTCTGGCTGCTGGCGGTATCGACCGGTTTCCCTGCACTCGCGGAGGGTCTTGGGGGGCTCGCTGAACTGGGCCCAATGCCAACGGGCCTCGCTGCATCGGCCTTCCTGAATTCCCTGCCCGCACGGCCGCCGACTGGGTCGGTGGACCGCGATGCCGTAGCCGTGATCGTGAAGCCGCCGGTGTCGTGGCGACCGCTTTCACCGTCGGAACGGTTGCTGTCCGACCCTGTGAACGTCGACCTGTTTCCCCACACGCGGCGTGCGGTCCCTCTGCTGGTGCCGGACGCGATCCAGGTGACATCGCAGACGCCGTCGCCGGCGCGCCTGATGAGCGGCCCATCGGTCGGCGTGCGGTGGCGGATTCCGGGCTACGCTCCGTGAGCGCGTCGGTTCGATTTCGTTTCGCCCGAGTCGCCCACGTCACTGCCGTGGCTGTAGCGGTGACGGCATGGGGCACGTTCCTAGCCTCGCGATCGGCACTGGCCCAAAACGACTGGCAGTTTCCGGATCCGTATTTCGGTGTGCCCCAACCCGCGAACCCGGCCGCTCCATCGATTCAGCGGCGGTACCGCACTGAGATCGGGCCGCCGGCCGTGCGTCGCCAGGCAGAGCAGCCGCGGCCGCCGCAACGCTGGCGGCGGCATCGCATGCCGCGCGACCGCTGATTCTTTCAGCCGCTCTCTGGGGAACATGATGCAACGTGCCGTGGCGCCAGCCTTCCGTCGCTGGCTCCGAGTGATCCTCGCGGCACTGGTCATGGCGGCCTGGTTCGCCCCCTCGACGTGCCAGGCGATCGTCGGCAGCAATTCGTCGGCCACCACGTTCAATGGCACCTATGTCAACGACGTTATCGGTGCAGGCACGTTTTACAGCCTAGGCTTCGGTGGCAGCAGCACGATCGTGGCCAACATCGAGGCCGGCACGATCTGGAACGGCCACGAGACACTGACGGGGCGTGTCTCGCAGTTCATTGCTGATCCGACCATCGTCGCCACGGGCACCACGCAACTCGGCCAGTTTGACTGGCACGCCACGATGGTCGGGCAGGCACTCGGCGGCACCGGCCTATACACGTATCAGGACGGCATCGCGCCAACGGCGCAGCTCTGGTCGGGGGCGATCGCCACGCAGTGGCTGGGCAGCGGGTACACCGGAAGCTTCACGATCACCGACGAGAGCTTCTTGTATCCCTATGCGACCGCGATGCGAACGGGCGTCGTGTCAGGCTCGTCCACGCTCAAGGCCAAAGTCGTCAACAGCAGTTGGGGGTACACCGATTCCGCAGGTGAGGTGGACTGGACGATCGCGATCGATGCACTGACACGCGAAAACAACGTCGTGACCGTGATCGCCACCGGCAACGAAGGCCCGACGACCAACACGGTGGGCGGCCCCGCGTCGGGCTACAACAGCATCGCCGTGGCTGCCACGACTGGGGCCATGACGGCCACTCCGTACGCGACCGTGGCAGGCTTCTCCAGCCGTGGCCCGGGCGACTTCTACAACCCGGTATCCGGCACGACGGTGCCGAATGTCCGGCCCACCGTGGATATCGCCGCTCCCGGCGCTGAGCTTACCTTGGCGTTTTACGGCGGCCTGACCGGCGGCCACACATCGGGCACCGCGGTCCCCGGCTCAGCCTTGTATGTTCCAGGAATGGAGGGCACCAGCTTCGCGGCGCCGATCGTGGCCGGCGGGGCCGCTCTTATGATCGACGCCGCGACGTTCGTCGCACCCGGGGTCGCCAACACAGTGGAGATGCTCGACGCCCGCGTGATCAAGGCCACGATGATGGCCACAGCCACGGCCACCAACGGTTGGAACAACGGCCAGCAGTCGGTGAACGGCGTGATCACCACCGCCCAGGCCCTCGACCACTCGGCCGGCGCCGGCATGATCAACCTCGACCGAGCCTTCCGGACGTATGTCGGCGACCCGACCGTCGTCACCATCGGAGGCGTGAACTATTTCATACCCGGCGTGAACACGACGCTGGGTGTGCCGGGCAGCGGCGGCGGCAGTGGCCTCGACCTCCGTGGCTGGGACCTCGGCACGGTGCTCAACGACGCGGAGGCCGAGTCGGGCAATGTGAACGCCTACGCCTTCGCCTCGATGCTCCCGGCCGGCGGCACGTTGACCGCCGCCCTCACCTGGTTCGCCAACCGCACCGTCGGCAGCACGGTCGCCTCGGCCACCGACGTGGCGCTCGCCAACCTCTCGCTCCAGCTCTACCGCACCGACACGATCGCCGGCCCTTCCCTCGTGGCCCAGTCGATCGCCCCCTACAGCTCAGCCGAGTTCCTCCGCCTCACACTCCCCGCCTACGGCTTCTACGAACTCCGCGTCCTGGGCCTCGACGAGGTGTACAACACCTTCGGCACTCCATTGACGACCACCGATTACGGCCTCTCCTGGGTCGTCACCGTCCCCGAACCCGGCACCTACGCCCTCGCCGCCATTGGCGTCGCCATCCTCACGCACCACAGGCGCAGGCGAGGGGGTGGGCGCATGCTCAAGGAGCAAAACCATTGCCGCCCCATCCCACACACGGGAGGCGAGGGGTCGGCGACAGCTCGAGGAGCGTTTGGACCGAGTCTTCGAGGTCCACCGCGACGAGACTGTTGCCGCCACCTCGCCGGCTCACTCGGATAGGCGTCCCGCGCGCGGCGACTCACCACCGCGCCTCAATCGCCATGCCCCCCAAATCCGCCATCGGCAGCGGCACCACCCTCACCTCCATGTCGGCAAAGTGCATCTCGGTGGCATTGACGGCCCGAGCGCTCGCCCAGGCCAGATACCAGCCGAGGAAGACCTGCGACGGGAAGTGGGCGTTGTCGGTCATGCGTGAGAAGCCGGTGAATGTCGAGCAGACGTACAGCGTGCCCTTCAGCAGCGGGCTCTCTACCATGTCGGCAGCGGCGAGAAACGGAACCGCGCCGATGAAGGCGTGGCCGCTGACGCCGTTGGAGTCCTGGAACGCCTTCCACTTGCTACCCGCCGGACTCTCGTCGGGCCGCGAGGCGCCCGTCGCCCACTGGAGCACGTAGAGCGGCGGGGCACCGACAACGAACATCCGCAACGACCGCGATCCCCACTCGCCGATGAAGTCACCGACGGGCGCGCCTTCGAAGGCCATGCCCGTGACCGCCGCGGCGCTAGCGACGGGCAGCAGATACATACCCTCGCCGAGAAACTTGCAATCGGAAAAGAACGTACCGAGGCTGGTTGGCGCCACGCCGCTTTGCCAGGCGTCCTGCATGGTGACATCGAAGCCCGTATTGGCCATGAGGGCGCCGGCGCCGAAGGCTCCCGTGAGACAGACCAGCGGTTCACAGGAATAGAAATTGCGGTAATCGTCGAGCACCTTGTAGCCCGCGCGAGAGACCCGTGGAAACTGGCTGTCGGCCCAGGGAAGCTTGGCCTGCGGCGGCGCGAACATTTCTCGGGAATCGACCGGCGGCAGCGTCGTGACGACATCGGCGCCCGGTGCCAGCTGGGCTGCGAACTGCACGGTCATGTTCCCCTTGTCCGGCTCCGTCTCCCAGGCGCTGACTAGTCCAATCTCGGCATTCCCGGCCGGCGCGGTCGCGAGTGACTGGGTCTGCAGAGCGGCATCGATCCAGGCACCTCCGGGCGAGGGCACGACCCGCACGATGACTCGCTGTCGCTGGGGCGTCGCCCCGGTGAGTGGTCCGCCGGGCGGCTCCACCCAGGCCGACTCGATTACCCCTGGGCGGCCCGCCGGCGTCGAGAAATCAGGCGCATCGGCCCGCACGATCGGCCACTCAGCGGCGACGGTCGCGAGCGTCTGCCGCCACAGCGCCTGCCCATCCGCCACCGGCAGAAACATGCCGCCGGGAGCATCCGCATCAGCGGCTTCGACCAGCGCGGCAGGCGTGGCCTCGGGCTGGCCTGCAGCGCGCGCAGCGCTGCAGAGAACGAGCCATGCGGCTGCCAGGCAGGCGCAGCGCCGCACGCACGTGCTTCGTTTCGCCGCCACGGTGTGGATGCGCAATCTTGGGGTCATGAGCGGGCGGAGACTGTCCCAGCCCCCCCGCCCCGCCGCAAGCCGGATTTCGCCCGGCGGAAACGCCCCGTGGGCCAGTCACGCCGTGAGGGGCTGCCCATGTCCCGGGAGTCGGCGTATGCCGCCGAGCGCAGGCAGGATGCCGGAGCGAAGGCGGCATCCGAGCGAGCGAAGGACAGGATGTCCGAAGCGAGCGTCCGGCTCTCGGGGCGTGGGCAGCCCCGAACTTTCACCACAGCAGGTCGCCCCGCTGCGGACTACGGCCCCGCGGGCGTGTCGATAAACACTTCCACCTGCTGCCCGACGTAGAGCGGCGGCAGGCCGGTCGGGTCGAACTCGTAGATCACCTGCAGCACGCGGGTGTCGACTCGCTCGGTGTTGTCGCCGGTGAGCGACTTCTTCGGCACGACGAACGGCTCCACGCGAACGAACTCGAGGGGATACCGCTGCTGGAGATTGCCACGCGGCACGGCGACCGCCGGCAGCCCCTCGCGGAACCGCGGAATGTCGTATTCGTCGATGTCGACCCGCACGTGGAGCCGGTCGATGTTGCCGAGGATCACGAGCGGCTGGTTGGGCGGCGTGCCCACGAATTCGCCGGGCCGCACATTAACCTGCAGCACGCGGCCGGCCACCAGCGACCGCACGATGAGCCGGTCGAGATCGGTTTCGATCCGATCGACCTCGGCCTGGGCCCGATCCACCGCCGCAGCCGCCACGTCGCGGTCATACTCCCACGAGCCGGCCTCCAAGAGTTTCAAGTCGGCCTGAGTCCGTTCGAGGGCCGCCTGGGCGCCGGCCAGCGCCTCCCGGCGGGCGATCAGTTCCTGCTCCGTGGTCACCTTGCGGGCGAATGTCTCCTCGGCCCGCTTGAGGGCGTCGGTCTCGCGGATCACCGCCGCTTTGGCCTCGTTCACCTGCGCGACCTGCACCGGGATCTTTTCCTTCCGCGGCTCAGCTTCGAGACGGATGAGTTCGCTCTTCGATTGCGAGACCGCCGCCTTCTGCACCGCGAGCAACGCCTTGAGGTCACGGTCGTCGAGCCGGAAGAGCGGTCGACCGGGCTGCACGTCGTCGCCCACCTTCACCAGCACCTCGACGACGACGCCCGGCGTGGCCGAACCGACCGCTATGTTCTCAGTGCGAGCCTCGACGATACCGGCCGCCGCGACCGTGTCGGCGAATGGGCTGTGGGCGGGAGCGATCGGAGGCGCGGGGTTGCCCACCACCGGGCGGGTTGTCCAGACATACCAGCCGGCGAAGCCGAGGAGGCCGAGGGCAATCACAGGCAGAATCAGTTGCGTCACCACGTCGCCGGCCGTGCGGCGGCGCGTGAGTCGCCGCGGCGGACGGGGCACGACATCGACGGCGAGCGGACGGTCATCGGGCAGCGCGGTGGACATGGTCACAGGCTACCCGATGCCGCGGAATCCGAGGACAGACCCATCTGCCGGGGGCCGGCGGCGATCGAGTCGATCCGGCCGTCCTCCATCGAGGCGATCCGGTCGGCGAACGAATAGACGCGGGAATCGTGCGTCACGACGATCACGGCCCGGTCGGGCTGCACCGCGATTCGCTGGATCAGCTCCATCGTGATCCGGCCGTTCTCGGCATCGAGGGCGCTGGTTGGCTCATCGCAGACGAGCAGCCGCGGCTCGTGCACGAGCGCCCGGGCGATCGCCACCCGCTGCTGCTGGCCGCCCGACAACTCGCTCGGCAAGCTCACCAGCTTGTCGCCGAGCCCGAGCGTATCGAGCACCTCGCTCGCCGCTTCAACGGCCTGCCCGCGCCGCCAGCCGGCAATGAGCAGGGGCACGGCCGCGTTCTCGGCGGCAGTGAGCGCCGGAAGCAGGTTGTAGGCCTGGAACACGAAGCCCACATTGTCGCGGCGAAACCGCACCTTGCGGCCGTTCGACATGGCCACGAGGTCGAAGCCGAGCACCGCCACCTCGCCGGCGGTCGGCTCCAGCGTGCCCGCGATGATCGACACGAGTGTCGTCTTCCCGCAGCCTGACGGCCCCACGAGCATGAGCAGTTCGCCATAGGGCACATCGAGATCGACGCCGCGCAGCGCCCGCGTGACCGAGTCCCCCGCGCCGAACTCCTTGGTCACGCCGCGGACCCGGACAGCCAGTTCGCGGCCCGGCAGGGCGGCGGTCTGGGACACAGCAGTGCGGGTGGGATGGAAGGCTGTCATGAGCGAAAGACAATGGCCGGATCCACGACGAGCACCTTGCGAATCGAAAGCAGGCTCGCGAGCAGCACGATGAGAAACACAGCCGCCGCCGTGATGGCGAGCACCTGCCAGGGCATGAAGAAGGAGAGCCGCGTGCCTCCGCGCACCACCTGGCCGAACAGGGCCGCGAGGCCGACGCCGAGTCCGTAGCCGACCACGCCCACCTGCACCGCCTGCGCGAGCACCATCCAGAGGATCGTCCAGTTGCTCGTGCCCATCGCCTTGAGCGCACCGAACTGGCGAATGTTTTCCACGGTGAAGAGATAGAAGGTCTGGCCGGCGATTGCTGTGCCGACGATGAAACCGAGGAACACGGTGATTCCGAAGTTGACCGGGATGCCGGTCTTCTCCAGGTAGTAGCGGATCGTCTTCCAGACGAACTGGCTGCGGGTGAGGGCCTGGAGGCCGGTCCGCTCTTCGATCCGGCGGCAGACCTCCTCCGGGTCAGCGCCCGGCGCGGGATCGGCGAGCACGAATGAGAGCACCTTCCGCTCCGGCGGGGCGAAGAGCACGGCCTGGCTGTACCGCGTGTAGCAGATCGGGAAGCTCTGGAACGTGCGGCTCGCCTTCGTGAGGCCCACGAGCACGGCCCGGCGGTCGTTCATCTCGAACGTGCGGCCCAGCCGGTAGGGCTCGCCGGGCCACGTCCGCTTGTAGCCGGCATCGTCCATGATCACTGCGTCGGGCTTCCGCAGGTCGGCGATCGAGCCCATGAAGACGCCCGCGGGCGCCCCTACGAGCGTGGCATCGTCGAGGCCGAGCAGGATCATCTGCTGGTAGTTACCCTCCTGAATCCGGGCCCGCCCAAGCCCCTTGTAGAACCGCACGGCCCATTCGACCCCGGGCACGCTCTTCACCCGGAAGAGCTCGGTGTCGGAAAGCGGCTTGATGTCGTCGACATATTGCACGTTGCGATCCATCACCCAGATGTCCGGCCCCTCGGTGTCGCGGATCTGGCTGATCGTGAGCGACATCAGGCCACAGAAGATGCTCGACTGCTGCGCGATCAGGAGTGCGGCGAAGACGACGCCAAACACGATGCCGAGGTACTTGACCCGGTTCCCGATCAGCATCTTCCAGGCGATCCACATCATGGCGGCCGATTGTACCGCCCCGCGACCTTCCGTCTGCTATTCTCGGCTCCCTCCAACCCTCCCCAGGATGACACCGTGCCAGGGCCGGCCGACACCGCCACGCGTCCCGTCGCAGATCCCACGATCGCGGAGGTGCTCGCGAAGTGGTGGGGGTTCGACGCCCTCAGGCCGCTCCAGTCCGATGCCATCCGGGCCGCGATCGACGGCCGCGACTCGCTCGTCGTGATGCCGACGGGCGGAGGCAAGAGCCTCTGCTACCAGTTGCCACCGCTCGTGAGCGAAACAACCGACGTGGTGATCTCGCCGCTCGTCGCCCTCATGAAGGATCAGGTCGATTCGCTCGATGCGATCGGCTACCCGGCCGCGGCACTGCACGGCGCCCTCACGCAGGAGGAGCGATCACGAATCCGCGACCAATTGGCGGCCGGCGAACTTCGGCTGCTCTTCGTCGCCCCGGAGCGGCTCGTGAACACGAGCCTTCTCGACCAGCTCGCCCAACTGGGCGTGAAGCGGTTCGCGATCGACGAGGCCCACTGCATCAGCCAGTGGGGGCACGACTTCCGCCCCGAGTATCGCCAACTCGCCATGCTCCGCGACCGGTTTCCGACGGCGAGCATTCACGCCTTCACGGCCACAGCCACTCCGCAGGTGCGGGACGACATCGCCCGGCAGCTGAGCCTCCGCGATCCGGCCGTGCTCGTGGGCACGTTCGACCGGCCCAACCTCGTCTATCGCGTCGTGCCCCGCACCGACCGGATCGCCCAGACGCTGCAGATCCTCGGCCGCCACAAGGGGGAGGCCTCGATCGTCTACTGCATCTCGCGGAAGGAGACGGAGAGCCTGGCCGCCAGGCTCGCTGCCGAGGGCCTGCTGGCCCGGCCCTACCATGCCGGCCTCGATGCGAAGGAACGGCACAAGACGCAGGAGGCCTTCGCCCGCGAGACGATCGACGTGGTCGTGGCCACCGTCGCCTTCGGCATGGGCATCGACCGCTCCGACGTCCGGCTCGTGCTCCATACCTCGCTCCCCAAGAGCCTGGAGGCCTACCAGCAGGAGACGGGGCGGGCCGGCCGTGACGGCCTGGCCGCCGAGTGCGTGCTGCTTTACTCCTCGGCCGACATGTTCAGCTGGGAGTCGCTCGTGCGGAAGAGCGCCGCCGAATCAGATCTCGAGCCGGATGAGCAGGAGCAGTTGATCGGCAGCCAGCTGGCCCATCTCCACGCGATGCGGCGGTATGCCCAGGCGGCGCGGTGCCGCCACGCGGCCCTCTCCGAGTATTTCGGACAGAGCTACGAGGCCGAGTCGTGCAACGCCTGCGATGTCTGCCTCGGTGAGACGGAGAGCCTGCCCGAGGCGACGGTGATCGCGCAGAAGATCATCTCCTGCGTGGCCCGCGTGCAGGAGCGGTTCGGCGTGCGGCATGTCAGCGAGGTGCTGCGGGGCGCGAAGACGGAGGGCATCACCCGCTACGGCCACGACCGGCTCTCGACGTTTGGCCTGCTCGCGCAGTTCGACCAGCGGGCGGTCGAGAACCTCGTTCACCAGCTGCTCGACCAGGAGCTGCTGGCCCGCACCGGGGGCGACCGTCCCGTGGTGACGCTCAACGAGCGGTCGTGGGAGGTGATGCGGGGCCAGCGGTCCGTCGTGCTGCTCGAGCCCCGCGGCGGCAAGGCGAAGACGACGAAGGCCGACGCCGACGATTGGCAGGGCGTGGATCGCGAGCTCTTCGAGCGGCTGCGATCGTGGCGGCGGCGGGTCGCCGAGGCCCGTGGCAAGCCCGCCTGGACGATCTTCGACGACAAAGCTCTGCGATCGATCGCCCGCGAGAAGCCGACGTCGCCGGCCGCGCTACTCCGCTGCCGCGGCATCGGCGAGAAGCGGCTCGCCGACTTCGGCCCCGCGATCCTCAACCTTGTCGCCGGCCGCATACCGGCAGACGAGTAGCAGACTCATACTCCGTCCCCGCCCGCACCAGTCGGTAGGTGCAGGTTGACAGTCTGCACGGAGCTGGGCAACGTCGTGCAGAGCCGCATCGCCCGCGCCCGCTACGTGCTGCCCAGGCACAAAGCGGCCAGCTGGGTCGACCCGTGCCGCCGGACTGACCGTCACGCAAGCCGACCCGGCCGGGCGGTTCTAGCTCTTCTTCGCCCGGTCCCAGGTCTTGCCTTCCTTGTAGCGGTTGGCCCGCTCGACGAGTTCCGGGTTCTTCGTGGTGGCGATCACCTTGTCGAGCGCCTGCGTGAACTCCGGCTTGTGGGCGTCGCGGAGCTTCTGATGGTGCGCCAGCTCCACGATGCTCAGGCAGGCGGGTTCGGCGAGGGCCTGATCGTCGAGGTAGGGCAGCAGGAACCGAAATGTCTCCACGGTGCGGATCGCGTTGGCCCGCTCGAGCACGCGGGCCCGTTCGGCATCCGAGCCGCAGAGCGCCATCGTCTTCTTGAGGAGTTCCAGCTTCTGTCGGTCGTCGAGCTTGTTGTCCGGCAGCGGTGCGATGCGGATCAGGGCCCCGAGCAACTGCTCCTTTTCGGCCGGATCGGTCGCCTTGGCGTGCAGGTCGAGCAACCGGCTCGCGACGGTGGCGTCGGGCCACCTTGTCAGGGCCCGGAGGCCAAAGCTGCGGCTGCCGGGGTCGGCCACGAGGCCATCGACCACGGCCAGGGCTTCGGGCCCCCCGATTCGTCCGAGGGCCGGAAGCAGCTTCTCGCGCACGGCCTCGTCCGACCGCTCGAACCGATCCACGAACAGCCCAGCCGCCCGCTGCCCATCGCGGTTCACGGTGCAGATCGCGACGAC
>JBAVTF010000161.1:0-44822 GCA_049695995.1 Pirellulales bacterium | reverse complement strand
CGCCGGAGCGGCTCGTGCGGCACGGCGCGAAGCAGCGGCTCTTCGACCTGCCCACGACGGAGGCCGTGGCCGCGGTCGATGCCTTTGTGGCAGCGATTCCTGCCGACGATCCACTGCGGTCACGGCTGCTCGTCGATGCCGCCGGAATCCATGAGGCCCACGAGGTCTGGCGGCCCGACATGGTGCGGCTCTTGGCCGCGTCGAACGATCACCGCACGCGGGCCTACGCCGCGCGGGTCGTCGGCCACCGGGCCGAGTCGGCGCCGGCCGTCGCTGCAGGGTCGCCGCTCGTCGCCGCCCATGACGAGTGCCTCGCGCTCCTTCGGCCACTCGCCGCCGACGCCCACCCTCGGGTGCGGATGGAGACGGTCGTGGCGGCGGCCTGGATCGCTCTTCCGCAGGCAGTCGAGGTGGCGACCGACGCCGCAGCAGGCCTGAACGACAAGGCCGTGCAATTCGCCTTCGGCCTCACAGTCGAGTCGCTCAAGCCGCACTGGCTCAAGCCGCTCGCGGCGGGCAGCCTGCGGTTCAGTGACGACTTCGCGAAACTCGCGGCGTTCGTGAAGGCCGACGGCACGGGCGACAGCCTGCCGGCGGTCCGCCGCGTGGCCGACGATGCCAGCACGTCGGCCGATCGCCGTGACGAGTCCTTCGTGCTCCTCGCGGAGCTGGGTGGGCCCGACGACCTCCGCCGGGCCACGGCCGCAGCCGCCACAGGCTCGGCGACCGCCCCGCGGATCCTCGACGCGGTGATCCGATCGACCGACACCCGCCGCGTGAAGCCATCCGGCGACGCGGAAGGCCTGGTGACGCCGCTCCTCAACGGCAACTCGCCAGATCTCGTTGCCCGCGGGGCCCGCCTCGCCGGGCTGTGGGGCGTGAAGGCCGCGGTTCCGCGGATCGAAGCCGTGCTGAAGCAGGCCGCGCTCCCGGAGCCGGCGGTCGTCGCCTGCATCGAGGCGATCGGCCGGCTCGGTGGCCCGGAGGTCGTCGAGACGCTCCTCCCTCTCACCACGTCGGCGACGACCGACGCGGTGCGGCTCGCGGCCGTGCGGGCCGTCGTCACCCGCGACGTGAACCGGGCCGCGGCGGCCGTGATCACCACGGCGGCCGCCCTCGACACCGAACCACGGCTGGCCGCGATCATCCTGCCGGTCATCTCGACGCAAGGGGGCGTGGCCGCCCTCGATGCCGCGGTCGAGAAGGGCAGCGTCTCCGCCGACACGGCAAAGCTCATGCTACGGATTTTTGCCGGAGCCGGCGTCGGCGACGCGGCCCTCACCGGCAGGCTGCAGTCGATCGCCGGCATCTCGACGGCCCGGCCGAACTACGACGCGACATTCGTGAAGGCGTTGGCCGATGAGGCGGTCGAGGCGGGGGATGCGAGCCGCGGCCGCCAGGTCTTCCTCTCGAAGACGGCCAATTGCACCGCCTGCCACAAGGTGGGCAGCGAAGGCGGCATGATCGGGCCCGAGCTCACGATCGTGGGCCAGGGCCGCACCCCCGAACTGCTCGTCGAGAGCGTGCTCTGGCCGAATCGTCAGATCCGCGAGGGCTACGTGGCCAAGCGGATCCTCACCGACGACGGCCGGCTGCTCACCGGCTACGTCCGCCGCGAGACAGGCGACGCGGTCGAGCTTTTCGACACGGTGGCCAACACGACGGTCACGATCCCGAAGGCAATCATCGACGAGACGCACGAGGTCGGCAGCCCGATGCCGGAGGGCCTAACTGCCGGGATGACCCGTGTCGAGGTCCGCGACCTCATCCGGTATCTCATCGAATTGAAGCCGCGGTGACCCCACTGGGCCGCCGTCAGCCGAGAATGCCTTTGACCACGTTGCCGTGGACGTCCGTGAGCCGGTAGTCGCGGCCGGCGAAGCGGTAGGTGAGCTTCGTGTGGTCGATGCCGAGGAGGTGGAGCGTCGTGGCGTTGAGGTCGTGGATGTGCACCGGGTCCTTCACGATGTTGTACGAATAGTCGTCGGTCTCGCCGTATGTCGTGCCCGCCTTCACGCCGGCGCCCGCCATCCAGACGGCAAAGCACCTCGGGTGGTGGTCGCGGCCATAGTTGCTAGCCGTCAGCGTCCCCTGCGAGTAGACCGTGCGGCCGAACTCGCCCCCCCACACGACGAGCGTGTCGTCCAACAGGCCCCGCTCCTTGAGGTCGCTCACGAGCGCAGCTGACGCCTGGTCGGTGTCGTAGCACTGGGTCTTGAGGCCCCCCGGGCAGTTGCCGTGCTGATCCCAGCCGCGGTGGTAGAGCTGCACGAACCGCACGCCCCGCTCGGCGAGCCGCCGCGCGAGGATGCAGTTGGCGGCGTAGCTACCGGGCTTCTTCGACTCGGGGCCGTACTTCTCGAACGTGCTCGCCGGTTCGGTGGAGAGATCGGCCAGTTCCGGCACGGCCGCCTGCATCCGGAAGGCCATCTCAAACTGGTCGATCCGGGCCGCCGTCTCAGGGTCGTGAAACGCATCGAACGTGAGCCGGTTGAGCCCGCCGAGCGTGTCGAGAAACTCCCGCCGACGTTCACGGGTCACCCCTGGCGGATCGGAGAGATAGAGCACCGGATCGCGGCCCGGGCTGAACCGCACACCCTGATGCTTCGTCGGCAGGAAGCCCGCGCCCCACATCCGCTCGTGGAGCGGCTGGGCATTCGTCGGGCCGGTGGGCCGCGAGATCATCACGACGAAGGCCGGGAGGTTGGCGTTCTCGTCGCCCAAGCCATACGCCACCCAGGCGCCGAGCGACGGCCGGCCTGCGATCTGATGGCCAGTCTGGAGCATCGTCATCGCTGGGTCGTGGTTGATCGCCTCGGTGTGCAGCGTCTTGATCACGCACAGCTCGTCGGCCACCTTCGCCGTATGCGGCAGAAGGTCGCTCATCCAGATGCCGCTGTGGCCGTGCTGCTTGAACGTGAAGATCGAGGGCGCCACGGGAAACCGCGACTGGCCGCTCGTCATGCCCGTGAGCCGCTGGCCCTGGCGAATCGAGGCGGGGAGATCCTTGTCGAACTGGTCCTTCAGGTTCGGCTTGTGATCGAAGAGATCGATCTGCGAGGGCGCGCCGGCCTGCGTGAGCCAGATCACGCGGCGGGCCTTGGGGGCGAAGTTCGGGAAGCCGGGCAGGCCCGGCGCGGCCTGGGCCTGCGGCCCGAGGAGCGAAGCGAGTGCGGCGGTGCCCACGCCGACGCATGAGCTGCCGAGAAACTGGCGGCGGGCGATCGCGAGCTGAAGTGGATGGTCGAGCATGGCGTTCAGTTCCTCATCACCGCTTCGTCGCGGCAGAGCAGGATATTAGCCAGGAGCGTGTAGGCGGCGAGGTCACGGGCCTCTGCAGTGGCCTTGAATGATTCATCGTCGGGCGCGTCGCCCACCTGCACCAGCGCCTGCGCATCCGCCGGTGTCGCCGCGTATTGGGTTTGGAACCGCGTCAGGGCCCGTTGCAGGAGATCGAGCTCCTGCGGCTGTGGCGGCCGTGCAAGCACGAGCCAGAAGCCGTGCACGATCCGACCGGCGGCGTCGCTGCCCCCATCGCGGATCATCCGGGCCGCGAGGAACTTTGAGGCCTCCACGAACGTGGGGTCATTCATGAGCGTGAGCGCCTGCATGGGCGTGTTGGTCCGGGTGCGCTTGACGGTGCAGGTCTCACGAAACGGCGCGTCGAAGGCCAGCATCGCCGGATGCGGCACCGACCGCTTCCAGTAGGTGTAGAGGCTGCGGCGGTGCAGGTCGGCCCCTCGGCCCTGCTCGTAGGTGGCCCTTGGGTTGTCCTTCTGGTTCACCACCTGCTCGTAGAGCCCCGGCGGGTGGTAGGGCTTCACCGACGGGCCGCCGACCTGCGGCACGAGCAGCCCACTCGCCGCAATCGCCTGGTCGCGAACGAACTCCGCCTGCAGGCGGAACCGCGGGCCCCGGGCGAGCAGCCGGTTCAGGGGATCACGCTGTTCGAGGCCGGCAGGAATGGCCGACTGCTGCCGATAGGCGGCGCTCGTGACGATCAACCGCACGAGCCGCTTCATGTCCCAGCCGGTGTCGCGGAACTCGACGGCCAGCCAGTCGAGCAAATCGGGATGGCTCGGCTGTCCTCCCTGCGACCCGAAGTCTTCCGTCGTGGCAACGAGACCCGTGCCGAAGAACGACTGCCAGAAGCGGTTCACGGTCACGCGGGCGGTGAGCGGGTTTTCCGGGGCGACGAGCCAGCGTGCGAGGCCGAGGCGGTTCTTGGGCAGGCCGTCGGCCATGGCCGGAAGAATCGCGGGCGTGGCGGCGGTCACTTCCTCGCCGAGGCTCGTGTAGTCGCCCCGCATGAGGATGTGCGTCTTGCGCGGCGTGGGCAGTTCCTCCATAACGAGAGCCGTGGGGATCGAGACCTCGAACTCGGTGCGGGCCTTTTGGAGTTTTTTGAGTTCGTCCTCGGCCTGCTTGATCGGGTCGGGAGGCGGGGTGGCAGGGGGTGAGGGCGGAGCGGCGGGTGAAGGCGTGCCGGTGGGTGCAGGCGGGGCAGCGGCCAGGGCTTCGGCATCGGCCTTCTTCTTCGCCGCGCGGAGCTCGTTCAGCGTCTTCGTGGCGGCATCGACCTGGCTCTCGAGGTCGGCGAGCTTTTGTTCCTGCTCGGGGGTCGAGAGCCGCAGGAAGGGCTGGGCGTTGACGCGGATGTGGGCGTTGTAGTTGCCCACGCCGCGCTCGTTCACGTTGTGGAAGAAGGCCTTGAGCGAATAGAAGTCGCGCTGCGTGAACGGGTCGAATTTGTGGTTGTGGCAGCGGGTGCAGTTGAACGTCTGGCTGAGCCATACGGTGGCCGTCGTTTCCACGCGATCGCCCGTGTATTCGGCGAGGAACTCCTCGGCGATGATGCCCCCTTCCTCGTTGAGCATGTGGTTGCGGTGGAAGCCGGTGGCGATCCTTTGCTCGCGGGTGGGGTTCGGGAGCAGATCACCTGCAAGTTGCTCGGTAGTGAACCGATCGAACGGCATGTTGTCGTTGAAGGCCTTGATCACCCAGTCGCGCCAGGGCCAGTTTTCCCGGTCGCGGTCCACCTGGTAGCCGTTGGTGTCGGCGTAGCGGGCGGCATCCAGCCAGTCGATCGCCATTCGTTCGCCGTAGTGGGGCGAGGCGAGAAGACGGTCGACGAGTGTGTCATAGGCGTCGGGAGAAGTGTCGGCGAGGAAGGCTTCCGCGTCGGCCCGCGAGGGCGGCAGGCCGGTGAGGTCGAGTGACAGCCGGCGAATCAACGTGGAGCGGTCGGCCTCCGGCGCGGGGGCGAGGCCTTCCTTCTCCAGGCGAGCAAGGATGAATCGATCGATCTCGTTCTTCGGCCAGGCAGGGTTTTTGACAGCGGGCACGTCGGGCCGCACGGGGGCGAGGTAGGCCCAGTGCGGCTCGTACGCCGCCCCTTGCGCGATCCATCGCCGGAGTGTCGCTTTCTGCTCTGCGGAGAGCGTCTTGTTGCTCTCCGGCGGCGGCATGACCACGTCAGGATCGTCGGCCAGAATGCGGGCGATCAGTTCGCTCTCCTCGGGCTTGCCCTGCACGATCGCAGCGAGCCCCGAGTCGGTCGTGGCCTGCTCAGGCTGCGGAGCATCGAGTCGCAGGCCGCCTTTGCGGTCGTGCTCATCGGGACCATGGCAGCCGAAGCAGTTGTCCGAAAGGATCGGCCGGATGTCGCGGTTGTAGCTCAGGCGATCAGCCGCGGCGGCGTGCGCCAGCGTGCATCCCGCGATAGACGCGATCGCGACTCGCAACCACACCCGAATCTGCCAACCGCTCATGATGGCATCCACAGGGAGAACGATGATTCAGCTGACGTCCTGGCCTGACGGGATCCGCGGAACGGGAAGCCGTCACCCTCGCTCCCCGATGCCCAGACGCCTTGAGGCACTAGGATGGGGCTCTCACAGAACCTCGCCACCGGGACGGACGGATCGAACGAATTGTAAGTAGTATATCTCACGGATAGGCCAGCGGAGTGACTCACCCGCTCGCCAGACCGAGGGCCACGGCCCGAGGCCCGACATGTCGAATGACACACGGGCTGCTTTGAGACGGGGTCGTTCTCGCGACATGTGCCCGATCGGGGCTCCGCTGCGGCTGGTCCTTCTTCGTGACGATGAGGACTTTTTGCGACGCTCGCCGAGAGGCTAGACTCGCGGCCCGCGGTGGATGCCCGCCGACACGTCCGCCGCCGGAGGCAGGATCCGATGCAGTGCCACAAGGTCGATTACGAGATCCTCGGGTCCGAGATGCAACTGGTCGAGGTGGAGCTCGACCAGGGCGAGACGGTCGTCGCCGAAGCCGGGGCGATGAACTACATGGAGGACGGGATCGAGTTCACCGCCAAGATGGGCGATGGCTCCGATCCTGCGCAAGGCTTCTTCGGCACGCTCGCCAGCGCCGGCAAGCGGATGATGACCGGCGAGTCGCTGTTCCTCACCCACTTCACCAACCACGCCTCCGGCAAGCGCCGGGTCGCCTTCGCCGCCCCCTACCCCGGCAAGATCCTCGCCCTCGACCTCGCCAAGATCGGCAGCGGACTCATCTGCCAGAAGGATGCATTCCTGTGCGCAGCCCTCGGCACGAAGATCGGCATCACGTTTCAGAAGCGGCTCGGCGCCGGATTCTTCGGGGGCGAGGGATTCGTCCTCGAGAAGCTCGACGGTGATGGCATGGCCTTCATCCACGCCGGCGGTCACGTGATCAAGAAGCAGCTTCGGGGCGAGACGCTGCGGGTCGATACCGGCTGCGTCGTGGCGTTCACCCGCGGCATCGATTTCGACGTCGAGCGAGCGGGAGGCCTCAAGTCGATGCTGGTTGGTGGCGAGGGCATCTTCCTGGCCACACTGCGGGGCACCGGCACGGTGCTGCTCCAGAGCCTGCCCTTCTCGCGGCTCGCCGCCGAGGTGGCCGCCCACGCAGGCTTCACGGGACGATCGAAAGACGAGGGTTCGGCGCTCGGCGGACTTGCGAGCATGTTCGAATCGTCGTAAGGCATGGCCTCTCGGAGCAGTGCGAATGACCGTTCGCAGTTCAGGACCGATCGCCGGCCTCGTCATGGGGGCCTTGCTCACGTCTGGGGGCTGGTTCGTGGCCTACTCGATCGGCAAGCCGATCCGCGACCAGGCGGCCGCCAGCACCGGCTGGCCGACGGCCGACGGGCGAATTACCAGATCCCAGCTCGCCCGTTCGATCAGCGAGGGCACGACAATGTACTCAGCCGACATCAGCTACGAGTACGACGTGGCTGGCAGACGATTCGACGGCGACTGCGTGTGGTTCGGAGACAACTCCAGCACTTCGGATGCCGCGCCCTACCGGCGCGCGGTCGAGCAGTATGCCGTCGGCACAGAGGTGAAGGTTCACTACGATCCGGACGATCCGATCACGAGCGTCTTGGAGCCTGGCGTCACGTGGGCCAGCTCGATGCTGTATTTCATCGGGCTGGGGATGCTGACGGTCGGTGGCTTGATCCTGGCATCGGCCCTGGTGCCCCTGCTCCTCATCGGGGTCGCCCTCGTCGGCGTCTTTGCACCGCGGGGCCATGATCCGATGTCCGACTTCGCCCGCCCGACATCTGCCCGTCGCGACTCCGGCTCCAGCGACGACGACGGCATTACGATCGGTTGATCCTTGAGCCGCCCTCTGCCCGCCTTCCAGCCTCCGGGATCTCTTTCGTGGCCACCGACGACCTCCTCCGCCGTGACGTTCGCCTCCTCGACGACCTCCTCGGTGACGTGCTCCGGCGGCTCGCCGGCCCCGAAGCCCTGGCGCTCGTTGCAGAGATCCGCCAGCTCGCCCACGACCGCCGGGCCGGCAACCATGACGCGGAAAGAGTGCTCGCCACCCGCATTGAAGGGCTGACGGAAGACCAGGCCCAGCTCGTGGCCCGCGCGTGCGGCGTGTTCTTCGATCTCGTGAACATCGCCGAGGACCGCCAGCGGGTACGGGTGCTCCGCGACCGCGAGCGGCTTCGGCATCCGCAGCCACTCGGCGAATCGCTGGCCGCCGGCATCGCCGAACTGAAGTCGCTCGGGTTTTCCCCCGCCGACGTTCAGGCCGCACTCGACCGGCTCTGCGTCGAGCTCGTGTTCACCGCGCATCCGAGCGAGGCCAAGCGGCGGTCGATCCGGGCGAAGCTCCGCCGCATGCGACACGCCCTCCGCGAACTCGACCGCGACGATCTCCTGCCCCGCGAGCGGGCCCAGCTCGAGGCCGACATCACGAGCGAACTCTCCGTGATCTGGGAGACCGACTTCATCCGCCCGACACGTCCCACGGTGCTCGACGAGGTGGACCGCGGCCTCTCGCTCATGCCGCGGCTCTGGGAGGCGGTGCCGCAAGTGCATGCGGCGCTGCGGCAGGGGCTGACCGCGTCGTATCCAGGCGAGGCCTTCCACGTGCCGCCGTTTCTCCGCTTCGGCTCCTGGATGGGGGGTGATCGCGACGGCAATCCGTTCGTCACCGCCGACATCACCGCCGAAACACTGCTGCGGCTCCGGCACGCCGCGATCGACCAGCACCTCGCCTGGTGCGACCGCTGCCACGACCTGCTCACGATCTCGCTCGCCAAGTCGCACGGCGCTGACCCGATGGCCGAGCGGCTGGCCGCCTTGAAGGCCGAGATTCCCGACCTGGCGACGGCACTGGCCCGCTACGCTCCGCACGAGATCTACCGCAACTGGGTCGGGATGATCCGCTTCCGGCTCGAACGGGCCCGCTGGATCTCACTCGCCGCGGATGCCGTGCCGCCGGCTGGCAGCTACCGCGATGCGGCCGAACTGGAGGCCGACGTCGCCCTGCTCGTCGACTGCCTTGGCCGCGACGTGCGGCTCACCGACGACGCGCCGCCGCGGCACTGGCTCGACCTCGTCCGCACGTTCGGCCTTCACATGACCTGCCTCGACGTGCGGCAGGATGCCCGGGCCTACCGCGACATCATGGGCGAGATCCTCACGGCGGTCGGTCGCATCGCCAGCCCGGAAGCGTATCACGACCTCGACGACGCCGGCCGGGCCCGACTTCTCGTGGAATCGCTTGGCACGGCGGCCGAGAGCCCGCGCGACGGCCTCCAGCCGCTCGCCGCCGACACGCTCGCCCTCTTCGAACTCCTCCACGCCGCGATCGTGCGGTTTGGCCCGGCCGCCGTCGGCTGCGCGATCGTGAGCCTCACGCGGTGTCCGGCCGACGTCCTCTCGGTGCTCTGGCTCTGGCGGTGGGCGCAGGGGCGGGCCACCTCGCGCGGCGAGCCGGTCGCGACGAGCGACCTCGCGATCGTGCCGCTCTTCGAGAAGATCAACGATCTCGCCCATGCCCACGAGACGCTCGCCGCGATCCTGGACGAGCCGCGGTATCGCGAGCACCTCGCCGGCCGTGGCGATCGGCAGGTCGTGATGGTGGGGTATTCCGACAGCACGAAGGACGGCGGCTACTTCGCCGCCTGTTGCGGGTTGCAGACGGCCCAGGAACGGCTGCATGTGGCCGCCGAGGCCCGCGGCGTGAAGCTGACGTTCTTTCACGGCCGCGGCGGGTCGCTCGGCCGTGGCGGCGGCCCGGCTGCCCGCGGCATCCTCTCGCTGCCTTCCGAGACGCTCGACGGCTCGCTCAGGCTCACCGAGCAGGGAGAGGTGCTGGCCGAGCGATATGACGACGCCGAAATCGCCCGGCGGCACCTGGAACAGGTGGCCTGGGCCACGCTCGTGGCGTCGAGCGTGCGGCGGGCAGAGCCGGCCCCCGAGTGGGAAGCAGTGGCGGCCACGATGGCCGAGCGGTCGTGGGCTGTCTATCGCGACCTCGTAGACCAGCCCGGGTTCATCGGCTACTTCGCCCAGACGACGCCGATCGACGACATCGAAAACCTCCCGATCGCCTCGCGTCCCTCCCGCCGCCGCGGTGAGCGGACGCTCGACGATCTGCGGGCCATCCCCTGGGTGTTCGCCTGGACGCAGAGCCGCTGCATGATCCCGGCCTGGTATGGCCTGGGCACGGCGCTGACGGAAGTGAAATACGACGATCGGCGGGCCTGGCAGCATGTCTGCGAGATGTACCGTCAGTGGCCGTTCTTCCAGGCCACGATCGACAATGCCACGCTCGCGCTGGCCAAGGCCGACATGTACATCTCGCAGCGGTACTCGGAGCTCGCCGAAGACGACGACGCCCGCCGCCGGATCTGGCAGCGGATCGCCGCGGAGCGCGACCGCACACGGCAGGCGATCCTCGACATCGTGGGAGGCGGCGAACTGCTGGCGACAACGCCCTGGTTTCAGAAGTCGATCGAGGCCCGCAATCCGCACGTGGACCCGCTCAACCTCATCCAGATCGAGTTCATGCGCCGGCGGCGCGAGCAGGCCGCGGAGTCCGGTGCAGAGCCGCCGTTCCGCGACCTTCTCCGCCTCTGTCTCCAGGGCATCGCCGCCGGCATGCGCACGACGGGCTAGAAGGTCCAACGGCCTCCGCATCCGCTTGCGCCGTAGTCCACATGCTCCGCATGTGGCCCACGGTCACAACACCGCAGACCCGAGCTACCTCACCACAGGTCTGCCCACCTCCATCCGAATAGCCCGGCCTTCCGGCCTCCGTACCTCCTACCGCACACGGAGTGTGCGGACTACGGGCTGGGCGTGCGGACTACGGTATCACCGTCACGGCGTGACGGGCCCACTCGGCAGCCGGGCGACGATCCGCAGTGGGCCGCCGCTGCCGCCCGCGATCTTCATCGGCAACGCCGCGATGAAGGCCCCCTGCTCAGGCAGCCGGTCGAGAGTGGCCACGTTCTCGAAGATCGGCACGTTGGCCGAGCAGAGCGTCACGTGTGTGCCGAAGAGCGTCGAGGGCCCATGATCGATGCTGGCCGTGTCGATGCCTACGGCCTTCACCCGCCGGTGCTCGACGAGCCACTTGGCCGCCTCGGGGGCCAGCCCCGGAAACCGCAACGCCTTCACTGCCTCGGGCCCCTTTGCCGCCGTGCCGAGATACCGTTCGCGGTCGGCCCACCGCGCGGCCCAGCCGGTACGGACGAGCACGATCACGTCGAGCAGTTGCCGACCGTGCCGCGTCTCCCAGGCCACGAGGTCATCGACCGTCGCCTCGTAGGTCGGATTGGTGGCGCACTTCGTCGTGACGTCGATCACAGCCGCCTCGCCCACGAGCCGCTCCGGCTCGATCTGGTCGGCTGTATGCTTGCCCGCCGCAAAGTGCCGCGGCGCGTCGAGATGCGTGCCGCCGTGCTCCGCGGTCGCGAATCGATTCGCGGCGTAGTAATAGCCCTTCGCTGTTGGCCCGTTCGCGCCCGGCTCGAACTGAAACCCCGGCTCGGTGGGCCAGTAGATCGTCTCCGCGTCGAACGGGTGCGTGAGATCGAGCCACACGCCCGCAGCGAACTGCCGGGCTGGCGACTCCCGAGAGGGTGCGGAAGGGTCAGACGCGACCACGCTCCCGCACGCGAGCACGGCTACGACGACCCATGCCGCGGCCCCGCTCTTCACTGCCCGATCTCGTCGCGGGCGATCTCGGCGTCGGGATTCTCGTCGGTGCGGGCCTCGTCGGCCACGTTCTCGCCCGTGATGCCCTCGCCTCGCAGCTCCGCGGCGATCGCCTTGGCGCCGGAATCATCCGCCGCGGGGCCGCCGATTTTCGGGTCAGTCGCGGCAGGTGCACCGGCCGCTCCGGCTCCACCCGCCCCGCCCGCATCCTTCTGCTGCACACGCACGAGCAGCATCTGCTCGACGCTGCCGCCGTCGCGGTGCACGAGCACCGTGGTCTGCTGCTGGGTGAGGTTGGCGAGGCCCGTCTCGTACACCGGCGTCTTCTTGTCGCCGAGCGTCCAGGCGGCCCGCTGGGTCTTCTTGTCGACTTTGCCCGTCACGTTCGTCGTCGTGTCGGACACGGCGTCGTAGTAGGTGCCACGCAGTAGACCTTCCTTATCGATCGCCAGGCTCAGAAACGTGCTCGGGTTGGTCTCTTCCGAGCGGGCGATCGCATACACGCCGAGCGGCCGCCACTCGTCCTTGTCGGAGATCTGGGCCTGCGGGCCGCCCTGTGTCGCGAGGGCCGAGGCCTGGGCCGCATATTCTTCGGCGGTGCCCACCCGCTCGCCCTGCACGTAGACGCCGTCATCCTGGTAGCAGACGTTCGAGCCGTAGTTGTAGGCGACGGGTGCCGAACCGTAGCCGCCCCACGAGGCGAGATCGCCCCAGGCCAGGCCGGTGAGCATGCCCACGCCGAAGCCCCAGCCGAACCCGCCCCACCAGCCGCCCGGCCACCAGGCATTGAAGTGGTGGTTGTACCAGCCCCGACCACCATACCAGCCGCCGTTGTAGAAGTTGTTGCGGATGATGTTGCCGCGATTGGCGAGGTTCGTGGCCGAGTAGGGCCGCACGGCGTCGCGGCCGATGCCGGCGCGTCCCACGCCCGTTCCCGCAATCCGCTGGAAGTCGGCCTTCGAGAGATTGCCCGCGCCGGCGAAGTGACCGGCGCCGAGATCACGGCCACCGTCGAGCCTGCCGCCGCCATCCAGTCGAGCGCCGCCATCGAGTCGGGCACCACCGTCGAGCCGACCGCCTTCGTCAAATCGGGCACCGCCATCGAAGCCCCGGCCTTCGTCGATGCGGCCGCCATCGAAGCTGCGACCGCCGTCGAACGACCGCCCGCCGTCGAATCCGCCGAAGTCGCGACCTCCTTCGAAATCCCGACCGCCGCCGTAGCCTCCCATGCCTCCGCCGCCGTAGTGCATGCCACCGCCGCCCCCCATGTGGCCTCCGCCACCTCCCATGTGGCCGCCACCGCCGCCATGGGCGAGGGCCGCTGCAGGGGCAAGCAACTGGCAGGCGAGGGCCGCGAGGGCGGCCGTCGTGCCGAAACGATGCAGGGGCGCATGCGAACGGGTCATGTCTGGTATCTCCGTTGATCCGATATGGAGGGTGTGCAGGTGATGCTTACTTGGACTTCTTGAAATGGAGCGGCTGCTCGTCGGGCACGCTCACGCCATCGAGCGAGCGGTCGATCGCGTGCAGGGTGAACCGGTCGGCACCAGCCGGCGAGATCACCTGCACCCACCGAGCCACGCGGCCCACGGCCCCTTCGGCCGGCGTGCCCACGAGCGTCTGATGGAACGACGTCCCGTCGGATTCCAGCACGCCCTCGGCACGGGCACCGGTCGAGTCGAATACCCAGTTGCGTATGACGCCTGTCGCACGATCCGCATGAATCAGTTGCAGCGACTCCACCGCCGCGCCGCCCTTTGGCTGCCGCGTGCCACGGCCCACGAGGGCGTAGCCGTCGAGTCCCTTCGAAAACTCGATCCGCACGCTGCCGCCATAGTGATCGGTCGCCTGCCACGAGCCCACGAGCCAGTCGAGGTCGTCGAGCGCCGCAGCGTGGCTCGGCACCACGAGCGACTCGGCGAGCCGCCAGCCACCGTCATCGAGCACCCGCAGGCTCTCGAACCGGGTCGCTACCGGCTTCTCACCCGGCGTGCGGGTGAACCGGATCGTGCCGGCCACGCGAGCCAGCGACGTGGCCAAGGGCTCAACGTCGCTGACTTCGATCGCGAGCTTCGCCTGCGGATGCCGCCCCAGCCAGGCCTTGATCGAATTCACGATCGCGTCGCGACCCTCGAGCCGGCTCCCCCCTTCGATGAGCTCAGCCTTCTCCGTCCACTGGGCGGCGAGCGCGGCGTAATCGCGGGCGTTGTAGGCATCGGCATAGGCGGTCGAGGCCTGTTTCACTGCCGCCACCGCCTGCTTCGCCGCCTCGGCTGCCGAGATCTGCGGCGCCAGTTTGGCCGCGGTCGAAGCCCCAGCCGCAGGGGCCGCAGCGGGCTTCACGCCGCCCGCCGGCGCACACCCTGCCACCACCACCAGGCCCATGCCCAGCCATCTCAGTTTCGTCATGCGTCGCATGCTCACCCCACGTGTCGTGTTCAGTCGTCGCCGGCCTGATGCCGGGAGAAAGGTTCGCCCGGCCTTATCCGGAAACGTTTTGGCGAAGCATAGCAAACACGGCTCTGACCCGCCCGTTTTCGGCCGCCACTGCCGCCTACTTCGCATCGAGCGCCAGCAGCCGCCCCGCCGTGCGAAACACGATCCGCCGCCCCACCACGGCCGGCGTAGCCCGGCATTCTTCACCCAGCGGCCGCCGCCCCAGCACCTCGAACGCGTCGCCCGCCCGGATCGTCACCACCTCGCCATCGGCGGCCACGTTGATCACGGTGTCGCCCGCGCGGATGGGTGAGGCGGAGAACGAGCCCCCCACGCGGCCCCGCCACTCCGTCGCTCCCGTCGCGGCATCGACGCAGGTGACGACACCCCGGTCACCCCAAAGGTAGAGCCGCCCTGCGACGGCCAGGGGCGTGGGCACGTATGGCGCTACACTCCGATCAAGTTGATACGCAACGGTCGGCGGTCCACCGCCAGCCTCCGGCATCCGCACGGCCACGAGCGTGTTGTCGCCTCCACCTTCGCCGCACGTGCCGATCGCAAGCGGCCCGACCCGCACCGGCGACGAAACCGTCCGCTTCGGAAACGCCGCCTGCTCCCAGAGCACGCGGCCCGTGCTGGGCTCCAGCGCCGTGAACCCGTGGGCCATGCTGGTGAGCACGACGACCGGGCTGGCTTCGGCAGCAATCACGAGCGGTGTGGAGTAGCCCGCCTTCTGGCTCTCACGTGGCAGCCGCCACCGCTCGCGACCGGTGGCGGCATCAAGTCCCACGACGAAACTCGTGCCATCCTGGTCATTGGGCACGATCAGGAGATCGCCGCAGACGGCCGGCGTCGCGCCGAATCCGTGCTCGCCGACGAACGGCCCGAGATCGACGTGCCACAGCGGCTCACCGGCGTGTGTAAACGCCTCGACTCGCAGACCGTCGCCGGCCGCCCACATCCAATACACGCCCTGCGCACCGACAGCCACCGATCCTGACGCGGAACTGTTTTGCACATGATGCAGATCGATCGGCCCGCCGATCTCGCGCAGCCACTCACGCTCGCCATCGGCCAGCCGATGGCAGATGATGAACCGCTCGCGACTCTGCTCGTCGGCGGCTGCCGTGTAGACCCGCCCGTTCCACACGACCGGCGAGGCATGCCCGACGCCGGGTAGGTCAGCCGCCCACGCCCAGGCGTCGTCGGGCCACTCGTGCGGAAAGACCACGTCGCCGCCATCGCCGGCAGCCTCCGCGCCCCGCCACCGCGGCCACGGTTCGGCGGCGCATGCCCCCCCGCAGGCGAGGCTGGCGAACACGAACCACGTAGTGCATCCCGTTCTCATGGCACCACGATACCGCGCGACGTGCGGATCGTGCCGACGAGCATCACCCCGCGGTGGGGTTGGCAATGCGCACGGCGCAGCGATCGTACGAATGACGCTGAGCCGCGGCCGGTCATCACAGACGGCTTTCGCGAATACCGATTATCGCCACGTGGCGGTAGCGAAAGGAGAGGTTCTCGACCCGATGCGCACCATGCTGTTCGCGGCCCTCATGGCGGCCGCTGTCGTTCCCGAAGCCGTATTCGCCGCGAGCCAGACCGGGTTCGACCCGCGGATCGTCACGTTCGGCGCAGCCCGTGAGGAGATCAAGAGCACGCCGATCACCCAGCGGCCCAACCGGCCGCTGCATGTGTACGGCAACTCGGTTCGTCGGCGGCAGGCCCGAGGCGGCAGTTCGACCCGCTGATCCGCCCTGTTGCCGACGCGGTTCAGCCGCCAGAACGCCGTTGTGCCCCGCGAGGGTTTCTGCGACTGTCCGGTCACCGGCGGGCCTGATGCGCCCGCGGCACTCGTACAGGAAGCCTCTCATGCGGACGCTGCTTCTGCTCGGCATGGTCGTCGGTGGTCTTGTCGTCGCCGGCGCGATCCACATCTCGCAGTCCGACGGAAACATCGAGATTTCGGTGGACAAGCAGAAGGTGGAGGCCGTCACCGGCCAGGTGATCCGCGAGGGCGAGGAGATCCTCAGGAACGCCCAGAACGCCGGCGCCCAGAGCGGCTCCCAGACGCGGTAGCGTCGGTCGCTTCAGTCACCACTTCGACGCGGGCGAGGCCGTGCACGCGGTACTCGCGCCCCGTCCGGCATTCAAAGCACTGCCGCCGGCTGCGCAGCTTCGGGCCGGCGTGAAAGAGCATCCCGCAGTCGGTGCGGAAGATTGCGCCCAGGGCGAGTTCCTCCACCCGCACGCGACTCGGATCGGGCCGATCGTAGCGGGCAAGCGCGAGCAGCAAGCCGCGGTCGCTGCACGTGGCCGCCGCCGGGTTGTTCATCGACTGGGCGAGCGCAGTCGTGATGTCGGCCGGCAGCACGTCGGCCGACACGAGCGGGGCGAGCACGCCCTCGAACTCCCGCTTCCATTCGAGTCCGTGCGGCCGCAGCCAGCGACGCGACGGCCGATGCCGCTCCCAGGTGAAGGCGTGGGCGATCTCGTGCAGGAGCGTGGTGAGAAACGCGTAGGGATTGAGGTCGTCGTTGACCGTGATCCGATGGGCCATCCGCCCGCGTCCCGGCGGCCGGTGGTCACCGAGCTTCGTCCGCCGCGGCCGCGACAGCCGCACATCGATCCGATGCCGGCCCAGCAGATCGTGGACATATGCCTCGGTGCCCACAGGGAGCAGGGGCCGCAGCTGCACCACGACCGCGCTGATCATCGCCGCATCGTCGTGCATCACGGCGCGGCTCCCACCCCGGGAATCGTCAGCGTGGGGATCGCCTCGGCATTCACGTCGTGCGATGCAAAATAGCGGTCGACCGCCGCGGCCTGGGCCGCCGTGGGCGGCGGCGGCGTCTCATCGTGCACCACCCGCTCGACCTGCGGCCGTCCGGCGACGATCGTCCTGCGTTCCTCGATCCGCCACCGCGGGCCGAAGTGCCAGACGGCGTCATACATGGCTTTCGCTTTGGCGGTCGCCACGCCCCCGCAGCGACACGCCTCGTAAAACATCCGGTGCACGGTGCGCCACTCGCGGTCGCGAGCCTCGCAGGCCACGTCGTGCACGACCGAGGCGTTGCGAAACCGCCCCTCGAACGGCCCGCCGATGAGCGACCAGAACGCCCGCGCAATACTCGCGCCGTTCACGACTGCACCAGCCAACGCATTCCACCGCGACTCCCGCGAATCGACGTAGGCAAAGGGCTCCACGAGCGTCATGTCGCGGCCGTTGTCGCTCCAGCGGGCGACGACGTCACCTACGAACCGCCCCCATTCACCCGCCGGCGCCGCCGCAGGCTCCACCATCACGTCATCCCCGCACCCGGGCCGCTGAGGTACAGCCTTCGCCGATAGAAAACCCACGAGCGGCCGCGCCTCCTCGGGCACACAGCGATCGTCGCACGTCACGCGAACCACCGCGGCCTCTCGCTCGATCGCAATCTGATACTGCCGCGCATCGCGTGTCGCCTCGGCTCGCCGCGTAAACGAAGCAGTGATCCCACTCGCGGCCACGAGCGACTCGACCTGCGCCCGCTCACCGGGCTCGAGCGCAGCCGTATCGATGCGGCAGCCTTTGATCGCGCCCACGAAGCCGCCCGATTGCACGAACGTGATCCGCATAACAACGCCTCACGGCTCGACGATGATCTTGCCCGTGAGCGGCCCGGCCCGACCGATCGTGGCCTCCTCCTGGAGCCGATGGGCGGTGGCAGACTCCGTGAGTGGCATGATCGCGCTCATCGGCGGCCGCAGGCCGCCCGACGCCAGCCAGCCGTTGATGTCGCGGGCGGCGGTCGCCTGCAGTTCGGCCGCCGCCTTGAACATCACGAACCCCAGCAGCTTCGCCTGCTTCACATAGAACGGGCCGACCGGAAACGGCGGCCGGGCATCGCGGCCCGCCATCAGCACCATCCGCCCCTCGTCGGCGAGCAGGCCGATCGCCGTGTCGAAGTCGGGCTCGCGGAGGGCCTCCCACCAGACGTTCACGCCCGCGGGAGCGACGGCCTTCACCTGCGCGGCGACCGCGTCGACACCGCCCCGGCGATCGACCACGGCATCCGCGCCGAGAGCCGCAACACGCGCAAGCCCGGGATCAGTGCCGGCGACGCCGATCACCCGTGCTCCAAGCAGCTTCGCCATCTGCACCACCATTGAGCCCACCGCCCCCGAGGCACCGCTCACCGCGATCGTCTCGCCCGATTTCAGGGCTGCGTGCGGCACGAGGCCGAGCCAGGCCGTGATCCCGACGAGCGCGGCCGCCACCGCATCGCGATCGCTCACGCCGGCCGGCGTCGGGTAGAGCCACTGGGCATCGACGGCGGCCAACTCGGCGAACGTGCCCTGCCGGCCGAGCACGCCCTGATTCGATCCCCACACGCGGTCGCCCACGGCGAGCGTGGTGACGCCCGGTCCCACCGCCACGACCTCGCCGGCCAGGTCGCAGCCGACCACGAAGGGAAACGCAAGCGGCATCACGACGGTGCCGGCGCGAACGTACGTGTCGATCGGGTTGACCGCGCAGGCCCGCACCTTCACGAGCACCTGCCCCGGTCCGGGCTGCGGATCGGGCAGGTCACCGTACTGGATCACCTCCGGCGGCCCGATCCGCTCGATAAATGCCGCCTTCATCCTCGTCTCCTCATGCCATGAGTGCCCGCACGTGGCTCGCCGCTGCAGCCGCCAGACCCGCGAGGTTGTAGCCCCCTTCGAGCGTGGAGACGAGCCGGCCGCCCGCATGCCGGGCGGCGATCTCCTTCACGATGCCGGTCAGCTCCGCAAAATCCGCGTCCGTCAGCCGAAACCCGCCGAGCGGATCATCGACCCGCGAATCGAAGCCGGCCGACACGAGCACGAACTCAGGCTTGAACACGTCCGCCGCCGGCACGAGCCGGTCGCGGAATGCCCCGACGATCTCCGCCCGCCCGGCCCCCGCCCCAAACGGGCAGTTCAGCGTGCGGCCCTCGCCGGCGCCGTCACCCGTCTCCGTGGCCTGTCCCGTGCCGGGGTAGAGCGGATGCTGATGCGTGTCGAAGAAGAACACGCTGCCGTCGGTATAGAAGATGTCCTGCGTGCCATTGCCGTGGTGCACGTCCCAGTCGGCGATCAGCACCCGCTTTACGCCATACTTCGCCTGCACGTAGCGGGCGGCGATCGCCACGTTGTTGAACAGACAAAAGCCCATGCCCCGATTCGGCGTCGCATGGTGCCCCGGCGGCCGCACCACCGCGAAGGCGTTCGCGACACTGCCGTCCATCACCGCATCGACTGCCGCGAGCACGCCCCCGGCCGCGAGCAGAGCCGTGTCGAGCGACTTGGGCGAGAGCGGCGTGTCGCCGGTGGACAGCCGTTGCACGCCGTCCGCCACGTCTTCCTTCACGATCTTGAGGTAGGCCGCTGTGTGGCAGCGCAGGATGTCCTCGTCCGTAGCCAGCCTGGGCTCGATGATGCGGGCCCGAGCGAGCAAGCCATCGGCCTTGAGCCGCTCCACGATCGCCGCCGTGCGGTCCGGCCGCTCGGGATGGCCGGAGCCCGTGAGGTGCTCGGAAAAGGCAGTGGAAACGACGAGGCCCGTGCGACGGGTGGTAGCATCCATGCCAGAAGCGTACCGAAACTGGCTGACTTCGACCTCGCCATGCAGACATTCGACGTGATCGTGGTGGGTGCCGGCGGCATGGGCACTGCCGCCGCCTGCCATCTCGCCCGCCGCGGCGCCCGGGTGCTCGCACTCGACCGATTCCCGCCCGCCCATGATCACGGCAGCTCCCACGGCCAGACGCGACTGATCCGCCAGGCCTACTACGAGCATCCCGACTACGTGCCGCTCTTGCTGCGGGCCTACGCCTCATGGCGCGAACTCGAAGCCGCAAGCGGCCGCCGACTGCTCGTGGAGTCGGGGCTCGTGATGGCGGGACCTGAGACGGGCAACGTCGTGCCGGGCGCGCTGCACTCGGCGCGGATCCACGGGCTGGCCGTCGAAACACTTACGCCCGCCGACGCGACGGCCCGCTGGCCGGCGTTTCGCATTCCTCACGACTGGCGTGTCGTCTTCGAGCCGCGGGGCGGCTATCTCTTGGTGGAGGACTGCGTGCGGGCCCATGCGGAGCAGGCCGTGGCCCACGGCGCCGACCTCCGTTCGGGCGTCACCGTCCACGGCTGGCGGTCAGCCGGAAACGATGTCGTCGTCGACACCGACGCCGGCAGCTTCGCGGCCGCGCGGCTCGTGCTCAGCCCGGGTGCCTGGGCGTCCGGTCTCCTGCAGCTGCCCGATGTGCCATTCACCGCGCTGCGGAAATCACTTTTCTGGTATGGCCCGCCGGCAGCGGCAGCCACCGGCTTCGCCGCGGGCACACTCCCCTGCTTCGCCTTCGACACGCCCGCCGGTTTCTTCTACGGCTTTCCGCAGCTCGATGACCGCGGCGTGAAACTCGCGGAACACACCGGGGGCCGCGTCGTGGCCGATCCGCTTGCCGTCGATCGCGAGCCTGACGCGGCGGAACAAGCCCGCATCGAAGACTGGATCGCAGCTCATCTGCCGGACCTCGGCCGCGACTGCCGAGCCCACGCCACCTGCCTCTACACGATGTCACCCGATTCCCACTTCCTGCTCGGCCTCCACCCCGAGCATCCGCAGGTCGCCATCGCGGCCGGCTTCTCTGGTCACGGCTTCAAGTTCGCGAGCGTCGTCGGCGAAATCCTCGCCGACCTCGCCCTCACGGGTGCGACGCCGCAGCCGATCGGCTTCCTCGGCTGGCAAGGCGCAACGGACGGCCACGACGAGGTCCACTTCCGCAACATCCGCGTGAAGCGGCTGTAGGACGGGCTCGAGCCTCGCACATACACCGTGGCGATCGGCCGGGGAGAAGATCCTGAGACACGGCGTGCCCATCAGCTCAGCGACCGCGGCCCTTGAAGCCAAGGTGCTCGCGGAGCGGTGATGGACGGTGAAAAACTCGCTTGAAAATCTGGTGCCGCACGTGGGGGCAGGTCACTTGGCGATGAGCGGGTTTCGGGTCTTCAATTCGGGAAAAAGGGAGAAATCACGGTCAGCGGTCCAGAGCTCGGCGACACCGTGGTTCAGGCAGATGGCCGCGATGCGAGCATCGTGAACCTTCCCGCCCACGATCCTGGCCCGTACGCACAAGCGTTCGAGCTTGTCGAGATAGCCGGGCCCCTCGTCGAGCAGATGCAACCCCGGAGAGTTCTGCCAGGCTTTGATCGCTTCGAAGGCGGTCGCCTGCGGGGTGGGTGGAGCGTAGATGCGAGGATGGGTGACGATGGCAAGAAACTCGTGCAGGGAACTCCAGGCGATGGCCCAGGAGTTCCCGCTGCTCGCGAGATCGACGAGACACGACTTGGCTGCGGCATGCCACTCGCTGTCTTCGCGGTGCGCGTAGACGAGCAGATTGGTGTCAACCGCGATCATGACTCCGCGGTTCCATAGATGGCGTCGCGGATCGCGTCCCAGCCTTTGCCGCGGAATGCAGGCTGCAGCCCTCTTCCCCGGAAAGTCACGGGCTTGATCGGCTTGTGCTTCGACAACGCCTTGCGGCCGAGCACCTCACGCAGGCCCTCCTCAATGAGGCTGCGCAACGTGGTATGGGAAGCCTCGGCCTCCCGTTTCGCACGGAGCAGAAGGTCGTCGGCAATATCTACGGTTGTCTTCATGTGGGTAACCATACTTCAGGTCCTTCGCTCGGTCAAGCGGACATTCTGCCCCTCCGTCGTCGAGGCACACCCAAGGCTTTGGGCTCACCTCCCGCCCGATCTACAGCCCCTCGTCACACGACCGACCGACGCCCGCTGATCCTCTCTCCGTGCACCACCGCGTGCACTCGTTCACGCGGTGGCGGCCGACCGGGAAATCATCATCGCGAAGGCCGGCCGCGGGGTTGCCAGGTTGGTTCCGCTCGACGCCGGTGCGCGGCCGAAAAAACTGCCCGTCGAGGCCCGCCGGCGGATTGACGAGGCCGAGGTTTTCGTGAGTGCCGCATCGATCTGGGAGGCGAGTGTCCAGGCAGCGTTCGGCACACTCGCCGCCGATAAGCCGCCGTCGATGGAATGGCACGGGGTTCGTCACACTGGGCGGGCCGCCCGTTCTTGCCCGAGCATCTTCGCCGCCCAGGCGTCGAGCAGCGCCACCTGCTTGCCGAAGTCCTGCTCGCTCACGCCGATCGGGCTCTTGAAAAAGCAGGCGAGCCAGTCGAGGGCGCCGTATTCGCCGGCCCGGTGGGCCCGCTCCACGAGCCGCACGAGGTCGAGCACAAGCGGCGCGGCGAGGATCGAGTCGCAGCCCTGCCAGGTGAATTGCAGCACCATCGGCGTGCCGAGAAAGCCCTTGAAGTGGATGTGGTCCCAGGCCGTCTTCCAGTCGCCCAGGCTCTTGATGTACTCGATCGACACGTGGGTTTGCGGCGGATAGCCGAGGATGCTTGCGAGCAGGTGATCCTTGCTCTTCACCTTCGCGGCCTTGTTCCGCGGGTCGTCGAGCACCTTGCCGTCCATGTTGCCGAAGATGTTGTGCCCCACCCAGCTCATCACCTCCAGGTGGCGGGCGGCGAACATCGGCGCGAGCACGCTCTTGAGCAGCGTCTCGCCCGTCTTGCCATCGCAGCCGGCATGGGCGATTCGCTTCTCCCGGGCCACCTGCTGGAGGCAGGCTGGCGTCGCCCCCGCGGAGGGTGTGAAGTTCACATACGACGCCCCGGCCTCGGCGGCCGCGAGGAAGTAGAGACTGCTGCCGGGGAGCGGGCACGCCTCGGCATCGTCGAGGCGTGGCTGGAGTTCCGCGAAGTCAGCCGGGATCGGTCGGGCGGGGGGCGGCTCGGTGGATGACACGTTCACGACGACGACGTGCGTCAGCTGCTCGGCTGCCGCGAAGTCTTCGATGTCTTTCCGCACGCGGGCGATCGCCTGGCGGGGCGTCTCGACGACAGCCACGCCGGCTGCATCGGCGAAGCTTTTGATCTTGTCACCCGAGGCCACGACGGTGCCTGGACGGAGCCGCTTTTCGACCTCCGCGAAGAAGCCGGCTGCGCCGTCGAGCAATTCCGGCGTGATCGCCCGGCTCTCGCTCCACATCCTCCGGGCCTCGTCGCCGAGCCGACCGGCGCGGATGTCGTGGCCGCCCACGACGATGTCGGCGAAGTCGACGAGACCGAGGCTGGCGAACGGTTCGAGCGCGGTGACGAGCCCGACCGGCTCGATGGCCCCGCGCTGGAGCGCGGCGAGGCCGGTCATCATCGTCGTCGCGACGCCCCCCTTGGCACCGATGAGCCACAGACCGATGCGGGTGCGAGCCATGCAGGGAATTCCGGGGGGACGCGGGGGTTGAACCACTCCATTCTTTTCCCGCTCCCCCAACCGTCAACCCGCAGCCGGCGTGGCAGCACTGCAGCGAGTTTTCACCGGTAACCTCAGCCGAGACACCGGCATGCTCCTCCCCGTAGTCCGCATGCTCCGCATGCGGCCCACGGTGGAAACACCGCAGGCCCGGACTACCTGGTACTGGCCCCGCAAGCCTCCGGCCCGCCATCATCCGGCCCGTGGCTTTCATCCCTCCTCCCGCACACGGAGTGTGCGGAATACGGACGCGATCACATCGTGCGGGTGAGGGCGCCGCCGTCGACGACGAGCGTCGAGCCCGTGATGAAGCTGCCGGCGTCGCTCGCGAGCAGGAGCACGGGCCCGGAAAGTTCCGTCGGTTCGCCCCACCGGAGTACCGCGGTCCGCTGGCCGACGGCGTCGATGATCTCCTGGGTAAACACCTTCCGTGGCAGGTCGGTGAGAAACGGCCCCGGCGCGACGCAATTCACGGTGATGCCGAACGGCCCGACGTCGAGGGCGGAGGCCTTCGTCATCCCGATCAGCCCCGCCTTCGTCGCCGAATAGACGCTCCGGCCCGGATACGACGCGATGCCCATCACCGACGTGATGTGGATGATCCGTCCCCACCGCCGCGCCTTCATGCCCGGCACGACGGCCCGCGACAGGGCCATCGCCGACGACAGATTCAGCTCCACGATCCGGTCCCACGTCTCGTCGGTGATCTCGTCGATCGCCTGCGGGTCGTTGGTGCCCGCGTTGTTGACCAGAATGTCGATTCGCCCGAGTGCTGCGATCGCCGCCTCGGCCAGCCGCCGCGACTCCGCCCGCTCGCACTGGTCGGCCACGACATACGTCGCCACTGAGCCCGTGTCGCGGGTGATCCCCGCGCAGGCGTTCTGCAGCGTCTCCTCGTGCCGCCCCGACAGACAGACGGCGGCCCCCTGGCTCGCAAGCGCCGTCGCCATCGCAAGGCCGAGACCCTTGCCGCCGCCGGTGACGAGCGCCGCGCGGCCGCGAAGGCTGAAAAGATCGATCGCGCTGCCGGGCATGGCCGGAGCGGGCACTGAAACAGAATCGGGATGCATGTGCGCTCGTCTCAGATCTGGCGAAACTCGAATGGCGGCCGGCTCAGCAGCTGCGACGACATACCGCCGTCGATGAACATATTGGAGCCGATGATCGCCCGCGACCGGTCGGAGAGCAGGAACGCCACAAGATCCGCCACCTCCTCCGGGTCGATCGGCCGGCCGATCGGGATATTGGAGCCGAAGTAGGCCTCGCATGCCTCATGGCTCGGCGCGGCGTTCTTGACGTCTTCCCAGATCTGCGTGGCGACGAGGCCGGGCGAGACGGCATTGAAACGCAGGTTGCGATCGGCCAACTCGATGGCGAGGCTCTTCGTCATCCCAATCATGCCCCACTTGGCGGCGTCGTAGGCCACCGACGCGGGCAGCGCCCCGGCCGTGTGGACGCTCGCGATGTTCACGATGCTGCCCCCGGGCCGATCCTGGGCGAGCATCTGCCGACAGGCCAGCTGCGTGAGCAGAAACGCCGACCGCAGGTTGATCGAGAGCACGTTGTCCCAGTCTGCCTCGGTGAGATCGAGCGACGGCTTGATCGAGTTGATGCCGGCGTTGTTTACGAGGCCGTCGATCCGGCCAAAGTCTTCGACCGCCCGCCGCACGAAGGCCTGGAGCTGATCCCCGCGGCGCACATCGCAGCCCACGGCCAGCACCCGACTGCCGAGCGCCGCGGCCAAGCGATCCGCCGCCGCGGCGTCGATGTCACCGAGCACGACGTTCGCGCCCTCGCGATGACACACGCGGGCCACGCCGGCCCCGATGCCGGAGCCCGCGCCCGTCACGAGCACCGTCTTGCCGTCGAGCAGTCCCATGCTGTGCACCTCCTGGGTTTCCTCTGGGGTTCGCGGTCACGCCGCCACTCAGCCCGCCTGAAACGGATGCGGCACGTCCACGAAATGCCGCTCCCGATTCTCGCCGCGGACGAGCACGGCTCGCCAGCGGGTGCCCAGCGAGTTGTCGCCCGCCTGACGCACCGACGTGGGGATGTAGACCAACGCCAGTCCGCACCGGCGGCGCTGCGAGCGATTCGGCTGGCTGCCATGCACGATCAGGCCGTCGTGCAGCGAGATTTCCCCGGCCTTCAGCTGCACGTTCATCGCCCGTCGCTCCTCCTCCGGCGTCACCGGCACCTGCTGATTGATGCTCAGGAGATTGGCGGTTGGGTCGGGCGAGGTGCCATGGGCACGGATGCCGCCGGTGTGCGTGCCAGGGATCACCTGCAGGCAGCCGTTGCCCACGTCGCTGTCATCGACGGCATACCAGGCCGACACGGCCACGGCCGGATCGAGGCCCCAGTAGGTGACGTCCTGATGCCAGGCCACGAACGCCTCGGTCGGCCCGTATTTGCAGAAAAAGTGGCTCCCCATCACGAGAATGTTCGGCCCGATCACGGCCTCCACCGCATCGAGCACGCGGGGATTCGTGGCCAGCTCCCAGACGAACGCAATCGTGAAGTGCGGATCGAAGAGGCCGCGCTGGCACTTCTCCCGCCCCTCGCGGGCCTCCACTTCGTCGAACTGCCGCCGATTGCGGAGCACCAACGCCTCGTCGGCCACGCGGATATTGGCGACGTAGCCATCGGCCTGGTACCGCCGCTTCAGATCGCTCGTCAGGGTCATGTCGTCGTCTCTCGAGGGTGTGTGGGCAAATCCAGGGTTTGCGAGAAAACGCGGTCGTTCAATCCGTGGCGGCCGCGTCCCCGACGGCACCGCGCACTTCGGGCAACAGCAGGGCCAGCAGGGCCGCCGGCAGAAACACCATGCCGGCGTAGAAGAGCGCGAGCCGCGAGTCGCCCACGCCGGCGAAGGCTCCGAAGAAGACCGTGCCGGCAGCGGCCGCGACCCGCCCGATGTTGAAGCAGAAGCCGGCGCCCGTGGTCCGCAGGAGCGTGGGAAAGAGCGGCGGCAGATACATCGAGAAGAGCGCGAGTGAGCCGGAACTCACCCCCATCGCCGCCAGCCACCAGAACGACGACACGTGATCGCGAACGACGCCATACGTGGCCATCATCGCGACGAAGTAGCCGAGAAACATGAGCACGAGCGTGGTGCGGTAGCCGAGCCGGCGGGCGAGTGCGGCCGCGAGGAAGTTACCGGCGATCGAGGCGAGCATCACGAGCGACATCGCCTTGCCGACGAACTGGCTCTTTTCGGCGTCGCTCCAGGCGGCGATGTCGGGCAACGCCCGCAGGTGCTGCGAGCACCAGAACATGAACGCCCAGTGGCCGGTGAGCACGAGCGCGCAGACGCCCGAGGTGAGGAGCGTGATCGGGAGCACGTTCCCCTGAAACAGCTTCCGGATGCCCATGTCGTCGGCCGACGCATTGGCCCGCGCCGCATGCCAGGCCTCCGGCTCGGGCACGGCCCGCCGGATCCAGAGCACGAGTAGCGCCGGCAGGATGCCGACGAGAAACACCGTCCGCGGAGGCCACGCGGCGAGCAGGAAGACGGCAAGTCCCGCGAGCATCACGCCAATGTTCACGCCCGTTTGGAGCACGGCCGCGAGCCACGGCCGCCAGCGGGCCGGCCAGGTTTCCGCGAGGAGCGCGGCCCCCACCGCCCACTCGCCCCCGATGCCGAGCGCCGCCAGAAACCGCAGTGCCATCAGCTGCCACCAGGTCTGGGCGAGGTACGAGAGCCCCGTGAAGGCGGCGTAGGTGAGGATCGTGAGCACGAGCGTGCGGCTGCGGCCGAGCCGGTCGCCGAGCCAGCCAAACACGGTGCCGCCGAGCGCCCAGCCCACGAGAAAGGCCGCCTGGATCCAGGAGCCGTAGCGGCCCACGTCGGGATCCCGCACGTCCACGGCCAAGAGCTCCGCCACGAACGGCGTGGCCACGAGCGTGTAGAGGTGCATGTCGAGGCCGTCGAACATCCAGCCAAGCCAGGCGGCCGCGCCCGACTTCCACTGCACGGCGGTGATGCCTGCCGAAACTGACTCTGCCGGCTGCGCATTGGTCACGGCAGCATCGGTCATCGCGACGGGTGGTGTCGTGAGGCTCATGCGGTCATCCGCACCTGGGCGGGATTGATGGCCCGATGCTTCCCCTTGTTGGCCGTGATCTCGAAGGCCTGCGGCACGCTCTCGATGCCATCGAGCACGTGGGTGATCGTGTTCGCCAGATGGACGCGACCGGTAGCAACGAGCCGCACGGTGTGCTGGAGGTGCTCGGGCGTGCTGATGTCGGGAAAGATGTACCGCAGGCTGCGTTCCCGCAGGGTGTCGATATGTACTTCGAGCGGTCCCCCGAACCACGAGACTCCCACGATCTTGCCCCCGGAGCGCACCGCGTCGATCGCCTGCATGAGCGTGCGAGTGCCGGCCAGGCCCTGCTTCGCGCTGCCCCCGGCACACTCGAAGACGATGTCGGCCCCGATCCCGTCGGTGAGATCGCGGATCGCCTGCACGACATCGCAGGTCGTCGCATTGAGGGCGTGGTCAGCCCCGAGCGCACGCGACATCTCGCAGGCCTCGTCGCGGACGTCCACGGTGATGATCTTTCCCGCCCCGCTCGCCCTCGCGATCTGCATGCACTCCAGGCCCATGCTTCCCTGGCCGAACACGACGATCGAGTCCCCGATCCGCATCTCGGCCGTCTCCACGGAGGCCACGCTGTCGGAGAGCGATTGCAGGCAGGCCGCCTCGCTGTCGGAGATCCGGTCGTCCACCTTCACGAGCGAAATCTCGGGCAGGATCGCGAGATCGGAGAAGCAGCCGGGCAGGTCGAACCCGATCACAGGCCCGCGGCGGCAGAGGGCGGCACGGCCCGACTCGCAGAGCGTGCACTTCTGGCAGGGCAGCTTCGCCCGCGCGGCCACGCGGTCTCCCACCTTGTATGTGCCATTCACGCCCTTCCCGAGCTCGACGATCTCGGCGCAGAACTCGTGGCCGAAGAGCTGCACGGGGGCCTCGGTCTCGAACCGCCGCTTGATGCGGTCGTAGGCCAGCGTGGGGATGCCGTAGGCGAGCTGCGCCTCCGTCACGCTCGGCTGCACATAGAGCGGACGCACCTTGACGTGGGCCGGCGGACAGGCTGGCTCCGGCACGTCGTCGAGGCGAAAGTCGCTGAAACCGTAGAACCGCCAGGCACGCATGGGAACCTCGTCAATTGTGGGTGTCAGATCGGAGAGTGTTCGTGAGGTCGAGGAGTTCTCATCAGGTCGGGAAGACAGCGCCGCAGCTGCCGTCGCAGAGGCACTGGTCGACGATCACGCGATCGGGGGTGTTGCCGGCGTAGACCCAGATCATGGCCATCGGCCGGTCGCTGCGATTGATGAAGCGGTGAGGCCGGCCTCGCGGCACGAGAGCCGTGCCGCAGCCAGAGAGCGTGTACTCCGCACCGGCCACCTGGCAGACCGCCTCGCCCGTGATGATCGAGATCGATTCGTCGTAATCATGCGTGTGGCAGGGCAGGCTCTTGCCCGGCTGAAAAAGGGCGTAGCCGCCGCAGATCCCTTCACAGCCCGGGTAGCCCTGGAAGAGATCGCGGAAGTCGGCGCCGTCGGCGAGGTCGTAGCGGGCCGCGGCATCGAACCGGGCGAGCCGCTCGGGTGCGTCGGCAGGCGGGGCATCGCAGTCGCTCGCCTCGGGCAGTGTGACGAGATCGCGGCCCGGCGCGGCGCTCGCAAATGCGGCGAACACCCGCGCGGTGCCAGGCCCCGGGTTCTCGACGGCATGCGGCACGCCCGGCGGCACGTGCAGTGCGTCGTACTGCCGCAGCCGATACCGACGGCCTTGCACGGTGGCCACCACCTCCCCTTCGAGCACGACCATCGCCTCGGTGCAGGGATGCGTGTGACCGGGCAGTCCTGCGCCTGGGGCAACCACCGCGATCCCGGTGGTGAGATCGATGGCGCCGCAGCCGCCGCCGACGAGGCCGTGGAGCGTCACGCCCGGCGCCAGCCTTTCGCCGGCGCCGTCGATCCGCGTCATCCGCTCGCGGCGGTCATCGGGCTGCGTGCGTGGTGCGGTGGCCGTGGTCATGAACGGGTTTCCTTCTCGGGAAGCGACTGGCGGATGAACTTCTGCAGCGTGTGGGCCTCGGGGCCGATGACGCCCCGCATGATGCCGGCGGTGTGTACGACCTCGCTCACGTAGATGTCGCCGCGGGGATCGATCTCAATGTCGTGCGGCGCGAAGAAGTCGCCGAGCCGGCACGGCGCGTCGCCGCCGCCAAAGCGAGCGAGCAGGTCGCCCTGCCGATTGAAGAGGCTGACTCGGCCGCCGGTCGTCTGCCCCGGCCCCGCGACGTCGCCGGGAAACAGCCCCGCGCGGAAGCCGAGTTCGGCCACATACACGACGCCCTCAGCATCGAGCTGCACCTGGCAGGGCCGGGCAACGTCGGTCCAGATATCGACGAGCTCGCCCGCGGGCGTGAACCGCTGAATGCGGCTGTTTTCCCGATCGGCCACATACACGATTCCCTCGTCGTCCACCGCGATGCCGTGAGGCGCGTGGAACTGGCCCGGGCCGCGGCCCGGCTCGCCCCACGACCGCACGAGCCAGCCGTCGGGACTGAAGACATGCACGCGGGCATTGCCGTAGCCGTCGGCAGCGTAGATCGAACCGTCGGCCGCGATCGCCACGTTCGTCGGGAAGTTGAACGGCCCTGCCGACCGCGTCACGGTGCGGTAGTCCACGCTCGTGGCCCCGGTTTCCGACCACATGCCCGGCGTGCCGAGCGTCATGAGCAGCTTGCCGTCGGGCGTGAACTTCCGCACGCAGTGGCCGAGGTCGTCGGTGCACCAGACCGCGCCGTCGCGGGCGATCGTGATCCCGTGCGGCCTCGCGAACACGCCCTCGCCCCAGGTGCCGATGAAACGGCCATCGGCGGCAAGCACGACGACCGGATGCGGGCCGCGATTGAACGCATAGACGCGGCCGGCGGCATCGGTCGCCACCGCCGTCACCTCCACCATGCCGAGGTCGCGGGGTAGCTGCGACCACGCGGGATCGGGCACGTAGGTGAACGGCGCTGAGCCACAGGCGAGCGGCGCGTCGAGCGTGGAAGCGGCAGGTGTCATTTATGGCTCCCGCGCCCACACGGGGCGGGCTCCGGTAGTCTTGGTGCGGATGCGGCAGAGCTGTTTGTCGATCGTGAGATAGAGCGATTGGGCATCGTCGCCCGTGCCGAACTCCGCGTTGCTCGGAATGCCGCGCCAGTCCTCGAATCCGCCCGACTGATTCGCGGGCCCGGTCTGCACAAAGGCGAGCCGGCGGCCGTCGGGGGCGATCACGAGCAGCCCCGGCCGGGCGAGGCTGCGGCAGGTGACATAGAGATTGCCTGAGGCATCGACGTCGATTCCGTCGGGGCCGTTCTCCGCGCCGAAATCGACGAGCGTTTTCCGCGGGCCGGCCACCCGCCCCTCGGGGTCGAGCGGAAACGCAACCACCTGCATCGCGCCCCGCGCCGGAGCCGGATCGGCGGGGGATGTGCGATTGCCGCCATTGTTGTGGTCGCCCACGTACAGCGTGGTGCCGTCGGGCGACAGCACGATGCCGTTGGGCATCTCGACGTCGCGGGTGATCTCGACCACGCGGCCGTCCCGCTCCACGCGGTAGACCGCGCGGGCTTCGAGCTCCCGCGTCTCGTTGCCGGCATAGAACGGATCGGTGAAATAGATCCGGCCTTGCCGATCGACGCAGAGGTCGTTGGGGGCGTTGAGCCGCCGCCCGTTGAACCGGTCGGCCACCACGGTGCTGCGGCCCGTCTTCAGGTCATACCGGCGGATGCAGCGGCCACCGCCATCGGCGCCGTCGGCGGCGAGCAGCGTTCCTTCGGCGTCGCATGCGAGGCCATTCGCCTTCCCTGCCGACGCGGTGAAGACGGAGAGCATCTTCGTCGCCGGATCGAACCGGTTGATGATCGTGTCGTGCTGCGGACCGAACGGCATGTCGGTGAAGTAGATGCTGCCATCCGGCGCCACAGCCGGCCCTTCGGTGAGCCCGCTCGTGAGCGACGCCGTGCGGGAGTAGACGCAGTCGAGAGCCGCATCGGCCGCGAAGATGGGGTTGTCAGGCGGTTCGATCTCGACGGCTGCTGCCGTAGCGCCGTGTACGAGCAGCATCGCTCGCAGCGTCACAACCAGCGCCGACAGGATCAGCCGCGTTCGCATCCACCGAACCCCGCACGGCCAACCGGCCGCAGCCGCCACACGGCGGCATCAGCGGACAATCGGGCCATACCCGGAAGATACGGCCGCCCCCGCCGACCGTCCTGTCACCCGCGGCCGAAACCCTGTGAAAAACGGCCGGGAGGCAGCGGACGGCGTTGTCGGGCGGAATCGCCACCGGTCAAATGGCGGCGAAGGACGAATCCCCCCAACTGGGACAGCGATGGAAAACGCGACCGTCGCCGACATGAGCTATCTGGCGTATGTGCGGCCCACGCCGGCGCCGTTCACGCAGTTCGTGTCGGGGCATTTTCCACCGGGCACGTCCACGCAGCGGCACCAGCACTCCTGCATCGCCATCCACGGCTGCCTGCAGGGACCGCTCGTGCTGGAGACGGCCAAGGCCGCGCACTCCCTGGAGGTAGGCGATTTCTGCCTGCTGGCCGCCGATATCGATCACCACTGGCGAAATCCGTCGCGGCAGACGGGAGCCACGCTCGGCCTCCTGGTCGATGCCAATCGTCCGGGCCGCTGGCCGGCGGCCGCGGGCGTCCTCGACTGCTGCCATCGGCTGGCCAGGATCGTGAAGGGCGTCCATCTCTTCCGCACGGCGGCCGACGAAGACCTGCAGCGGGCGTTCTGGGCCGCGGCTGACCACCTCACGGCAATCGAACCGCGGGAGGGAGTGGCGGTGACGGGGGCGCTGCTCTCGCTCCTCGGCATTTGCGTGCAGCGACTGGAGGGCAAGCACGACGATCCCGCCGCGGCAAACGACCTCGCCGTGGAGATTCGCCGGCTCCTCATGGCGCGGGTCAACGATCGCCTCTCGATCACGGAGATCGCACGGGAGCTGCGGGTGAGCCCGACGAGCGCAAAGGAATCATTTCGCAACGCGTTCGGCACGGGCATCATCGCCTACCACAACCAGCTCAAGATCTGGCAGGCGAAGCGGCTGCTCGCCGATCATGCGCTCACGGTTGACCAAGTGAGCCGCAAGCTCGGCTTCTCGAGCCACTCGTATTTCAGCCAGGTCTTTCAGCAGCACACCGGCCGCTCACCGACTGAGTTCCGCCGCGGCGTCGGCAAGCCGTCACGACGGAAGAAATAGCGACGAGAGCGATGCCTTTACCGGTCAATCTGTATTCCGGGAGAGTAACACAATCCCATAATCCGTCATTGCCACATGGCCAGATTGCGGCGGACTTCCCGAGCCGACGACGACATCTGAAATCAACAGGTTTTCGTCCTGCCGTGTGAAGCACCACAGGCCACCCCGGCGATACTATGCGGCCGATCGTCATGATCGGCCGTCGTCGTGCTCTTCGGCTACGACGGCGCGGTCCGCGTGGGCACCGACCGCAAGGTCGTGTGGGAGTATCGGAAGCCGGAGTATTCCTACGTCCACGACGGCTGGATCTTGCCCGATGGGAACGTGATGCTTTCCCATGCCAAGGGCGTGGTCGAGGTGAATCCCGCGAAGGAGGTCGTCTGGGAGTTCCCGCTGCCCCGCGCGATCTCCTGCCAGCCGCTTCCCAGCGGCCGGGTGCTCGTGATCGACGAGGGCAGGCGCGAGCTCATCGAGGTAAACCGGGCCGACAAGTCGGTGGCCAGGCGGGTGTCGCTCGCGGGCAGCGGGCTGCCGCAGGTGTCGGGCTACCGGCTGGGCCGCCAGTCGGCCGACGGCAGCTACGCCGTGACCAACACCGATTACCACGTGAAGAACCTCGCGCTCGCCGAGATCGTCGCTTTCGGCGTGTCGCCGGACAAGAAGCTGCTCTGGACGATCACCCGTAGCGAGCTGCTCCCGCAGCTCGAGAACCTCTCCGTCGATCCTGGCACGGGATTCAAGGAGCTTCGGCACACCCACCTGCAGGTCCTCTACCCCGGCTGGGAGAAGGACGTGCCCGTCCGCTGACAACCCGAACAAGCTCGATGCGGGCCGTCCGAAATCGACAGGAAAACGGCCTCGTTTCGCGTGGGGGATGTTCACGCCGGGCGTAAAATTTGTTCGATACGTCTCTGAGACGTCCGCCTGAGGAATTGCCGGCGTATGAACCACGGTCTTACATGCCTGATCCTGGCAGGATGCTCGTGCCTGCCCGCAGCCGTCCGGGCGAGCCCCGCGGTCGAGAAGGCGTTTGCAACCCACTGCATCGCCTGTCACGGCCGGGACGGCGAGGTGAACGGAGACTTCGACCTGCGGAAGTTTCCCGCCGCCGCCGACCTCAAGGCTGACCCGCACCTGCTCACGAAGATCATCGAGGCGGTCCGCGACGGCGAGATGCCGCCCGAGGGAGAAGGCGATCTTCCGCCTGCCGACCGAGAGGCCTTCGTGAAAGAGCTCGACGGCATCTTCGCCGAAAGCCTCGAGACGCGGGCCGCTACCGGCCGCACGCCCGTCCGCCGCATGAACCGGTTTCAGTACGGCAACACGGTGACCGACCTCCTGGACCTGAACGTCGAGCTCTTCACGCTGCCCGAGTGCATCGTCCGCGACCTCTCCGGCTATTTCCATCCTGAGACGGGGAAGATGCCCGACCAGGTGAAAGTGGGCAATCGGGTGCTCGGCAAGGGACATCTCAAGGCGCCGCGGCTGGAAGACGTGGTTCCCTTCCCGCAGGACCCCCGCGCTGCCAACGGCTACGACAACAGGGCCGACCTGCTCTCGCTGTCGCCGTTGCTGATGGAGTCGTTCCTCCAACTGGCCGAGTCGATCTTCGACAGCCCGAACTTCGGGCCACAGACTTGCGGAACCTGGAAGGCGTTCTTCGAGGCTCCACCCGCCCCCGAGCCGGTCGATCAGGCGATTGCGACTCGGCTCAAGCCATTCCTCACGCGGGCGTTTCGTCGCCCCGTCGATCAGGAAACGCTCGACCGCTATGTCGTCTTCACGAACGAGCGGGTGAAGAGCGGAGCCAGTTTCACCGATGCCATGAAGACGGCCGCCGGGGCGGCGCTGGCTTCACCACGGTTTTTGTATCTGGGAGACGGTGCGACGACCGGCCCCACCCCGGAGCCGCTCGACGGTTACGAACTGGCGGCGCGGCTGTCATTCTTCCTCTGGGCGAGCGGCCCCGACGACGAACTGCTCTCAGCCGCCGGCTCCGGTGCCCTGCGCAATCCCGATGTGCTCGCGGCCCAGACCGACCGGATGATGAACAGCCGCCGCGTGAAGCGGTTTTGCGATGCCTTCGGCTCGCAGTGGCTGAAAATCGAGAGCCTCACGTCGTCGGAGCCGGACAAAAAGCTGTTCCCCGACTTTCATACGTTCGGCATCGTCTCGTGGGCCCATCGGGGCAGCGTCCACATGATGATCGAGCCCCTCCTCGTGTTCGAGACCGTGTTCGTCGAGAACCGCAGCATCCTCGATCTCATCCAGTCCGACTTCACGTACCGCACGGAACATCTCCGGCAGTTCCTGGCGAAGGCCGAGAAGATCAGCCCTCCGATCAACGGCGACAACTGGTCGGAAACGCTTGTCTTCGACCGAATTCCCGTGACGACCAAGCGGGAAGGGGGCGTGATCACGACAGCAGCCGTGATGACGATGACGTCCGGCCCGGGCGATACCAAGCCGATCACCCGCGGCAAGTGGGTCGTGGAGACCATCTTCAACGATCCGCCGCCGCCGCCCCCAGGCAACGTGCCGGGGATCGAGAAGGTGGCCGAGGCCGGCAAGGATCAGAAGCCGCTCACCCTCCGGGAGAAATTCGCCCTGCATGCCTCGAGCCCGGCCTGCTCCGCCTGTCACGCCAAGATCGATCCCTACGGCTTCGCGCTGGAAAACTACGATCCCGTGGGGCGTTGGCGGGACGCCGATGGCCACGGCCAGCCCATCGATCCCAGCGGCAAGCTGTTCGGCCGTGTGGCCTTCACGACCGTCGAGGAGTTCAAGGATGGGCTGCTCGCCGAGAAGGAGCGGGTGGCCCGCGCCTTTGCCGGCCACTTGCTCAAGTACGCCCTCGGCCGCGAGCTCGTGCCGGCCGACCGCCCGGCCCTCGACCGGATCGTGACGGCTGCTGCCCCGGGCGGCTACCGAATGCGGGACCTCATGAAAGAGATCGTGCTCAGCGAACCCTTCCAAACCAAATACAATCCCGTGGATGCGAGCGGCACCGTCGCCCGCTGATGCCACGGGCCTCACGCCCACCGGAGAACCCACCATGTCGCTTCTGAACCGCCGGACGTTTCTGCGCGGTGCCTCCGGTGCGGCGCTCACGCTCCCTTGGATGGAGAGCCTGCAGGCCGCCGCGACGCCGGCCGCCGCCAAGCCTGCCCAACGAGTGGCCTTCATCTACGTGCCCACCGGCGTGATTCGGGAGGAGTTCTTCCCGGCCGAGCAAAAGCTGCCGGAGCGCACCTACACGGGCCCCCACCCCCACACGTCGTCGCGGACGCTGCGGCCGCTCGACCCGATCGCCCACAAGGTCACGCTCGTGACCAACGTGGACCGCGTCTGGATGGACGCCAGCGACCAGCACGAGCAGTGCGGCTGCTGCTGGCTCTCCAGCTTGAACGCCCGCACCCACAAGACGAGTCGCATGCCGCAGGGCCGCACGATCGACCATTATCTCGCCGATCACCTCAGGAACGACGCGCCTTTCCGCACGCTCGAGTTCAACTGCAACCCGCACCACGACAACCGCGAGTCGATCCACTACGACAGCATCTCGTGGTACGGACCCGATTATGCGGCCGGCAACATGCGGGATCCGCTCCTGGCCTACCGCCGGCTCTTCACCGGCGGCAAGACCGCACCGTCGCAGCGGATCACCGATCTCGTGCTGGCCGACGCCCGCACGATGGCCGCCCGCCTCGGCAGCGACGACCGCCGCAAGATGGCCGAATACCTCGACTCGATCCGCGCGATCGAAGTCCAAATGGACCGGCTCGCCGCGATGCAGGCCGAGCTCGACCGGATGAATCTCCCCGAGCCGTCGGCCGCGCACCTGCCGCGAAGCCAATACATCGGGCTCTTCACCGACATGCTGGTGGCGGCATTCCAGAGCGGCCTCACCAACGTGGCCACGATGATGATCGCCCCCGAGCGGTGGGACACGACATATCTGTTCGACGGCGTGTCGGACAAGCCGCAGAGCCACCACCTGCTTTCGCATGGCGGCTGGAGCGAGGAGCTTCGCAAGATCGACGAGTTCCACGTGCAGCAGTTCGCGACGCTGCTTCTGAAGATGGACGCGATCCGCGAGGCCGATGGCTCCACGCTGCTCGACAACACGATCCTCACCTACGGGTCGGGGCTCGGATCGGGCAACCACGAATACAGCAAGCTTCCCACGATCGTCGCGGGAGGCGGTGGAGGGCGGCTGCAGACCGGCTTCCATCTCGAGTGCAAGCCCGGCACGCCGCTGGCAAACCTGTGGCTCGCCCAGGCCCGGGCCGTGGGCGTCGAACTCGGCGAGTTCGCCGACAGCACAGGCGTCCTCGACGGCATCCTCGCTGGATAACCCCGCCCTCAAATCGAAATCTGCTCGCCGATCTCCATCACCTGGTCGGCAGGCAGGCCGTACCGCTGTTCCTCGCGGACGGCGTTCCGCTTGAGGTAGGCGAAGATCGCCTCGGGGACGAACGAGAGCTGCCCCGCATGGTCGGCCACGACCGTGGCGTGGCCGATGAAGAACGTGGCTTTTTCGAAATCGATCGGCAGTCGCTCGGCTGCCACGCCCTGTCGCAGGCAGGGGAGGAGCAGCGGCTGCTCCATGTAGCCGAACCGCACTGTGATCCGGAAGAAGCCGTCGTCGAGCCGCTCGACCGTCGTCCGCTCCGCCTCGGGAACCTCAGGCACCGGCTCGTCGGCCACCGTCAGCAGCACCACCGTCTCGTGCAGTGTGCCGGTGCGGTCGATCTGATGAACGAGCACCGGCGGCAGATGATCGCGGCTCGTGGCCAGAAACACGCCCGTGCCGGGCACGCGTGCCACCACCCGCGGCGCGAGCCGGGGCCACTCAGTCTCGAACGGGCCGAACTGTGAGGAATACCGCTGGATGACGGCGGTGCGGCCGCGGCTCCAGATCAGCATCGCCGCGATGAGCCCCGCGCCGATCAGCATCGGGATGTAGCCGCCGTCGAAGAACTTGAAGAGATTGGCGATCAGGAACGGGATGTCAAACGACAAAAAGAGCAGCAGCACGGCGAGCGACGGCAGTCGCCCCCAGCCCCAGGTGTGGCGGATCACGAGATAATAGAGGATCGTGGTCACCACCATCGTGCCCGAGACGGCTAGTCCGTAGGCAGCGGCCAGCTTCACTGACTCGCGGAATGTGAGCACGAGCGCGAGGCAGCCCACCCCGAGCAGCACGTTCACCTCTGGGATATAGATCTGCCCCTCGCTCTCCGCAGCCGTGTGACGAATCGTCACCCGCGGCAGGAAGCCGAGCAGCATCGCCTGCCGCGTGAGCGAGAATGCACCGGAGATCAACGCCTGCGAGGCGATGATCGTGGCGAGACTCGCGAGCACGACGAGGGCGTAGGTGGCGGGGCCGGCCGGCACGAGCGCGTAAAACGGATTCGCTGTCGCTGCCGGATCGCGGAGCACGAGCGCTCCCTGTCCCAGGTAGGCGATCACGAGCGCGGGCAGCACGAGCCCGAGCCAGGCCCGCCGGATCGGCACGAGGCCGAAGTGCCCCATGTCGGCATACAGCGCCTCGCCGCCCGTGACGACGAGCACCACCGAGCCGAGGATGAGCAGGCCGTGCAGCCCGTGCCGCTGGAAGAACTCGACGCCGTGGCTCGGAAGGATCGCCCACAGCACGTCGGGCCGCTGGAGAATTTGCCAGAGGCCGAGGCCGGCGAGCGTGAGAAACCAGACCAGCATGATCGGACCGAAGAGTCCGCCGACGCGGCCTGTGCCCTGCTTCTGCATCGCGAACAGCCCGAGCAGGATCAGACAGGTGATCGGCACCACACCCGCCTCGAGCGCCGGACTCGCCACCGTGAGCCCCTCGACGGCGCTGAGCACGGAGATGGCCGGCGTGATCACGCCGTCGCCGTAAAGCAGGGCCGCGCCGATCACGGCGAGCAGCGTCATCCCCGAAACACCGCCGATGCCCCGCGGCCCGGTGCGGTACCGTTCGGGCACGAGCGCCAAGAGCGCGAGGATGCCCCCCTCCCCGTCGTGATCGGCTCGCATCACGAACGCGACATATTTCACCGTCACGACCATCACGAGCGCCCAGAACATGAGCGACAGGATGCCGAACAGGTCGGCCTGCTCGACCGGCCGATCGCGGCCCGCCACGAGCAGGCATTCCTTCAGCGTGTAGAGCGGACTCGTGCCGATGTCGCCAAACACGATCCCGAGCGCGCAGAGCGTCAGCCGCCACAGGCTGGCGGCATGCGGATCGTGACGGCGGGATTCACCGGCGGAGACAGCGTGCATCGCGGCATTGTACGGACGCTCGTCACTCCCCGTAGTCCACATGCTCCGTATGTGGCCCACGGTAAAAACACCACACACCCGAGCTATTCCACTGCGGGTCCGCCCACCCCTGCTCGAATAGCCGATCTTTCGGCGTTCATGCCCCCAACCGCACACGGAGTGTGCGGACTACGGCGCCGTAGTCCACATGCTCCGTATGTGGCCCACGGTAAAAACACCACACACCCGAGCTATTCCCCCTCATATCCACCGACCTCCGAACTCACACCACAAGAGGTCGCCGCGCCTCGCCCGCACGGCGGCCAAGGTTGCCGTAGCGGTGGTAGTCGAAGGAGATGCTCTGCTCACGCAGATACCAGAGCAGCTCGATCCGACCCGCGGCCACCACCGGCACGTCGGCGATCCACTGGCCAACTGCCGCCGCCGCCCGCCGCACCTCCGCGGGCACACGATCCCGGCCGCCGTAACGGACGCGCACGTCTGGCCGGGCCACGAGCGACGCGACCGCCCCATCGGACTCCTCCACCAGCTCGATGCCGGCGGCCCAGGCATGGGTCCACTCGTCGAGCACGTCGTGCCACGTCCGTGGGCAGCCCGGCTCGAACGACGCGAGCACTCGTGCGCCCGTCGCCCGCGCGGCGGCTACCCGGGCCACGATGTCGAACCACGAGTCCTGCGGCGTGACCCGCACACAGACCACGGGGAACGGCAAATAGCGGCGGATGTTGTCCTGCCCCAGGAGCCGGAAGTGGTCGTGCTCCCTTGCGAACTCGTCGGTCCATGCGGCGTCATAGCTCGCGATCGCAGCCCGCAGCCGCCGTCCCTCGGCGTCGTCGGGCAGCCGTGCGACGAGGGCGGCGAGCTCCGAGTTGTCGATCGCGTGCGATGCGGCCGGACTGCGCCCGGCCGCATCACGGAAATCCATGAACGACGCCACGTAGTTCGGCCCGCCCGCCTTGAGCCCCGGCCCGACCGCCGATTTCCCCATGCCACCGAATGGCTGCCGGAGCACGATCGCGCCGGTCGTGCCCCGGTTGATGTAGAGATTGCCCGCCCGGATGCCCCGCTTCCACTGGTCGATCTCGCGATCGTCGAGACTGTGGATCGCGCTCGTGAGCCCGTAGCCCGTCGCGTTGACGATCTCGATCGCATCCGCGAGCCGGTCGAACCGCATCACGCCGAGCAGCGGGCCGAAGAACTCGGTGAGGTGCGTGACGCTCCCGGAAGTCACGCCATACTTCACGCCCGGCGACCAGAGGTTCGGATTCTCAGCGACCCGACGCGGCAGCACGGCCCAGGTCTCGCCCGGCTCGAGCGTCTTGAGCGCCTCTTCGAGCGGGCCGGACGGTGGCCGGATGAGCGGCCCCATCCGCGTGTGCAGGTCATGAGCCGAGTCGACATCCAGGCTTTCGACGGCATCGCAGAGCATTCGCTTGAAGGCCGGGTCGTCGTAGACCTCGGCCTCGAGAAGCAACAGCGACGTGGCCGAGCACTTCTGCCCGCCGTGGCTGAACGCCGAATGCACCACGTGCTTGATCGCCAGTTCGCGGTCGCTCATGGCCGTCACGATCGTGGCGTTCTTGCCGCCGGTCTCCGCGGAGAGCCGCATGCTTGGCTTCGCAGCCTGCATGGCGAGGGCCGTGTCGGTGCCGCCGGTGAGAATCACGGCCGACACGTCCGCATGCGCCACGAGCCGCGCCCCGGGCCCGGCCCCCGCACAGGGCACGAACTGAAGCACCCGCCGCGACACGCCGGCCCGCCAGAAGCACTGGCACAACTCCCACGCGGTGAGGACCGCATCGGAGGCGGGCTTGATGATCACGGTGTTGCCCGCGGCGAGCGCAGCCGCGATGCCCCCACAGGGAATCGCAATCGGAAAATTCCAGGGAGGCACGACCACGACGACGCCACAGCCCTTCGCGTCCACGCCCGGCAGTTCGTGGAACGACCGGGCACTCGCCCGATAGAACTCGACGAAGTCGATCCCCTCCGACACCTCGGGATCGGCCTCCGTGAGCAGCTTGCCGCCGTCGAGCTGCGCCACGCGGAGCAGCCGGCCGCGGGCCCGCCGCAGTTCCTGCGCGACCCGCCCGAGCACGGCACTGCGGGCATCCACCGCGAGCGACCGCCAGCCGTCGGGATCGGCTGCGGCACAGGCGACCGCCTCGTCCACCTCGCGATCGGTCGCCACGGCATGCCGGCAGAGCACAGCATGTGGCCGCGACGGATCGCGGCAGACACGCGTCTCCAGCCCGGGCACGTCACGGCCAGCCACGACGACGGGCACGATGACATCTGCGAACTCGGCCGGGTCGCCCGCCGTGATCTCGGCCGCCCAGACCGCGTTGTGCTCGAGCGCCCAGTCGGTGTCGGGCTCGTTCTCGAACTCGTGCCACGGCCGCTCCGGCAGCGGCTCAGGGAACGTCTCCGTGCGGCGATCCTGCGTCCGCTGTGGCGATTCCGACACGGGCGTCGTGAACGACTCCCTAAAACCCCGTTCCAGCAGCTTCCAGTCGTCGCTGCCCACGGTGAGCCGGAAGGCGTGCCCCAGGAAATTCTCGGGGCCGGTGTTCTCGTCGAGCCGGCGGATCAGGTAGCCGATCGCGTTCAGGAACTCTTCTTTGCGGCAGGCAGGCGCATAGAGCAGCAGCCGCTTCGTGTGGCCCAGCAGGGCCCGCCGCTGATGATTGGCCATGCCTTCGAGCATCTCGAACTGCACGCGGTCCCCTGCCCCGCGGTCGGCCGCGAGCACGAGGCCATAGGCCACGTCGAAGAGATTGTGCGACGCGATGCCCACCTGCACGGCCGCGAGGTGGTCGGGCTCGAGAGCGTAGGCGAGCATCCGCTTGTAGTTGGCGTCGGTCTCGGCCTTCGTGCGAAACGGAGCCTGCGGCCAATCGTGGAGGGCGGCATCGATCCGCTCCATCTCCATATTGGCTCCCTTCACGATCCGGATCGTCACGGGTGATCCGCCGCCCGCCACCCGCTCCCGGGCCCACGCAGTGATTCGCTGCTGCCAGCGGAACGAGTCGGGAACGTAGGCCTGCAGCGCGATGCCGGCCTGCACCTGCCCGAGCCCTGGCCGCGCGAGCGTCCGCATAAAGGCCTCGGCCGTCAGCGAGAGATCGCGATACTCCTCCATGTCGAGGTACACGAACTTGTTCGCCCGCGCGGCGGCACGATAGAGCAACTCCAGGCGATCGCAGAGCCGGCCGAGCGTGTGCTCGCGGGCAATCGGCATGATCTGCGAGTCGAGCGTCGAGATCTTCACCGACAGCACCTCGACGTCCGGCGACTGGAGCGTTGCCAGATACTTCTCCAGCCGCTGCCGCGCCTCGTCCTCGCCCAGCAGCGCCTCGCCCAGGAAGTTGACGTTCATCCGCAGCCCCTGCCGGCGGCGGGCCGCGAGGTGCTCGTGGAGCAGTTCAGGCTCCGCGGGCAGAACCACGTTCGCCGTCTCGTGCCGCAGATGCTCCTTCACGAGCGGCACCGTCACCGACGGCAGCCAGTCGCCAAACGTCTGTAAGCCGAGCAGGAGCGCCTGATCGAGCGGGCTAAAGAACCGCGGGATCCCCTGCACGTCGAGAATGTGGGTGAATTGCTCAGCGGTGCGGGCGGCGGCGTGCGACCGAAACGCCTGGTCGGTGAGCTCGACGAGCGTCGCCTTGTCGGCCGGGTTCCTGAGCATCCGGTCCAGTTCGGCCTGCTGCCGCCGCTCGGCCGCCGACTGCAGCGTCACGGCCTCCCGCTGAAGCTCGGCCGCGAGGGCCACGGCGGCATCGACGAGCGATTGATTCGCGTTCATGGGGCGGTCTCCTGCACGGCTCGAGACCTCTGTCGTCCGTATTTTACGCGTTGCTCTCCCGGTGTCCCAGCGGGTGAAGCCCGTTTGCGGTCAGCGTGAGACATCACTAGGCTTTGACTCACCGCGTTTTCCCGGAGCCCAGCATGATCCGTCGCTTCGCCACTTCGGTTTGTCTCGCGTTGGCCACGACCTGTGCCGTCTTCGCCGACACGTATGAGTATGCCAGCACGTCGGGATTCACGATCGCCGGGTTCCCCAGCGGCACGACGCCGTCCCAGTTCGCTTTTCCCGCCGCCGATGGGCCGATCGCCATGACGCGAACAACGACCCTCAACACGGGGCTGTCACTCACGACACGCACCGTCACCTATTCCGGCTCGGCTCCCTACAACAACCCCGACTGGATCACGGGCACGCGGAAATTCTTTGGCATCGTCGACAGCGGCACCGGGGCAACCCCGATCATCACGTTGACGAGCGCATTCGCCAGCCCGCTGCAGACGAACGCATTTCTCGTGTTCACCGACGTGGAGTTCGGTGAGAAGATCTTCGTCAAAGCCTACAACGGGGCCAGCCTGATTCCGTTCGGCGACCTGACCTTCACGAAGTGGAATGGCGGCTCGACGAGCGGCACGAGCGTTAACACGACGTGGAATTCCGAGGCTGGCTACTCCGGGCTGCTCCTCAGCGGGACGCCGTTCGGATTCTCGAATCCCGTCGTCACGCTGCAGTCGTCGCAGCCGATCAGCAGCCTGGAATACACGATCGACATGGGCTCCGCGACGAACAGTCTCGGATTCAACTTCGCCGTGCCCGTGCCCGAGCCGTCGACGGTCGTGCTGGCAACCACGGCTGGCATGGCCGCAAGCACCTGGCTGCGCCGCCGCATGCGACGGCGGATCGCTGATCAGTGACGCGGCAGCCCGTTACGGCGTGACGGGCCTACGTGCCGCGAACGCCCTTCCTCCGCCACACCTCCGCGAGCACCACGGCACACGCCACCGACACATTGAGGCTCTCCACCGCCCCAGTGCCTGGGATCTGCACGCGGAGATTCGCAACCGCATTGATCCCCCGCGACACGCCCTCCCCCTCGCTGCCGAGCACGAGCACGGCCTTCGGCGGAAGCGATGCAGAGAAAATCGGCTCGCCCCGGTGGCTCGACGTCACGACGACCGCATAGCCCGCCCGTGCCAGCCGCTCGAGGTCGGCGATGGGATCGGCAAGATCACACACGGGCACGAACTCCGCCGCCCCCTCGGCCACCCGTACGGCCGCGGCCGAGAGCGGCGGCAGTTCACCCGCCTTGCCCACGATCGCGCCGGCCCCGAAGTGGGCCGCGGTGCGCAGGATCGAGCCGAGGTTGTGGGGATTCTGCACACCGTCGAGATAGACGAGCGGGCCGGTCACTCTGCCCGCCTCGATTCCCTGGAGCAGGTCGGCGAGGCTCCATCGGCGCAGCTGCTTCGCCAGGATTGCCACGCCCTCGTGATGAAGCGAGCCGGTGAGCCGCTGCAGGTTCTCGTCGGCGACGATCTGAAACCCTTTGCGTTGCTCGGCGCACCAGGCGGTGAGCTTTCCAAACTGCCGCCGGCGTCCTTCGGCGACATACACCCGCACGATGTCCTGAGGCCGCTGGGCGAACAGGGCCTCGCAGGCCCGCACACCGTGAAACATTTCTTCTGTTTTGCCCTGGTGCCGCGGCCCCCGAGACCGCTCACGTTGCGCAGGCCGCTTCATGCGCCGCGCTTCCGCGTGAGCATGAACTCGTTCCCCTCGGGATCGACACACATCGCGAGGTGCGGCGGCTCACCGTTCTCCGGTTCGGGCTCCCGCGCAAGCTGTCCACCCGCGGCCACGACCTCCCGGCCGCCGGCGATCACGTCAGGCACCTGGAAGCTCAGGCCCGTCCAGGTCCGCTTCCCCTCGCCCCCCGAGTGGATGCCGATGACCGCGCCGAGAATCTCGACGTCCGCGATCACGGGATTCTGCTTGAGCAGCCGCCCACCGAAGCAGTCTCGATAGAACCGGATCGCCCGGTCCATATCAGCGGCCCAAATCACATATTTCACACGTTCAACGTCCATGCCCCGAATCATACCCGAAGCCCCGCGAGAGGACGCGAGGGGTTACGCGATGCCGCCTCGCCGGCGTTGCTGACCAGCGCAGGCAGGATGCCGAAGCGCAGTCAGCATC
>JBAVTF010000160.1:0-18484 GCA_049695995.1 Pirellulales bacterium | reverse complement strand
AACTTCGTGGTCGTGCCCGAGCCGGCTTCGGCTGCCATCGCTGGCATCGGCATCGTCGTTGCCGCATGGGTCGGCTATCGCCGACGCCGCGGCCCGCGTGCTCAGCTGCGTTGATCTCGGCGTAGGCCGACGACAACCGCCGCGATTTCGACATCTGATAGTATTCGACCGCTTTCGTCCTGTGCAGCTCCTCATCATGACCGCCCCCACCGCACTGCTTGTCTTCGTTTCCGTCTTCGCCCCGGGCGATAAAGGGGCCATTCGTGCCTTCCACCTCAACCCCGAGACCGGCGCGATGACCGCGGCGCACGAGACTGCGCGCGTACCGCACCCCTTCTACCTCGCCCTGTCCCGCGACCACGCCACGCTCTACTCCATTGAGTCGGAGAAATTCGGCGGTGACGACGACACGGGGGATGAGGACGTCGTCGCCTGGCGGATCGTCGATCGCGACGGCCGACTCGAGCGACTGGGGAAGCAGTCGTGCAAGGGCACGATCTCCTGCTACCTCGAAGCGGATCCCTCCGGCCGCGCGCTGCTCGTTTCCAACTACGGCACCGGCAGCGTGGCCGCCTTCCCGATCAAGGCCGACGGGACACTCGCGCCCGCCGTCGGCTTCGTGAAGCACGCGGGCTCGAGCGTGCATCCCAAGCGGCAGACGAAGCCCTACGCCCACTCGATCATCCCGGCGCCCGCCGCGCAGGCCGGCCAGCCGCAGTTCGTCTACGCCGCCGACCTCGGCACCGATGAGATCGTGGGCTACACGCTCGACCCGGCACAGGCCACGCTCGTACGGAACGATGCCGGTACGGTGAAGGCGGCCCCCGGCTCGGGCCCGCGGCACATGCGGTTTCACCCGGCGGGCCACACGCTCTACGTGCTCAACGAGCTGATCGGTGGCGTGACGGCCTACGGCTACGACCCGGCCACGGGCCGGCTCACCCCGCGGCAGACGGTGCCGACGCTGCCCGCCGACTTCACCGGCGACAACCTCGCGGCCGATCTCAAGATCACGCCCGATGCCCGGTTCCTCTACGCGACCAACCGCGGCCACGACACGATCGCGATCTTCCGGCTTGCAGCCGACGGCGGACTCGAGCGGGTGGACATCGTGCCGAGCGGCGGCAAGGGCCCACAGAACCTCGCGATCACGCCCGACGGCCGGTTCCTGCTCTGCGCGAACATGCCGTCCAACAACCTCGTGGTGTTCACGATCGACGCCGACACCGGCCGGCTCACGGCCGCGGGAACGCCGACGGAGATTGTGTCTCCGACGTGCATCATGATCGTGCCGCGGTGACGCATCACGCGAGCATCGCATCGACCACGCTGCCGTGGACGTCGGTGAGCCGATAGTCGCGTCCCTGGAACCGGTAGGTGAGCCGCTCGTGGTCGAACCCGAGCAGGTGCAGGATCGTGGCATTGATGTCGTGCACGTGCACCTTTCCCTCGGTCACCCCGAAGCCGAGTTCGTCGGTCGCGCCAATGATCGCTCCGGGCCGGGTGCCGCCTCCGGCGAACCACATCGTGAAGCCCTCGACGTGGTGGTCGCGGCCCACCGGCGTTCGCGTCTCACCCATCGGCGTGCGACCAAACTCGCCGCCCCAGATCACGAGCGTGTCGTCGAGCAGTCCGCGATGCTTGAGATCCTGGATGAGCGCGAAACACGGGCGATCGACCTCGCCCGTCACCTTGTCGAGCTCTCCCTCCAGGTTCTCGACGCCGCCGTGGTGGTCCCAGTTCGTGTGGTAAAGCTGCACGAACCGCACGCCCCGCTCCACCAGCCGCCGCGCGAGCAGGCAGTTGGTGGCGAACGACGGCTTGCCGGGCGTCACCCCATACGCGGCCAGCGTGTTCGCCGACTCCGACCCGAGATCCATCAACTCAGGCGCGCTCGACTGCATCCGGTAGGCCATTTCGTAGGCGTTGATCCGGGTCCGGATCTCCGGATCGCCCGTGGCGGTCAGCCGCTCCTCGTTGAGCCGCCGCACGAAGTCGAACAGCTCCCGCTGCTGCCGCGGCGACACTCCCTGTGGCGAATGCAGGTCGAGGATCGCATCGCCGCTGCTGCGGAAGGGCACCCCCTGGTAGGTCGAGGGCACGAAGCCACTCGACCACAGGGCGGACCCGCCCCGCGGCCCGCGTGGGCCGCTCTGGAGCACGACGAACCCCGGCAGGTCGCGCGAGGGCGAACCGAGGCCATAGGTCACCCACGCGCCGAGCGACGGCCGCCCCGGGGCCTGAAACCCGGTGTTCATGAACAGTTTCGCCGGGCCGTGATTGAACACGTCGGTGGTGGTCGATCGCACCCAGCACAGGTCGTCCACCATCCGCGCCGTGTGCGGCAACAGCTCGCTCACCTCCATCCCGCACCGCCCGTGGCGGGCGAACGTCCGCCGCGAGCCGAGCAGCTTTTCGTTGCCCTTGAGGAAGGCGAATTGCTTGCCCGCCATGAGGCTCGCCGGCGGCGGCTGTCCGTCGAGCTCGCGGAGCTTCGGCTTGTCGGCGAACAGCTCGAACTGGCTCGGGCCACCCGCCATGAAGAGGTAGATCACCCGCTTGGCACGCGGCGCGAAATGAGGCTCGCGGACGGCCAGCGGATCGCCCGCCTGGCCTGCCGTGGCCGCGGCCGACTCTCCCCGCAGCATGTCGGCCAGGGCGATCGCGCCCAGGCTGACACCGGCGCCGGAGAAGAACTGCCGCCGCGTCTGGTGCAGCGTCATTTCGGCGGCGAGCGCCCGGGACCATGTGGAATCGTGAGGCATCGGACGTTACTCCCGGGTCACGAAGGCGTCGGTGTTGAGGATGCCGCGAGCGAGCGACCGCCACACGGCCGGCTCGGCCGCTCCCGGCTCCGCGGCCTGCTGCCGGAGAAACGCCGTCGCGACGTCCCGCTCGGCGGACGTCGGCGGACGGGCCAGGCACCACTCGAACACGCAGTTGAGCCGTGCGGCGTCGGCGTCCGGTCCGGCGGCCGCCGCGATCGCCCGATCGCCGATGGCGTTGGCCGCCTCCACGAAGATCGCGTCGTTGGCCAGCATCAACGACTGCAGCGGCGTGTTGGACGGCATCCGCCGCGTGCAGGTGGCGGAAAAGTTGGGCGCGTCGAACGTCGTGAACAGGGGATGGGGCGCGCTGCGGTAGAACTGTGTGTAGAGCGTGCGGCGGTGCCGCTGGGCGCCGGTCGCCGTGGGCCAGAGCTTCTTCGCCTGTGTGAACGCATACACGCCATCCGGCTGCACCGGGTAGACCGACGGGCCGCCGATGTCCTTCGCCAGCAGGCCTGCCGCCTCGAGCGCCGTATCCCGGATGATCTCGGCGTCGAGCCGGAGCCGATTCTGCCGGCCGAGCAGGAGATTCCGCGGATCCTTCTCGGCGAGGTCGGCGCGGTGCACCGACGCCTGCCGGTAGGTGGCACTCGTGACGATGAGCCGATGGAGCTTCTTCAATGACCAGCCGCCGTCGATGAACGCGCCGGCCAGCCAGTCGAGCAGCTCGGGATGCGTCGGTGGCGAGCCCTGCGTGCCGAAGTCGTTCTCGGTCTCCACGAGGCCGGTGCCGAAATACCGCATCCAGACCCGGTTCACCGTGACCCGCGGCGTGAGCGGGTTGTCGGACCGCACGAGCCATCGCGCCAGGTCGAGCCGCGTCGGCAGGGCCGCACCGGCAGACTCCGGCGCCACGGCCAGCCGCGGCAGGAAGGCCGGCGTGTCGGGCCGGAGCGGGCCGAGCTTCGTGTTGGGATTGAGATAGTCGCCGCGGACGTGCAGGTAGGTCGTCCGTGGCGTGGGCAGCCGTGTCATCACGAGCGTGGCCGCCGACTTCGATTGGCGATGGATCGCGTCGCGGTCGAAGGCAGCACTATGAGCGTCGAGGTCGACGGTCGCGAAGGCCGCCAGCGTGGCCGGATCGGCCGCCTTGTCGGGCGATCGCATGGCGGCGGCCAACGCGGCCAATGGTGCGGCGGCGAGCGGCACGATGCGATCCTGCTCGTTGAGGAGAATCCGCACCCGGCGCGGGATTTTTTTGCTCCCGGCGGCACACTCGATCCTCACGATCAGCCGGTTGCCAGGGGCCACCCGGTCGCGCGGCGCGATCACGAGCGCCGGCACGGTTTCCGGCCGCGACGGATCGGGGGCCCAGCCGGTGCCCGGCTTGCCGTCGATCGCCTGAGCCGCCGCCATGCCTTTGTCCTCGGTGGCCGCCAGGGCCAGCATCGGCCGCACGGAATCACCGTTGTTCCGCAGCGATACCTCGCTCACGACGAACGCGCCCTCGGTCGCCGGCGATCGTTTCTCCGTGGCGGTCTGCTCCCCTGCCTCCTCCGCGGGAAACTCGATCTTCAGGGCGGTCACCGCACGGCTGAAATCGGCGATCGTGATCGACACCACGATCTTGTCTCCGGTTGGGTCGATCACGACGGTGCGTTTGTCGGCCGCGATCGTGGCCCCACCGGCCGGGCCGGCATCGACCGCCTCCACGTCGAGCGGATGCCAGACGTTTTCCGGGCCGGGCTGCCCATCGGCCAGCGCCGGCCAGGAGCCGAGCCAGTCGGTCGCCCGCTTGGGCGCCGCCTCCCGCACCTTCGCCAGTGCCTTCTCGGCCTCGTCGAGTTGCTCGCGGCTCGCGCCCACAGGCCGGCCCGTGATCTCCCCCGGCGTCACCTCCACGGTCGCTGCGATGTTGTTGACGTCGCTGTCACTGTCGAAGAACGCGAAGAGCTGGAAATACTCCTTCTGCGTGAGCGGATCGTATTTATGGCTGTGGCACTGGGCGCAGCCGACAGTCAGGCCCAGCCACACGGCGCCGGTCGTGTTCACGCGGTCGGCCGCCGCCTCGCAGCGAAATTGCTCTGGCTTCGTGCCTCCCTCCTGGTTGATGAGTGTGTTGCGATGGAAGCCGGTGGCCACCTTCTGAAACTTCGTCGCCTCCGGCAGCAGGTCGCCGGCAATCTGCTCGACCGTGAACTGGTCGAACGGCAGATCGCGATTGAACGCATCGATCACCCAGTCGCGGTAGGGCCACATGACCCGCGGGGCGTCGATCGTGTAGCCGTTGGAGTCGGCGTAGCGGGCCTGGCCGAGCCAATGCCGGCCCCACCGTTCACCGTAATGGGGAGACGCGAGCAGGCGATCCACGGCCCGCTCGTAGGCATCCGGCGCCGGGTCGGCGAGAAACGCGTGGAGGTCTTCGGCCGTCGGCTGGAGGCCGGTGATGTCGAGCGCGGCCCGGCGGAGGAGGGTGGCGCGGTCGGCCTCGGGCGAAGGCGTGAGCCCTTCGGCCCGCAGCCGCGTTTCGATGAAGCCATCGATCGGGTTCCGGCCCCACGTGGAGCCGCTCACGGCGGGCGGTTCGTGCCGCTCCAGTGGCTCCAATGCCCAGTGGTTCTGATACGGGGCGCCCTCGGCGATCCAGCGCCGCAGGAGGTCGAGCTGCGCGGGTGTGAGCTTCGGCTTCTTCGCCCGCGGCGGCGGCATCACCTCGTCGGGGTCGTGAGCGAGGATGCGCCGGAGCAGTTCGCTCTCATCGGGCTTGCCCGGCACGATGGCCGGGCCGCTGCCGCGGTCGGTGATCGCGTCGGCCCGCACGTCGAGCCGCAGATCGCCGCCGCGGTCCTCGGCCGGGCCGTGGCAGGCGAAACAGTTCTCGGCGAGGATCGGCCGGATGTCGCGGTTGAAGCGGATCGCAGCCGGCGGCTCCGCGGCCCACCCGCCGGAGGCAACGCAGAGACTGAGAAGGCTGACGACCGCGGTGGCAGAGCGTTTCGCGTGCATGACGGCCCTCGGGCTGGCGGCGACACGACTCTTACTATGCCGTTCCCGCTGCGACAGGGAAAGCCGCAGGTGGTGCGCGATTGACCGTGACAGGGGGGCGCGCACGTCTTGCCGATCGCGAGACGGGGGTCGCTCGCGGCTGCTTGACAGATAGCGAAGCCTTTCGCTACCGTGCGGACGTGAGAGCGACGTCTTTCGCTTGCATGACGACGGCCATCCGGAGAACGCTGACATGCGGGACCATGGTTCGAGCCAGCCGACGGCGGTAGAGCTCGAGATCTTGCGGATCGTCTGGGGACTCGAGCCCTGCACGGTGGGCCAGGTGCACGCCCGGCTGTCGGCCGACAAGGGCACCAACTACTCGACGACCATGAAGATGCTCTCCGTGATGCTCGGCAAGGGCCTGCTCATGCGCGACGAGAAGGCCTCCCCGCACCGCTACCGGGCGAAGCTCACCCGGGCGAAGGCCCGCAAGAGCCTGCTCGGCGAGTTGATCGACAAGGTCTACGAGGGCTCGGCGATGGCGGTGGCGATCCAGGCCCTCGCCCACGGTCGGGCGACGCCGGAGGAGATCGCCGAGGCCCGTGCCCTGCTCGCCAGGTTGGAGAAGCAGCAGCCCTGATGCTCGACGACATCCTTCATTCCATCCCTTGGCTCTTCGTTCCCCGCCGGCCTCCATTCGGGAGCCGATCATGACGCCTGCTCACGTCCTTGCCTCGCCCGCCGTGTCCGCCGCCGTGGAGCGGCTTGGCTGGGTGCTCGCGCACTCGCTCTGGCAGTTCGCGGCCGTGGCGACCGTCGCCGCCGCGGCATTGGCCGTGCTGCGGCATTCCACCCCCACGGCGCGGCACGGCGTGCTCGTCTGCAGCCTGCTGACGATGCTGGCTCTGCCCATGGCGACGTGGGGTCTCGTGGACGTCGCAGCCGGCACGACCGCGCCATCTCGCACTGGGGGTCATGCGTTCGCTCCAGCAGCAGCCGCATTCAAGCCCCACGGGCCGCGGATGGCCATCGCCCCAGCCCTGCGGCCCGGGTTGCCTGCCGACCGCGATCTCACCAGCGCCGTCCTGCGGGCGCGGCTGAGGCCGTGGCTCGGCTGGTGCGTGACCGCATGGCTCGTGGGAGTCGCGGCCTGTGCGGTGCGGCCGCTCGTCGGCTGGCTGGCATGGCGGCGGCTCGTGGCCGCGGGCGAGGCCGTTCCTGCGGAGGTCGCGCGGCTGGTCGAGCGCGCCTGCCGCCGGCTGGGTGTGTCGCAGTCAGTGAAGGTGCTGGCGTCGGCGGCGGTGCGGGTGCCGGCCGTGACGGGCTGGCTGAAGCCCGTGATGCTCGTGCCGGTGTCGCTGCTGACGGCGCTGCCTCCTGCGCAGCTCGAAACGCTGCTCGCGCACGAACTCGCCCACGTGCGGCGTGGGGACATCGTCGTGCTTGGCCTCCAGATCCTCCTGGAGACGCTCGCCTTCTATCATCCGGCGGTGTGGTGGCTGTCGGGCCGGCTGCGGGTGGAGCGGGAGCACTGCTGCGACGATCTGGTGGTGACGGCCACGGGCAGCTGTGCGGCGTATGGCCGGGCGCTGGTGGCGGTGGAGGAACTGCGTGGCGCCGCTGCGGCGGTTGCGCTGTCAGCGGCCGATGGGTCGCTGCTCTCCCGGATTCGCCGGCTGGCAACGGGCGTGGAGCCGCGGTCGAGCGGCTGGCCGCTGCCGGTGTTTGCCACGGCGGGCATCGCCGGGTTCGTGATCGCCGCGAGCCTCTTGGGAACAGCCCGGGCCGACGAGGTGCCCGCGGACACGAACACGATGGAGAGCCTCTCCCCGCAGCAGGCGCGGACGTTGGCGAAGGAGTTTGCTGGCGATCGGTTCCCACTCAATGGACTCACGACGCTCGATGCCGATACCGCCGAGGCGCTCGCGACCTTCAAAGGGCAAGTGCTACGTCTCGACGGCCTGACCACGGTCGACGCCGACACTGCCACGGCGCTCGCGGAGTTCAAGGGCTCGCTGACCCTCGACGGCATCGAGGAGTTGTCGCCGGAGGTCGCAGTCGCCCTCTCGAAGAAAGTCGGTGAACACAGCTGGATCAGCCTCGCCGGGCTGCGGACGCTCACGCCGGAGGCAGCGCGGGCCGTCGGCGGCTGCAAGAACATCCTGTCGCGAAGCTTTCCCCGGCTACGGACGCTCTCGCCCGAGGCGGCACGAGAACTGATCGACGGCATTCAGCGCAACCCGCGTCGCATCGGTGGGGCAGTGCTGGATCTTTCGGGGATCGAGACGCTCACCCCGGAACTCGCCGCGGAGTTGGCGAACAATCGCGAGGTCACGATCATGCTCGGCGGCCTGCGAGACTTGTCGCCCGAGGCCGCTGTGGCCCTCGAAAAGTATCGGGGCAATCTCTGGATCCGCTGCCCGGGCGGCCGGCTCACGCCCGAACTGCTGGGGCTCATGACCGCGGCCGGCTTCAAGAATGGTGCTGCTGGCGGCGGGAAGGACAGGACGGAGTGGACGGGCATCAAATTTCACCTTGTCGGCCTCGAAATGCTCACGCCCGAGGACGTGGCGAACCTCGCGCAGGCGAACCCCTTCAATCCCTGGCTGGGTGGCATCCAGCGGCTCGAGCCGGCGACGGCCAAGGCTATTGTCGTGCAGCTTCCCCGGAATTCACTCTACTTCCCGAATCTCGTGGACGTGCCGGCGGAGTTCGCGGGCGCCAGTCTCGCCAACAAGGATCTCCAGATCGGCTACGATCCCGACGCGGCAAAGCAGCTGGTGCGGTCGGCCGAAACACTCACGCCGGAGATCGCCCGGTTGGTGGTGTCGCTCGGAGACTCAGGGCATGCGTCCGCTCTGGAAGGGATCACGGCCATCGAGTCGCCCGACGCCGCCCGGATCGCCGCGATTCTCGCCACGTCGAAGGCGGGACTCGCCCTGCCGAATCTCCGCCGCATTTCGCCGAAGACGCTCGCCTCGCTTACCAGAAAGGAAGACGTTGAGATTCCTCTGATCCACACGTTGGAATTCATCCGCGAGCCGGACGGCAGTGACACCGACGATTTCGTGATCCCGAAGTGGTTGGAGACGCGGCAGAAGGCGGCACGGTGACAGACGGAGTTCGGTTCACGGTCCCAGGACCACACCCCAATCACAACCGGCAACGAGTAAGGCCGCATCGGCGGCACGTGTTGCGCCCATTCTCCGAGACCGTGGAGTCATTCCCCCCGCATGTTCCGCCTTCCGACAGATCGTGAGCCTCGCATGAGCCCGCTGCGGTCCGTGATCGGCCTCGTGGCAGGAGCGCTCGTCGCGCTGACGTGGCCAGGAAGCGCGATGGTCGCTGCAGCGCAAATGCCCGACCTGGCCGCGACCACACGGCTCCTCGCCAGCGGCAGCTACGCCGCCTGCATCGAGGCGGCAGCCGAGCGGATCGAGAAGGGAGCGAACAGGGAAGGCTGGCCCGCGGTGCTGGCCCGAGCCCAGCTCGCGGTCGGCCGGTATGCCGATGCCTTCGCGACGTGTGAACGCGCCCTCGGGGACCGGCAGTTCGGCCGCAGCGTGGTCGTGCGCTGGCTCGGCCGCGCGGCGGCCATGCGGATCGGCAGGCAGGAGCAGGCCGATGCCTGGCTCGCGGAGATCGTCGGGTTCGTCGGCCCGCGGGGGCGGCTGTTTGCCGATCCGGCCAGCCGCGTCGTGGCGGGGCGGGCGGCGCTTGCCGGCGGTGCCGATCCGCGGACCGTCATGGAAACCTATTTTCAGCCTGCGGCGCGGGACGATGCGGCGGTGCCCGACGGGTTCATCGCCTTGGGCGAGCTGGCGCTCACGAAGGGAGATCCCGATCTGGCCCTGGAAACATTCCAGGCCGCAGCCACGCGGTTTCCCGATGACCCCGACGTGGCGCTCGGGCTCGGGCTGAGCCTCGCCGAGACCGATCCGCAACGTTCGGAGAAGGAACTGGCCAGGGCGCTCGAGATCAATCCTGCCCACGTGCCCACGCTGCTCGTGCGAGTGGAGCAGGCGATCGACTCGGAGGATCGTGCCGGGGCCGGGAAGCTCATCGAGCGGATTCTGGCCATCAACCCGCACCAGCCGCAGGCCTGGGCCTACCGGGCCGCGCTCCACCTGCTCGCCGAGAACGAGGCCGAGTCCGACGTCGCGCGGCGGAAAGCGATCGGCGACGCCAAAAAGGATCCCGAAGTGGATCACATCATCGGCCGGATGCTGTCGCGGAACTACCGTTTCAAGGAGGCCGCGGCCTGCCAGCGGCGGGCCTTGGAGATCGATCCGGGCTATCTGCCGGCCCGGGCGGCGCTCGCCCAGGATCTGCTGCGGCTCGGCGTCGATGACGAGGGCTGGAGCCTCGTGAAGCAGGCGCAGGAGGCCGACCCCTACGACGTGCCGCTCTTCAACCTCATGCAGCTGCGGGATGACCTCGACGCCTTCGTCACGCTCGAAAGCGAGCACTTCATCCTCAGGATGGAACGGCAGGAGGCGGCCGTCTTCGGCCCCGACGTGCTCGAACTCCTGGAGCGGTCGCGGCGGGAGCTGTGTAACAAGTATGGCCTCACGCTCGAGGGCCGCATCGTCGTCGAGATGTATCCGCGGGCGGCCGACTTCGCGGTGCGCACCTTCGGCATGCCGGGGGGCGGCGGTGTGCTCGGAGCCTGCTTCGGCAAGGTGATCACGCTCAAGAGCCCGGCCGCCTACGCCGAGGGGGGCTCGGCCGCCAACTGGCAATCGACGCTCTGGCACGAGTTCTGCCACACCGTCACGCTCGAAAGCAGCCGCAACCGGATGCCCCGGTGGCTGAGCGAGGGCATCTCGGTGCACGAGGAGCGGGCCGCCGATCCCGCGTGGGGCCAGCGGATGAACGACACGAACCACGAGTGGATTCTCGCGGGCAGGCTCACCCCGATCGCCGAGATGAGCGGCGCCTTCCTGCATCCCCCGTCGCCCAAGCACCTGATGTTCGCCTACTACCAGGCGTCGCTCGTGGTGGACTTTCTCGTCGAGCGGTTCGGCCTCGACGCCATGAAAGCCGTGCTCCGCGATCTTGGCGCGGGCGTGCCTATCGACAGGGCGTTCGCCGCCCACATGGTCGCGGGCGAGAAACTCGAACGCGACTTCCGGGCCTACGCCGAGCAGCGGGCCCGCGACTGGGGGCCCGGCCTCGACTGGACGACGCATGACCTCACCGACGTGCTCGCGGGTGGCCCGGAGGCGATCGACCGGTGGCTTGCCGAACATCCCACCAACAAGCAGGCGCTCGAGGTGGCGGCGGCCGAGGCGATCCGGGCGAAGAAGTATGCCAAGGCGCAGCCGCTCCTGGAGAAGCTCGTGGCGCTGCTGCCCGAACAGCAGGGAGCAAACTGTGCCTACGAACGGCTCGCCCATGTGCATCGCCTGCTCGGCGACACGACGGCGGAGCGGGAGGTGCTCGAGCGCTACTCGCAGCACGCCGAGTCGGCCGCCGACGCCGAGGCCCGGCTGCTCGAACTGCAGCTCGCGGCCGCCGACTGGCCGGCGGCGGAGCGGACCGTACAAAAGCTGATCGCGGTCAGGCCGATGTCAGTGGCGGCGATGCATGCCAAGGGGCTGTGCGGCGCCGAGCGGGGCGACCACGCGGTGGCCGCGCGGGCCTTCCGGGCCGTCCTCGAACTCGATCCCGAGCACGCCGCCGACACCCACTACCGGCTGGCCCGGAGCCTGCACGCGCTGGGCGATGCCGAGGCGAAGCGGCATGTGCTCCTGGCCCTGGAGACGGCGCCTCGGTATCGCGACGCCCAGCGGCTGCTGCTCGAGATCGTGCGGCAGCAGCCGGCCCCCGCGCGGGCGGAGGCGGAGGAGCAGCCATGACGTCGATCGGCATTTCGCGCGGCTGGCCATGGCTCGCGGTGAGCACCGCGCTCGCCCTGATGGCGGCGGGAGCGTTCGCCCAGAACCGGCAGCCCGGTCAGGCCCGGCAACGGTTCGTGCCCACCGACGTGGGCCGCAACGGCGTGCCCGAGTGGCAGGTCGATCCAGCCTTCAAGGACGACGTCTTCACGTTCGTGCGGGTGAAGTACGACTCCTCGGACGGCCCGAACAAGTGGGCCACCGACTATCCCGATGCCGACCTCAACCTCTCCTATCGGCTCCAGCAGCTGACGTCGCTCAAGGTCGATCCCGAGGGACGGATCGTGGAGCTCACCGATCCCGAACTGTTTCGCTATCCGTTCATCTACATGATCGAGCCGGGCGGACTGCACCTCTCCGATGACGAGGCGGCCTGCCTGCGGAGGTATCTCCTCAACGGCGGCTTCCTGCTCGTGGATGATTTCTGGGGCGAGGCGGAATACGCGAACTTCGCCGCCCAGCTCAGGCGGGTGTTTCCCGACCGCGAGCCGGAGGAGCTGCCCTTGGAGCACCCGATCTTCCACTGCGTCTACGATCTCAAGACCAAGCCGCAGATTCCCGGCATCGGCTATGCCCAGATGGGTATCACGTTCGAGCGGCGCGACGCCCAGACGCCCCACTACAAGGGGCTGTTCGACGACAAGGGCCGGCTGATGGCTGTGATCTGCCACAACACCGACCTCGGCGACGGCTGGGAGCGCGAGGGGGAGGATCCCACGTACTTCCGCGAGTTCTCCGAAAAGATCGCCTATCCGCTGGGCATTAACATCATCTTCCACGCCATGACCCACTGATCCGCATTTGATCCGCATTCCTTCCCCTGTGAGGCCCAACGTGTCCACGACCGCAGTTCCCACCGTGCCCCTCTCGACCGCCGACGACGTCGCCGCGCTCCAGCTCGTCCGCGACAGCCGGGACCGCATCCGCGGGCAGCTCGCCAAGGCGATCGTGGGGCAGGAAACGGCGATCGAGCAGCTCCTCGTCGCCCTCTTCGCCGGTGGCCACTGCCTGCTCACCGGGGCTCCCGGCCTCGCCAAGACGAAGATGGTCAGTTCGCTCGCGCGGATCTTCCACCTCCAGTTCCGCCGCATCCAGTTCACGCCCGACCTCATGCCGGCCGACATCACCGGCACCGAGATCCTCCAGCACGAGGAGGACGGCCGGCGGCGGCTGGTGTTCGTGAAGGGGCCTGTCTTTGCGAACGTGCTGCTCGCCGACGAGATCAACCGCACGCCGCCGAAGACGCAGGCGGCGCTCCTCGAGGCGATGCAGGAGCACCAGGTCACGGCCGGCGGCCAGCGGATGCCGCTCGACGAGCCGTTCTTCGTGCTCGCCACGCAGAACCCGATCGAGATGGAGGGCACCTACCCGCTCCCGGAGGCCCAGCTCGACCGCTTCATGTTCAACGTCGTCGTCGATTACCTGCCCGAGGACGACGAGGTCGAGGTCGTGAGCCGCACGACCGCCGGCATCCCTGAGCCGATCGAGCCGATCCTCACCGGCGACGACGTGCTCGCGATCCACGGCGTGGTGCGGAAGGTGCCCGTGGCCGAGGAGCTCGTGCGCTACGCGGTGCGGCTGGCGGCCGCGTCGCGGCCGCATCAGCCCGGCGCCCCCGACTACGTCAACGACTGGCTCTCCTGGGGCGCCGGCCTGCGGGCCGCGCAGAACCTCGTGCTCGGGGCGAAGGCCCGGGCGCTCCTGGAAGGCCGCGTGCACGTGACGGTGGACGACATCCGCAGCCTCGCGCTCCCGGTGCTCCGCCATCGCATCCTGCTCAACTACCGCGCCGAAGCCGCTGGAATCTCGACCGACGGCGTGATCGCCAAGCTCCTCGACACGGTCTCGCCTCCGCTCTGACGCATCCCGCCCCGTCGCCCCTTCGCCCTACCCATGATCACGCCCGCCTCCTCACCGTTCCGCCACGTCGATCCCGTCACGCTGATGCGGATCAAGTCGCTCGAGCTGCGCGCGCGGCACGTGGTCGAGGGCTTCTTCACGGGGCTCCATCGCAGCCCCTATCACGGCTTCTCGGTGGAGTTCACGGAATACCGGCAGTACGTGCCGGGCGACGACCCGCGGTATCTCGACTGGCGGCTGGCCGCCCGGTCGGACCGCGACTACATCAAGCGGTTCGAGGACGAGACGAACCTCTGCTGCCAGTTCATTCTCGACGCGAGCCGCTCGATGGCCTACGGATCGCTCAGCCACACGAAGATCGACTACGCCCGCACGCTCGTGGCCACGCTGGCCTGGTTTCTCAGCCAGCAGCGCGATGCGGTCGGCCTGGCGACGTTCGCCGACCGGCTCGTCGAGTACGTGCCGCCGCGGCACCGCGCCGGCCATTTCCGCCGGCTGCTCGTGCAGCTGGAGCGGGCGGGCGATGCCGGGGCGACGGCGCTCGGGCCGCCCCTGGAGGAGGTGGCCGACCGGTTCACGCGGCGGGGCATGGTGGTCGTCGTCTCCGACCTGCTCGCGACGCTCGACGACTGGGAGACGGCGCTCGGCGCGGTCGTCGGCCGCGGCCACGAGGTGCTCGTGCTGCAGGTGCTCGACCCGGCCGAGATCGAGTTCCCGTTCGCCGACCCCGCCTGGTTCGAGAACGTCGAGTCGGGCCAGCGGATGTACGTCGATCCGGCCGCCGCGCGGGCATCGTACCTGAGGAAGTTCGCGGCGCATGACGGCCGCGTGCGGGCGCTCTGCGAGCGGCTCGGCGTCGTGCACCGCCGTCTGCGGACCGACGAGCCGCTCGAGCACGCGCTGTTCGAGCTGTTGCAACTGCGGCAGCACGCGGGCCGACGCGTCGTGCGCCGACGGGCTGCGGGCAACCCGGCTGCCGCAGGAGGAGCCCGGCCATGAGCGTCCTCGCCCCGTGGTTTTTGCTCGGTGGCATGGCTGTCGGCCTGCCGATCCTGTTCCACATGCTGAGGCGGACACCGCGGGGCACGCTCCCGTTCTCGAGCCTCATGTTCCTCGAGCCCTCGCCGCCGCGGATCACCCGCCGCAGCCGGATCGAGCACTGGCTGCTCCTGCTCCTGCGCAGTCTCGTCGTCGCGGGGCTGGCCGTGGCGTTCGCGCGGCCGTTTCTCCGGGACGACGTGGCCCTGCCCACGGGCCGCGGGCCGGGCCGGCTCGTGGCCCTGCTCGTGGACACGAGCGCCAGCATGCGGCGGGAGGGGCTGTGGGCCGAGCTTCAGGCGCGGCTCCGCGACCGGCTCGCCGCGATCGGCCCGGAGGATCGAGTGGCGCTGTTCTCGTTCGCCGATACGGTGGCGACGCACGTGTCGTTCGAGCAGGGCCGCGCGATCGACGCCGCCGAGCTACAGCGACTCGTGCGGGCAGAGGTCGATGAACTCGAGCCCGGCTGGGGTGGCTCGGCGCTGGGCGCCGCCGTCATCGATGTCGCCGAGCGGCTCCACGCGGAGCAGGAGGAGCGGGTGCCGCGGCCGGCGGCGGAGCTGTGGCTTGCCAGCGATCTCCAGGCGGGTGCCGACACAGGGCCGCTTCAAGGAGCCGATTGGCCGGCCGGTATCGTGGCTCGGCTGGTGGACGTCGCCCCGCGCCGGCCCACGAACGCAGGCCTGCAGCTGGTCGAACCGCGGGCCGACGCCGGCGACGACACGCTCCGCGTGCGGGTGACGAATGCCGCCGACTCGACCACCGACACCTTCACGATAGCGCCGCAGGCGGCTGACGCCGCGGCCGGTGCTGACGCGGCAACCGAGCCGCTCACCGTGCACGTGCCCGCCGGCGAGAGTCGGATCGTGGCGGTGCCGGAGCTGCCCGGCGGAGCGGCGGTGGAGCGGATCGTGCTCGACGGCGACGGCGAGCCCTTCGACAACACGTTGTGGATCGCACCGCAGCCTGTCGTGCCGCGCACGGTGTTGTATGCGGGGGGCGATCGGGCCGACGATCGCGACGGGCCGCGGTTCTTCCTGGAGAAGGTGTTCTCCGGCTCCGGTCGGCAGCCGGTCGCGCTCGTGCCGCTCGCCGATGCGGGAGACGACTGGACGAGGGCGGAGGCCATGCCGCCGGCGCTCGTCGTCGTCACCGCGGCCATGCCCGCTGCCGACATGGCGCGGATCGAGGCTTCCGTCAGGGCCGGAGGCCGGGTGCTGCTGGCCGCCGAGTCGGCCGCGGTGCTCGAGGAACTGCTCGCGGCCTGGCGGGACGCGCCGCTGACCGTGACCGAGGCCGAAGTGCCGCGGTATGCCCTTCTCGGCGAGATCGACTTTCGGCATCCGTTCTTCGCGGCCTTCGCGGACGCGCGGTTCAGCGACTTCCGTTCCATCCACTTCTGGAGGCATCGGCAGGTGACGGTGCCCGAAGGCTCGCCGTGGCGGGTGGTGGCCAGGTTCGACGGCGGCGCGCCGGCGATCCTCGAATTGCCAGTGGGCCAAGGGAGCGTGATCGTGATGACGTCGGGCTGGCGGCCGGCCGACAGTCAGCTTGCGCGGTCGTCGAAGTTCGCGCCGCTGCTCTTCCAGATGCTCGACCGCGGCGCCGCCGATGCGGCCCGGCCGCTGGCCTCGATCGTAGGTCGGCCGCTGCCGCTGCCGCATCCCGAAGCGGCGGGCACGCTCACGACGCCGTCCGGTGCGAGCATCGCCGTCGCCGCCGGCCAGCGGGAACTGCCAGCCGCGACCGAACCCGGGATCCATGTCCTGCGCCGCGACGATATGGCCGAGCGACTCGCCGTCAACGTGCCCCCCGAGGAGAGCCGCACGACCGCGATCGCGGCCGACCAGTTGGCCGACCTCGGCATGCCGCTCGAAGCCCAGGAGTCGGCGGCGGTGATCGCGGCCAAGGCCGAGCGGCTCCGGCAGTCGAAGGCGATCGACCTCGAACGGCGGCAGCAGTTCTGGCGGTGGTTCGTGGCGGCGGCGCTCGGCCTCGTCATCGGCGAGACGCTGCTCGCCAGCCGGTATCAGTCCCGTGGTGGCGCGGACGTTGCAACAGGGGGCGAATCATGAAGGCGTGGAACGAACTGCGCGACCGGCTGCGCCGCCTGACCTGGCGGATCCTGTCGCAGCGATTCCTCGTACAACTAGCCGTGATCTGGGGCGGGCTTGCAGCGCTGGCATTGGCCGCAAGGTTCTTCCTGCCGCCGGGGTTCGCGGGCGGTCTCAAGTCGGGGCCGCCGGATTCGGTGTTCGTCGGCGTGGCGGCGGGCTGTGCCGCGTTGCTCGCGCTCCGGCATCGGCCGCGGCGAGGTGAACTCGTGCGGACGGCGACCGCGATCGAGCGGCGGTTTCCCGGGCTCGACGCGCGGCTGCTGACCGCCCTGGAGCAACGTCCGGAAGCGGGCACCGGCCGGTTCAATCGCTTGCAGGAGCTGGTGATCCGCGAGGCGTTGGACCATGACCGTCACGAGGATTGGCGGGACGTCGTGTCGCCGGTGCGACGATGGGCGGCGGTGCTCGCCTGTGCGGCGGCCATCGTGGGCGTCATCGGCACGACGGTGGCGCTGCGGCATCCGCTACAGGCGAGCGCCGCTGCGACGGCGGCGATGGAGGGGAGTGCGCCGGCGACCATCGAGCCGACGACGATGGAGGTCGAGCCTGGCGACGTCGAGATCGAGCGCGGCAGCCCGCTGCTCGTGCTGGCACGGTTCGCTGGCCCCATGCCGCCGCGGTGCACGCTTCTTTTCGAGACCGATGCGGCCGAGGGCGGAGCGCCGGCCTCGGTTCCGAATTCTCCGACCGCGGCGGGGCCGCAGTCGGTCGCGATGGGTCGCAGCCTGGAGGATCCGGTCTTCGCCGGTCGGTGGCCCGCCGTCGAGCGTTCGGCCAGCTATTCCGTCGTGGCCGACGTGGTCGATCCGGCCACGGGTGAGCGGCTCCGGAGCCGTTCCTTCCGCGCGGTGGTCTACGATCTGCCCACGCTCGAACAGGCGGATCTGGTGATCGTGCCGCCGGCGTCGAGCGGGCTGCCCTCGCGCACGATCGAGAACGCTCGGCTCGCCACCGTCGTCGAGGGGTCGGCGATCGAGGTGATCTGCCGGGTAAACAAGCCGCTCGCTTCGGCCGCCCTCGTGCCCACGGGGGGCGAGCCGGTGGCGCTGCAGGCGACGGCGGAAAAGCCCCTCGAATATCGGGCCGTGATCCGACCCACGAAGCGGGAGGTGTATGCGCTCGCGCTGGCAGACGACAAGGGGCGTGCGAACCGCGATCGCGAGGAATTCGTCTTCGACATCCTGCCCAACGGCAGGCCGCAGGTGCGGTTCACCTATCCTGGCCGGGACACGCGGTTTTCACCGTTGCAGGAGGTGTTCTTCGAGGGGACGGCGATCGACGAGACGGCGATCCTCGACCTGGGCCTGGAGATCACGCTCGCTGGCCGGCCGCCGATCACGGTGCCGTTCGGCACCGGCAAGCCCGAGCCAGGCCTGCGAAAGTTTTCGCACGCAGTGGCGCTCGAGGATCACGGCCTCCAGCCCGGCGACGCGATCTCCTACTTCGCCTACGCCGATGACCTGGGGCCCGACGGCCAACGGCGGCGGACGCGGACCGACGTGTTTTTCGCCGAGGTGCGGCCGTTCGACGAGGCGTTCTGGGTCGTGAAGGTGCCGGGTGGAGGCGAAGGCGAAGAAAAGCCGCGAAAGAATCTGCTCAAGACGCAGAAGGAGATCATCGCGGCCACCTGGAAGCAGGCGGAGCTCGTGGGTCAGGATTCGCTCGTGCCTGAGCGGGTCGCCGACGTGACCGCGATCCGCGGGTCGCAGGCCGACCTCAGGCAGCAGCTCCTCGACATGATGGAGGAGGGATTTTTTTCCGGGCCCGACGAGCGGCCGTACGCGCTCGCCGCCGGGGCGGCGATGGAGCGGGC
>JBAVTF010000159.1:0-6330 GCA_049695995.1 Pirellulales bacterium | reverse complement strand
GCACGGTGCCGCCAGCGCGGAGAAACCGGCGGCGATCAAACGTGAACGTGCGATGGGTCATCAGGGCATCTCCTGGTGTGGCTGGTCTGGCAAGGCTGGCGGTGCGTCACTTCGATCCGAAATCCGGGTGGGCGACGATCGCCTGGACGAGCGTGCGCAGCCGGTCGTCATCGGCTCGGCACTGGGCCACGACCGCGTCGATCGTGGCGTCGTCGGAGAATCCGATCGGCCGGCCGAGGCCGTATTCGAGCAGCGCCTTCGCGAGGCCGCGGACGAACTGGCCCGACTTGGTGACGAGCGCCCGCTTGAGCTCGGCCGCATCCTGAAACGGCGTGCCGTCGGGCAGCGTGCCCACGGTGTCGATCGGCCACTTCCTGCCCGTGGGATCGAGCTCCTCATCCCGCCACATCCCGGCGGCGTCGAAGTGCTCCAGGGCGAAGCCCGGCGGATCGATCTTCTTGTGGCAGTAGGCACACTGGGCCTGATCCATGTGGATCTTGAGCCGCTCGCGGGCCGACATCGCCTTGCCATCGAGCCGCGAGAGCATCGGCACGTTCGCCGGCGCCGGCGGCGGCGGCTCGTCGAGCAGGGTCCTGAGAATGAACGCGCCCCGCTCCACAGGGCTCGTCCGCCTGCCGTTGGACCCCATCGCCAGCACGGCAGCCGTGCCCAGGAGGCCGCCGCGGGGTGAATCGGCCGGCAGCGTCACCCGCCGCCAGGCCGGGTTGCGGCAGGGCGAGCCGGCAGCGAGCACATCGTCGGGGATACCGTAATAGACAGCCATCCGGTCATCGACGACTGCCTGGTCGCTGTCGAGCAGGTGGCGCACCGGCTGGTTCTCATCGAGCAGCCACTGCACGGTGGCGAGCACCTGCTCGCGGGCCGACGCCTTCACACCCTCGTCGAATCGCTCGTGCAGTTTCGTGTCGAACTGGAAGAAGTCGAGCCGCTCCAGATGCAGCCACTGCGGCACGAAGCCGTCGATGAGCCCGCGCGACTTCGGATCGTCGAGCAGCCGGTTCACCTCCGACCGCAGAACCTCAGGCTGCCGGAGGTCGCCGCTTGCGGCCCGCGCGAGGAGCCGGTCGTCCGGCGGCCCGCCCCACAGGAAATAGGAGAGCCGCACCGCGAACTCCTGATCGGTGAGCTTCTGGCGGGGCCGCGCCGCCGCAGGCTCGCCCGCCTCGTCAGCCGCAAGGCCTGCCGGCAGCGGCTCGGCCAGATACAGAAAACTCGGCGACGCGAGCACGACGGCGAGCGACTCCACGATCGAGTCGGTGAACGACTTGCCGGCCGCGAAGTGCCGCTCCTGGAGCTTGAGAATCTTGCCGAGGAACTCGGGCTCGGGCTCGCGGCCACGGAAGGCCCGTTGCACGAACGTGCCGATGATCTCGCGGGCATACTCGGGGCTCGGCGGCTCGGAGGGGCCGCGGGGAAACACCTTCGCGTACGACGCCGGTGGCCACTCGGGCACGAGCGGCCCCTCCCACTCGATCCAGTCGAGCCACAGGCTCACCTGCGAGTGCCGCGGATCGCCCGGCGTGAAATCGGGCTTGAAGAATTCGCCGGCTGCGAGCCCTGTGTAGTAGGTGCCCTCGATCCGGTGATTCTTGCTCTCGATCACGTTGAATGCGTGGTCCGACTCGGGCGTGATTCGAATCGGCAGCTCGATGATCTCGGGATCGTCTGTCGTGGCCACGACCCGCCGCGTGACGAGCCGCTGGAGGCCGATTCGATTCTTCGAGCCGCCGAGGATGTCGATGAACTGGCGATCGCGCGGCACGCCGGGCACGTGGCCGGCCCGAAACCGCACGACGTAGTCGCCCGGCGGCACGTCGTCGGGGATCGTGATCAACACGTCATCCAGGTCCGGCCGTCCGTTGAACAGATACGCGCCGGACCGGACAAGTGGCTGCTCCATGTAGTATGTGAACGGCGCGGCGCAGGCCCAGCAATGCGTCCGAAAAAGTGCTTCCGTCTCGTGCGGGAATCCGAATTCCTTGATCGAGCGCTCCGGGCTGGCCTTCCACGCGGCGTACCGCTCAGCGGCCGCCAGTTCATGGGCTTTTTGCCCGTCGGGATTCACGGGATGCCAAGCCACTCCCTCCGGCTCGACTCGCTTGGTGACGGTCTTGGGCTGGTCACCGGTGCGGACGGCATCGCGGAGCGCCTGCCGCGCGATCGCTAGATAGCGGCCGAGCTGGTCGCTCGAGAGAAAGAGCGACGAGCCGACGGTGTCGAAGCCGCCGCTACCCACGTCGTCGGGCAGGCTTTCCACATCCACCTCGACACCGAGCAGTTGCCGCATTGTGGCTGCGTATTCCCGGCGGTTGAGCCGCCGCATCACGTGACGGCCGCCGGAGTCGCCGAGCTTCCGCCGGGCCGCGACCATCTCCTGTGAGAGCCAGTCAAGAAACGCGAGCTTGTCGGCATCGGATGGCTGCGGCTCATCGTCAGGCGGCATCTGCCCCGCGTTGAGCACGCCGAGCACTTCCTGCCACCGACCAGCCACGGCGGTGCTGGCCGATACCTGGTCCGGCAGGGTGTCGAGCCGCACGCCTCCCCCGGGCTCGTCGGCCCCGTGGCAGCGGATGCAATGGGCGTCGAGGAAGCCGCGAGCTGCTACCACCGGCTCGGCGGCCCTGGCGGCTTCCCAAGCCCCGACCGACAGGCACACGGCGGCACACAGGCTGCGGGCAGTCATGCTGCGATCCCTGGAGAGTCTCATGGTGTAGCTGCCGCGACTGCTTCCTCCTGCTCCACGCTCACGCACACATCGTCGATTCGGGCGATCGCGTTCGCCCCACATCCCGCATGCGTCCACGTGTGGAATCCAATGAGCCGCGGGCGGTCTCGATCGATCGGAAACCGGAACCCGCGGAGCAGATCCCGTCCATTCACGGTGACGTCAACGATCGCGTCACCAGGACCGGTCTCGTCGATCTGCATCAGCACCTGATAGGCGCCGCTGTCATGCTGCGACCGGGGAAACACCTCCAGCGACGGTTGAGGAAACGGATCGCTCGGGCCGCTGAAATCGATGCCAGCCTGCCACATGCTCGAGATCATGACGGCCACCGCGGCATCGAGATCCCAGGCAAATGGGAGATCGCTCGGGCCGTCACCTGCCCCCACGACGCACGCCACCCAATGATGCTTCGGCATTGATGCTGCCGGCGGCAGCCAGGCCTTGAAGGCCACTGACCACCGCTTCCCCTTGACCTCCTCGAAGCAATGATCGATCGCCACCCGCGACACCGATTTCAGCCGGCCGGCGGAGGCATCAAAGGGGATCTCCAGCCGCCCAGACCGCACCCGGGCAAGAGCGTCTCGCTCCAATGACCGATAGGCCAGCGGCGCGAGGATGCCGCGTTGCTGAGGTCGGCTCGACAGGTCGAGATCGACACCGTCTCTGCCCTTGAAATCATCAAAGAACAGTGGCACAGCCGTCACCCGCGCCGTCTGCTGCATGGCCGCGGCCGACATCGATGCGGCATACCCAGTCGTCAGATGCTGCGGCTGCACCGGCCCGCCGTGTCCGCTTGCCACGGTCACCTCGCCGTCGAGCACGTGCACGTCGGACTTCCCATCAGCATCGACACTCACGGAAAACTCCGTGCCGAGATCGACGATCTCGCCGCTCGGCGCCACGACAGTAAAGCCCTTGGCCCGCGGGGGGACGAGCGGCACGATCCGCCCGCTGCGGAGGAACACTCGGCTGCCGTTCACGATCTCGAGCTCCGCCGGCGCGTTCACACCAACGACCGCTCCCGAGGCAAACGTGAGCTGCACGGCTCCCGATTCCAGCCGCATCGGCCCTGCGGCCACGCGATCACCTACGCGATACTGCGCGGCGCGATCCCCGGCTGCGTCGCCGAACACGGGGTCGGTGGCGGCGGTCATCACAGCAGGACTCGCGCCGGGAGACACGAGGCCGACACGAGCCACAAGCAAGAGGCTGGCCACAATTACGGCCCCGGCCGCTGCCGTCACGATGGCTGCAAGCACGCTCCCCGCCACCCGCCACTGCGGCCGCCGCTCCTCTGGCGTCGGGCGAGGATCGCTCCGCTCGCCGCCGGCGATGCCGCATTCCAGCATTGCCTCGATCCGCAGCCGGCTGCGATAGGCATCCCGCGCCTCGCGACTGGCAAGCAGGGTCGCCTGGAGATTTGCCTCGTCGGCGGCCGACAGCGAGCCATCGCTCAGGCCGTCGAGCAGGCTATCAATCTCGGCGGGTGAGAGCAGCGGTGCGGGTTTCATGACGCAGCCTCCGCCAGCCGCTGCTGGATGCAGGCGCGGAGGGTCGCCCGGATGCGATGGAGGTGCTGGGCCACCGCATTGCGGTTCCGACTGAGCATCTCACCGATCTCCGCCAACGACACCTGTTTCTCGTAATGCATCGAGAGCACCATTCGGTGCCGCTCGGGCAGCTTGTCCACGCACGCCGCTAAGGCCCGCCGCTCCCGCTCGAACAGTTCAATGTCGTCGGCCGCCTCCACCGCCTCGGCAGCGAGTAGCTCCACGAGCTGGTCGTCAAACTTGAGCTTGAGCCGCCGCTTGGCCTTGCGGTGGTCGAGCACCTTGAACCAGGCCACCTTGCAGGCCCAGGCCGGGAAGTTCGTGCCCGCCTTGAACCGATCCGCCTGTTCCCAGAGGGCCAGGTTCGTCTCCTGCAGGATCTCGTCGGCGGCCTCGCGGTCTCCGACGAGCATCCGGATGTACGAATACATCCGCCATTGGGCGGCCGTGAGCTGGGCCACGAACGCCGCCTGCGGCAGCGGCTGCCGGGGCGATTCGGGCGACATGGCTGGCTCAGCGTCGTACATTGGACCACTTTCGACCGACTTGATCCGACCGGCGGGCGGCCGCCACCTGCGGCCCACGCCTCAGAAACAAAAGCCGGTTGCAAGCCGCCGGTTACGGGGAAAACCCGGCAGATAGGCCCGCGATACGCCCTTCGGGAGGCCCCTGCGGGGCCCGCCACCGGCAGATTTTACCGGCAGCGACGGCTGAGGAGCTGGCATCCGGCCGCACCGACCCCGCACGAGGCGAGGGCAACGGCCTGCGGCTCCGGCACGACGATCACGTTGGCCGTCAGGTGCCCCCCTCCCCAAATCTTGAACCAGGTCTTGCGAGAGAATCCTCGTGCCCCCGGGTGGGGCTTGAAAGGGTTCTCGGATGAAGAAGCGACCCATTGCAGAGCAGATCGTGGGCTTGCTTCGGCAGGCTGATGTGGACTGAGGTGGACCCCATTCGTTGGACAGTCGGGGGCCCTGTTTACGGTGTAGCGCCACTGGGCGGTGGCCCACGAGACCCACTCCAAGGTTCTCGCGCGGCCACGAGGTGGTTTACGGGTCGTGTTCCTGTTGGTGTTCTTTCGTTGTGAGTCCGTCTCAACGGAGATTTGAGCGCGAACACTTTGTTCGCATCAGCCGTCGGCGTAGTCCCGCAGGTAGACCTCCTCGTACTTGACCGTGCGTCACAACCGTTCGACGAACACGTTGTCGAGAGCTCGGCCACGACCGTGTATCGAGATGGCCACGCCTCTCTTCTCCAATCGGCTCGTGAAGGCCATTGTTGTGAACTGAGCCCCTTGATCCGTGTTGAAGATCTGCGGCCTCGCGCGTGATAGCGCTGCATCGAGGGCCTCCAGGCAGAAGTCGCCCGTGAGCGCGTTGGACAGCCGCCACGACAGAACGTTACGTCTGCAGAGGTCCATGACCGCTGTCAGGTACAGCAAGCCATGCCGCAGTAGGATGTAGGTGATGTCGCTGGCCCAGACCTGATCGGGCTTCGTAATCGCCATACTCCGCAGCAAATACGGGTACACCTTGCGGCCAGGGGCGGGGCGGCTGGTCGATCGCTTCGGGCACACTGCCTCGAGGCCCATCAGTCGCATCAGCCACTGGGCTCGCTTGCAGTTGATCCGGGAGCGCTTCCGGATCTTGCGGGCGCCGAAGAACGGCAGTTTGATGCACAAGCGGTGGATCTCCCGCATCAGGGCCAGGTTCTCCGGCGACTCCCCGAGCGGCTCGTAGTACCAACTGCTCCGCGCAAGGCCAACGAGTTGGCACTGCCGGACGACGCTAAGATGCTCGTGGTTGGGTTCGATACATTGCCGCTTGACGTCAGCCGACCTCCTGGCCGCGTTCTGCCGCGGCCTCGACGGCACGATCTCCTGGGCCCCGTAGGCTCCCGGCGACGCCTACGCCGAGATCAACGCAGCTGAGCACGCGGGCCGCGGCGTCGGCGATAGCCGACCCATGCGGCAACGACGATGCCGATGCCAGCGATGGCAGCCGAAGCCGGCTCGGGCACGACCACGAAGTT
>JBAVTF010000158.1:0-4810 GCA_049695995.1 Pirellulales bacterium | reverse complement strand
GTCTGGGCCGACGAGCATGGCGTTGGCCGAGTGATGGCTGTCGGCGCTGCACAACCCCTGGAGCAGCCGGATTTTCACGTCGGCTTTGCCGTCGCCGTCGGAGTCCTTGAGGAACCAGAGTTCGGGCAGAGCGGCCACGATCATGCCGCCCCCCCAGAACTCGAAGCCGGTGACACTGTTGAGGCCGTCGGCGAACGTCACGCAGCGGTCGGCCACGCCGTCGCCGTCGTCGTCGGGCAGGCAGACGATCTTGTCGAGCCGGGGCTCCGTCGGATTCCAGTGGGGATACGACGGCCACATCGCGACGAACAGCCGCCCGTCGGGGTCGACCGCCATCTGCACGGGGTTCACGACCTCGGGAAACATCTCTTCCGAGGCGAACAGGTTCACCTCCATCCCTTCAGCGATCTTCATCTTCCCGATCGCCTCCTTGCCGCCGAGGTATTGGTGCTTTCCCCCTTCGAGCTTGCCGGGGATGTTCGTCTTCACCTCGACCTCCGACGGGAGATTGTCGTCCTTGACGACGAGGTCGCCCCCCTTCGCCACGGCGATCACCCGCGCATCACGGTTGGCCGTCATGACGTCGAAGATCTCCATCTCGCGCATCATCACGTCGGCGTTGGACTGCCCAAACCAGGCGAGCTTCGAGCGGCCGCCGAACACGTTGAAGCCGTCGACGACGCGGTAGCGGCTGAACCAGTAATAGTTGCGGTCGAGCACGGCCTGGCGGAGCCGCTCGAGGAACGCCTCGTCCTGCTGCGGCCTCTCGACGCCGAAGAGGTCCCTGACGATCACCCCGGCCACGGCCCGGTCGCCGTGCTCGAGCAGATGGATGCCGTTCATCGTGAGCGGCCTGGCCGCCTTCGCGTAGAGCTCCTTCGTCGGCGTGAAGAGATCGACGAACGCGACCTTCTTCGCCGCGCAGACCTCCCGCATGGCTGCCGTGTAGAGCTCGAGGTTCGCGTTGTTGGCCGACCCGTCGGGCAGGTGCGGGCTTTTGAGATTCTCGTGGGCGATCGGCGAGCAGAAGACGAGCCGGGGCGTGGCCTTCCCGTCGTACTTTTGGCCGAGCATGCCGTCGATCGTGGCGGCTAGGTCCTTCTTGAAGCCGCCGATCTGCCCCGGGCCCTTCAACGCCTCGTTGTAGCCGAAGAAGCAGAGGACGACGCTGGCCTGACACTTTGCCAGCCACTGGTCGGGGCTGCCGAAGTTGTCCTCCCGGGGCCGCGCCTTCAGCTCGTCGGCCGAGAAGCCGAGGTTGCGAAACACGAGGTCGAGATCGGGGTAGAGGGCATGCACGTAGGTCTCGAGCCAGCCACTGTGCTGCATCCGGTCGGCGAGCGTGTTGCCGATGATGGCGATCCGGTCGCCCTTTGCCAACGGCAGCTTCGCCTCGGCCGCGACCGCCGCCTGCCCTGCCAGCGCCGCCGCAAGCACAACCGCGATCCAGCAATCCGAAAGAACGATGCGAACGGGCGCGAGAACGCTCTGCATGACCGCTTCCTCCGAGGGGTAAGAACCCCTAAAGCCTAGCATCACGCCAACTGCAACGGGAAGGTTCGGACACGCCGGAAGGAATACGACGGCTGAACGAGCAGCGACGACCGACTTCAAAGAACTGCCGCTCGGCCGACGCGTGCCGACGGGCCGTTGGCCGACCTGCCCTCACACTCATCTCGCCTAGCCGACCACCTGATCCACGACGACGCCGGCCACGTCGGTGAGCCGGAAGTCGCGGCCGTTGAAACGGTACGTGAGCCGCTTGTGATCCATGCCCAGGAGGTGCAGGATCGTGGCGTGCAGGTCGTTGACGCTCACGCGGTCGGTGACGGCCTTGAAGCCGAAGTCGTCGGTGGCGCCGTGGGTCGTGCCCGCCTTCACGCCGCCGCCGGCCATCCACACGGTGAACGCATGCGGGTTGTGGTCACGGCCCGGCTTCGCGCCCTTCTGGGCGATCGGCAGCCGCCCGAACTCGCCCCCCCAGATCACGAGCGTCTCGTCGAGCAGGCCACGACGGGAAAGATCCTCGAGGAGCGCGGCGATCGGCCGATCGGTCTCGGCGGCAAAGCCCGAGTGGTTGCCGAGGATGTCGGCATGGCCGTCCCAGCTCCGCTGGTTCTCCTCGCCGCCGGAGTAGATCTGGATGAACCTCACGCCCCGCTCCACAAGCCGACGGGCGATCAGGCACTGTTTGGCGAAGTGACCACAGGTCGGATCGTGGAGACCGTAGAGATCCTGCGTCTCTTTCGTTTCCGTGGCGAGATCGAGCGCCTCGGGAGCCGTCATTTGCATGCGGTAGGCCAGCTCGAAGCTCTCGATGCGGGCCTGGAGGGCGGAGTCGGCCCCTGCAGCGGCGAGGTGCTGGCCGTTGAGCCGGGAGGCGAGGTCGAACTGGGCCCGCTGCTGGGCGTCGGTGAGCGACTTGTCGCGAACGAGATTCGGGATCGGCGTGCCGGCGGTATCGATGCCCGTGCCCTGGAAGACTCCGGGCAGGAAGCCGGCCGACCAGTTGGCCGCGTAGCCCTTGGGCAGGCCGCGGCCCTTCGTGTCGTACATCACCACGAAACCCGGCAGGTCGCGATTCTCGCTGCCCAGTCCGTAGGTCACCCACGAGCCGGTGCACGGGAAGCCCATTCGCGTCACGCCGGTGTTGATCTTGAGCAACGCGGGCGCGTGGTTGTTGGAGTCGGTCCAGCAGCCCTTGAGAAAGGCCATCTTGTCGACGTGCTGGGCGAGATGCGGAAACAGGCTCGAAACCCACGCCCCGCTCTCGCCGTGCTGGCGGAACTCGAACGGGCTCTTCATCAGTCCGCCGACCGCGCCGGCGAAGAAGCCGGTGTTCTTGTCGAAGCCGGGGAGCGGCTCGCCATCGTGCTCGGCGAGTGCCGGCTTGTAGTCGAAGGTGTCGACGTGGCTCGGGCCGCCGTTGATGAACAGCCAGATCACGTTCTTGGCCTTGCCTGGGAAATGGCTCGGCCGCGGGGCCAGCGGCGCGTCGGCGATCGAGACCGCGGGAGCGGCGGCAGCCTCGTCGTGCAGAAGCCCGGCCAGGCCCAGCATGCCGAAGCCGGCGCCGGCCCGACGCAGCAATTCGCGGCGTGGGAGCCAGACGGGCGGCAAGTCGCGGTGGAGGTCGGAGTCGCGCATGGGTTCGTCTTTCACTCGATGGAGAGCGTTTCGTTGAGGCCCATCAACACCTGGCAGAAATCGGCGAGCGCCGCGGCGGGGGCGTCGCGGCGACCGGTCGCCGCGTAGGCGGCCGTCTGGGCGGCGAGGAAGTCGGTCGCAGCATTGATCTCCGCCGGCGACGGGCCACGGCCCAGCGCCATCGCGTAGCCCGCCTCGATCGTCCGCGGCAGGGAGAGATCGGCCGCTCGAGCGGCGATCGGATTCGGCGGCAACTTCCCTGCCCCGTCGACGGCCGGGAGTCGCGGCACCGACCCGGCCGTGACCGCGAGCCGCTTGGCGAACAGATCGGCCCACCTGCGGGCGGCGGGCGAATTCATCATCGCCAGTGCCTGGGGCGCCGTCGTCGTGATCGACCGCTTGGCGAGGCCGGAGACGTAGTCGGGAGAGTCGAACGTCCGCAGGAAGAGCGGCAGCTTGCTGCGCTTCACCTCCAGGTACATGCTGCGCCGCCGGCTCGTCTCATCGCGGCCGGCGCGGCCGTAGAGTGTCGGGTCGAGCGTGCCGGCGAGCGAAAGCAGCGTGTCGCGGATCGCCTCCCCTTCGAGCCGGCGACGGTTGTACCGCCACACGAGACGGTTGTAGGGGTCGACCGCGGCCTTGGCCGGATCGATGCCGCTCGACTGCCGGTAGGCGGCGCTCGTGACGATGAGCCGATGGAGCGGCTTGAGCCGCCAGCCGCCCCGGATCAGTTCGCCGGCCAGCCAGTCGAGCAGTTCCGGATGGCTGGGCGGATCTCCCTGCTTGCCGAAGTCGCTCGGCGTGGCGACGAGCCCCTCCCCGAAATGATGCTGCCAGAGACGGTTGACGATCACGCGGGCCGCGAGCTGGCCGGCCCCCTCGTCGGAGTCGGTGAGCCAGCGGGCCAGTGCCGCCCGGCGGCGGCTCGTGGTCGCGCCCTCGGGCGCCGGCCGCTGCCAGTGGGCCAGGCCGTCGGGATTCCGGGTGAGCACCTGCAGCGTGCCGGGCTCCGCCACGCCCTCCTTGGCATTCGGATCGCCGCGGCGGAGGAAGTGGGTCTCCTTGTAAAAGTGGGGATAGCCACGGCCGTCGGCGTGATGTGGAATGTGCGGCACATTCTCACTGGCGATGAGCAGCCTGAGGAGGTCGGGCAGCGGACGCTCCGACTCGATCCGCTTCACGACCGTGTCGCGTTCCTGCCAGCCCGGGTCGAATGTGCGGTGCAGCGTCGCGAGTTCGGCCTTCTCCGCCTCAGTGCGATCGGCCTCGGGCTTCGCGAGCAGCTCCGTCGCCCGTGCCCGCTGCTGGCGGAACGCATCCACCGGATCGTGGGTCGGCGTGACCGCGTCGGCCGCCACGCCGGCCTGCGAAGACACCGAGATCCGGGGGCGGCCGATCGCGTGCCGGCGGTTGTTCATGAACTCGAGCCTCACGGTGAGCCGCACGCCCCCCTTCTGCGTCAGCGGCTTTTCGAAGTCGAAGGCCGCGGCATGCGCGACGCCCGCTCGCGGGTCGATCGCCCAGGCGGACGTGGCGTCGTCGTCGATCGCGTAGGCCACCGCGAGATCAGGCTTGATCTGTGAGAAGTCGGCCCGCGGGGCCGTGAGCTCGACGGGCGTGGGCCTGGCCGCGGGCTTGCCCTGCGCGGGGATCGGCGCCCAGC
>JBAVTF010000157.1:0-5921 GCA_049695995.1 Pirellulales bacterium | reverse complement strand
GCAGCAGGCCGAGCCGCGCGGCCAGTGGCCCCGCGCGGCCGCCGACGAGCCGCGCTCCCAAATCGGCGACGAGCACCAGCATGACGCCTGCTGCCACGGCGGCCAGCAGCACCCGCGGCGGTGCCTGCAAATGAATTGCCTGCGTGAGCCGCCGCACCATGAGCAGGCATCCGCCGGCGACGGCCGTGCCGGCGGCGATCGCGGCAGCGCCGCGGACGAGCAGGTCCGTAAGCTCAGGCATGCCGCCAGCGATCGCCGCGTCGGCCGGGCGGGCAGTGCCCGCCACGGCTCGACGCGACGACGACAATTCGGCGCTCGGCATGCGGGCGGCCAGCTCCTTGCTCAGCCAACGGCCGCGGTCGAGCCGGCGGCCTCGGCGAGCGCCGCGGCGCGATCGGTCTTCTCCCAGGAGAAGCCGTCACGGCCGAAGTGGCCACCGGCCGCCGTCTTGCGGTAGATCGGCCGCCGCAGGTCGAGATAGTCGATGATGCCGCGGGGCGTGAGCGGGAAGAACTCCCGGACAACGTCGCAAAGCCGCTCGTCCTCCACCTTGCCCGTGCCCTCGGTATCGACGTGCACGCTCACCGGCTCGCTCACGCCGATGGCGTAGGCGAGTTGCACCTCGCACCGGTCGGCGAGGCCGGCCGCCACGATGTTCTTGGCGACGTGGCGGGCCATGTACGCCGCGCTGCGATCGACCTTCGTCGGATCCTTGCCGGAGAAGGCGCCGCCGCCGTGGCGGCCCCAGCCGCCGTAGGTGTCGACGATGATCTTCCGGCCGGTGAGGCCGCAGTCGCCGTGCGGGCCGCCCACCACGAACCGGCCCGTGGGATTGATGTGGTAGGTGATGTTCGACGTGTCGAGATCCTTCGGCAGCAGCGGCTTGATGATCTTCTCGATGATGAACTTCCGGATCTCCTCGTTCGAGACGTGGGGCGCGTGCTGCGTGGAGACGACGACCGTGTCGACCCGAACCGGCTTGTTGCCCTCGTACTCCACCGTCACCTGGCTCTTCGAGTCCGGGCGGAGCCAATCGACTTCCTTCTTCTGCCGCGCCTCGGTGAGCCGGTTGAGGATCCGGTGCGAGAGGGCGATCGGCAGCGGCATCATTTCGGGCGTCTCGTTGCAGGCGTAGCCGAACATGAGGCCTTGGTCACCGGCCCCGATGTCCTTGCCCTTCGTCTCGTCCTCGTTGACGCCCATCGCGATGTCACCGCTCTGCTTGCCCACGGCCACAAGCACGGAGCAGGTGTCGGCGGCGATGCCCATTTCGTCGTCGGTGTAGCCCACGTCGCGGATCACGTTGCGGACCACCTGCTGGTAGTCGATCGTGCCCTTCGAGGTGATCTCGCCGGCGATCACGGCGAGGCCGGTGGTGACCATCGTCTCGCAGGCGACGCGGCTGCGGGGATCCTGGGCAAGGTAGGCGTCGAGCACGCCGTCGGAAATCTGGTCGGCCAACTTGTCGGGATGGCCCATGCTGACGGACTCACTCGTGAACAGATACTTGCCTTGTGCCACGGCTGGTGCCTCGTGCCTGAGGAAGAGGATCAATAAGAGCGGGCCCGGCGTCCGGACCACGATTTCGGCAGATTATCGGGGTTCGAGCCAGAGTCGGCAACTGGTGGCCCTGAACCGCGTACGCGAGGGGTTGCCCCAGAGGTCCCGACGGGCATACTGCGGGCGGACGCGACGACACGGACGCCGATGTGAACGAACCACTTGCCATCGTCGGCATGGCTTGCCGGCTGCCCGGAGCTGACGGGCTCGACGCGTTCTGGAAGCTCGTCGTCGGCCGTGGCATCGCCTGGGGGCCGCTGCCCGAGTCGCGGCTGCCCCGCGACCTCTACTTTCATCCTGAGAAGGGCAGGGTCGGCACGAGCTATTCGCAGCTCGGCGGCGTCGTGTCGGACAGGCCTGTCGATCCGGCGGCCTGCCCGATCACGCCCGACCTCGCCGCCCGCTATGACGTCGCTCACCACATCTTCCTCGAGGTGGCGGCGCTGGCCTGCACTGACGCGGGCCTCGATCCTTTCGCCATGCGGCGGGACCGCACTACGGGCGTCTACGTCGGCCATACCGGCGGCAGCACGAAGATCGGCGACATCGTCTATGCCACCGGCATCGACGAGGCGGCTTCACTGCTCGCCGAGACAGGTCCGGCACGCGACCTCCTCGGCGAGGCCGTCGACGACGTGGCGGCAGAAGTGGTCGAGCGCATTCGGCGGCGGTATCCGAGCCGCCGACCCGGGGAGAAGCTCCACCTCGGCGCCGCCGGCGCCGCGCAGATCGTGCACGAGGCGCTGCGGCTCGAGGGGCCCTTCCTCGTGGTCGATGCCGCCTGTGCCTCCGCGCTCCAGGCATTGGCGATCGCCGGCCGGGCGCTCGCGCTCGGCAGCATCGATCAGGCGATCGTGGGGGGGGCGTCCTACTGCAAGTCCGACAGCCTCGTGCTCTTCTCGGCCGCGCAGTCGGTGAGCAACACTGGATCCTATCCCTTCGGCGAGGCGGCCGACGGTCTCGTGACGGCGGAAGGCTCCGTCGCGATCGTCATCAAGACGCTCTCCCACGCGATTGCGGATGGCGATCGCATCCGGGCCGTGATCCGCGGTCTCGGCGTCGCCAGCGACGGCAAGGGCAAGAGCCTCTGGGCCCCGCGACCGGAGGGGCAGGCCTTGGCGGTGGAGCGGGCCTATGCCGATCCGGCCGACCTCGGGCAGATCGACTTCATCGAGGCGCATGCCACCAGCACCCGGGTGGGCGATGCGACGGAGCTGTCGGCGCTGTCCCGCTCACTACAGCCGCACGTGCCTCACGGGAGGAAGATCACGCTTGGCAGCGTGAAGGCCAACATCGGCCACACGCTCGAGACGGCCGGCCTCGCCAGCCTCGTCAAGGTGGTGCTGGCGCTGGAGCACGGCGTGATCCCGCCGGGTTCAACCTGCGGTGCATTGAGCAGTGCGTTCGATTGGCAGAACGGTCCGTTCATGGTGCCCCGCGAGCCGCTCGCCTGGCCACCCCGTGTCGATGGCTCGCCCCGACAGGCGGCCGTCAACGCCTTCGGTATCGGCGGACTCAACGTCCACGTGGCGGTCTCCGAGCACGTGCCGTCCGCCGTGCCACGGGTGGGCTGGTCGCGGCCACGCCACGACGATCGAATCGCGATCGTCGGTGCCGGCTGCGTGCTTCCCGGGGCCTTGTCGCTCGCCGAGTTTTTTTCCCGGCTCGAACGCGGCGAGTCGGCGATCGGTCCGGTGCCGGCCGACCGCTGGCAGGCGGCCCGCAGCCTCGATCACTCCGGCCCGCGGACGTGGCGCACGATGTCGGATCGCGGCGGATTCGTCCGCGAGTTCGCCTACGACTGGCGGCGGCACAAGGTGCCGCCGAAGCAGATCGCCGCGGCCAACCCGCTGCAGTTCATGCTGCTCGAGGCCGCCGACGCGGCGATCGCCGATGCCGGCGGCCCGCGTGCCGGCCTCGACCGCATGCGGACGGGCGTCGTCGTCGGCACGCTCTTCGGCGGCGACTTCGCCAATGAATTACAGATGGGGCTGCGACTCCCCGAGACAGCGCGAGAGCTGCGGGCCGCGCTCTCGCGCCGCGGCGTCTCCCGTGCCGACAGCGACCGGATCGTGGAGGCCTATGAACAGAGGCTGCTCGAACGCATGCCCGCGCTCGTCGACGAGACGGGCAGCTTCACGAGCAGCACGCTCGCCAGCCGGCTCACGAAGACGTTCGACCTCATGGGAGGCGCTGTGGCGGTCGATGCGGGTGATTGCTCGAGCGTCTCGGCGATTTCGGCGGCGGCCGACATGCTTCGCCTCGGTGACTGCGACGCGGTGATCTGCGCGGCAGGCCAGCGGTCGCTCGACCTGATGGCCTTTGAGGGCCTGTCGCTGATCGGCACGCTCGGCAACGAGCCCGATGCGGCGGTGCCCGGTGAGGGCGCGGTCGTATTCGTCCTCAAGCGAGTCGAAGACGCCTGCGCCGCCGGGAACCGGATTCGCGGCATCATTCACACCGCCGAGGTGCGGTCGACGGCCGTGGCACCGCGGCCAGAGCAGCCGACGCTCGCGAAGCTGTTCGGCCACACCGGCGCCGTGGCCGCGGCCGCCGAATTGCTGGCGGCTACGAAGTCCCGTGTCGACGACACCATCACCATCGGCCATGGCCCGCTCGTCGGGCGGATCGAGTGTGGCGAACAGGTGCGGCGGCCCGATGCGTCACCCGCGCCGCGGGAGCTCCCGGCGGCCGGACGCAAGCCGCTCGTCGCCGCGCTGTTTCCCGGTCAGGGGTCGCAATACACCGACATGTTCCGCGGCCTCGTCGCCGAGTCGGCCGACGCCCGCGGCGCACTCGCACGGCTCGACGGCATGGCCCGCGGCCTCGGCTTCGAAACGCTCGCCGAGATCGCCTGGCGGTCCGACAACGGCCTCGGCACGCGGATCTGGGACACGCAGTGGGCCGTGTATCTGGGCGACCTGCTCGCCTGGGAGGTGCTGCGCGGCATGGAGTTCTCACCGGATGTCGTGGCCAGCCACAGTTTCGGCGAGTTTCCCGCCTTGGCCGCGACCGCCGCCTGGACGGTCGAGGATGGCGCGCGGGCCACGCGGGCCCGCGCCGATGCCGTCGAGCAGCACGGCCCGCACGACGGCGCGATGCTCTCCGTGATCGCGGATCGGGCCACCGTGCAGGCGGCGATCGAGCCGTTCGCGGGACAGGTGTGGGTATGTGCCGAGAACGCTCCCGAACAGTTCGTGATCGGGGGGACAGCCCGCGTGGTCGATGCCGTCGAGGTGCTGCTGGACGGGCGGCGGGTAAAGTCGAAGCGGCTGGCGGTGCCGAGCCCGTTCCACACGCCTTTACTCGCCCGATCCGCCGAGCAGCTGGCCACCGCGCTCGAGTCGCTCTCTCTCCACCCGCCTGCGCTCCCTCTGTTCAGCGGCACGACGGTGTCGAAGGTGGCCGATCCGGCGGCCGTGCGGGAGAGCCTCGTCCGACAGATGACCGACACCGTGCGGTGGATCGGCGTCGTGGAGCAGCTCTACACCGCGGGCGTGCGCACCTTCGTCGAGGTCGGCCCCTCGGGCGTGCTCGCCGGCCTGACGCGGCGGATTCTCGAAGGCCGCGCGGATTGCACATTCCTGCAATTCGACCAGCGCGGCCGTGCTGCCGGCGAACACCTCGCCCGGCTGCGGGCGCAGCTCGAGATGGCCGGCGGCATCCTGCCACACGGGTCGGCCGCGGTCTCACGATCTTCGAGCCCCCCGGCGAGGAAGCCGCTGCCGGCCCGCGGCACCGTCGCGTCGTTCGACGCCACGGCGCGTCGTCGGGAGCGGAATCGGGCAGGCTCGAGCCCGCGCAGCGTTGCGCGGGAGACGGCCGGGAGTGCGTCGCGGGTCGCACGGCAGCCGGTAGCCGTCGCGGCAGGCATCGGCCATGGCGGCTCGGCCGTCGCGGGCGGCAACGGCTTTGCCGCCCACCACGTCCATACCGATGCCGAGGGTCTTCGCGCGGGCGGCGAGATCGAAGCGTTTCTCGTCGACTTCGTCGTCGAGCAGACGGGCTACCCGCGCGAGATCGTGCAACTCGACGCCGATCTGGAGGCCGATCTCGGCATCGATAGCATCCGCAAGGCCCAGCTCGTCGGAGAGATCGGGCAGAAATATGGCCTCGCGGCCGACGACGACGTGTCGCTCGACGAGTTCCCAACGCTGCGGCACCTCCGCGACTACCTGCTCCCGAAGGTGGCGGCTGGAGCGGCCGCGGCTGCTGGGGTGAAGCCGAAACCGGTCGGGCAGCGCTCCGTGATCGCTGCGGCTGCCCCCGTCGAACCGGTCGCCGCGCTCGGCGGTTTCGACGCCCTGCTCGTCGCGCCGGCCGATGCCGCGGCCCCGCGCGGGCTGATCGTCTGCTTCGGC
>JBAVTF010000156.1:0-8494 GCA_049695995.1 Pirellulales bacterium | reverse complement strand
GCGCAGGCAGGATGCCGAAAGCGCAGCCGCCATCGAGCGAGCGAAGGCATGGATGCCGTAGCGAGCGTCCGGCGACGGGGCATGGGCAACCCCGACCTGCGTACGGACCCGCCTGCCTGTTTACCTGACCGTCTCTTCGAGCGATGCCTTATAGCGAACGCTCGATTCGGGGCCGCCGAAGCCGACGACGCGGCGGTCGATGCCCGTGCGGCGGCTGATGACGCGGCCGGCGTCGATGTCGAAACGGATCTCGCCGTCCCAGATCCGCTCGAGGAGCCGGGCTTCGAGCCGTGGGTCGTCGATCGGTGTGAGCACGGTGGTGTCGACGCGGATCGTGGCGATGCCATCGGCCACGGTGTCGAGCCGGTAGCGGAGCCGTGTTCGCACGAGCTTGCGCGGGCCGTTCGGCACCTCGACGACGACCTCCTGCGGGATCGTCCATTCGGCGCCCGGCGCTACCGGGCCGTCGGGGAGGGGCACAACCACGAGGTCGCCCGTACTCGATGGGGGCGAGGGCCGCAGTTCCTGCCGCTCGACCACGCGGCCGGCGCGATCGACCACGAGTCGCGAGAGCGGCACGCCGAGGCTGGGCCGCACGGCCTCGTAGCCCGGCGGCGGAGGCGCATCGCTGCCGCTCGACCAGCGGACTTCGCCGCGGTCGCTCGTCCGCGAGGTCATCGTGACGTCGTCCACCGAGTGTTCGAGGGTGGCCCGCCCCGCGTCATCGACCGAGACCACCCGCCAGGTCTTCGTCGAGTCGGTCATTGTTTCGACCGTTTGCGTGGTGCCGTTCATCGTGGTCTCGGTGAGAGCCCGGTGGGCCACGCCCATGTCGATGCGGTCGCTCTTCCGGAACTGATAGGCGAGCGTCACGGTCTCCGGTGCCGACGCGACCGTCTCGGTGGCAGCACTGCTCGTGGTCATCAGCGCCACGGAGGCGGCCGCGGCGATCATGGTCCTACGTCGCATCACGATGTCGTGCCCTCGGGCCGCTGGCCCTCTATCGCCCGCACACCGCCCCCCCAGCCGAGTTTCTCCCGCAGGGTCGGGTAGTAGCCGTGCAGGCTCGTCTCCACGAGCGTGAACCGTGGCTCGGCACGCTGCACACGGATGCGATCGCCGGGCTCGAGCGCAGCCACCACGCGACCATCGACCACGCAGGCGGAGCCTACGTTAGGCCGTGGCACCACGAGGTCGTAGGTGCGGGACGCCGCATCGACGACAGGGCGGTTCGTGAGCGTGTGAGGACTCAGCGGCGTGAAGATGAAGGCGTCGAGATCCTTTCGCACGATAGGGCCGCCGGCGGACAGGCTGTAGGCCGTCGAGCCGACCGGCGTCGACACGATCAGGCCGTCGGCTCGATACGTCGTGGCGAGGTCGCCGTCGACAAGCAGCCGAATCTCGATCATCGAGAACGGCGGCCCGGCGAGGATCGACGTCTCGTTGAGCCCAAGCTGCCGATGGAGCACGTCGCCGGCACGATGCAATTCGCACTCGAAGAGCAAATGATCGATGAGCCGGAATCGCCCGGCACCGATCTCGGCGAGGGCTGCGGCCACTTCATCTCGCGACACGTCGGCCAGAAAGCCGAGCGTGCCCAGGTTCACGCCGAGCACCGGCAGCTGGCGATAGCCCATCCACCGCGCCGTCCGCAGGATCGAGCCGTCACCACCGAGCACTACGACGAGATCCGCCGCCGGCATCCCATCCGCCTCGAACCGTCCCTCACCCCACTCGTCCCGCGGCGCCAGCCGCCGCGCCACGACGCGGTGCCCCGCCGCCTCGAGTAGTCCATCCACCCGCTCGGCCTCCGCATCCACGCCGGCGAGGCCACCCGGACCGACGAGAATGCACTGCAGCCCGGAGGCAGCACGGCCAGGATGGAGTGGGGAGGAGTTCATGCGCACGGCATCTGAAAACGGGTGACAACCACAGTATTACCCGGCGGCGCGTACGCCGTCTGCGCGCATCTCGTACCAACGCATCCTCATGCGCCCCTCACTCAACTCGTGAGGGGCTGCCCACTGCCCTGAGAGCCGGCGTTGCTGGCCAGCGCAGGTAGGATGCCGGAGCGCAGTCAGCATCGAAGCGAGCGTCCGGCGACGGGGCATGGGCAGCCCCGAACCCTCACCACAGGAGGTCGACCCGCTGCAGAAATAGAAGGGCCTGCGGTCTTCGGACCGTGGGCCGCATGCGGACTACGGTGGTCTCGTCCGATCGCTTAACGCGTGCTGGCAACGGGGGCGCGGCCGGCGAGGCGGCGGCAGGTGGCGGCGATGCCGGCGGCGTCGAGGCCGAGGTCGGCGAGGAGTTCGCCCCGCTCGCCGTGCTCCACGAATTGGTCGGGAAGGCCGAGCCGCACGATCGGACCGTGGTGCCGTGGCTCGGGGCTGCGGCAGGCAGCGTCGTTGACGACCTCGAGCACGGCGCTGCCGAAGCCCGTCTGGAGGGCGTTCTCCTCGACCGTCACCGTCCAGGGAGACGACTCGATCCGCTCGAGCAAGAGCCCCGTGTCGAGTGGCTTCACGAATCGAGCGTTGATCACGGCCACGTCGAGCCCCTCCTCGCGGAGCGTGGCGGCTGCCTTGATCGCCTCGCCGAGCAGCGTGCCGCAGGCCACGATCAGGCCGTCGTGGCCGTCGGCGATGAGTTCCGACTGGCCGAGTTCGATCGGGGTGCGTTCTCCGGCGTGGGTTTCCACCACGGCCTTCGGGTAGCGGATCGCGACCGGGCCGTCGTGCGTGAGTGCCCAGTCGAGCATCGCCGGCAGGTCGTGTTCGTCGCCGGGGGCGAGCACCACCATGTTGGGAAACAGCCGCATGTAGCCGAGGTCGTAGCTGCCGTGATGGGTCGGGCCGTCGGGGCCGGTGAGGCCGGCGCGGTCGAGCATGAACACGACCGGGAGGTTCTGCAGGCAGACCTCCTGGAAGACCTGGTCGAACGACCGCTGGAGGAACGTGCTGTAGATGTCGACGATCGGCCGCACGCCCACCTTCGCCTGGCCGGCGGCGAAGGCGACGGCGTGCGACTCGCAGATGCCGACGTCGAAGAACCGCGTGGGGAACTCCTCGCGGACCTTTTCCAGTTTGTTGCCCTGGCACATCGCCGCCGTGAGCACCGTCACCCGCTCGTCGCGCCGCATGCAGGCGGCAATCGCGGTCGAGGCCACGTCCGTGTAGGCCCGCGAGGACGACTTCTTGATCGAGACGATGCAGTCGTCGTCGCACTCGAACGGGGCTGGGGTGTGGAAGAACACCGGGTCGGCCTCCGCCGGCTTGAAGCCGTGCCCCTTCTCGGTGAGCACGTGGAGCAGAATCGGGCCCTCTTCGTCCTTCACGAGTTCGAGGTAGCGGATCAGGCCTGGGAGCGAGTGGCCTTCGACGGGGCCGAAGTAGCGAACGCCGAGGGCTTCGAAGAGAGCGCCGCCGTGGAGCGTGGTTTTGATCGAGTCCTTGACGGTGCCGAGCATCCGCTCCATCGATTCGCCCACCATCGGCACGCCCTTAATGAGCTCCGTGGCCTGGTTCTTGAGGCCGCGGTACCAGGGGTTGGTGCGGACGACGTCGAGGTATTCCGCCAAGGCGCCGACCCGCGGGCAGATCGACATCTTGTTGTCGTTGAGGATGATCAAGAGCCGCTTCTTGAGGAAGCCGGCGTTGTTGAGCGCCTCGAAGACGATGCCCGAAGGAAGGGCGCCGTCGCCGATCACGGCCACGGAGTGCCGGTCGTCGCGGCCGAGGAGGTCGTCACCGCTGGCGAGGCCGAGGGCCGTGGAGACACTCGAGCCGGCGTGTCCGGTCATGAAGAGGTCGTAGTCGCTCTCCGCCGGGTTGGGGTAGCCCATCAAGCCCCCCTTGGTGCGAATCGAGCCGAACCGGGCGAACCGGCCAGTGATCAGCTTGTGCGGATAGATCTGGTGGCCCGTGTCCCAGATGAGTCGGTCGCGACTGAAATCGAAGACACGATGGAGCGCGAGGCAGAGTTCGACGACGCCGAGATTGGAGGCGAAATGGGCCGTCCGGGTGCCGGCGACCTCGGTGAGTGCCCGCCGCATTTCGCCGGCCAGCTGCTCCAACTGGGGGAGCGACAGCTTCTGCAGGTCGTGCGGCGAGTCGATCGTGGGAAGAATGTCGCTCATCGGTCGTCCTGTGGCTGGCGTCGTGCCGAACGTGGCCTCGTCTCTGGAAATCCCGTCTCTCGGGAAATCCTAGCCGTTAATGGTTTCTCGTCACGATCCAGCGGGCGAGGCCCGCGAGTTCCGCGGCTCCGGGGCCGAGTTCGGCGGCCGCCGCGACGGCGTCGGCCGACAGCGACCGGGCCCGATCGCGGGCGGCGGCGATGCCCATCACGGTCGGAAACGTCAGCTTGCCGCGGCCGGCGTCCTTCCCCACCCGCTTCCCCATGGCGGCCTCGTCCCCCTCGGCGTCGAGCAGGTCGTCGGCGATCTGAAAGGCCACGCCGAAGGCCTGGCCGAACCGCCGCAGGAGATCGAGTCGCTGGCGATCGGCCCCCGTCGCGAGGCCGCCCAGTTCGAGCGCGGCCAGGAAGAGACAGCCGGTCTTGCGGCGGTTGATCCGATCCATCCACGCGAGCTGCTCGGCGACCGGTGTCGTGGCGAGATCGGGCATCCAGCCCCGCTCGGCGGCGAGGTCGTCGGCCTGGCCGCCGACGAGCGCCTCGGCGCCCGACGCCTGCGCGAGCACGGCACAGGCCCGCGCGGCGCAGGCCGCCGGCAACTGCGTCGCGAGCAATTCGAAAGCCCGGGCCTGGAGGGCGTCGCCGCAGAGGATCGCCGTGGCCTCGTCGAAGGCGCGGTGGCAGGTGGGGCGGCCGCGGCGGAGGTCGTCGTCGTCCATCGCCGGCAGGTCATCGTGCACGAGCGAGTAGGCGTGGATGAGCTCCACGGCCACGGCTGCTGGGGCGGCCGTCTCCCAGACCGTATCGCGCGGCCCGCACGCCTGCGCGGCCCAGAGCACGAGCGCCGGCCGCAGCCGCTTGCCGGGCGCGAGCACGGCATACCGCATTGAGTCGGCCAGCCGGGCCGCCGCCTCGCCGGAGAAGGTGAGGGCAGCTTCGAGCCGCGGTTCGATGAACTCACGGACTCGGCCGAGCGCCTGCGTCACCTCGGCTTCGAGGGCGTCTGGAGCGGCTGCCGCCACTCCGCTCGACACCGAACAGCTTGCCATGCTGGCGCCCGCAGAACGACGAAAATTCTTGTGGCGCCGCTGCGCCGCCGAGAGCAAAGTCTATGCCTCAGCGGAGGCATCGTCCATCCCGGGCAGGCTCTTCGACCGGGCTGACGACGTTCTTCCGCCGCGGGCGGGGCGGGTTCGCGCCGGTTGGGTCGAGTCTGCGGCCGCGGCCGAGCCGTCGCCCGCCGCGCCATGGCGGTCCGGTGACGACGGCTCGAGGATCGGCCGCCCGTCCTCGTCGATCCGCACGAGCATGCTCACCCGTTGCTCCGCGGCTGCCAGCTCCTGGTGCAGCTGCTTGAGGATCGTCACGCCGCGCTCGTAGGCGGTGATCGACTCGGAGAGCCCGAGGCTGCCCGATTCGAGCCGGGCCACGATCTCGCCGAGCTGCGCGAGCCCGGCTTCGAACGTGACAGCCTGCGGTTCGGACGAAGCGGAAGCCGATTCAGCGTTGAATGTCATCGGTCATGATCCTTTCGAGTCGGCTGGTGACTCGGCCGTCGGCGAGTTGGGTGATGAGCGTGTCTCCGTCGGCGAGTCCTGCGACAGACCGCAGGGCGGTGGCGTCGCCCTCCTTCCAGGTCACCGACCAGCCGCGGGCCAGGAGATGCAAGGGACTGCCGGCTTCGAGCCGGCCCGCCGCCGCGGCGAGCCGTTCACGACCCCGCTCGACCGTCGCCGTGCCGAGCCGTTGGAGCCGCAGCATATGCTGATCGAGCAGCGTGCGACGGTCGCCGATCAGGCGGCCCGGGTCGGCGAAGATCCGCGAGCGTGCCAGCTGGAACACCCGCTCCCGGGCGAGGTCCACGCGGCGGCCGAGCCCGGCCTGGAGTCGCAGGCCGAGCGTCGCGACGGCCGCGGCGAGCTGCCGGCCATCGGGCGACACCTTCACCGCGGCGTCGGTCGGCGTGAGCGCCCTGAGGTCGGCCGCAAGATCGGCGAGCGACACGTCGATTTCGTGTCCCACACCCGACACGACCGGAATCGGTGAGGCGGCCACCGCGCGGACGAGCACCTCCTCGTTGAACGCCCAGAGGTCTTCGAGGCTGCCGCCACCGCGGACCAGGGCGATGACGTCGACCGCCGGCGCGAGTCGAGCCGCGGCTGCCAGACCGTTGGCTAGCTCCTCGGCAGCGCCCGCTCCCTGCACCCGCGACGGGATCACGATCACCTCGGCGCCGCGCCACCGCGAGAAGAGCGTTGAGAGGAAGTCGGCAATCGCCGCGCCCGAGGGACTGGTGACCAGCGCGATGCGGCGCGGAAAGGCTGGGATCGGACGCTTCCGTTCCTGGGCGAACAGCCCTTCGGCTTCGAGGGCGGCGAGCAGCCGGCGGAGCTGAGCCTCGAGCGCGCCCGTGCCGAGCGCGTGCAGCCTGTCGATCGTGAGCTGATACGTGCCCCGCGGTGGATAGACCTCGATCCGCCCGTGGCAGACCACCTCCAGGCCGTCGGATGGCTCGATCGCCAGCTGGTTTACGGTTGTCCGCCAGATCACGCCGCGGAGCAGGGCCGACTCGTCCTTGAGCGAGAGATAGACGTGTCCCGACGAGGCGCGGGTCAGGTTCGAGATCTCGCCCGTGACCCAGACGTCGGCGAACCGCCCCTCCAGCTGCTCCTTGATGCGGGCGGTCACCTCAGCCACGCTCGGAGCTTCGGCGGGCGGGCTGCGGCTGTCGGCAACGCGAGAGGCGGACATAGTTCGCCAATGTAGCACGGCCCGCTAGGATGGGGCCCGCACCACGCCCCTGGAGGCCGCATGGCCGTCGCTCCTTCCTTGCCTGTATCTGCCGCGTCTGCTGCCGACGGGGTGACCGCGCCGCGCGGCGCGCTGCTCATCGTGTTCCTCACGGTGTTCATCGATCTGCTCGGCTTCGGCATCGTGCTCCCCGTGATGCCGCGGCAGGCGGAGCCCTATCTCGACGCGCTCGGCCTCTCGCCGCTCGCCGGCGGCATTGTGATCGGCCTGTTGTTCTCGTCATTCTCGTTGATGCAGTTTCTCGTGAGCCCCTTGTGGGGCCGGCTCTCCGATCGCTACGGCCGGCGGCCGATGCTGCTCCTGAGTCTCGCCGGGTCGGTCGTGTTCTATGCGGTCTACGCCTGTGCCGTGCTCATTCCGCCGGAGCGGGCAGTCCTCGCGCTCGGCCTGATGATGCTCGCGCGAATCGGCGCGGGCATCGCTGGCGCGAGCGTCGGCACCGCGGCAGCGGTGATCGCCGATTGCACGACGCCGGAGAACCGCGCCCGGGGCATGGCGCTGATCGGGATCGCCTTCGGCGCCGGCTTCACGCTCGGACCGCTGATTGCCTACTTCGGCCTGGCCGTCTTCGATCGCCAGCCGTGGGGCGTGGGGGCGATCGCGTCGCTCCTGTCGCTCGTGGCCTTCCTGATCGCCCTGTTCGTGTTTCGCGAGACCCGCCGGCCCGACAGTCACGCCGCCAAGGAGCGCCCCAACGCAGCCCGGGCAGCCGCAGTCCTGCGGATGCCGTCGGTCGGCGTGCTCGTGCTCATCTATTTCTTGTCGATCGTCGCCTTTGCCAACTTCGAGGCCACGCTCGCCCGGCTCACCGAGTCGGCCTTCGGCATGAGCGACGACGACAACTTCCTCGTCTTCGCCTTCATCGGCTTGATGCTCCTGCTCGCCGGCGGTGGCTACCGGCCGCTTGCCAAGCGGCTCTCGGAGACGCAGCTTCTCGGCAGCGGCGTGGGCCTCATGATCCTGGGCTTGGCCGGCCTCGGCGTCGTGGCCTGGATGCTGTGCGGCCGTGGCGAAGCTGCACCAGCGGTCAGCGGCGGAGTGAAAACGCTGTTCTACGCGGCATCGGCCGTGGCGGTCGCGGGCTTCGCCTGCGTGAACCCCTCGGTGTCGGCCCTGATTTCGAAGCGGGCCGATCCGGCGCGGCAGGGGGAGGTGCTGGGCGTCAACCAGTCGTTCGCCTCGCTCGGCCGGATCATCGGCCCGTTCCTGGGCTCGATCCTGTTCGCAGCGCATCCCTCTCACACACTGCCCTTCTTGGCCGCAGTGGTGATCCTCGCCGGCGTCGCCCTGCTGCTGCCCAGGCTCGACCTGCGCCCGTCCACAACCTGATCGCGAGCGACGGGATCTGTCAGCATCAAAGCCCTGAGCGCGAGCGAGGGGATCCTGCGGCGGAAGCCGCGGACGGTCTGACAACCGCAGTCCCGCACTATTACTCCGCGGGTCGCTCTGCTGTGGTGAGGGTTCGGGGCTGCCCATGCCCCGAGAGCCGGACGCTCGCTACGAACATCCTGTTCTTCGCTCGCTCGGATGCCGCCTTCGCTTCGGC
>JBAVTF010000155.1:0-9353 GCA_049695995.1 Pirellulales bacterium | reverse complement strand
GCCCATGCCCCGTCGCCGGACGCTCGCTACGAACCTCCTGTTCTTCGCTCGCTCGGATGCCGCCTTCTCTTCGGCATCATGCCTGCGCTCGGCGGCATACGCCGGCTCCCGGGGCATGGGCAGCCCCTCACGGCGTATTACCGGCAAAAAATGGGAGCCGACCGGCGATTTAGCCGAGTTGGCGTCGTTCGATCTACCGCGGCTGGCCGAGTGTGACGTCGAGGGGCACTTCCGCGCCGGCACGGATCACGACCACCTTCACCGTCTCGCCCCCCTTGTGCTTGCGGAGGGCGCTGTCGAAATCCTCGAGGCCGGTGATCGCGCTTTCTCCGACCCGGACGATCAGATCACCGCCTTGCAGGCCTCCCTTGGCGGCAGGGGAGTCCTTCGTGACGCCCGAGATGGCGTAGCCTTTGCCCGGCTTGCCGAAGTCGGGAATGCTGCCGAAGTACGGCCGATCGCCGCCGCCGCGAGCGAACATCGTCGAGGCCACCTCGATGTAGGCCGGCTTCTCGGGCGTGGTGGCGAGCTCCCGCACGATGTCGGCCACGAGGCCGGCGATTCGCACCATGCCGTCGTAGTTGATCTTCTCGGCCGTGTCGGTGGGCCGGTGGTAGTCGGCGTGCGAACCGGTAAAGAGATGGAGCACCGGAATCTTTTTGGCATAGAAGCTGGAGTGATCGCTCGGCCCGAAGCCGCCGGCCTCCTTGGCCACGCCGAATCCGCGGGCGGCGACGAGCCGATCGACGAGCTGCTCGAGGCCGGTGCCGGTGCCCGTGCCGTGCACGATGATCTTGTCGTCGACGAGCCGGCCGACCATGTCGAGGTTCACCATCGCCACGGTGTCGTCCAGCGGCACGGCCGGATTCGCCGCATAGTGACCGCTGCCCAGGAGCCCTCGCTCCTCACCGGAGAACGCCGCGAAGAGCACGGTCCGCGGGAGTGGCCCCGATTCCTTCAACCGTCGCGCCACCTCCACAAGCAGGGCCGTGCCGCTGGCATTGTCGTCGGCGCCATGATGGATCGCCTTCTCGCCCGGCGCGGCTGAATTCGATCCGCCGTAACCGAGGTGGTCGTAGTGGGCACCAAGCACCACCGTCTCCCGCAGGTTGATCGCGGGCCGGTCGCCAGCGGCAGCCAACCCGGTGCCGGGCAGGATCGCCAGCACGTTACGGCCCTGCGTCTCCGTACGTTCGATGGCAATGCGGCCCTTGATTCGCCAGCCGTCGAGCGGCGTGCTCGCCGGCACGAACTTCTCGTCGATGCCCTGCTGGATCGCGGCGAGATCACGGCCCAGCGACCGCTTGATCACGTCGTCGATCACGTGCCGCTTCACGTGCACGATCGGCAGCGATCGCTTTTCGGAGCCCTCGCCGGCCCGCGTGAACGACATCAGGCCGTCGCCCTCCGCCACGTCGTTGCAGAAGATCACGCCCCCCGCCTCGTGCTCCGATGCGTTGGCCACCTTGCGGGCCAACGCCGCATGCTGGGATGCCTGATTGCCTTCGAACACACTGTGCGGGTTGTCCTTCTGCGGCTCCTGCCGGAGCACGATCAGCGCTTCGCCCTTGCCGCGGCCGGGCAGCCGCTCGTAGTCGTCGTAGCCCTCCTTCGGCGCGGTGATGCCGTAGCCGGCGAAGGCGAGCGGCAGATCGAAGGCGCCCGTGCCGCCGGCAGCCAACGGCGTGAAATCCTCGCCCAGGGTGAGCCGGATCCGCTGCGGCGTGCCCGACGCATCGGGTGGCCCGACGATCTCGGCGACGTTCTCGGCCGCGGGGCCGAGCGTGGCCTCGAGTGTCATCGCAAACGCCTGGAACGGCTCCTCGCCGATCACCGTGGTATCGAGGCCGAGGGCGGAGAACTGCCGGGCGACCCAGTCGGCGGCGGCGGCAATGCCTGCCGTCCCTGGCCCTCGCCCCTCCCGCTCGGGTGCCGCCAGCCAGACGACCGCCTCACGGAGCCGCTCGCGGGTCGTCGCGTCGGCAGGACTCAACGCCGCCGGCGCGGGCCGCGACTCCTCGGCCAGCGCGACTCGGCACAGCACGACTACCGCCACACCGGCGATCGCCGGCCGCCACCACCGCCCGAGGTCCTGGATCATGCTTCACTCCGCAGCGTTTTCGGGACATGCCCACCGCACTCGCGTCATTCTAGCTGCGGCTTTGCGGCCGGCGCGCCGTGTGCCAGAATCAGTGCAACGGAATTGCATCACTCGCGGGAGCCCATGCGTTGCCGGCACTGTTCGTCATCCAAGGAACGAATCGCGGCGCCCGCTATGACCTGGCGGGGCACGACGGGGCATTGAGCATCGGCCGTGAGGCCGGCAATGCCATTCGCCTGGAGGACAACGAGGTCTCCCGCCGCCATGCCGAGATCCGCCGCGTGGGCGACACGTTCGTGGTGGGCGATCTCAAGAGCTCCAACGGCACGTTCGTCAACGACCGCAAGATCGAACGGGCAGAGCTCGTCAGCGGCGATCGGATCCGCGTCGGCCGCAGCGTGCTCGCGTACGCCCGTGACGCCGACGCCGAGGAGGCGATCCGGCTCGTCGACATCGTGCCGCCGACGAGCGAGATCGACGGTTCGCGGATCGTGCGGTCGATGCGGGACGACGACTCGATCGTCATGGCAGCCCCGGAAGAGGGGCAGGGCCGCTGGCTGGCCCGGGCTCGCAGCAACGTGCAGGTCATGTATCGCACGGCGCTTGCCGTGAGCCACACGCTCGACATCGACGAACTCCTGGGGCGGATCCTCCAACTCGTGTCGGAATGGGTGGAGGCCGACCGCGGCTGCATCATGCTGGCGGACCCTGACACTCGCGACCTGCGGATCAAGGCCCGCCGCGACCGCACGGCCGCCGACCCCGGTTCGATGGCGATCAGCCGCACGATCCTCGACTACGTGATGGAACGGCGGGAGGGGGTGCTGACGAGCGACGCCCAGGAAGATGATCGCTTCGCCTCCGGCGGCAGCGTGGTGCGGACGGGCGTGCGGGAGGCGATCTGCGTGCCGATGCAGGGCCGCTATGACGTGGTCGGCGTGATCTACGTCGACACGATCACGCCGCTGGCGGACGTTGTCGGCGGTGGGCACCGGCGGTTCACGGACGAGCACCTCAAGCTCATGATCGCCATCGGCCACCAGGCGGCACTCGCGGTGGAAGACACGACCTACTACTCGGCGATGGTGCAGTCGGAACGGCTCGCCGCGGTGGGCCAGACGATCGCCACGCTCTCACACCACATCAAGAACATTCTCCAGGGCATTCGCGGCGGCAGCTACCTGGTCGAGATGGGCCTGGAAAACAACGATCTGGCCGTGCTCAAAAAGGGCTGGGACATTGTGCGGCGGAATCAAAACAAGATCCAGTCGCTCGTGATGGACATGCTCTCCTTCAGCAAGGACCGCGAGCCCGAGTTCATGGAGACCGACCTCGCCGGCCTCGTGGCCGACGTCGTGGAGACGGTGCAGCAGCGGGCCGACGAGGCTGGCGTGACGATCCGCCGCGATGCGCCGGAGGGGCTGCCGCATGTGATGCTCGACTCGGAGGCGATGTCACGGGCGATCCTCAACGTGGTGACCAACGCGATCGATGCGGTCGAGGAGCGGCCCGACGGGGTCGTCACGATCGGCGTGACGGTGGATGTCGATGGGGCGGTCGTGCGGATCACCGTGGCCGATAACGGCCCCGGCATATCGGCCGAGACGCTCGCAGAAATCTTCACCCTCTTCGTCTCGACAAAGGGCTCCCGCGGCACGGGCCTCGGGCTGACGGTGAGCCGCAAGATTCTCCACGAGCATGGTGGCGACATCCGGGCCACGAGCGTCGAGGGGGAAGGCAGCACCTTCACGCTTGAATTCCCTCTCCGGCTCCCGGGCGACGCCCCTTCCCCTGGCTCCGACATCGTGCCGTAAGCCCGTCACGGAGTGACGGGCCTACAGAGCCCGAAAGGCGTCGAGCAGCCGCTGCATGTCGGGCGGGAGCGGGGCGGCGAACTCCAGCCGCTGCCTGGTCTCGGGATGATCGAGGCAGAGTCGGGCCGCATGGAGCGCCTGCCGCTCGATGAGGGGTGGCCCCGGCGGCGAGCCGAGGAACGTCGGCTCGATCTGCGTACGGCCGCTGTAGAGTCCGTCAGCGAGCACGGGGCAGCCGATCGCTGCCATGTGCACGCGGATCTGGTGGGTGCGGCCCGTCTTCGGCGTCACCTGCACGAGCGCCGCCCGCTGAAACCGCTCCAGCACCTCGTATCGGGTCACGGCATCACGGCTCGTGGAATGGTCGCGCCGCACGGCCATCCGCTCCCGCTGATACGGATGGATCCCGATCGGCAGGTCGATCTCGTCGCGATCGAGTTGCGGGGCCCCTTGCGTCAGCGCGAGGTACGTCTTCTCCACCGTGCGACGCTCGAACTGCTTCGCCAATGCATGGTGGGCTTCCTCAGTGCGGGCGACGACGATCACTCCGCTGGTGTCGCGGTCGAGCCGATGCACGATCCCTGGTCGCGTCGGGCCGCCGGCGGTCGAGAGTCCCCCAGCCGCTGCCGTACCAGCATCCGGCTGCTGCTCCAGATGCCACTTGAGGGCGCCGGCAAGCGTGCCCTTCCAGTTGCCCTTCGCCGGGTGCACCACCATGCCGGCGGGCTTGTTGACCACGGCCATCCAGGGATCGATGAGGAGGAAGTCGAGCGGAATCTCTTCGGCCGCCGGGCCGGCCCGCGGCGGCTCGGGCACCACGAACCGCACGACCGATCCCACCTTGAGTTTGAACGACGCCCGGGCCGTCACGCCGTCCACCCGCACGGTTCCCTTCTCGATCACCCGCGCGAGAAAGGAGCGGCTCTGGCCGGGAAAGACCTGGGTGAGAAAGACATCGAGCCGGCTGCCGGCTGCGTCAGCATCAACCGCCAGCGCCAGTTCCTGCCCCGGCAGCAGTTGGCTCGGCTGGCTTGTCGACAGGGGGGCCATCTGCAGCGGCTGCAGGGGACTCAGCGGGCTTGGCGGGGGCTGGCTTCCATCCATCGAACCAATCGTACCACTGCCGCGTCGACTCGCGAGAGAGGGCGGCGATCCGATTCTCGGCGATGCCCCGGACCGCGCTCTCTGGATACTCGGCCACGATCGCCTCATAGCCCCGGCGGGCCTCTTCCAGCTGGCCGAGGCTCTCGCGGGCCTTCGCCAGGCCGAAGACGGCCCGCTCCGCGATCAGCGACCGAGGCCGCTCCGAGAGCAGATCCGTGTAGATGCCGATCGCGGAATCGAGCCGCTGCCTTGCCCGTTCCCGGTCGGCGAACAAGAGCTGCGTGCCTTCGGCAATCGCCCCGTCGGCCATCATCAGTTGCGACCACTGGGCGGCGGCGCTGCCCGGATAGCGGCGAATCACGTCGGTGAGCCGCTCAGGATTCCCCTCGGAGAGCGCGGCCATGCAGGCGTCCCAGCTCTGCGACTGAGTCGCTGCCTGCTGTGACGACACGACCGTCCATGCGGCCAGAGCCACCATCACGCCGCCGAGGGCCAGGGCAATCGTCTGGAGATGAGGCCGAATTCTGTCGACGACCGCGATCGTCGATTCGGCCAGATCGTTCTCTTCCAATTCGTGCCGGCGGTCACCGTCCATCGCATGCTCTCCGTGCGTTCGTGAGCGGTAGTTAGACCGATTTCGGCCAACCACCGTCAAGCCGGATGGACACGTCTGCTACATTCCGCCCCATGACCGCATCGGCTGAATCATCCGCCCTGCCCCGCCCCGCCCCGCGGGTCGGCGTGCCCGGGCTCAACGCGGCCCAGAGCGAGGCCGTGCTCGCGCCACCGGGGCCGCTGCTCGTGCTCGCCGGCGCCGGCACGGGCAAGACGCGGGTCGTGATCACGCGGATCGCCCACCTCGTCCGCAAGGGAGCCCGGCCCTCGCGGATTCTCGCCGTCACGTTCACGAACAAGGCGGCCCGCGAGATGCAGTCCCGGGCCGCCGCCCTGATGGGCCGCAAGACCGACGAGAAGCCCGAGATCTCCACGATTCATTCGCTGTGCGTGCGAATTCTTCGCCGCCATGCCGCCAAGCTCGGCCTGCCCGCGCAGTTCGCGATCGTGGACCGCGGGGAGCAGGAGGCAACGGCCCGCACGGTGCTCAAGGAGTTGAAGGTGCCGGAGGCCGTGCTGCGGCCGGGCGACCTGCTCGACCGGATCAGCCGCTGGAAGAGCCGGGCCGTGCGGGCGGATGCAGCGATCGACAGCCTCTCTGGTGATGCCGACGACTCGTGGACGCTCGCCGCCGCCGGCTACCGACGCTACCAGCAGGCCATGAAGACAGCGGGGGCCGTCGACTTCGACGACCTGCTGCTCTATGCCGACGAGCTGTTCTTGGCCGACGAGGCGGCCCGGCAGGCGGAGGCAGGCCGGTTCGACCATCTCCTCATCGACGAGTATCAGGACACGAGCGGCATCCAGGAGCGGATTCTCTCGGCGCTCGCCCGCGATCACCGCAGCCTGTGCGTGGTGGGTGACGACGATCAGTCGATTTACGCCTGGCGCGGCGCCGAGATATCGCACATTCTCGAGTTCGCCAAGCGGTGGCCCGGCGCGAAGATCGTGAAGCTCGAAGAGAACTACCGCTCGACGCCCGAGATCATCCGGGCGGCGAACCTGCTGATCGAGCAAAACTCCCGTCGGCACGGCAAGACGCTCGTCTCGACAGGGAATGCGGGCGTGCCCCCTGCCATCGTGCAGGCCCAGGACGAACTCGATGAGGCCCGACGCGTCGTCGGCGACCTGGAGGGTCTGCTGCGGGAACGGCAGGTCGATCCCTCGGAAACGGCGATCCTCGTCCGCACCGGCGAGCAGACCCGCGTGTTCGAGCAGGAGTTGCGCCGGCGCAACATTCCCTATGAGCTGGTCGGCAGCCGATCGTTCTTCGATCGCCGCGAGGTGAAGGACGTGATGGCCTACCTGCGGTTTCTGGTCGAGCCCGAGGACGATCTGGCCCTCTCCCGGATCGCGAACGTGCCCCCGCGCGGCATCTCATCGCAGGCGGTGCAGACGGCGCGGGCGGCAGCCACCCAGGCGGGCACGAGCATGTGGCAGGCATTCCTCGACGCGAAGGCCGCGGGCCGGCTCTCCGGCGCGGCGACCGGCGGCGTGGCCGCGCTCGAACGGCTGCTCGCCCTCAAGCATGCGGCCCCGCCGCCGCAGCCGGGCAGTTCGCGGGCCGCCCCGGTGCTCCGCACGCTGCTCGACACGGTGGGCTACCGGCAGTTCCTGGAAAAGGACTACGACGAAGACCCGGCGGAGGCCGAAACCCGCTGGGCGTGCGTGGATGAAATGGCCAACGCGCTCGACCAGCACGAACGAGCCCGCGCGGCCGAGTCAGCCGGAGCCACGGCCGAGCTTGGTGGCCTGATTCGCGGCTTCCTCGATGACTTCGTGCTGCAAGTGGAGGAAGAGGACGACCGGTTCAAGGACGAGAAACCCAAGGGCCGCGTCACTCGGCTCATGACGCTCCATTCGGCCAAGGGCCTGGAGTTCGACTGCGTGTGGATGGTGGGCATGGAGGAGGGCTACCTGCCGCATCACCGCTCGCTGAACGACGGTCTGCAGGCGATCGACGAGGAGCGGCGGCTCTGCTACGTGGGCGTGACGCGGGCCAAGCGGCGGCTCGTGCTGTCGCTCTGCCTCACGCGCACGAAGTGGGGCAAGAGCAAGCCGTCGCGTCCAAGCCGCTTTCTCTACGAACTGACGGGCCAGGCCGAGAAGTTCACCGAGCAGCCGGCCCAGCCTCCCGAACGCGAGAAGGCGATCAAAGGCCGCCGCAAGCGATAACACCGCGTGGCGATTCCACCCCGCCGGCGCTTCCGTGTCGGGATCCCGCGGCGGAAGCCGCGGACGCGCCGCCAACACATCCACGCCGTTATCCGCCAAGCACGCGCGGCAGCATCCGCAGGAGCGGAACGAAGCCGCTTCTGCCGGAGAGAATCCTCGAGTACATGTCGATCACGCCGCGGGCGAGCACGGCTCCGTGGCGATGCCACGGAAACCATGGCGGCAGCGGCCAGCCGGTGAGCGGTGCCCGCACGATCGCGTTGTGCACCAGCGGCAGGAGCAGCGGATCGTGTACGCGCCCGATGCCACTGCGAGGCTCCGCGAGCGTGGCCCCCGGATAGCCGCCCCACGGCACACTGCCGAACGCATAGGCGAGCGCCGACCAGGTGTTGATGGCGACGACACCATACTCGAGGTGCTCGCACAGCAAGTCGACCCGCCGCGCGTCTGACGCCGCCAACGATGCCGGCAGCGTGACGCTCGCTGCAAGCGAGCCGGGGATCGACCGCGTAAACTCCCTGGCCCGCGTGCAGAAGGCCTCGATCGAGTCGGCCTCTAGCGGCACCTCCACGGCGACGGGCCCAAACCACTCTTTGGCGAGCCACTGCGGCTCGGCTCGGGGGTCGAGCCCCGTACGAAACACAGCCGGCAGCGAGCCGTCGGCGGGGAGTTGCCGGCCCGTGACCTCCGCCCATGCAGCCGCGGCGGCCGGATACCAGGCGGGGCGTGCCGGTAGGGCGGTGAGCCGCCGGGCCACGAGCGCCGCGAACTCTTCCCGCTGCTCCCACGAGCGGCAGGTGATCACGGCCTTCGTGGCGATGCAGTTGAATGACGTGTTGTTGGCGATCGACGCGGCGATCACGTCGGCCTGGAACGCGAGCTGCTTCGGTGTGTAGCGGCCGGGCACGACGATCCAGGGCGTCACGTTGCCGAGTTCGCAGGTGATCGGCTTCGCGAGCAGCGGCTGCGCATGCGGCGGCCGCGGGCCGGAGCCACCCCAGACGAGCGAGTCAAATGCCCCCTGCCCGCCAGTGAGGTGCACGTGCGTGATGCCCGGCGCCGCCACGGCGGCCTGCGCCACATCAGCACCACCGACGATGAACGCGAGCAGGCCCGTCTCCACCAGCGGCGCGAGGGCCTGACGGAACACCGGCTCCAGGTCCGCATGCAACGGATGGAGCTTCAAGAGCACGGCCCGACCAGATTCGAAGATCTGCGAGATCGCGTCGGCCGCCGCCAGGCCCGTCACGTTGCCCGCGCCGAGCACGAGGGCCACGCCCCCCTGCCGTGGCCGCGTACGGGCCTCCTCGCGCCACGACCGCGTGAACGCCGCGAGTCCGCCTGGATTCACGCACCGCACGGTGGCCGAGTGGCCCGGGAAGATCGTGCCGTCGAGCAGGCTCCGCTCCGGAAGCACGTCGACGCCGATGAATGACTCGGGCCCATCGGGGGCCGCCGCGGCGTGCAGCACACGGGGCGGAGCCCCGGCCTGCGGCAGACCGCTCCTCGCGACGTCACGGAGCACGCGGGCGGCGATCGCAAGC
>JBAVTF010000154.1:0-1715 GCA_049695995.1 Pirellulales bacterium | reverse complement strand
CATCGAACCTGTGGCAACCGGATAGGCATGGTACGTCCGCCGCGACTGCAGGGGCCGCGTGAGGAGCGAAAAACCGCCCTCCAACCCCGAACTGCGCCGCCTAAGCGAGCCGCCAACGCCGATTGCGTGCTACAACGAGGCGAAACGACGCTGCTCGCGGCCGCTGCACCGCAGGGTCGCTCGCCTACGCGCTCTAGCCGAGAATCGAAATCCTCTCGGACTCTGAGGCGAGGGCGCCTGTAGCATCCGAGGTCGCACTGCGTCATCGTCCGCTCGATCATCGACCTTGCGATTCGGGGAAGACCGGGCAATCTGACGTAGTACCGTCAACGGACTGCGCGACTTTCCAAGGGAAGCCCGGCCGCCCGCCACTCGGGCACGCCGTCCTGGAGCCGCCGCGCCGCGAGTCCCTTCCTGCGCAGCAACTGGACCACGTCGAAAGACATGAGGCAGAACGGACCCCGGCAATAGGCGACGACCTCCCTGCCCTTGGGCAGTTCCCGAATGCGGCACCCGAGCTGCTCGATCGGAATGTTCACCGCACCAGGAACGTAGCTCCCAGGGCGCCGCAGTGCCCAAGGGAAAGCGGCACGCTAGCCGGGGCGCGTCATGTCCTGCGCCCTTACCCATCGATCGTAGTCCGCATCCGAAACGTAGCCTGTTGCGACGGCCGCATCGCGAAGACTGGTGCCCTCTGCGTGAGCCTTCTTGGCGATTTCGGCCGCCTTGTCGTAGCCGATATGCGGCGCGAGCGCGGTCACCAGCATCAGCGAGCGCGAAACGAGATCGGCGATGCGCTCGCGGTTGGCTGTGACGCCGTGCGCGCAATGCGCATCGAAGCTCGCGGCCGCGTCGGCGAGCAATCGCGTGCTCTGCAGGAAGGCGTTGGCGATGAGCGGCTTGTAGACGTTCAGCTCGAAGTGCCCCTGCGCCCCGCCGAAATTCACCGCCACGTCGTTGGCCATCACCTGGGCGCAGGCCATGGTGAGCGCCTCGCACTGGGTGGGGTTCACCTTGCCCGGCATGATCGAGCTGCCCGGCTCGTTCTCCAGGATCGAGATCTCGCCCAGGCCCGAGCGCGGCCCGCTCGCGAGCCAGCGTACGTCGTTGGCAATCTTGGTGAGCGAAGCCGCAATGCCCTTGAGGCTTCCGTGGGCATGGACCATCGCGTCGTGGGCGGTCAGCGCTTCGAACTTGTTGGGTGCCGAGGCGAACTTCTCCCCAAGGCGTGTCGAGAGCTCCGAAGCCACGCGGGAGCCGAACTCGGGATGAGTGTTGAGCCCGGTTCCGACGGCGGTGCCGCCCAGGGCAAGCTCGGCCAGGTGCGGAATCGCGGCATCCAGGTACGCGAGTCCGTGGTTGAGTTGCGCGACGTAGCCGGAGAATTCCTGCCCGAGCGTGAGTGGTGTCGCGTCCTGCAGGTGCGTTCGGCCGATCTTCACGATGGGCTCGAACGCCCGCGCCTTGGCCGCCATCGTCGTTCGCAGCGCCAGGAGTGCCGGGCGAACGCGCTGCCGGCAGGCAACGACCGCGGCCACGCTCATCGCCGTTGGAAAGACGTCGTTGGATGACTGCCCGCGGTTCACGTCGTCGTTGGGGTGCACGAGGCGCCCTTCCCCGCGCGTCCCGCCGAGGACTTCGCTCGCGCGATTGGCCAGGACCTCGTTGGCATTCATGTTGGTCTGGGTGCCCGAGCCGGTTTGCCAGACGACGAG
>JBAVTF010000153.1:0-44583 GCA_049695995.1 Pirellulales bacterium | reverse complement strand
AATCGCGCAGCGGGCCCGACCCGGTCATCTCCGTCGCCCCCGCCCGCGCGACCTCCGCCGGCCGGCATCGACCGGGCCATCGCCCCGCTCATGCCCCGCGTCGCCGCTTCGCGCAGCGGCCGGTTCGGCGTGGACCCAGGCTCGCCGGCCGTCGGCCCACTCCTCGCACTTCCAGATCGGCACCTCCCGCTTGATCCGCTCCATCAGCCACTCGGCCGCCTCGAAGGCAGCGCGGCGATGCGGTGCGCTGGTGGCAATCCCCACGGCCGCCTCGCCGATGGCGATGCGGCCGAGCCGGTGCTCGACGGCGCAGGCGAGCAGCGCAAATCGATCGACCGCGGCTGTGCAGAGCCGCTCGAGCGACTCCGTGGCCATCGAATCGTGGGCCTCGTACTCGAGCCCGGTCGTCTCGACGCCGTTGGTGTATCCGCGGGCCGTGCCCACGAAGAGCACGTTGGCTCCGGCCTCCGGTGAGGAGACGGCGGCCAAGAGACGCTGCGGATCGATCGGTCGCCGCACGAGGGCGCCATCGGCATCGGGTCTGACCTGATCTCGCTCGTCGCGGTGTCTCTGTTGCATCCGTTCGTCCATTCCTTGTCGTTGCATGTCGTCAGCCTCCACTCACCGGGGGCAGGATCGCGACGTCGGCACCTGCCTGGACTGGCACATCGTCATCGGCATACCGTCCACCGATCGCGACGGCACTCCGCTCGAGCAGGTCAGCGACGGCCGGCCGGGACGCGGCGATGGCCCGCCGCAGGTCGCCGACGCTGCCACCGGCCCACGGAATCTCGAGCGACCGAGTGCCGGCAAGTTCGGCGAGCCCCGCGAAAAGCGCGAGCCGTAGCTGGCCGGCGCCTGAAGAAGATGCATGCTGCACGTTGGAAACGCCTTGTGGATAAACACTCGTGAGCGTGCCAGATCAGCTCGTCGTCAGCCGGCCGCTCGTCGCGGTCAGCAGGCCGTCGAGCCCGTCGGGAGCCGGCCCGGGCAGGAGGCCATAGGCCTTGGCGAGCAGCTTGATCGGGTGCACGGAGGGCTTGGTGGTGCCCTGCTCCATTTGTATCCGGCAGGCGCTGCACTCGGTAGCGCCGGCCGCCACGTCGCCGCGCAGCGCCGAAACGAGGCCCAGGCCGGCCCGCAGGCTGGCCCGGTAATGCTCCCGAGCCAGGCCGAACGTGCCGGCCATGCCCGAACAGCCGCAGCCGGCCGGGACCACGCTCAGGGCCGGGATCAGTCGCAGCAGGTGCTCGGCCGGACTCGGCCCGCCCGCTGACCGCGAATGGCAGGGAGCGTGATAGAGCACCCGTGCCGGCAGCGGCTGAAAGTCGAGCCGCAGCTTTCCCTCGCGGTGCAGCTCCCAGAGAAAGGCCGTCGCCTCGCAGGTGGCGGCGGCCACGCGGGTCACGTCCTCATCGTCGATCAAGAGCGGGTAGTCGTGGGTGAGGCAGGTCACGGCGGCCGGCTCCGTGCACACGATCCGGTAGCCCAGCCGCACGGCATCGGCGAGCACCCGCACGTTGATCCTCGCCAGCTGGCGGGCGGCGTCGAGATCCCCTTCCGACACCAGCGGCATGCCGGCCGCCACCTGGCGCGGATCGATGAACACGCCGATCCCGTTCCGCTCCAGCACCGACACGAATGCCTGACCAAGGAGCGGGTCGTGGCGGCGGGCGTACGTGTCGAGGAAGTAGAGCACCCGCGGCCCGCTGCGGCGTGATGGCTTCGTCAGCCCACGCTTCGCCGCCCAGCGCATGAACTGCGAGCCACTCACCGCCGGGAGCTTACGGCCGCGGGCGATGCCGACCGTCTTCTCGAGCAGCCAGCGGGCCTGCGGATTGCCGATCGCCCAGTTCGCCAGCGGCCGCACCGCACCGGCTGCCGCCGACAGGCCATCGATGCGAGTCATGAGCCAGCGGCCAAGTGGCAGGCTGTTGGCCGCGACGTGCGCCGCCTTCAGCTCCATCACGATAGCCGGAATGTCTACCCCCGCGGCGCAGTCGATGCGGCACTGATGGCAGTTGAAGCAGGTGTCGGCGATCGCGTGGGCTGCCTCCGCGGTGAGCAGCCGCGACTCGAGCCGACCCGAGAGCACGGCGGCCGCGAGCGAGGCCTTGGCCCGCGGCGACGCCTCCTCGGCCGGGCTCTCCCGAAACCGCGGGCACATCCGGACCGGCCCCGCCTGCGTGCGGCAGCTTCCGCAGCCGTTACATGCGTCGACCTCGGCGGTCAGCCGATCGGCGCCCCACGTGAGCACCGGCAGCGGAATCGGCGCCGCCGACTGGCCCGCTGCAGCAGGCACGGCTGCCGCGAGCGGTGGGCGAAACGTCGCTGCGGCCGCATCGTCCGGCTGCTCGCGCGGTACGGGAAACCGACCTGGATTGAGCACGTCGGCCGGGTCGAAGAGCCGCTTCACCTCGCCGAACACGGCCGACAGTTCCGGAAACAGCCGCGGAAAGAACGGCGCCCGCGAGAGCCCCAGCCCGAGCTCGCCGCCGATGGTGCCGCCGAACGCCACGACTTCGGCATAGACCGCCTCGGCCAGCGACTCCAGCCGCATGCGTTCCACTGGGTCCCGCGGGTTGGCATGCGGCCGCACGTGGAGCTGCCCCTGTCCGGCATGGCCGAAGATGAGGGCCGTGAACTGGCTCTCGCGAAGCACCTCCTGCAGCCGCCGCAGAAAGTCGGGCATCGCCGGCGGTGGCACGACGATGTCTTCGATGAACGGCACCGGCCGCACGACGGCCCGCACGCCGACGAGCGTCGAGAGCACGTTGCGGGAGAGTTCCCAGAAGAAGGCGGCATCGGTCGGGTCGTCGGCCCGCCGGGCGTCGAGGCAGGCCCGGCGACCGCGGTGCGCGGCAGCGAAGGCGTCGTCGAGCCGCGCGTTGCACTCCCGCGGCTCGTCACTCGTGAACTCGATGAGGAGCCCCGCCTCGGCGACCGACGGAATGAGGAGATCGAACGCCGGCTTCGCCCCGCGGGCAAGCGCCAGGTGCCGCTTGTCGAAGAGATCGCAGGCGCTGGGGCCGAGTGGGCGGATGCGGAGGGCCGCGTCGGCGGCCTTCTCCAGTGAATCAAAGAACAACAGCCCCACCGCCGTCGCGCCGTCCGCAGGCACGACCCGCAGCGTGGCCTCGGTGACGATCGCGAGCGTGCCCTCCGCGCCACACAGGAGCCGCGGCAGGTCGATCAGACCGTCGCGCAGAAGATCGTGAAGACCGTAGCCGCCGTGCGAGAGCCGTGTCGCGGGCTGGAACCGCGCGATCGTCGGCCGGGCGGCATCGACGATCGCAGCGATGCCACGAGCCAGGTCGCCCACTCGTTCTGCCGCTGCATCCACGGCCGTGGGCACCAGTTCCACGGCCGTCCCATCACCGAGCACGCCCTGCACCGCGGCAATCCGGCCACGCACAGCGCCGTGCCGGAGGAACCGGCTACCCGATGCATTGCGGCCGATCATGCCGCCGACGGTCGTCACGGCGCTGCTCGCCGGATCGGGGCCGAACATCAGGCCGAATCGGCCGAGATGCCGCTCGAGCTGCGCGAGCACCACGCCCGGCTGCACGCGGACGGTGCCCGTCTCGCGGTCGGTGTGTACGATCCGGCGCAGGAATCGCGAGCAGTCGATGACGATCCCTGGGCCGAGCGGGCCGCCACACACGCTCGAGCCGGCGCCGCGGGCATGCACGGAGATGCCTCGCTCGGCGGCCCAGCGGATCGTGGCCGCCACGTCGTCGACCGACCGGGGCCGCACCACCGCCAGCGGCAGCACCTCGAACAAGCTGGCGTCGGTCCCATAGAGACTTCGTCGGGCGTCGTCGCAGAGCACGTCGCCGGTTACGACGCCGCGGAGATCCTCCTCGATCCGACTGCGCTCGGCATCCATACGTCGCCCTCGCGTCGGTGTCAGGGCGTGGGCTCGACCGGCCGTGCCGCCGCCAGCTCCCGGGCACGGGCCAGTCCCTGCCGGTGCTTCTCGTGCGTCTCCAGGTCGAAGCCGCCATGGTCGTCGGTCACGCCGTCACCCTGGTAGCGGGCTGCGCACCGATAACAGGTGAGGCACTCCGGCATGAACAGATAGAGCACGACGTCGATCAGCGCCGTCGCGAAGAGGATCGCGAACGTGGGCACGAGCAGCCGCATGCCCCAAGTGACGCAGCTGGCGGCGAGTCCCGCGACGACGATCCCCACGCCCAGCCGCTGCGGAAAGTCCTTGCGGGCAAAGAGTTCGCTGCTCGGGCAGACGAGGCAGCGGGCCAGCCGGGCCCGGCCCTCGCCCGGTCGCGCCACGGCACCGTCGGGAGCCGACCAGTCGATCGCATGCTCCGGCACCGGCAGCTCGGCGGCACAGTGCGGACAGTCGAGCGTCGCCCGCGTCTCCACGCGATCGAGGCTCACGGTGGCGGAGCAGGCAGGGCAAGCGTAGGCGATGCGCATGGGGCTGTTCAAGGAGTGGCAGCGAGCAGCTGGGCGGTCAACTCACCCAGGATCGCGGCCAGACAGGCGACATACAGGATACCCGTGGCGCTCTGCGTGTTGGGAATGTCGAGCGTCTTACGGCTCATGACGAGGAGCACGGGCAGCCCCACGAGTCCGGCCAGCCAGCGCAGCGAGAGGAGCGCCAGGCTCGTGGCATCCGCCCGTCCGACGAGCGACGCCAGCCCCGGCCAGGCCTCAGCCACCGCGGCGACGAGCCGGACGGCCCAGGCAATCAGTGCTATGTCGATCGCCCGCCGCAGGGCATCGACCCGCATGCCGGGGGCGTTGAGATACCAGTGGCCGAGGAGCATCGCATGCACCGTGAGACCGGTGACGAGCCCCGAGAGCACCGCCACCGCCGCCATGAGCGGCGTCGCGGCCAGCGGCACGACCGTCGCCGCGGCGAGGACCACCGCGCAGGCCACGCAAAAGCCGATGCCGGCCCGCCGCTTCTCGCCGAGCCACGCCACGCTCCCCATCCACGCCCCCACGGCGGCCGCCGCCGCCAGCGGGCACACACCGGCCGGGCCGGCTGAGTTGGCGAGCAGCGCCGCGAAGGTCGCAAGCCCCATCACAACGAGCATGTTGACGCGAAAGAAACCGGCCGGCACGACCGTCGCCGGCGTGAGCACGAGGCCGATGGCGAGGCCCCAGCCGAACCGCGTCAGAAAATCAATCAAGAGCCGCACGCGCCGCGAAGCCTCAGGCGGGGCGATGGCCGTAGATCAGCGAGAGCACCTCGGCCCGGCTCGACACGTTCGAGCGGAAGAGGCCTTTCATCGCCGAGGTCACGCAGAGGCTGCCGGGCTTCCGCACGCCGCGGATCGTCATGCAGGTGTGGGTGGCCTCCACCACCACGGCCACGCCCTTCGCCCCAAGGTCCTTCTCCAGGAGGTCGGCGATCTGCTCGGTCATCCGCTCCTGCACCTGCGGGCGGTGGGACACGACCTCGACGACGCGGGCGAGTTTGCTCAGGCCGAGCACCTTGCCATCGGGCAGGTACCCGATGTGCGCCTGCCCCATGAACGGCAGCAGGTGGTGCTCGCACATGCTGTTGAAGGCAATGTCGCGTACGAGCACGATCTCGTCGTACTTCTCGGTGAAGGCCTTGCGGAGGTGCTGCTTCGGGTCCTGCCGTAGGCCGCCGAACATCTCGGCATACATCCGGGCCACGCGGGCGGGCGTCTCCTGCAGCCCCTCCCGATCGGGGTCTTCACCGACGGCAGTGAGGATCTCGCGGACCGCCCGCTCGATGCGGGCATGATCGACAGGGTGGGCATGACTCATGCTCCAACCTTAATTGATGGAGAAATCGGGAGGAAATACCCGCGTTGCCACGGCCGTGGGACGGGTGGCAAGGGCGTCGAGCAGGAGCCGCGCACGGCGGACGACATCGCACTCCGCGAGCAGCTTGACCTTTACTTCCATCCCGAGATCGACCGTGTAGGAGACGATGTCGGCGAGCATCCCGAGCGTGATCTGGCTGCCGAGCAGTTCGTCGAGCTGTTCGTAGGCATTCGGAATCTGCGGCATCGAATGCTTGAAGGCGGCCAGAAGTTCCTGCTGCAGGGCGGCCGCCGCGCCGGCATCAGCGTCAGGCTCGACCTCGTCGAGCAATTCCGACTCGACCAGGCGAAACAGCTTCTTCGGCGGCAACTCGCGAACGAGCCGGATCCGCCGCACGCCGAGCACCAGCGCGTTGTACGTGCCTTCCTTCGTCCGCTGGTGCGTGGCGATCCGGCAGAGGCAGGCGGTCGACCGCAGTGGCGGCCGCCCTTCGTAGTCCCCCTCCCAGCCCTTCGCAAACACACCAAGGGCCACCAGCCGGTCGTCCTCGATCGCCTCCTCGAAGAGGGCGCGATACCGAGGCTCGAACACGTGCAGCGCCTGCATCACGTGCGGAAACATCACGAGGTTGGGCAGCGGAAACACCCGGGCAACTCCCGAGAACTGATCGGGCGAGAAGGCGAGTGGTTCGTCGGACATGGATGGATCCGGTACGGCGAAAAGGGCGACGGGTCAGGCGGACGGCGCTGCGGCTGGTGGAGGATCGAGGTGGATCTCAGGCAGGAGCTCGGGATCGAGTTCGATCTCGAGGCTGTCATCGGTGCTGGCCGCGACCTCCTTGAGGCAGGCGTCGAATGCCCCCAGGAATCCGGTCAGGTCGAGGCCGAGATGCCGCGGCAAGTAGGGTTCAAGATAGCCGTGCACGCTGCCGTGCAGTTTCCGGGCCCCGCGGATGTTGCCGTTGCCGAAGTGGTAGAGGGCGACGGCCGCCTGGATGAGTCCCTGGTAGAACTTCCGCGATGGGCCGCGGTATTCAGTCCAGAGTTCCTCCCAGAGCTCATGGCTTTCGTAATAATCACACTCGTTGAATTTCTCGATCCCAGCCACATAGAGCGGTTCATAGTCGCCAGGATCGAGCGCTTCGTCGGCAGCCATCGTGCGTGGATTCTCCTCCGCCGCGGACAGGTCTCATGAATCGTAGCACGACAGCCTCTCAGGCGGAGTCTCGGTCGCCCGTGCCACGGCGGGAAGGGGTCGGGGCCCGGCGAACGCGAGCCACGGCGATCGCTGAAACACTCGCGAGGGCCTACCCTGAGGCCGAGTGCTCGCTGCGGTTCTCGAGTCCGTTTCAGCTTCTGATCGCCACGATCCTCTCGGCCCAGTGCACCGACAAGCGGGTGAACATGGTCACAGGCGAGCTGTTTGCCCGCTGGCCGACGCCGGCCGATCTCGCCGCGGCGAAGCCCCGCGACCTCGAGGGCGTCATTCGCAGCACGGGCTTCTTTCGGGCCAAGGCGAAGAGCATCCTGGGCTGCTGCCGGGCTCTCATGGAGCGGCACGGCGGCGACGTACCGCAGCGGCTCGAGGACCTGGTGAAGCTCCCGGGCGTGGGCCGCAAAACAGCCAATGTCGTGCTCGGATCGGCCTTCGGGCAGGCCAGCGGCGTCGTGGTCGACACCCACGTGGGGCGGATCTCCCGGCGGCTCGGCCTCACCCGGCACGCCGACGCCGTCCGGGCCGAACGGGATCTCGTGAAGCTGCTGCCGGAAGAACACTGGATCGCGTTCAGCCACCGCCTGATCGAGCATGGACGCAGTATCTGCAGTTCGCGCTCACCCCGGTGCGGCGAGTGCTGCCTGGCCCCGCTCTGCCCGCGGATCGGGCTGCCGGCCGCAAAACGACGGTGACGCGGGCAGAATTCCGCCGCTGCGGTACAATCCGCCCGCCGTCTTCCCCGTTCGTCCGCCGCCATCGCACGGGACCATCGCCATGATTCTCTCGGGCAACGAGATCAAGCAGCAGCTCGGTCGCAATATTCTGATCGAGCCGTTCGACGAGACTCGGCTCAATCCCAACAGCTACAACCTCTCGCTCCACGACGAGTTGCTCGTCTACGAGGAGGTGGTGCTCGACATGCGCAAGAGCAATCGCGTCGAGCGGATTCGCATCCCTGAAGACGGCCTCGTGCTCACGCCCAATCAGCTCTACCTCGGTCGCACCATCGAGCGGACGGAGACGCACAACCTCGTGCCGATGATCGAGGGCCGCAGCTCGATCGGACGGCTTGGCCTGTTCGTGCACGTGACCGCAGGCTTCGGCGACGTCGGCTTCTGCGGCTACTGGACGCTCGAAATGTTTGCCGTGCAGCCGGTGAAGATCTATCCCGGCGTGCCGATCTGCCAGATCTTCTTCCACCAGATCCACGGGGCGATCACCGAGTACGCCAGCGAGAAGTACCAGCACAACCGCGACATCCAGCCGAGCCTGCTCTACCGTGAGTTGTCCGCCGGCACGGGCAGCCAGCTCCAGCTCGAGTTCGACGCCGAAGCCGAGCGACTCGCCTCGGCAGCGGCGAGGTAGGTGGGCCGCATGCTGTCGAAAGTGCTTGCCTGGTCGTCGTTTGCCACGGCACTCTTGTTCGTGATCCTGGGCGTGACCGGGCTCTTCGCCTGGGACTCGCTCGGCGACACGGCCCCGCTGCTCGTCTGGTTCGGTGCCATTCCGCTGCTGGTGATCTCGATCCTGCTGGCGATCACGCTGCTCGTGTGCACGGCCCTGTTTCCCGACGCCTAAAGCCTCCCAACTCACGAATCATTTCCCTCCGCCTGAACTCGAAAGGTCGGTCCCTTGCTCAGAACTCACACCTGTGGCGAACTCCGCAGCGGTCACATCGGCACGCACGTCCAGCTCTGCGGCTGGGTGGATCGGGTCCGTGACCACAAGGGTGTGATCTTCATCGACCTCCGCGACCGCTGGGGCCGCACGCAGGTAGTGATCGGGCCGGAGAGCCCGGCCGAGACGCTCGCCGCGGCCAAGGCCGTGCGGGCCGAGTGGGTGCTGCGCGCACGAGGCACGGTGGGCGCCCGCCCCGCCGGCACGACGAACCCCAAGCTCTCGACGGGCGAGGTGGAGCTCGTCTGCAACACGCTGGAGGTTCTCAACGAGGCCGAGACGCCCGTCTTCCAGCCCGGCGCGACGGAACTGCCGGGCGAGGAGGTGCGGCTGACCAACCGCTGGCTCGATCTCCGGCGGCCGGCCATGCAAGAGAACATGTTCCTCCGCAGCCGGATCGTGAAGATCATGCGGGACCACTTCGACGAGCTCGGCTTCATCGACGTCGAGACGCCGATGCTCGGCCGCAGCACGCCCGAAGGAGCCCGCGACTATCTCGTGCCCAGCCGGCTCGAGCACGGTTCGTTCTTCGCGCTGCCGCAGTCACCGCAACTCTACAAACAGCTCCTGATGATGGCGGGCTTCGACCGCTACGTGCAGGTGGCAAAGTGCTTCCGCGATGAAGACCTGCGGGCCGACCGGCAGCCGGAGTTCACCCAGCTCGACATCGAGATGTCGTTCGTCGAGGCCGACGACGTGATCGGCGTGATCGAGGGGCTCGTGAAGCGGACAGCCCGGGAGATTCTCGGGCTCGACGTCCCTTTGCCGCTGCCCCGGCTCACCTGGGACGAGTGCATGGAGCGGTTTGGGCACGACGCCCCCGACCTCCGCTATGGCCTCGAAATCACCGACCTCACGGCGATCGCGGGCGAGAGCGACTTCCGCGTGTTCCACGGGGCGGTCGAGAGTGGCGGTCGCATCCGGGGCATCCGCGTGCCCGCCGCTGCGGCGAAGTTCTCCCGCAAGGATCTCGACGACCTCACGGCCGTGGCCGTGGAGGGGGGCGCGAAGGGGCTCGTGTGGCTGAAGGTCGAGGCCGACGGCGCCTGGTCGGGCCCCGTCGCGAAGAATCTCACGACGATCGCCGACCGGCTGAAGTCGGCGCTCGGCTGCGAGCCGGGCGACCTAGCGCTGATCGTGGCCGATTCGTTCGACATCACCTGCAAGGCGCTGCACATGCTGCGGAAACGGCTGGGCACGCAGCTCGGCCTCTTCGATCCCAAGGCGATGCATTTTTCGTGGGTGGTCGATTTCCCGATGTTCGCCAAGGATGCGGAGAGCGGCGGCTGGGCATCGATGCATCATCCTTTCACGGCGCCGCGGCCGAGCGATCTCGAGCTTTTGGAGAGCGACCCGGCCGCCTGCCGGGCCGTTGCCTACGACCTCGTGATCAATGGCTCGGAGGCCGGCGGCGGCACGATCCGGATCCACGATGGCGCGACGCAGGAGAAGGTCTTCAAGCTGCTGGGCATCTCGCCGGAGATGGCTCGCGAACGGTTCGGTTTCCTGCTCGACGCCCTGCGGAGTGGCGCCCCGCCACACGGCGGCATCGCCCTGGGCATCGACCGCTGGGTGATGCTCTTCGGCAGGCTCGACAGCATTCGCGACGTGATCGCCTTCCCGAAGACGCAAAAGGCGAGCGACCTGATGACCGGCGCCCCGTCGCCGGTAGAGACGAAACAACTGATCGAACTCGGCGTCCGCGTGGTGGTGCCACCGAAACCCGAGGGACAAAAGGCATAAGGTTCGGGCGACTAGCTCAATTGGTCAGAGCACCTCGTTTACACCGAGGGGGTTGGGGGTTCGAGTCCCTCGTCGCCCACTTCCGCTCACTCGCGGCGATCGCCGGCCGAGACCAGCCGTTCCATCGGACGGCCTATCGCGTCCAGCGGCGGAAGGGGTCCCAATTGCGGAAGGGATCATAGATCCGCAGCGAAAACATGAGCTCGCTCGCCGAGAAGCCGTGCTGCGAGCTGCCGAGCGGCTCCGTCGTCACGCCGTCCGACACGAAGACCATCGTGTCGGCGGGCTGGAGCGAATAGAAACGGTAGCCGACATCGAACGTGATCCGCTCCGAGATCGCCCACACGCCGCCGCCGCCGACCTGCCAGGCGAAGGTGCTCACCTGACTCGATCCGCTGAACCTGTCGGTGAGCAAGCCGTCGCTGAGCGATCCCGACGCAGAGTAGGTGTAGCCGCCGGCACCGATGCCACCGCCGAGGTAGACGCCAAATCGGTCGTTGATCATCAGGTCGCGCCACACGTTGGCCATCGTGGACCAGCCGTTGCCGGCCGACCAGTCGAGTTGACCGTCGAAGTCTGGCACGGCGGTCTCCCCGCTCAGCGTGCCGCGGGCACGTCCCTCGACTTCCAACCGCAACGCACCGGCAGGCCGGGCGATGGCCAGGCCCACTGCACCGCCACCTGAGAGAATCGTGCCCTCAACAGATCCGCCCGTGACGTCGGCGTGAAAATCGTCGGTGAGCGTGGCGAATGACGGCCCGATGATACCGCTCACATACCACCGCCGCGGCGCGGCCACGACCTGATCTGCCATTGCGGTGAACGGCACGTCGCCCAGGCTCGCAGGCATGTCGGCCTGCATCGTCACGTCGGCTGCTGCAACTGCGTCCACGGACTCCGCGGCACGAGCCACCACTCCACAGACGATGCTCGGTAGCAGCAGGTAGGCGGCAACAGGCAGGCGGTTCATGTGATGCTCCTTGAAACGTACACGGCACTCGCGGTCAGCGGATCGCCGCGGAGAGCCGGCCGAAGCGGGCCGCGATCTGGCGGCTGAAATGCCCCGCCTGCTGCTGCGGCCGCGACACCGGCAGCGAGGTGGCCTGAATCTCGTTGGTTCGTCGCGGGCCGGCAGCCTGCTGAATGGCCGGGACGACGCGCGGCCGACCACCGAGCCGCTGTGACACAAGCGCGGCCGGACGCGTGCCAGCCGTGTTCGTCCGCTGCACCGCGGTCGTCATGAACATGACGTTCTCGGCGCCACCATCGGGGCCACCCGTCACCGCTGGGTTCTCGAACGAGGGAACCACACCGGACTCGGGCATGACGCAGATCACCACACCCGGCTCACTAGACACACCGCCGGATCCGATCCAGGCGACGGGGAAGCCGGGTGACGATTCCCCGCCCTCTCCGACGATCACGAACGGCATCGGCATCGGCTGCACAACCATGCCGTCCGGGCCGGCAGGCACCGGCTCACATGAAATCGAAATCGGTGCGATCGCAGTCACCACGTCGGCCGCGAGCGGCACCCGCTGCTCGAGCGACTCGAGGGCCAGCCGGCTCCGCCGGCGCCGGGTCTTCGTGCCGCGATCATCGAGGAAATGCTGCAGGGCCATGGTGCCGTTCTCCTGGGGGGACTGTGACGGATCTACGGGTTGTATCGACAGATAGACTGGCAAACTACAGCGACTTTTCCGGCAAATTACCCCCTCTTCCCACCCTGCCGCGAACGGTCGCTGCGCGCTCGTGGAGCATGTGGACCAAGCTTTCGAGGTTCCGCGACAATCCGAAGGACCGCGAAGCGGCGACTTGTACCGCCCCCGAGCCGGGGCACTCGGAACCTACGAGACCTCGGTACACTGCAGAACGTGCGTCAACAATCCCGCGGCTCTGCCCACCTCCTATGCACTGGCTCTACCTGGCAATCGCGATCCTCGCCGAGGTCACAGCCACCAGCTTTCTCCGGGCGAGTGAAGGCTTCACGAAGTTCCTGCCGAGCATCGTCGTCGTGATCGGCTACGGCATCGCCTTTTTCTTCCTCTCGCTCACACTTAAGGACATTCCCGTCGGCATCGGCTATGCCATCTGGTCGGGAGTCGGCGTGACGCTCATCGCCGCGATCGGCTGGGTCTTTCTGGGGCAGAAGCTCGACGCACCGGCAATCATTGGGATGACGCTGATCGTGGCCGGCGTCGTCGTGATGAATCTATTCTCCAAGACGGTCACCCACTGAATACAGGGCCAGGATGCCTGAACGTATCGATCGGCGTCATCTCCGAATTCACGCTGCCTCCTGCCTTGCTATCGCGCTGCTCGCGGCTTCGGCCAGCCTGGCCTTCGGCGAGGAGCGGCCCGTTGCGTTCGTCGGCGGCCGAGTGCTGCCGATCACAGGGCCCGCCATCGAGCAGGGCACGGTCGTGGTGGCAGCGGGCAAGATCGTGGCGATCGGGCCGGCAGCGACGACGGCCGTGCCGCCCGACGCCGAGCGAATCGATGCGGCGGGCAAGGTGATCATGCCCGGGCTCGTGGATACCCACAGCCATGTGGGGGGCGGCTGGGGAGGCGATGCGTCGAGCCCGATCCAGCCCGACGTGCGAATCCTCGATTCGATCAATGTCCGCGATGCGGGCTTCCGCAAGTGCCAGGCCGGCGGCCTGACCACGCTCAACATCATGCCCGGCTCGGGCCATCTGCTCAGCGGCCAGACGATCTACGCGAAGCTGCGAAAGGCCGACACGATCGACGACATCCTCTACCGCGACGCCGACGGCCACATCCTCGGCGGCATGAAGATGGCCAACGGGACGAATTCACAGAAGGAGCCGCCGTTCCCCGGCACGCGGTCGAAGTCGGCGGCGCTCGTGCGGCAGAAGTTTCTCAAAGCGGTCGACTACCGCCGCAAGCTCGAGGCGGCCGGCGACGATGCCGCAAAGCGGCCCGATCGCGACCTCGAAATGGAGGGCTTGCTCGACGTGCTCGACGGCCGCACGATCGTGCATCACCATGCCCACCGGGCCGATGACCTCCTGACCGTGCTCCGGCTCCGCGACGAGTTTGGCTTCAAGGTGGTGCTCCACCATGCGAGCGAAGCCTGGAAGGTGGCCGGTGAGTTGGCCAAGGCCCAGGCCCCTTGCTCAGTGATCGTGGTCGATGCCCCCGGCGGCAAGATCGAGGCCATGGACATGTCGCTCGCCACCGGGGCCGTTCTCGAACAGGCAGGCGTGCCCTGCGCCTTCCACACCGACGACCCCGTCACCGACTCGCGGCTCTTCCTGCGGACGGCGGCTCTGGCCGTGCGAGCCGGCATGTCCCGCGACAAGGCTCTCGAAGCACTCACGCTCGCCGGTGCCAAGATGCTCGAGCTCGACCGCCGCATCGGGTCGCTCGAGCCCGGCAAGGATGCCGACCTTATCCTGCTCTCGGGCGATCCGCTCGCCCTGCGCACGAAGGTGCTCGAGACCTGGGTGGAGGGCCGGAAGGTGTTCGACCGTGACGACCCCGACGATCGGTTGTTCGCAGTGGGCGGTTACGGCGCGAGCCGCGATCAGACGGCCCACGCCTGCTGCACCGACAACCGTATGGCGGAGACCCGCTGATGCCTTTCACACACCGACTCGCCGCCGTCTCGCTCGCCTGGGCGATCATCGTCGCGGGCCTGACGATGGCCCGCGGTGATGAGCCATCGCCACCTTTGGCCATCCGCGGCGCAGTCGTGCACACGATGGCTGGGCCGTCGATCACCGACGGCGTCGTGCTCATCGAAGGTGGAACGATCAAAGCCGTCGGCCCCGCAGCCGAGGTGGCCATCCCGTCCGGCACCCGCATGCTCCAGGCCGCCGTCGTCACGCCCGGCCTGATCGACGCCCACACGGTCGTCGGTCTCACCGGCTGGATCAACCAGCCGCAGGATCAGGACCAGCTCGATCCGACCGAGCCGATGCAGCCGGAACTGCGGGCGATCGACTCCTACAACCCTCGGGACCGGCTGATCGAGTGGGTCCGCGGCTTCGGGGTCACGACGCTCCACACCGGCCACGCCCCCGGCGCACTCGTTTCGGGACAGACGATGATCGTGAAGACGACGGGCGACTCGGTCGAGGCGGCTACGCTCCGGCCGACTGCGATGGTGGCCGTGACGCTCGGCGACGACGCCCGCCCCGGCGGGGCCGATGCCGAGAAAAAGTCGCCCGGCACCCGGAGCAAGGCCGTCGCCATGCTCCGCAGCGAACTCGTGAAGGCGGGCGAGTATGCCCGCCGCCGCGCGACCGGTGGTGACGAGCCGCCAGACCGCGATCTCCGCCGCGATGTCTTGGCCGACGTCCTGGCGAGGAAGCTCCCACTGCTCGTCACCGTGAACCGAGCCACCGACATCGACGCGGCCCTGCGGATCGCGGCCGAGTTCAACATCCGCATCGTGATCGACTCGGGGGCCGAGGCCTATCTCTGCCTCGATCGGCTGAAGGCCACCGGTGTGCCCGTCATCCTCCATCCCAGCATGCGGCGGGCGGGCATGGGCGAGACGGAAAACATCAGCTTCGAGACGGCGGCGAAGCTCCGTGCCGCCGGCATCCCGTTCGCGCTCCAGAGCGGCTTCGAGGGCTACGTGCCCAAGACCCGCGTGGCCCTCTTCGAGGCTGCGATCGCCGCGGCCAACGGGCTCACCACCGACCAGGCCCTGGCCGCGATCACGAGCGATGCCGCCGCGATCCTGGGCATTGCCGACCGGGTGGGGGCGATCAAGCCGGGGCTCGATGGCGATGTGGCACTCTTCGACGGCGACCCGTTGGAATATACGACGCACTGCACGGGCGTGGTGATCAACGGCCGCGTGGTGAGCGACGATAGGCGATGAACCGATGGCGCTGGCAACGCCACCTCACGGGCAACCCGTCCGCGGCTTCCGCCGCGGGATCCCCTCGCTTCCGCTCAGGGCTTGTATGCGCACATACAAGCCCCCAGGCGCGAGCCGGGGGATCCGACACCGCGTCGGCAAGTCGACTCCGTCACCCCAGCATCCATTCGGGCAGCCGGCGGACGCGGCCTTCGCGGTCAACGCACACGACGGTCGTCGTACCCGTGACGATGATCGTCGTGCCGCGGACAACCTCGTAGGCGTGCTTGATGTGGGCCGCGCCGATCTTCTCCACGCGAGTACGCAACGTGAGCAGGTCGTCGTACTCGGCCGGGGCTCGATAGGTGCAGGTCGCCTCCGACACGACCATGAACAGGCCCTCGTCCTCGAATGCCCGGTAGGTCGTGCCGTGCGCTCGAAGCATCTCGGTGCGGCCCATCTCGAAGTAGGTGAGGAAGTTGGCGTGGTGGACCCGCCGCTGGCCATCGGTCTCCTGGTAACGAACCCGGACCTGAATCTCATGGGTGTCGGACATGGCGGGGCTCCGGGGCAGATGCAGGCGGCCGTGTGGCCGAGGCTTCGTTGACCGAGACGTGTGGAAGACTCTATCTTTTTGCCATCCACGCGGGCAGTGGCACCATTCAGACCGGAGACGCGCAACGTGAGCCTGGGCAACGCTGACGAGGGTGGCGGCATCGGTTTTGCGACGGCCCGTGGCCGCAATTGGCCCACGCTCCGCCAGTTCACGGTGTTCCTCGAGAACCGCGTCGGTCAGCTCCTGGAGGTCGTCCGACGGTTCGAGGGGTCGAGGGTGCGGATCGTGGCGCTCTCAATCAACGATTCCGGAGAGTGCGCCTTCGTACGGTTCCTCGTGAGTCATCCGGAGCAGGGCCGGGAGATCCTCGAGCGGGCCGGACTCGCGCTGATCGAAAGCGATCTCATCGGTGTGGAGCTGCCGGATGACGGCCAGCCGCTGCTGCGGATCTGCACAGCGCTCTTGCAGGCAGAGGTGAATATCATTCAGGCCTACCCGATCCTCGTGCGGCCGCGCGGCCGGCCAGCCGTGGCCCTCATGGTCGACAACACCGAGATGGGCCTCGAAACCCTGAGCGCGAAGGGTTTCACGATGATCACCGAAGGGGATCTCGACGAGGACGGCTAAGCGATCGCCAGGAGGCGGCGGTCACTCGAACATGCCGTCGGGCAGCCCCTGCACCTGTCGCACGACCACTTTCTGGATCGCCTCCCAGGCCACGGCTGTCAGCGTGATGCTGCCGTCTGGAGCCTGGCTCGCGAACAGGCCGTGGGTGCCCCGCGACCAGCGCGACTCATACCACTCCGGCAGGATAACGCTGCCGCCGGTGAGGTGCAGTTCCACCACGCCGCCATGATCGCGCTCGACCCACAGCCGCGCAACGAGCCGGGCCGTGGGATTATCGAATGATTCTCCGTCGGGCTCCGAGCCTTCAAAGCCGCCCCAGGAGGCGGCGGGCGAAGTGGCCTCCTCCACGACTCCTGCCTCTGCCCCGCCGGCGTCGCCAGCGACGCCGCTGAACTGCCAGTCGGTGGCATCGCCTGGGGCCGCGTCGGCCTGCTCGGCGGCGGCGTCTTCCGCCTGGTCGGCATTCCCCTCGGCGGTATCGTGCGAGGCAGCCTCACCCGTATCCAGCGCCGGAAACGCCGCGGGCAGCCCGGCGTCGGCATCGGCGTCGGCCGCTTCAGCTTCTGGAGCCTCGTCGGCCGCCGGCTCACCTGCGGCCTCTCCGATTCCCGCGAACGCCGCCTGCTCGGCTGGGGGCCGAGCGGGGATGACCACGGCCACGCCGCAGCCGGCCTTGTCGCACCGGCCGCGTTTGCCGGCATGCGCCTCGGCCACGACGAGCCGATGGCCGTTCGGACAGAAGAACACGATCTTGCCGTTGACGAACCGGGGCGGTTCCACCGCGAGCCCGGCCGCCTCGGCCGCCGTCAGCACCCTCGTTTTCTCGTCCGACACGTCTCCAACTCCCCTCTGCAGCCCTAGCCACCATCTGGTCCTGACGCCTTTCTCGAGTCTACCCTACGGTCGGCGACTTGACGCCGTCGGCAGCCGGTCTGACACTGCCCCCCTATGGCCATCCAAGTCCTCTGCGCCGGCTGCGGCTCACGGTTCTCGGTCAGCGACAAGTTCGCTGGGAAGACCGGCCCCTGCCCGAAGTGCAAGAAGCCGATCACGATCCCCACGCCGGCGGTGCAGGCCGTCACGATCCACGAGCCGGAACCTGTCGCGGCGGCCGGCCCGGCGGGCCACGGCTCGACGATCCCGTTTCGCCGGATCGAAAAGCCAATTCCAGTTGTCGCATGGGCCGCGATCGGCGGCGGCTTTCTCGTCTCGCTGTTGGCTGCCTGGCTGACCGGCTTCATCTTCCGTCCCGGCACGCCTCCTGACTGGCTGCTCCTCACAGCCGCGTTCGCCCTGGCGGTGCCCTGTGTGCTCCTTGGCTACGCAGCGGTCAGAGAACGGGAACTGGAGCCCTACCAGGGGCGGGCCCTGTGGCTGCGCGCGTTGATCTGCGCTGCGGTGTATGCGGGGCTCTGGGCGGCGAAGGGCGTGCTGCCCGCGGAAGCCACGGCCGAGATGTGGCAGTGGATCTATCTCGGCCCGCTGTTCGTGGTGCCCGGCGCCCTGGCCGCACTGGCCACGCTCGATCTCGACTGGGGCGCGGCCGTCGCCCACTTCTCGTTCTACGTGCTGTTCACGGCACTCCTGCGGTGGCTGACCGGCCTGCCACCACTGTGAGCGCGGCATGACAGGACCACGCACGGAGGAGTCGCCCTGGGCTGGATCGCTCCTGCCGGAACTGACGGCCGTAGGATCAGCCGGCGACGGCGTTCGCGTGCCGCCCGACGTCACGGTGCCCCTCACACCGCGCGTGCGGGCCTTGATCGACACGCCGGAGGTGCGCCGGCTCGCGAGGATCAGTCAACTTGGGCTCGTGGCGCTCGTCTATCCGGGGGCCACGCACTCGCGGCTCGAGCACTCACTCGGCACCTATCGGCTGGCGCTCGAGTTCCTCGGCCGGCTGCATCACGACGAGCGGTTCCGGGCCGTGATCACGGCGGCCGATGGGGCGGCCTTTCTCGCCGCCGCGTTGCTGCACGACGTCGGTCACTGGCCCTACTGTCATCCGCTCGAGGACATGGGGCTGCCCGAGCTGCCGCGGCATGAGTCGCTCGTGCGGTCGCTGCTGCGCGACGGCCCCGCGGGCCGCGTGCTGGCCGACCGCTGGGATCTCGATCCCGTCAGGGTTGCCGCGCTAATCGAGGGCTCGGCCGATGATCCGGCCGGCCGCATCCTCTGCTCACTGCTCTCAGGCCCGATCGACGTCGACAAAATGGACTACCTCGCCCGCGACAGCCTGCATGCCGGCGTGCCGTATGGACGGCATTTCGACCAGGAGCGGCTGCTTGCGAGCCTCTGCCTCGATGCCGCCGGCACGACGCTCGCCATCACCGACAAGGGCCGCACCGCCGCCGAACTCCTGGTGTTCGCCCGCTACGTCATGTTCAGCGAGGTCTACTGGCACCATGCCGTTCGCTCGGCCACCGCCATGCTGCAGCGGGCGGTCTGGCTCGTACGCGAACGGATCGACGCGGAACGGCTCGTCCGCAGCGACGACGGCTCGTTCACGGCCTGGCTGCTGGCCGCCGCGATGGGCACCGCCGCCGAGCCGCTGGCGAGTGGCCTCTTCGGTGACACCCGCCGACTCTACAAACGGGCCGCCACCTACGATGCGGCCCACCACCCGGCCGTACATCGCGCCCTCGCGGGCCGCCCCTATGCCGACGCGGTGGCCATCTCGGCTCGACTGGCTGCCGCGCTCTCGCAGCGGCTGCGTACCACCATCCCGCCGCATGCTCTCCTCATCGACGCTCCTCCCGCGGAACGCGAGGTGGAGTTTCGCATTCAGGTGCGGGAGCAGGCACCGCACGGACCGGGTCATGCCTGGCGGGGGCTCGAGACACTGTCGCCGGTCGTTCGCAGCCTCGCCCGTGAACAGTTCGACGACCTGGTCAAGCGGGCGCGAATCTTCTGCGAGCCGGCGATGGCACCGGCCATCGCCGGCTGCGCAGAACTTGAGTCGATCGTGCTCGAGTGCGCGGCCTAGACCGCACTCAGCCGGTCGGTGAACCGCTCACTCGACGTTTCCGCCGGGCAGCTTGCCCTCTTCGATCAGTTTGCCGAAGGTGGGCGAATCGCTCTTCGCCGGATCGCTCGGAAGAGCCGCGACCTCCTCGAGAGCCTTGCGGATCTTCTCAACGTTCTTGGCGTCTTCCTTCTTGTCGAGTTTCTCGGCCAGCGCGTTGCCGTAGGCATTTCGATCCTTCTTGCTCTTCCCCATGTGGCAGACGTTGCACTTGGCCGTCTCCACGGCGGCCGCCAACGGCGTGCCGTCCTTCACGTAGACGGTCTTGAACTCGTCGAAGAACTGCTTGATGGCAAACGCTTCACGGGCCGACGAGGCCACGGCAACTGCCAGGACCATCCCGGCGACACATGCGAACCTGCTGCTGCGAATCATGAAAAAGCTCCGGTGGTGCGCGACCCGGCCGCAGCCCCGCCTCGGGGCCGCTTCCAGATGCCGCCATAACTAGATCGACAACTTTCGCCGGCGTCAAGAAATGGAAACGGTTTTGAACCTGGCGGGTCAGGCGGCATCCACCCAGCCGCTTCAACCGCCACCGTTTTCCCAGCTGGATTGCCAGGTCGCCGCATCAGGCCAGGCGGCGACCCGCGGGACGTGCCTCATGGCTGCCGGCTGGTCGCGAAACATGGTCTCGATCCGCTCTGCAGCCCCATCGACCCGCCGCAGGGTGTCGGTGCCGGCGTAGCGGCTCCCCTGGTCGCGCCAGGTGCAGGCGGCGTCGTAGTCGGCGGGCTCGCGAACGCCGTTCTGCACAATGAGCGGCTCGCCGTCGAGCAGGAAATCGCACGCTTTGGCAGCACCCTGAAACCTGGCGGGTACCGGCCGTGTCGGCGAATCGTGCAGGGAGACAAAAGCGGTTCGGCAGGCGAAGACGGCGTCGGCAAGCATAGCCTCGACCATGAGGCTGGCCACCGCGTCCCGAGCGCCGTCGGTGACGATGACCGGCCGCGGCGTCATCAGCCCGCCGCCCGTCCACGACAGAGCGATACGGCCGCCGCTCGTGGCGGCGGTGTCAAGAAATACCGCGTTGCCCAAGACCCACGACCGCTGCATCGTGATGCCGCAGGCGACGTCTCCATCCTGGCCGTCGGCCAGAACGGAGATGAATGCCGGTGCTGCATCCACGGCACCCGCGGCTGGCATCTCCGGATCGCCGGGCATGACGAGGAGACTATCGATGCAGGCAAAACTTCCAGACGACAGGACGACGAGCGCGGGCTTGCGGCCCGATGTTGCCTCAGCCGCCAGCCGGAGCGACACACCCTCGACGGCGAGGCGGCCGGCTCCGACGTGACATGCGGCGTCGAGACCGGGGCCCGCCTCGACGAGCGACGTGACCTGGAGCATGGGCCGCATGCCAGGGGCGGCCCGCAGCGACAGGTTGCGATCCCGCACCACGATCGGCGCGACATCCACGGCCCCCGTAAAGGCCAGTTCGACGATGTCGCCGTCGTTCGCCCGCTCAACGGCAGCCCGAAACTCGGCCGCGACGACCAACGGGTCGCGGGTTGCTCCGGCGGCGGCCTCCCCGACGCGGATCACAGCCGGCTGGGCGATGACGACCTCGGGATCCGCTGCCGCCATGGCACCCGCGGGCATGAGTCGCCCGCGGGTTGCAGCCGCCTGATACAAGAGGCCGCAGATCGTCACCACCATGCCCAGCAGCGGCACCAGCCACGGCAGGCGGGCTGCAGCTTGCGCGCGGGTGATGGGCGGCGCGAGCGCCGGCGACGGCCGCGCGACCGCGAGGCTGTGGCCGTGGGCATTGGCAAACGCCAGCAGGTCGGCCACGAGGTCCGCCGGCCGCTGATAGCGATCGGCTGGATCCTTCTCCATCAGCCGCCCAAGAATCGCGCCGAAGCCGCGGGGCACGTCGGGCCGCAGCGATTCGATCGCGGGTGGCGGCTCCTGTTGGTGCTGCAGGAGCTTCTGTACCATGCTGCCTTCAGCAAACGGAGGTCGGCCGGTAAGCATGAAAAACATCGTGCAGCCGAGCGAATAGAGGTCGCTGCGCACGTCCGCCGTCCGTGAGTCCCGGGCCTGCTCGGGAGAGATGTAATCGAACGTGCCAAGCGTGACGCCGCTGACCGTGAGATCCCGGTCCCCCTCCAGGTGATGCAGCCGCGCCAGCCCCATGTCGACGATGCGGGCCTTGCCGCCCGGCGTGATCACGATGTTCGACGGCTTGATGTCCCGGTGCACGACGTCGCGCTCGGAGGCATGCCCGAGGGCGTCGGCCACCTGCACGGCCACATCGATCGTCCGGCCGATTTCGAACGGCCCCGCTTCGCGAACGAGGTCGCGCAGGTTTCGCCCTTCGATGAACTCGAAGACGATGTAGTGCCAACCATCGTCGGAGCCGACGGCGAACACACGGCCGATGTTCTCGTGGTCGAGGCGGGCCGCCGACTGGGCCTCGTTGCGGAAGCGACGCAGGACCTCCTCGTCGTCGGCCTGCCCGCCGGCGAGCACCTTCACGGCCACCGTTCGGTCGAGCGTGGTATCGAGTGCGCGGAACACGGCCCCCATGCCGCCACCGCCGATGAAGCTGTCGAGGCGGTAGGGCCCGAGCATCGTGCCATGGAGCCGCTGGCCGATCTCGGCCGACGTTCTGGGCTTCGCCGTGGCGGCAGCCGGCGCCGAGATCACCGTGGCATCGTCCGGCGGATCGAGTCGGCTCGTGGAGCCGTCACGGCCCGCCATGCGAGCGGCCCGTGAACTCGGTTGCGACGCGGACTGGTCGTCAAATGCGGTCATGCCTCGACCCTACCACAAAACGCGAAACCCCGCCCCTCGGCATGCGAGGGTCGGGGCCGCGTGAGTCGCACGGACGGTGTTACGGGCTTAGGCAGCGATCGCCTCAGCAGCGGCGAGCAGTTGCGCCTGCCGCTTCCGCCGCTTCATCCATCCTGCCCCAAACATTCCGAGCATACCGGTGGCTGCCAGGGCGATCGTGCCCGGCTCCGGCACGGGGGCGACGGTGACCTGACCCAGCCGGAATCCCAGAGCAGGCGCCACCAACGCTGGATCCCTCAACTGCACGCCGAACGAAGAGGCGGTGGCTTGGGCCGTTGCCAGATTCATGTTGAACGAACCACCAAAGAGATGGATCGAGCCCGGGTCGGCCGAACTCCGGGTGTCGGAGTACTCCGTCACGTTCCCCAACATGTCGTACATCCCGTACGCAGCAGTGGAGGCAGAGAAGGATCCCACATCGCTCGTACGCGTCAGACCACTCACACCGCCATAGTTGGCGATGTTCGTGGAGGTGGGCCAAGTCCCTACGTTAGCATTGGTGGCGATCGTGGGGGCCGGCGTGCTGCCGCTTACCTTGGTCTGCCAGTAATAGTAGCTGTTGCTCCCGGAGTTAAAGAACGCGGCCTTTGTCCACTCATCTGCACTCGGGATCACGAAGGCCGTCCGGGGAGATGCCCCGGCGATGGCCGCCGTGTTGCGGAGCGGAATCGTACCCGACGTCTGCGTGTTGACCGCATACACGCCGCTGTTGATCGACGCCGCCGAACCGTTCTCCCCGGCATTGAGCCAGTTGGCGAAGCGGGCTGCCGAAAACCAGGACACGTAGTTCACTGGCCGGTCACCGTACGACGACGGCAGTGCGGCATTGCGAACGGTGTATCTGGAACCTGCTCCCGCGGCACCGTTGAAAAGAATGCCGCCGTTCGTGGTGTCGGTGCCCATGCTGGCGTTGTAGAGCCCGAGCGAGCTAATCGTGGAAGATCCGCTGACCACGTCAACAGAATTCAAGAACGCCGCGTACTGAGCATTCGTCACTTCATACGTACCCATTGCGAACGTGTAGCCCACGCTGCCGAAGCCATTTCCGGCGACCACCGAATTGCCAGGATTGCCCACAGGGAGCACGTTGTAGGTAACCGCCATCGCGTCGGTTGCGGCGAGGGCGACAGCAACGGCCACACAGCCGGCAAAAGCCCTCAGATTCTGCATGCGGGCGCCACGGCCGCTGCCCCACGTCCACCGCTTGTTGCGGCGGCAGTGCATGCCACTCACCCGGGAAGGAGAACTGCCCTTCCGCCGGTACTCCGGGAAGCGCCGACTCTTCACGATCGGCTCGCGATCCCGACCGAAGTCGGCCGCGTAGCTCGCGTCCAGCCCGTCACTATAAGACCCCACAAATGCGCTCATGACACTGCTCCTTTGCAAAAATGCCCAGAATTGGGACGACGTGAAAACACAAGGGAAAAAGAACGCTGACAAGCTGTCAGACGCCGAACGAAACGAACTGGCCCACACAACGACGCTCGGCGACACGCCGGGCATCCGAGAACAACGAAACCAACGCATCGCCACTCGACACACCGGGCAGATAGACCCAGGCGCCGAGCTGTCGCGCCCACAGCTCTTCGTCTACGTTGTCGTCAGAGCCGCACACCACCAGAAGTGTTCCGGAGCGACCGGCGAACTCCTCGGCGATTTCGATTGAGTCGTTGACTCGATCACCGACCGGATTCGCGATATCGACGACGACGAGTTGATACTCGCCCTCGACTGCAGCGCTGAGATCCGCTGCATCTCCCGGTGCGTCGCAGGCCGACCATCCGCTCAGTTCCGCGACAGCCTCGAGGCGATTGCGGAGACCGCGATCTCCCGACACCACCAGGCTCTTCATCACGCCCGGGCCACGCACCACGCGAGCCGCGGACCCGGCAAGCGAACGGACTTCCTCGGACGTGATCCCAACAGCTACGACCATCATCGAACACCTCCCTTTCCAGAGACTTGGCGTCGCTTGTGGCGGGGGCCATCCGAACACCTCGGAGAGACCTCCACGTCGCGACGGGAGAAGGGAAATGCACACGCCGTGCCAAACCACCTGCACGCCGGATCGCCGCACGATTCCAGCTGGAAAACAGCGGTCAACTGCACTCGACGCCCGTGGCACGCAGCAGTGAGCGAGGCCACGGCCTCCTCACCACAACGAGGACGCCTCGCGCTCCAGCCGGAGGCCACCAACGAAATAAAGCGGCTTTTTCACGAAAAAAACGCGGCATTCACCGCGATAGTGAGGCCATCACACTTCGAGTGATCAAGCCGCCTTGCCGCAATTCCTGGGAGCCGGTAGCGTCCCCGCAGTTCCCGGGACCGCCCACTCCCCCTCGCCGCGAGGCATGCGTGGTTCCCGCCCGAAGGCTGTGGCGACGGTGATTCGCCGCCCGAGCCATCACCCCGAGACCTGGGCATGCTCCGCACATCACGTTCTTTCGTAGCGTCGCTCGTGCGACGCTACGCCCCCGCGCGGAGGGTCAGACTGAACGATCGTCACGTCGGCGCAACGGTGTTCGTCATCGGCGCCGGCCCCCAGCTCGGCCTGCTGAACGAGCGGCACATCAAGGCGATGGAGTCGCACGTGACGATCGCCGTCAACAAGACTTTCTATCGACTGCGCCCCACGTACTTTCTGTCGGCCTACATCGGCGAAATGATGCTGGCCGCACGGAGAACTCCGGACGCCACACTCATTCACATGCGTCCGGTCAAGGCGCCGCCTTTGATCGCCGGCATTCATTCGATTCGGCGGCGCGAGTTCCAGCCCGACGTCGGTTTACCTCGCCATGTCGATCCTCTCGATCCAGCGCTCGATACGAAATTCAACGTCGCACTCGGCGCGACTCACTTGGCATATGTGATGGGCGCAGCTCGCGTCGTTTTCGTGGGTGTCGAGCAGCGCAATCTCCTTCACTTCTGGCATACCGATCCCACGCTGCGTGAGCTGATTCGCGCGGACGTGCTCGAGCGAGGCGATCCCGATATCCTGCGGGTAGACCACCCACACGCGAGCCTGGCCAACGACCTCGCTGCTCTCGACCGTTCGCCCCAGGACTGCATGCGTCCCTTTTTTCACCTCGACCATACACCCACGTTCGCGACCTACTTCGACATCCTGCGCAGAGCGGGTGTCGATGTGGTGTGCACGACCGCAGACAGTGTCGTAGCGGACGCCGGAGCTCGGGTCGTCCGCCTCGAAGAGCTTCTCTGCCACGAGAGGAATGCCGCGTGAGCCAGCCGCGTGCCAGGCCCTCCGCGCTTGTCGTCATTCCGGCACGGGGCGGTTCAAAGGGAATACCTCGCAAGAACCTGAGCCCGATTGCGGGCGAACCGCTGATCGCTCGAACCATCCGCACCGCACTGTCGGTTCCCGACGTCACACGAGTGATCGTCACGACGGACGACCACGAGATCGCCGCAGTTGCCGCACGATTCAACGCTCACATTTTGATTCGCCCGCCCGAGCTTGCTGCGGACCATGTGACGCTCGACCCCGTCGTCGCGCACGCCATTGCTCGAGAGGAGGCGGAGGGACGGACCTATGACATCGTCGCCACGCTCCAGCCAACGAGCCCCCTGCTGCGCCCCACGACCCTGTCCCGCATCCTTCAGCGACTCGCCCACGGCGAGGCCGACACGATCCTCACCGCCGTCGACGACACCCACCTCTCCTGGGAGGTCAGCGATGGAGTCCCGCATCCCGCCTTTGCCGAACGACTCAATCGTCAGTTTCTTCCACCAAGGTTCCGCGAGACCGGTGGCGTGATCGCGTCGCTCCGCCAGTGGGTTACGCCCAGCTCGCGGCTTGGCCCCCGCGTCGCGTTGGAAGTTGTCGATGCCCTCGAGGGAATAGACATCGACTCACGGGAGGACTGGCTGTGCGCCGAAGCAGCTCTCCGACGAAAGCGGATTGCCTTCATCACGATCGGCAGTGAACATCGCGGCATCGGGCACGTCATGCGGACACGCAACTTGCTCGAGAGTCTTCATGGACATGACACGCTGGTGCTGTGTGCACCGCAGGAACACCTGGCCATCGACCGCCTGAACGCCTCCTTCCACGTGGTCGAAGTAATGCCGCGGCATGCGATGCTCGCCCGCATGGTTGCCTGGGGCGCCGAGGTGGTCGTTCACGATGAACTGCGGACCGACCCGGAAATGCTTCTGGCGGAGCGTGCCGCGGGCCTGAAGGTCGTTCTCTTCGAGGACGACGGCCCGGGTCAGGCCCACGCCAATCTCGTCTTCAATGCGCTCTACCCCGCCCACAAATCGCGCCCGGAAGCCGGGGTCTGGTACGGCCCATCGGTGTACGATCTTCGCGATGAGTTCCGGCATGCATCTCGCGCCGCTTTCCGTGATCCGGCCAGCCGTGTTTTGATCACATTTGGCGGCTCTGATCCCGCAGGCCTGACGTTCCGTGTCTTGGATGCCGTCGCCGACACGTGCACGCTCGCCATCACCGTCGTCGCAGGCATCGGACTCAGTCGTTTCGACGAACTCGCATCGAGGGTGGCCGCCCTCAGGTCGAGAGGCCTCGACGTCACACTGCTCCGAGACGTACCGCTCATGAGCGATATCATGCGTGAAGCTGACTTCGCCTTCAGTTCAGCGGGTCGTACGCTCTATGAGCTCGCTCATATGGGAGTGCCGACCGCCGTCCTGCACCAAAATGAGACCGAGACAGAGCACACCTTCGCGACGATCGACAATGGTTTTCTTCCCCTCGGTCTGCCCCATGCGGTACGCACCGAGGATATACGCGCTGCGTTTCTCGGCCTTGCCTCCAGCGCCGCTCTCCGACGTCAACTTCGCGACCGGATGCTCGCGCTCGACCTGACAGCCGGCCGAGACCGGGTGATCCGCATGATTCTTGAACTCTGAACACCCATGAGGGGAGTTGGTGCCATGCTGCCTCCGCAAGCCGTCTGCGATGCTTTTCGACGCCGCTCAGGGTTTGGCCCGTTCGTGATCGCCGAGATCGGCGTCAACCACGGCGGCGACCTCTCGACGGCGATCCGGCTTGTCGAAGAGGCGGCCCGAGGAGGGGCTGATTGCGTCAAGTTCCAGACATACAAGGCGGAGACGCTCGCGTCTCGTCATTCCCCAGCCTACTGGGACACCTCGCAGGAGCCCACGCCCTCGCAGTTTGCCTTATTTCAGAAACACGATCGCTTCAATGCATCGGACTACATAGCCCTGGCCCGGCATGCCGCCGCGTGCGGCGTCTCCTTCGCTTCCACGCCCTTTGATGCCACGGCCGTCGAAATGCTCGCGCCTCTTGTGCCATTCTTCAAGATCGCTTCGGCCGACATCACGAATGAGCCGCTGCTGACCGCATGCGCCCGCCATGGAAAACCAATCCTGTTATCAACGGGGGCGTCCTACGTGTCGGAGATCGAAGAAGCGGTGCGGATCATGCGCGGGTTTTTACCCGCACATCAGATTGGCATCATGCACTGTGTGCTTTCCTACCCGACCGCGTACACCGACGCGAATCTGGCAATGATCGAGCACCTCGCCGCCTGCTTTCCAGGACATCCGATTGGATATTCGGATCACACGCGGCCCGACCCGTCGATGCTCGTACTCCTGCGGAGCTACCTACAGGGCGCGACGATCATCGAGAAGCACTTCACGCACGACAAGTCACTGCCCGGCAACGACCACTACCATGCCATGGACATCGCCGACCTCGGCTGCCTCCGCGCCGGCGTCGACTTGCTCCATGCCGTTGAAGGCCGCCCAACGAAGACCGTGCTTCCGTCCGAGGAGCCGGCCCGACAGCATGCGCGGCGATCGATCGTCGTGCAGCGCAGCCTGCCTGCGGGCCATGTGTTGCAGGCTGAGGATGTGGCCGTCAAACGCCCCGCAGGCGGCCTGCCACCGTCGGCGTTGGCGTGGATTGTGGGAAAAAGGCTGACACGGGACGTGGACGCGGACGACTTCCTTACCGTCGATCATGTCACGAATAGGTGACCGACGAGCTTCTCGACCATCCCGTCACGACGGGAGAACGCGCACACCAGCCGGTTCGTCGATGCGTCCGACCATCATGCGCGGGAGGCTGCTGCGCTGGCATGCGCGTGCGATCGCACGCTCTACCCACAAGCACTCCGTGCCTTCGGCCCAGCCCCCACGCCTATTTGGTCAGCGTTGAAATAACGCCGTCGCCGCCGATGATGATCTCGCCCGTCAGGCTCGAGCGGCTGCGGATCGCAGCCAGATCGTCATCGACTACCCACGACGCATATGCAGCGGCCAGCAGGCTCTCGGGTGAGTCGAGAGCGTCGTTGGTGATGTCCCAGAACATCATGCCGCCAAGCCCCAGATCCTCGGCCCACTGTGCCTTCTGGGCGATCGACGTTGGCGTCTCGAACGAGCTGAACAGCCCCTTGGAGGCGTTGTAGACGTAGGCTGCCTGGGCTGTGTCATCCCAGTAAAGCTTCCAGCCGCTCGATGGATCCTGGACTTGGCGGAGGAGGTCCTTGTAATCGTAGACCCCGGCTTCGAACGTACCCGGCGCCGCGCCGCTGGCCCCCTCCGCATAGCCGCCATCACCGCCGTCTGTCACACCGCTCCAGCCCCGAGTGTAGAGCGGCGCCCCCATCACGATCTTGCGGGCGGGCACGCCGGCGGCGAGGTACTGCTGCACCGCCGACTTCACGTCATAGCCGATTGGGTCGCCCGTGAAGGCCGCCTGATGGCCCGTCGTCTTCTCCCACGTGCCATGGAAGTCATACGTCATCACGTTGAAGAAGTCCACGTGCGGCGCGAGCCCCGGCAGGTTGAAGTTCGCGATCTTGTCGTAGCCCGCCGGCGATGCCACCGAGATCTCGTAGCGGCGTCCGAGCTGCGACCCGAGGGCGTCGACCTTCGACCGGACAAGGGCGAGCAGCGACGCGTAGTTGGCCCCGTCATTCGGGCTGGCTGAATTGCTGTCCAGCCCGCCGCCGCCCGGATACTCCCAGTCGAAGTCGATCCCGTCGAACATCCGGTAGGTGTTGAGGAAGTTTGCGAGCGAGGTGGCGAACGTCTCGCGGCCCGCAGCCGTGGCACACACGGTGCTGAAGTTCCCCGAGAGCGTCCAGCCGCCGACGGCGATGCTCACCCTCATGTGCGGATACTTCGCCTTCAGCTGCGCGAGTTGGTTGAAGTTGCCCCACACCGTCTGCGTGGCCCGCGGATCGCCGGGCGGGTAGTACCACTGGTCGGCCTCGCCCGACACGGTCTCTCCCGCCCCGAACCGCTTGTCAACGGCGGCGAAGCTGTCGTAGAGGGCCACCTCGCCGTTGCTCTTGAGGTTCAAGAACGAATAGATGAGATGCGTCAGCTTCTCGGCCGGCACGTCGGCTACCTGGAAGCGGCGACCGTAGATACCCCACTCGGGAAAGTAGGCGGCCATCACCTTGTCGTACGAGGCGATCGGCAGTTCGGCGCCAGGCGTGGGTGTCGGGGTCGGGACGGGCGTGGGATTCGGCGTAGGAGTCGGGGTCGGAACAGGAGTTGGTGCCGGAGTCGGAGTCGGGACAGGGGTTGGCGTCGGCGTTGGAGTGGGAACTGGAGCTGGTGTCGGCGCGGGCATCGCGGCCGCACCGACGAGCGTGAGCTTGCGAAGCACGGCGCCGCTCCCACCCGGGCTTGCGGTGAAGCCGAGCGTCGCCGAGGCACCTGCTGCCAGCGTGCCATTCCAGCTCGCCGGCTTCACCGTGTAGGTCGAGCCCTGCCGTCCGGCGATCGTGCCGTTCCACAGGCTGGATATCGTGCCGTCGAAGTCGAACGTGACGGTCCAGTCGGAGAGCGGCGCCGTACCGGTATTGGTCACGGTCACGTCGCCGTTGAAGCCCGACCCCCAATCGGCTGTCACCTTCAAGGCCACCGTGCCGACGGTCGTTGGGGCCGGTGCAGGCGTCGGAATGGGCGTTGGGCTTGGTGCAGGCGTCGGACTCGGCGTGGGCACCGGCACTGCCGTCGCCAACACGCCAGCGATGAATGCCGTGGCGGTCGGATCCTTGCAGGTGAAGTTGGCCGTGGTCAGCGCCGACAGCGGCACGCCCGCAAGGCGATACGACTGCTGCATCGAGGGAATCGCCAGCACGGCACTGCCCGACTGCTCGGTCAGCCGCAGCTCGCCGCCGCTGAACCAGTCGAGGGCGAGCACATCAGCCTTTGGATTGAAGTCGGCAATCGTCTTGTTCTCATTCCAAGCCCAGGTGACCGTGAACGTCCGCGGCAGGGCCGCCGTTGATACGATCGCCGCGGGCTCGGCAATGGTGGCCACTGTCGCCGTCGTGGTGAGATCAGCCATGGTGGCCGACATCATCGCCCGCCGCTCGAGCGACTCCGGCATGAACTCGCCGGGCATGCGTCGGAGCACACGGCTCATCTGCCGGGCATGACTGCGCTGCAGCTGCCGGGTCGGCCGCGAGAAGAACAGCGAACGGAGAATATTGCGGGAGTCCATGTTTCACCTCGTGCGTGTCAGTGATGCTCGGCGTGCGGCACGAACGGGGCATGAGGGTCGCACCCGGCTTGCTTCCCCGCCGGCCCGCCATCGTGTAGCAGTACCCTCGGAGTACGCGGGCTGCCACGAACGGGTCGGTCGCATCTGGCCGATCCAGCCGGAATTCACGCGGCGTTCATGAACGGTTCACGCAGCGTTCATCTGCCGGCCGGAAGCCGCACGACGAACGTCGCCCCGCCGCCGGGGGTGGACTCATACAGAATGTCGCCGCCGTGACTGCGGGCGATGAGCCGCGAGAGCGCGAGGCCGATGCCGTGGCCGCCCGCCGGTTTCCCGCTGTGAAACCGCTCGAAGAGCGCCGGCAGGTCGGCTACCGCCACGCCCGCCCCGTGATCGACGATCGCCACGCGGCACTCGGCGGCCTCGCTCCGCTCGATCACCTCGACCCGCCCTCCGACAGGGCTGTGCTCCACCGCGTTGGCGAGCAGGTTGAGAAACACTTCCTCCAGGAGCGCGGCATCCCCCTTCACGATCGCGGCCCGTTTCGGCGGCACGACCGTGATCCCACGTGCTGCAGCCTGCAACTCGATCCGATCGATCGCCGCCACGACGACCGGTTCGAGATCGATCGCCTTCAGCCGCGCGGGATCGACCGCCGCCGACCGTGCGTAGGCGAGCAGCACCTCGCAGATGCCTTCGATGCGGCGAGCCAGCCCATCGATCTGCACGAGCGACGCCGTGAGTTCTTCCGCTGACCGCAGCCGATCGCGATCGGCGTTCGCCTCCAGCAGGATCGCGTGGACGGGATTGAGCAGCTGATGCGCGAGATCGGCGTTGAACCGCGACTGCGATGCCCGTATCGCGTCGAGCCGATCGAGCATGTCATTGACCGTGCCCGCCATTTCGGCCACTTCGGCATCGGCCCGCGAAACGTCGAGTCGTTCCTCGAAGTCGCCGGCACGGATGCGGCGGGCGGTCGCCGTGATCCGCGCGAGCGGCACGAGCGCCCGGGAGAGAATGAGCCAGGCGAGGCCGAGGAGCAGCGGCACCCAGATCACGAACGTCCACACCTGGAAGGCGGCCGCCTGGCGTTCCGCTGCGGCCAGGTCGGCCAACGGCGTGCCGGCCACGAGCACGGTGTCGTGGCCACCGGCGGTGGCCGCCAGCCGATAGCGGCCGTCAGCCGTCGTCCAGATCGATTCGAGCCGGTTCAGCCAGGCGGCGTCCCAGCCGAGCCCCGCGGGCAGATCGAGGTCATCAACCCGCATGCCATCCCGCTTCCAGACGCCGGCGAACCACCGAAACCGCTCCGGGGCGATATGTGGAATGCCGATCCCCAGCGCGTGCACCGTCGAGCCCGGCGCCGCGGGCAGATCTGCCAAAAACACCCCCGTGGCCCGGAGATGCGGATCGAGGAGCGTGTCGGCCGCAAACCGCTCCTGCGCCTTCACGGCCGCCAGCCGCGACCAGAGCTGAATGTCCACATCGCGTTCGACCGTGTCGACCGCTGCCTGGTAATGCACAAGCCGGAGCGCCACCGCGCCGAACACGAAGGCGATACCGAACCTCGTCCAAAATCGCCAGCGCAACGACGGCTGCCGTTGCCTGCCCGGCGGTGCGGCGGCTGCGTCAGGTGCCATCGATGATGAACCCCTGCCCGCGCCGCGTGGTGATGAGGTCGTGGCCGAGTTTCTTCCGCAGTCGCAAGACGATCACGTCCACGATGTTGGTCACCAGATCGGGCGGTGGCACCGGCTCACCCGGATGCATCGCCTCCTCCAGCATGGCCCGCGTGACGATCCGGCCGCGATGCCGCACGAGACACTCGAGGACGGCGAACTCCTGGGCGGTGAGCGGCACGCGAGCACCGCCCCGACTGGCCGTTCGGGCCGGCACATCGACCGTGACGTCGGCGATGCTGACGGACTCGATCGATTCCCCCTCCGTCCGTCGCAGCACGGCCCGGATCCGGGCCAGCAGTTCCCGCACAGTGAACGGTTTGACGAGGTAGTCGTCGGCCCCGAGGTCGAGCGCAGCGACGCGGTCATCTTCCTCCCGCTTCGCCGAAACGACGATCACTGGCACGCTGCTCACCTGCCGGAGCCGTTCGAGCACCCGCTCACCATCGAGGCCCGGCAGCCGCAGGTCGAGCACGACGAGATCAGGCCCGCCCCGCACCGCCGCCTCGAGCCCGCCTGGCCCATCGGCGGCCTCGACAACGTCATAGCCGGCCTCGCGCACCCCGGCGGCAACCGCCCGCCGCGCAGCCTCCTCGTCATCGACCACGAGAATCCGCAGGGAAGAATCGCTGGCAGGCATCTGCATCGCCAGAGGATACATCGGCTGGATGAAACGGCTTGACAAATGCGTACGTTTCCCACAAATCATGTGCGTTCGGACGATGCTCGAAATCGATGCAAATGCCCTCACCAAAGCAGCCTGGCTGACTCAGGTCCCGAGGCGAGGCCGATCCCTCGGCGGGGGCCCGCTCACGCTCAGCCGCACCGCAATCATGAAATCGCTTCGCCTCGGACTGCTCTCCATCCTCGCCTGCCTCGGGGCTCGGGCGGCAGTCGCTGACCAGCGGCCGAACATCGTCCTCTTCCTTGCCGACGACCTCGGCTACGGCGAACTCGGTTGCTACGGCAACGCCGCCGCCATCACGCCCCACCTTGATCGGTTCGCATCGCAGGGCCTCAAGCTCGCCGATTGCCATTCGGCGTCGAGTTGCTGCTCGCCGTCGCGATCGAGCTTGCTCACCGGCCGCACGCCGTTTCGCAATGGCGTGTTCACCTGGATTCCGGAGAACAGCCCGATCCACCTGCGGACGAGCGAGGTCACGCTGCCGAAGCTGCTCGCCGCCGCGGGCTACGACACATGCCACGTCGGCAAATGGCACTTGAACGGCTTCTTCAATTCCCCCGAGCAGCCCCAGCCCGGCGATCACGGCTACGCCTGGTGGCTTGCCACGCAGAACAACGCCGCCCCGAGCCATGCGTTCCCCACGAACTTCGTTCGCAACGGCAGCCCGATCGGCAAAGCCGACGACTATTCGGCGCCATTCATCGTCAAGGAGGCGGTCACGTGGCTCGAGCAGAAGCGAGATCCTGCCAAGCCCTTTTTGCTCACCGTGTGGGCGCATGAGCCGCACTACCCGATCGCCTCCGCCGAGCGGTACGAGAGGCTGCACGCCGGGTTCACCGATCCTGAGGAACGCACCTACCGGGCCAACGTCACGCAGCTCGATGACGCCTTCGGATCACTCATGCAGGCGCTCGACACGATCGGCGCCACGGACTCCACCTTCGTGTTCTTCACAAGCGACAACGGCCCCGAAGGTGAGGGCGACAAGGGCCCGGGCCGCGGACTGGCCGGCCCGCTCCGTGGACGAAAGCGATCAATGTACGAGGGAGGCCACCGCGTGCCTGGCATCATCCGCTGGCCCGGCACGACCACGCCGGGCTCGGTGAGCGACGTGCCGGTGATCGGCAGTGATTTCTTCCCTACGGTCCTGAGCTTGGCAGGCATCGAACCGCCCGCCGGTCGGACGCTCGACGGGGTGAACCTGCTCCCCGCTCTGGCGGGCGCCGCGGCGGCATCCACACCGGTCGCCATCGATCGGCCCGAGCCGCTGTATTGGCGGTGGGGCGGCCAAGTTGCCTATCGCGAAGGGCCGTGGAAGATCGTGGCCGACGAGGCGCTCGCAAAGCCAGAGCTTTACAACCTCGCCGCTGACCTCACGGAATCAAGCGACCTCGCGAGCCGTGAGCCGGAACGGCTCGCTGCGATGCTGGGCCGCCTGCGGGCCCACACCGAGGAAGTGGAACGCGAGGGCCCCGATTGGTGGCGCACCGAGGGCTGGAATAGCCGCAAGCCGCCACGGAAGGCAGCGGCCTTGCCTGGCGGCCTGACAGGAGCCGTCGAGCGGCCTTGACGCTGTCGAGCCTCGGCGTGCGGGCATCCGCGTGATAGATTGCGATGCGTATTTCGGACGAAAGAACGTCGCCCCCCAGAAAAACCCTTTTCGCGCCCGTAGCTCAGGTGGATAGAGCATGGGATTTCTAATCCCAGGGTCGCTGGTTCGAGTCCAGCCGGGCGTAGTGTGCAGCTTGCCTGCCTATTCGTGTTCGCTGTCCACGTGGACGTCGCCGTTGCCGTCGATGTCCACGTGCAACACCATCGGGTTACAGCAGACCGGGCAATCCTCGACGTAGTCTTGATGCGAGCCGGCGGACACGTCGAGTGGCACCACGATCTCCTCGCCGCAAGAATCGCAGACGTAGGTGGCTTCGAGATTCGCCGAGCCGGCCGTTTCGAGCAGCCTGTCCCGCTGTTTCCGCTTCATGACGGCATCCCCCGTTTCATAGGCTGTGCATTCACATCATCTGGAACTGAATGACCGACCACGTCATTCTACGCCGCGTCACCCCCGTGACGACAAAGGAGTATCCCGCGACGTGAGCCATCCTGCCGCCCTCCCGGTCGCGGACTTACTGCGGCAATGCTCCGAGACCCGCACCCGCCGCAGCGGCCCGGGTGGACAGCATCGCAACAAGGTGGAGACCGCGGTCGTCCTCGCTCACCTGCCAACCGGCGTGACCGCCGAGGCGTCGGAGCGACGATCACAGGTGGAGAACCGATCGGTGGCTATCGCCCGGCTTCGACTGAAGCTGGCAGTGGAGCACCGCGAACCGGCGGCCGCCGCACCAAGCCCGCTCTGGCAGTCCCGCTGCCGCGGCGACCGACTCGCGATCGCGGCCACCCACGCCGACTACCCGAGCCTCGTGGCCGAGGCCCTCGACCAACTGGCCGCGACGATGGGCGACCCCGGCGCCGCGGCACCGGCCCTCGGCATCACGCCCTCGCAGCTCGTGAAGCTGCTTGCCAAGGTGCCGGCTGCGTGGATCGCGTTCTCGCGGCTGCGGGCCGCACATGGCCGGCAGCCCCTGAGCCAGGGCTGACGGACGAGATGAATCTCAGGCCGCCTCACGACGACCACGGTAGGCCGCCTGCACGAACCGCTTGAGATGCGTGCCGATCGCGAGCGCATCGGCCTGCCGCGCGAGCAGCCGCTCCGTGGTTGAGAGATCCGGCAGACTGGTGCCGGGCAACGTGATGTCGAGGTCATGCCGCCGGATGAACCGCTCGAGCCGGCGGCGGATCGAGTCAGGCAGTTCGTGCCGCCACGCGTGCTGCCGGGCGAGAGGATCTTTGTGGACATGCAGAAAACGCGAGCCGGCGTCCTCGCCGGGGCCATCGCGTTTGGCAAGCATAGCGGCCAGCGCACGACGTGCCTCGGTGTCGGCGACCAGCCCGGTGTGCCGCCAGACTCGCAGTGTTTCACCGAGCGGGTCAGCACACAGCGCGTCGTACTCGATCAGCAATGCCGTCGGGTTTGTAGCGACAAACTCGCGAAGATGCCGCGATCTCAGCCAGGTGAGGACGAGCAGCCGCTCCTCGGGCGTCTCGGCAGCCGCGATCAGCCGCTGCGTCTCGGGCGGCAGGGTGGTATCCCGACCGATGATCGCCCACTCGATCCGCGCCCACTTGAGCATACCCCAGCGGCGGACGCTGTTGACGACGCCCAGCGGATGGCGATCGATCGCCACGACATGATCAGCGGCGATGGACGTCGCCGCCCAGCCGATGTTCTCGATCCGGGGCTGCTTGATCACGAGGTGGTAGCCGGTCTCCTGCGGAAACGCAGCGGCAGCGACCGCTTCGACGTGCAGCGCCGCCAGTTGGCCGAGCCGACTGTCGGTGGGATCGTCGGTAGCGGTGCGAAAGAACCGCGGCACCGGAATGTCGGGCACCGGCCGGCCCCGTTTGCGATGGAGAATAAACCGACCGCCGTTGAAAACCGTCTGCATGTCGATGCCCGTGCAGGGATGAGCCTGCGAGGCAAAGGGCTCGAAGATGTAACGCACCTCGGGGTGGCAGCCGAGCAACTCCCCCAGCCATGTCGTGCCGCCACGGGAGTGGCCGACCACGTAGGTCAACGTGTGAAAGGGGCGGGACATCGCCGAGAATCCTGGCGGGCGGTATGCAGGTGCAGCAAGGCGTGTATCGCGATCGTCAGCCTGCTGGTCAATGGCAAGCTGGCCGTTGCTGGCAGGCAGGGCAAACCAGGCGGCCCCGCGAAGCCGCATGGCCCGGCAACGCGCCCCGAAAATGAATTCCGGCGGGCTTTCCCGAGCGGCCGACGCTCCTGACACGGTGCCGCCTGATGGACCCACGACCCACTGCCTCGCCCCCCCGCCCCGAACGGTCGCTCATGCGCCGATCGCTCGCGATCACGGCGCTCGTGACCGCCTGCACGAGTGCGACCATCGGGCTCACGGCCGAGGGGGACCTGGGCACCGATCGCGACGCCTTCACTCCCTGCACCCATACGATCCCGGCCGGCTCGCTCCTCATGGAGGCGTCGTCGGTCTACATCGACAACCGCTCCGGCCTGCCAACGAACAACTATCCGGAGTGGCTCTTGCGGATCGGGGCGACGGAGCGGTTCGAGTGGCGGTTCGGCGTCAACTACGGCGTCGGCTCCCAGGGCACGATCGTGACGAGCGTCGAAGTGGGCGAGGGCACGCTGGACGGCAGCCGCCTCTACGAGACGAGCCTGCTCTACGGCTTCAAGCTCGGGACGTCCGACCAGGACGGCTGGCTGCCGGAGACCTGCTTCATCATGGAGGGCACGACGCCAGTGGAGGGAGACGTGTTCGGCACGGTGCCCGTGGCCACGGGGGCCGCGGGCTGGGAGCTTCCCGTGCGGTTTCCGCTGCGCACGGCCGAGCCCTGGCGGCTCGACGTGGCGGTGCGATATGCCTACTCGGAAGGACTCGACGGCTGGTTCGGTCGCTGGACGCCATCGACCGTGCTCCGCATGCCGGTCACTGAACGCTGGGAACTCCACGCCGAGTGGTTCGGCTCCTATCCGGTCGGCGCGCCCGGCCGCAGCGGCGAGCCGTTCTTCAGCCCGGGCACGCACATCATGCTCACCAAGAACTTCGAACTCGGCGTTCGCGTGGGCTGGGGGCTCACTGCCGCAACGGCGCCGTTCTTCTGCGACGCCGGTTGCGGCTGGCGATGGTGACAGACCGCGTCAGGCGTGGATGGCCTGGCCGGACACGGCAAGGGCGGCTTCCTTGAGCGCCTCGGGCAACGTCGGGTGGGCGTGGCACACGCGGGCGATGTCCTCGGACGTGGCGCCAAAGCTCATCGCCGCCGCAGCTTCACCGATCAGGTCGCCCGCCGCCGGGCCGATGATGTGGATGCCGAGCACCCGGTCGGTCGCCGCATCGGCCAGCACCTTCACCTTGCCGGTGGTGTCGTTGATCGTCCGGGCGCGGCCATTGGCACGGAACGGAAACACGCCCTTCTTGTAGCTCACGCCCGCCGCCGCGAGCTGCTCTTCGGTCTTGCCGATGGCGGCGATCTCAGGATGCGTGAACACGACGGCCGGCACGAGGTCGTAGTCCACGTGGCTCCAGCGGCCCGCCAGCGCATCGATGCAGGCAACGCCATCTTCCTCGGCCTTGTGGGCGAGCATCGGTCCGGGAATGCAGTCGCCGATCGCCCACACGCCGGCCGCGGCCGTGCGGAACTGCCCATCGACGGGAATCCAGCCACGCTGGTCGGCTGAGAGGCCGACCGTGTCCAGGCCGAGGTCATCGGTGGCGGGCCGGCGGCCCGTGGCCGCGAGCACACGGTCACAGCGGATCGGCTCGAGCCCCTCGCACTCCACGACGCAGCCCGCCCCGACCGCCCGTGCCGACTTCACCTTCACGCCGAGCCGGATATCGAGCCCCTGTTTACGAAACAGGCCGAGCGCCTCCGAAGCGATGTCGGCGTCGATGCCCGTGAGAATCCGATCGGCATACTCGAGCACGGTCACCTGCGAGCCGAGCCGCCGCCAGACGCTGCCCAGTTCCAGGCCGATGTAGCCGCCGCCGATCACGACCAAGTGGCCGGGCACGGTGTCGAATGCGAGCGCCTCGGTGCTCGTCCCTACGAGCCGACCGTCGACCTCGACGCCCGGCAGCACCACGGGGCGGCTGCCTACCGCTAGCACGATCCGCGGGGCTTCGAGCACCGTCTTCGTGCCGTCGTCGGCCGTCACCTCCACCCGGCCGGCACCAGCCAGCCGGCCCGTGCCCCGGTGCCGCGTCACCTTGTTCTTGCCGAGCAACGCCTCGATGCCCTTCGCCAGCGTCGAGACGACATCGGCCTTCCGCTTCATCATCGCAGACAGATCGAACGACACACCCATGACGTTCACGCCATGTGTCGCCAGTTCGTGCTGCGCCATCTCCAGCTTGTGACTCGACTCGAGCAGCGCCTTCGATGGAATGCAGCCCACGCGCAGACATGTGCCCCCCAGCTGCGGCTCCTTCTCGACCACAGCCGCCTTCATCCCGAGCTGCGCCGCCCGGATCGCCGCCACATAGCCCCCAGGCCCGCCGCCAATCACGATGACATCAGGATTCATATGCACAGCATCCAGGTTTGAACGTGGACATTCCGAACACGGGAGGCGAGGGTGTCGGTGCAAGCTCGAGGAGCCTTCGGACCGAGTCTTCGAGGTCCCGGCGACGAGACTTGTACCGCACCCTCGCCGGAGCCCATTCGCCAGCCCGAAACGACCTCACACCTCCAGCATCAGCCGGGTCGGATCCTCGATCGTGTCCTTGACCCGCTTGAGGAACGTGACGGCCTCGCGACCATCGACCAGCCGGTGGTCATATGACAGCGCGAGGTACATCATCGGCCGGACCACCACCTGGCCGTTCACCGCGACGGGCCGATCCTGGATCGCGTGCAGGCCGAGGATGCCGCTCTGCGGCGGGTTGATGATCGGCGTCGAGAGCATCGAGCCGTACACGCCGCCGTTGGAGATCGTGAACGTGCCCCCCTGGAGTTCCTCCAGCTTGAGTTTGTTGTCGGCGGCCCGCCGGGCGAAGTCGCCGATGGTCTGCTCGACCTGGGCGAACGACATCGTCTCGGCGTTCCGCAGCACGGGCACGACGAGCCCCTTGCCGCCGCCGACGGCGATCCCGATGTCGTAGTAGTCGCGATGCACGATGTGGGGCGGACGGAACTCCGCATTCACCTGGGGCACGGCCCGCAGGGCCTCCACCACGGCCCGCACGAAGAACGACATGAAGCCGAGCTTGACACCATACCGCTCCTGAAACGTGTCCTTGAACTTTCCACGCAGAGCCATCACGGCGCTCATGTCGACCTCGTTGAAAGTCGTGAGCAGCGCGGCCTCCTGCTGGGCTGCGACCAGCCGTTCGGCGATCCTTTGGCGGATCGGGCTGATGAGCACGAACCGCTCCTCGCGGCTGCCACCGACCTTCGGGGCTGCGATCATGGGCGCCGGCGGCGCGGCCGGCTTGGCGGCGGGAGCGGGAGCCGCTGGTCGGGACGTGGCGAGCACGGCGTCGGTCTTCGTGATTCGTCCTCCGGGGCCCGTGCCGGGCACGGCTGCAGCCGGCACGCCCGCCTCTCCGAGCACGCGGGCTGCCGCGGGCATCACGCGGGCAGCACCTGCAGACGCCGGCGGAGCCGCGGCCGAGGCAGCCGCAGGGGCGACGCTCGGCTGGGCCGCTGGTGCGGCTGCCGCACCAGCGGTGGCCGGCTCGAGATAGCCGATCACCTCACCGACCCTCGCCTTCTCCCCACTCGCCTTGAGCACCTTCGTCACGCGGCCCGCAGCCGGAGCCGGCAGTTCGACGGTGGCCTTGTCGCTTTCGATCTCAACGATCGACTCGTCGGCGACGACGGCGTCCCCCTCCCGCTTTTTCCAGGTGCCGATCATCACCTCGGTGATCGATTCGCCGACTTCAGGGACCTTGAGTTCGAGTGCCATGGGAGAGGGGAGACCGCGCGACGTGGCGGCCCTTGCAGGGAGGGATCAAACGGTAAAGGACGCGGTGAGCAGTTCGTTCTGTTCGAGGTCGTGGCTCTTCTTCGAGCCGGTGGCAGGACTCGCGGCGCTCTGGCGACACATCCCCGAAAAGGGAAACCGATCGAGCAGCTTGTCGCCGAAGTGGATGCGGAAGAACCGCCATGCACCCATGTTCTCTGGCTCGTCCTGCACCCACACCACCGGCGTGCCGGGCGTGTACGACGCCAAGGCCTCCTCGAGCGCCCGCCGTGGCAGCGGGTAGAGCTGCTCGACGCGGACGATGGCAACGTCGCGGCGGCCCAGATCCTGCCGCCGCTTCTCTAACTCGTAGGCCACCTTGCCCGAGCAGAGGAGGATGCGACGCACGTCCCGCGGAGGCACTCCCGACATGTCGGGGATCACCCTCTGGAACTCCCCCTTCACTAGGTCGTCGAGGCTCGACACGCAGGCCGGATTACGAAGCAGGCTCTTCGGCGTCATCACGACGAGCGGCTTCCGCCAGACGCGGAGCACCTGCCGCCGCAGGCAGTGGAACATCTGGGCAGGCGTCGTCGGCTGCACCACCTGCATGTTGTCCTTGGCGCAGAGCGACAGGAACCGCTCCAGCCGGGCGCTCGAGTGCTCGGGCCCTTGCCCTTCGAAGCCGTGCGGCAGGAGCATCACGATGCCCGAAAGGCGATTCCACTTGTCTTCGGCGCTGCAGATGAACTGGTCGATCACCACCTGCGCGGCGTTCACGAAGTCGCCGAACTGGGCCTCCCACATCACGAGCCCGTCAGGGCAATCGAGGCTGTAGCCGTATTCGAAGCCGAGCACGCCCGCCTCGGAAAGCGGGCTGTTGTAGATCTCCACCGGCGCCTGGTCGGGGGCCAGATGCTCGAGCGAGCAGAACGTCTCATCGGTCACCACGTCGTGGATCACGGCGTGGCGGTGGCTGAACGTGCCCCGCTGACTGTCCTGACCGGTCAGCCGCACCCGTAGACCCTGAGTGGCAAGACTGGCGAGCGCCAGGGCCTCGGCGGCCGACCAGTCGAGCGGCTGCGTGCCGGCCGCCATCTGGACGCGACCCTCCAGAAACTTCTTGATCTTTGCGTGTGGCTGAAAACCATCGGGCAGCGTGACGAGCCGCTCGAGCAGGTGCACGAGGGTCTCGCGGCGCACCCCCGTGTCGACGTCGGCGGCATCTTGCTCACGTCCGCCGATGTAGAACGACCACACGCCGCCGATATCGGTCTTGTGGACGAAGTCTTCGCTCTTGGCCACCGAGAGATCCGCCGCCAGTTTCGCCTGCTGCTGCTCGACGATCTGCTGGGCCTCCTCGCGGGTCAGTTCACCGAGCTTGAGCAGCTTCTCGAGATAGCTCTCGTGCACGCTCGGCCGCCGCTCGATCACGCGATAGAGCGCAGGCTGCGTGAACGCCGGCTCGTCGGCCTCGTTGTGGCCGCGGCGACGGAAGCAGTACATGTCGATCACGACGTCGCGCTGGAACTCCCGGCGGAAATCCATCGCCAGGTTCACCACCTGGGCGACGGCCTCCGGATCCTCGCCATTCACGTGAAAGATCGGGATCTGGAGCATCTTCGCCACGTCGGTGGCGTACATGCAGCTGCGGGATTCACGCGGCCCGGTGGTGAACCCGATCTGGTTGTTCACGATCACGTGGAGCGTGCCGCCGACGCGGTAGGCGTCGAGTTCGCTCAGATTCAGCGTCTCCTGGATGATCCCTTCGCCGGCGAAGGCCGCATCGCCGTGGATCAGGATCACGAGCCCCTGCTGCCGCGTCAGGTCACCAACGCGATCCTGCCGCGACCGCATCCGGCCGATCGCCACCGGGTTCACGAACTCGAGATGGCTGGGGTTGAAGCAGAGTGTGAGGTGCACGCTCTTGCCGTTGGCCGCCTGATAGTCGGTCGAATGGCCGAGGTGATACTTCACGTCGCCGCGGCCGACGTGAAGCTCCGGATCCATGTCGGCGAACTCTCGGAAGATCTTCTGCGGGCTCTTGCCCATGACGTTGGCGAGCACGTTGAGCCGGCCGCGGTGGGCCATGCCGAGCACGCAATCGGCGATGTCCTGGGATGCCGCCCGCTCGATCGCCATCTCAACGAGCGGGATCAGACTCTCCGAGCCCTCCAACGAGAAGCTCTTGGCCCCGAGGAATCGCTTCTGGATGAACTCCTCGAACACCGCGGCCGTCGTCATCTGGCGGTAGATCCGCAGTTGCTGCTTGCGGTCGAGTTGGATCCGGTTCTCGCAGCCCTCCATCCGCACCTGCAGCCACTGCCGCACGCGGAGGTCGTCCATGTGCATGAACTGCACACCGATCGACCGGCAGTAGGTGTTGCGCAGCCGCTTGATGATCTGCCGCAGGGACATCGACTGCGGCCCCTCGATCGTGTCGGTCGAGAAGCTGCGGTCCATGTCGGCTTCGGTGAGGTGATAGAACCGCGGGTCGAGTTCGGGCAGCCCCGGCCGCGGCCGCCCCAGTGGATCGATCTCCGCCATCAGATGGCCGCGGACGCGAAACGCCCGTACGAGCTGATCGACGCGGTCCTGCAGAAACGCGACCCGCTCCTCTCCAGCCGTGCCTTCGGCAACAGGCGGCAGCGGCAACGGCATGGCCTCGCCCGCCGGGGCGGCGGGCAATTTCACCTCGCCATTGGCGATGGCAACGGCATGGCCGGTGGCGATGCCATCGGGCGTGACGAGCTTCGCATGTGGCGCCGAGGGAACCGCCGGCACCCGATGAACGACCGACGCAGGCTGCTGGCCGTTGGGCACGGCAACCGCAACGGGTCGGGCGGCGCCGTTGGCCGAGTCGAGTGCCTCGAAGTAAGCCCGCCAGTCGGACGGCACGCCGGCAGGATCAGTGCGGTATTGCTCGAATAGCTCTTCGAGAAAGGCGAGGCTTGCCGTGCCGGTCGAGTCGATGTCGTCGGTGGTGTTCACAGTGTTGATCCAATCCGGCCCGCCGCGGTCGCGGCGTCACATGGCCAGGAGCAGACGCCCCGGGCTTTCGAGGTAGCCGATCACCTCGTTGAGGAAGCGGGCCGCCATCGCCCCGTCGATCAGCCGATGATCGTAGGAGAGCGACAACGGCATCATCAGCCGCGGCTCGATCTTGTCGTCGTGCACGACCGGCATCTTGCGCGACCGGCCCAGCAACAAGATAGCCACCTCGGGCCAATTGATGATCGGCGTCGAGTAGGTGCCGCCGACAGCCCCGAGGTTGCTGATCGTAAAGGTGCCACCACGGAGATCCTCGATCCCGTACTGGGCGTTCTTCGCCTTCTCGGCCGTGTCGGCGATCGCCTGGGCAATCTGCGGAATACTCAGGCTGTCGCAGTCGCGGAGCACGGGCACGACCAAGCCGCGGGGCGTGTCCACTGCCAGGCCGACGTTCACGTAATCCTTGTAGACGATCTCCCCCTTCTCCGGGTCGATCGACGCGTTCACCGCCGGATGCTGCCGCAGCGACAGGCTCACCGCTTTGATCACGAAGGCCAGCGCCGTGAGCTTGAGGTTGTTCTTGGCGTATTCCGGAGCGGAGGCCTTCCGCAACGCCTCGAGTTCCGTCACGTCGGCGTCGTCGTAGTTCGTGAGGTGCGGGATCGTCTGCACGCTACGGACCATGTTGGCGGCGATCGTCTTCCGCATCCGCGACATCTGCTCGCGGCGGATCGGCCCCCAGTCGTCGCGCTCGGTCGCGGTCGACGCCCGCTGCGTGCGGCTGCCGGATCCCGCCCCGCCCGCCTGGCGGACGGCGGCGATCACGTCTTCCCGAACGATCCGGCCGGACGGGCCGCTGCCACGCACGCCCCCAAGATCGACGCCGAGTTCACGAGCCAGCCGCCGCACGGCCGGACCCGCGGGCTCGACGGCCTTCACCGCCGCCGCCACCGGCTCCTCGACCGGCGGCGCCGCCACGGGAGCAGCCGCGGCCTTCACGGGTGTGGGA
>JBAVTF010000152.1:0-9005 GCA_049695995.1 Pirellulales bacterium | reverse complement strand
GGCCCGCACATGCTGCGGGCATCGTCCGTGCGACCGTCACACAGGGCGTCGAGCCAGAAGCCGGCAGCAGCCTCGGCCCGCGCCGCGGCGAGCCAGCGAGCCGTGGCCGCAGCGGTCATGGCCTGTGACCCGAAGCCGAGAGCGAGTGCGAGCCCGGCCAAAGCGGCCAGCCCGCCCGCCTTCGCCGCGCCACTGCGGGTGACATCCCGAACGGCGACCAATGCGAGTGCCGCGCCGACGAGCGGCACGACCCAGAACACGGGACTCACGAGCGCCAGCGCCGACGCGCAGCCGACGATCAAGGCCGCGACCGCCAGACTGCTCACCGGCCGGTAGCCCGAAACCTCAGTCGCCACATCAGACGGCGATTCAGCATCCATCGCGATTCCCTCAGCCCTTGCGGAAGACCCGCTGGATTTCGTCGAGCGACGTGATGCCCTCCGCCACGAGCCGGCGAGCTTCCCGTGAGAGCGGATTCATCCCGTCCTTCACGGCTGCCTGCCTGATCACGGCGGCCTCGGCACCGGCCGCAACCGCCTGGTTCACCGTGCGGCCGGAAGCGATCTCAAAGATGCCCGTGCGGCCGAGATAGCCTGTCTGACCGCACACGCCGCAGCCTCCTTGCAGCGCCCGATGCAGTGTGGGCCGCGTGCCGGGATCGATCTTGAGCGTAGCGATCTCGTCCGGCGTCGGCAGGTAGTCTTCCTGGCACTTCGGGCAGAGCTTCCGCACGAGCCGGCCCGCGATCGAGCCGAGCAGGAGCCGGCCCAGCTGGTCAGCCGCGATGCCGAGAGAGGCGAGCGTCGCGATCCCGTCGGCAGCGTCGGCACCGCGAACGCCGACGATCACAAGCAGCCCCTCGGCCGCCTGGGCGACGAGCCTCTGCGCGAGCTCCGGATCCTTGAGATCGCAGGCGACGAGCACCCGCGGATACTCCCGCAGGGCCTGATCGAGGGCGGCGACGGGCGTTCCGCCCGCAGCGACGTCCCAGCGCACCGGCCGCACGTTCTGGATCTCCGGCCGGGGCATCGCCGCATCCTCGAGGGACACGAAGTCTCGCAGCATCCGATCGGCGGCGGTAAGCACGCCGTCGAAGAGCGTCGAGAGCCCGTTACGCTTCGGCGTGGTGACGACGAGCACGCCGCTTTCGAGCGCCACGAGTTCCCGCACCCGCTGCACCAGCGGCTCGGTCATGCCCGTGTCAGCGAGCGTCTTGAACTTCGGCCGGCGATAGTCGTGGGTCACGAGCAGCCGCGTGCCCGTCGGTACGGCCTGAACGCTGATCGTGCATGGCCACGGCTTGCCATCGACCACGATGTCGCAGCGGCCCGACTGCCGGCCGCCGCGGTCGCGACCCTCGATGCCCGCGACCGCCTTGAACACGGCCGCGACGGCCGCGGCTTCCTGGCGGCCGAGCGTCACGACGGGTCGCCAGACGCCATCGACGTCGTGATGCACGCTCGCCTGATCGCGATTGGCCTCGATGACGATCTCGCCCGCACGCCCGTTAATGGCAGCCGCGAGCAGCTGACAGGCGGCGGCCAGCCCCTCCATTCCGGCCCCACGGTCGGCCGCGAACGTCACACTCGGGAGCGATGGCTCGTTCGTCGCTGGCGTCGCCGCCTTCGACCGCAACCCCGGTACGATCCGGCCCAGCATGCCCGCAAGCCCCGCCGAGTCCTGCGGCGGCAGCGCACCGCCGATGCGCACGAGGAGTTGCTCGTGGGTACCCACCTGCCGGACGGAAAGCCTGCACGGTCGCCGCACACCGTCTGCTTCAGCGACAAATTCGCCGACGTGGTCACCCGTTTCGGTTGCCACGAGCGGCCCGGCAAGCTTTTTGAGCGCCACCACCGCCGCCAGTCCGGCCTCATCGGAAAACGGCTCCGCCGGCTGCCAGACATTGTCGATCCGCCGACGGATGCTCACCTGCTGCTTGCCGCCGACCTCCAGCAGCACCGACGTGGCCGCCGCGGCCAGCACCTCACCACATGCGGCCGCCAGCGGCTTGTACCCGGGCATGCCGGCCGCCTCCTTGCGGGCGGCGACCTGCTCAGCCGTCGCATCCACCCGCGGCGCAAAGGTCGCCGGAGGGACTTTCTTCTCAGCCGCACCGCTCGATGATTTCAGAAACGCCATCATGCGTTAGGTAACCCCGATGCCCTTCAGTGCCATTTCAAGCGCCTCGCGGTTGGGCGCGATCTCGAGGGCCGCGTTGCGGTCGATCAGTCCCTGATCGACGAGGCTCTTGAGGCTCATCGTGAAGTCCTGCATGCCGTCGCGGGCCGATTTCTTGATGTGATCGGCCAACTGATGGTCGAGCCCTTCGAGCACGTACTTTCTCACGAGCACGTCGAAGAACATCAGCTCCACCACTGGCACCCGGCTCACGCCCGGCTTGATCGACTTGAGCAGCTTCTGAGCCACGATCCCCTTCATGTTGAAGGCGATGGCGCTGCGGATCGCGGCGTGCTCCTCCTGCGGAAACAGGTCGAGGATGCGGGTGATCGTGCTCGGCGCATTGGAGGCGTGGATCGTGCCGAACACGAGATGGCCCGTTTCGGCCGCGTGAATAGCCGTCTTGAAGGTCTCCACGTCGCGCATCTCGCCGACCACGATGATGTCGGGGTCTTCGCGGACGGCGTGCTTCATCCCGATCTCGAAGCTCCGCACGTCGGTGCCGATCTCCCGCTGGTTGATCAGGCACTTGTCGTCGGTGTAGACGAACTCGACCGGATCCTCGAGCGTGAGGATGTGCTTGCGATAGTTCTGGTTGATGTAGTTGAGCATCGACCCGATCGTCGTACTCTTCCCCGAGCCCGTCACGCCTGCGAGGAGCACGAGCCCCTGGTCGAGTTGGCAAAGCCGCTCGATCGCCGGCGGGAGGAACAGCCCCTTGAAGTCGGGAATCGTGTTGTTGACGCGGCGGGCAACAAGGCCGAGTGAGCCCTGCTGGTAGAGCAGGTTCACGCGAAACCGCCATCGCACACCCTCGATGACCGCGGAGTGGGCGAAGTCAGCGCCGCCGTCGTGGTCCAGGATCTTTCGTTGCCGCTCATCCAGCATTGGCAGGCAGAGCCGCTGCATCTGCTCGTCGTCGAGCTTTGGAGCCTTCAGCGGCTGGAGCGCACCCTTCACCCGCATGAACGGCGGCTGCCCCACCTTCAGGTGCAGGTCGCTCCCCTGGAGCTTGACGAGCGCCTCGAACAGGCGATCGATCTCGAGAGGACCCCGGGGGCCCTGGGCCGACCGCACACCTGCGGTCGCCTCGGGGGCGGATGATTCGGTCGTGGACATCGCGTGCGGCTAGCGGGGAATCGAGGGAGGGGAGAAGCGGAAGAATCGGCGCAGGAAACGTGGCTCAGCCGCCGGCGGGGCGGACGGGAATCCCACGGCTCGCGAACAGTTCCTTGACCTCCCGAATCGTACACTTCCCGAAGTGGAAGATGCCAGCGGCCAGCGCCGCGTCGGCACCGCCCTGCTGCACCGCGTCGGCGAGATGCTCGGGGGCGCCCGCGCCACCGCTGGCCACCACCGGAATGCGCACAGCGCTGCTCACGGCAGCCGTCATCTCGAGGTCGTACCCCTCGCGAGTGCCATCCCGGTCCATGCAGGTGAGCACGATCTCGCCGGCTCCCAGCTCCTCGACCCGCCTGGCCCAGGCGACCGCTTCCAGGCCCGTCGGCACACGGCCGCCGTTGATGAACACCTCCCACACCTCGCGGCCGTCGCGAATCACCCTCTTCGGATCGATGTTGACGACCGTGGCGCAGCTGCCGAGGCGGTCGGCCACGGCCGTGACGAGCTCGGGCGTCTTCACGGCCGATGAGTTGATGCTCACTTTCTCCGCGCCGGCCTGCACGAGCCGGGCCGCATCGTCGAGCGTGCGAATGCCACCACCGACGGTGAACGGCATGTAGATCGTCTCGGCCACCCGCCGCACCATGTCGAGCACGATGCCACGATCCTCGTGGCTGGCGGTGATGTCGAGGAACACCAACTCATCGGCCCCTTCCGCCTCATAGCGGGCCGCCACCTCCACCGGATCGCCGGCGTCGGCCAGCTCCAGGAACCGGGTGCCCTTCACGACCCGCCCCTTCTCCACGTCGAGGCACGGGATCACTCGTTTCGCCAGCATCAGCGCGACCGCCCCTGGCTCGCGATCGTGCCCTCGACTGGGCTCGACGCCGTTGCGTACAGCCGCCGCGGCATACGTCCCGCGAGAAACGCGTGGCGGCCTGCGAAGCAGGCCGCCTTCATCGCATGGGCCATTCGCAGCGGATCGGTCGCGTGGGCGATCGCCGTGTTGAGCAGCACGCCATCCACGCCTAGCTCCATCGCCTCGGCCACGTCGCTGGCGGTGCCCACGCCGGCATCGACGATCACCGGATAGTCGGGGTCGTCTCCCTTCAGATACTCCATACAGATGCGGAGGTTGTTGGCATTGAGGATGCCCTGGCCGGAGCCGATTGGGCTGCCCGCGGGCATGACGCTGGCCGCGCCCAGCTCCTTGAGCCTGCGAGCCACGACGGGGTCATCGCTCGAATAGACGAGCACGGTGAACCCGTCGGCCACGAGCTGCCCGGTGGCCTCGAGCGTGCCGACGGGGTCGGGCAGGAGTGTCTTCGGGTCGCCGAGCACCTCGAGCTTCACCCACTCGGCACCGGGATTGCCCAGGTCGCGAAGCAGCTCGCGGCCGAGGCGGGCCACGCGGACGGCATCGGCGGCCGTGTAGCAGCCAGCCGTATTGGGCAGCAGCGTGTAACGGGCGAGATCGATCGCATCGAGAATGTTCTCGCCGGCGGCATTGACGAGCCGTTCCCGCCGCACGGCCACGGTCACACAGTCGGCGCCAGCGGCAGCGAGACAGTGGGCCATCTCGGCATGGGTCGCGTACTTCCCGGTGCCGACAATGAGCCGGCTCGTGAGCGTCATGTCGCCGACGCGGAGCGGCCCATCCGCGCAGCCGGCGTTTGCGCCGTCGTCCGTCACCGTGGTGACCGCATCTGTCGCCATGCCTCGCTCCATTCAGCCGCCACCCACGAGCGTCACGATCTCCAGACGATCGCCCGCCTCGAGCACGCAGTCGCCCAGCCGAGCCCGCGGCACAACCAGCTCGTTCACTTCCACGGCCACGGGCCGGCCTTCGAGGCCGAGATCCTGGAGCAGCCCAAGCGCTGTCGCGCCGGCCGCCACCGTTCTCGACTCACCATTGACCACGACCGAGATCGAGCCTGCCGTGGCCGTCATCGCACCTTCGCCCCGCCACCGCGCGGCTTCGCGATATCGAGCGGCATGAGTTCGGCCATGCCCGGCGCATCCGCCACCTGCGAGTTCCACGGGATGCCGTAGGCCACCGTGACGCCGGTCGAGACGTCGGTCACATAGAGCACCGACTGAGCCATGTTCATGCCGGCGGGACCACCGACCGCAGCGCCACCCGAGAGGAGCGTGAACCGCGGGTTCTTTACCTTCCCTGCCTTGATATCAAGGTCCTTGAGGACGTTGTGACGGTAGGCACGCGTGAACTTCAGCGGTGTCTGGCCGAGCACGCCGCCGGAGAGATCCCCCGTCTCGAAGTCGAGAATGAAGAAGCCTTCGATGCCGTCGTCGATGTACGCCGTGCAGACGGCGAACGACTCCTCGACGAGCGACGAGGCCGCATGGGCCCGCGGCAGCGGCGCTGCCCGGAGTATGAGCCCGCCGACGAGACCTCCCACGACGGACGCAGCGGCGACAGCGACGAGACCCTGCAGCGATCGAATGTGCATGACGTTCACGAATGCTCGAGAGGAAACGGATACCGCGGGCTACTTCGCCGGCGGCTGCTGAGCAGGAGCAGGAGCAGGTGCAGGAGCAGGTGCAGGTGCAGGTGCAGGCTGCTGAGCTGCTGACGCAGGCGGCTGTGCCGGCGCCGGTGCGGGCTGCGTCGGTGCCGGAGCAGGCGATGCGGGCTTGGGCGGATCGGCCGGCTTCGGTGGTTCAGCTGGCTTCGCAGGCTCGGCCGGCTTCGCGGCGTCGGGCTTCGGCGGCTCCGCGACGGGGGCGGCAGGCTTCGGCTCAACCGGCGGAGCAGGAGGAGGCGGTGGCGGCAGCAGCTTCGGCGCCGGGGCGGCCACCGTCTGCGGGCCGGCATGCGTGCCGGCGAAGATCGACTTGCCGTCCGGCGTGAACGCCACGGTCCAGACGCTCGATGCGAGCTTGGCTGGCCCTTCCTGTTCTCCCTTGGCATTCACGTCCCACAGCTTGACGGCGCCATCGAGACTGCCCGACACGAGCCGGCCGCCGTCGGCCGAGAAGGCCACGCTCGTGACCCAATCCTTATGGCCTGGCAGCACGGCGTACTCCTTCGAGTCCGACGTGTTCCAGAGCCGGATCGTGCGATCGGCACTCGCCGTCGCCAGCCGCGAGCCATCAGGTGAATAGGCGACCGCCCAGATCGCGTCGCCATGCCCTTCGAGCTTCCCCTTCTCGGCGCCGTCGGCAGCGTTCCAGAGTTTCACCAGCTTGTCGCCGCCGCCGGTGGCGAGCGTTGCCCCATCGCGAGAGAAGGCCACGGCCGTCACGGCCCCGGTGTGGGCAGGTACCGCCTTCACCTCGGCCCCGGTGCCCGTGTCCCAGAGGACGACCGTGCCATCCTCACCGGCCGATGCGAGCCGAGTGCCGTCGGGCGAGAAGGCGAGCGACCGCACCCAGCCCTTGTGCTTCTTGAGATCATGCTTGAGCGTGCGAGCCTGGAGGTCCCAGAGCTTCACGAGCCCGTCGTAGCCGGCCGTTGCGGCCAGCTTGCCGTCGGCCGACACCTTGACGGCCCACACGGCGGTCGGATGGCCGGCGAGATCGCCCACGCGGCTGCCGTCGGCAGCCTTCCACACGACGACGTCACCAGGGCGATAGAGCAGGCTCTCGCCGCCGGCGGTGACAAGCAGGCTGCCATCGCGAGAGTAGTCCGACGCGATCACCCAGCGCTTGAAGTCGGTCAATGTGGTGGCCGCGGCTGGCTGCGCGGGCGCTGGATCGGCGGCCTGCGCGGTCGCGGCGACACCGACCGCCGTCACGAGTCCCACGGCCCAGTGGCCCCACGTCGTTCGCTTCATCACAGTCCTCCTGGATTCGGTCGTGATCCGGCACATGGCCAGCGGTCAACACCACGCGTGCATGGCAGCCGCCGTGCGAGCCTGAGTATAGTTGCCCCACCACCCGATTGGGAGCAGCCATGGCGATGTCGAAGTCCACCCCCGTGCGGCCGGCGTCGGCAGAGAAGTCTCGCACGCAGCGGCGAGCCGTACTCGTGGCCAGCGGCGATCTGCGGGAAGAGGCCAACCGCGTCTGCTGGCCGGCACAGAAACAACTCGAGGTCGACCTCACCGCCGCCTTTGCCCGCGCCGGCTGGGCTCTCGACCGTGGCCACCCCATCTCGCGGTCACGCGGCCACGGTTTCATCGCCAGCGGCCGCGAAGGTCTCGACGTGTTCGCCGGAATCGACGAATTAACGCCGCTCGTGGTGGCCGAAGCGGTCTGGCAATACTCCAACCACGTGCTGCCCGGTCTCACCACCCACCAGGGGCCGATCCTGACGGTCGCCAACTGGTCGGGGCAGTGGCCCGGCCTCGTCGGCATGCTCAACCTCAACGGCTCGCTGACGAAGGCCGGCGTGCCCTATGCCACGCTCTGGGCCGATGACTTCGCGAGCCCCAGCTTCGACCGCCACCTCGCGGCCTGGCTCGACCACCGTTCGGTCCACCACGACACGAGCCAGGTGGTACCGATCGACCGGGTGAAGTTTCCCCGGCCCGTCGCCCAGGCGGCCGAGGCGATCGCGGCCGACCTCCGCCGCCGCAAGGCGCTGATGGGCGTCTTCGACGAGGGCTGCATGGGGATGTTCAATGCCATCATCCCCGACCGGCTCCTGCACGCCACCGGCGTGTTCAAGGAGCGGCTCAGCCAGAGCGCGCTTTACCACGAGACGACCCGCGTGTCCGATGCCGAGGCGAAGGGCGTGCTCCGCTGGCTGGAGCAGGCGGGCATGCGGTTTCATTTCGGCAAGAACGAGGCCACGGAGCTGACGCGGGCCCAGGTGCTCCTGCAGTGCAAGATGTACGTGGCCGCCCTGAGGCTCGCCGACCGCTTCGGCTGTGACTGCATCGGCATCCAATATCAGCAGGGCCTCAAGGATCTCCTCCCGGCCAGCGACCTTGTGGAGGGGATGCTCAACGACTCGAAGCGTCCTCCCGTCACGGCCGAGGGCTCGTCCCGCGTACTCTTGAAGGGCCGACCGCTCGTCCACTTCAATGAGGTGGACGAATGCGCCGGGCTCGACGGCCTGCTCACGCAGCGGGTGCATGAGGCCCTGGGCGAGCCGGTGGAGAACACGCTCCACGACATCCGCTGGGGCGACTGGGATCAGTCCCAGACGACCGACCAGTGGGTGTGGGTGTTCGAGATCTCGGGCGCCGCGCCGCCGAGCCACTTCCGTGGCGGCTGGAAGGGGGCGGAGGGCTTTCGTCAGCCGCCGATGTATTTCCGACTGGGAGGCAGCACGCTATCCGGCGTGAGCAAACCGGGCGAGATCGTGTGGAGCCGGATCTGGGTCGATGGCACGGGCGGGCCCTCCGCGCCGGAAAGGCTCTGCATGGACATCGGCCGGGCCCAAGTGATCGCCCTGCCCGAGCAGGAGACCCGCCGCCGGCTCGAAGCGACCACGAAGCAGTGGCCGATCATGCACGCCGTCACGTACGGCGTGTCGCGCGACCAGATGATGGCTCGCCACAAGGCCAACCATATCCAAGTCGCCTACGCGAAGGACGCCGCGGCCGCCGACCGGGCCGCTCTCATGAAGGCTGCCGTCGCCCGCGACCTCGGCATCGAGGTGTCGTTCTGCGGCACCCGCGGCCACGGCGGCTCGTCGTCGCTCCGCTGGGGCTAACCCGTAGTGGTGTGGGTCGGGGTTGCCCGTACCCTGTCGCCGGACGCTCGCTACGAACATCCTGTTCTTCGCTCGCTCG
>JBAVTF010000151.1:0-2966 GCA_049695995.1 Pirellulales bacterium | reverse complement strand
GCCGGTGACCGTGGTCGCTTCCAAGCTCAGGCTGCTGCCTGCGCCGCCGGTCACGTTGAGCAGGAACCCGCCGAGCGACGAGTCGCCAAGCTTCAGCGCGGTATTGTCGGGATTCACGTTGATCGCGCTGTTTGCCGTGTTGAGTGTGAAGCCGCGCGTGATGGCGGTCGCCATGCTGCTTCCGGTGTATTGGAGCGTGCCTCCGCCGAGGACGAGGCCGGCGGCGCCGCTTGCGGCGTAGGCACCGATGCTGCTCGCGGCTCCCGCATTGACGAGGTTCACGTCTCCTGACATAGCCCCCGATTCCCGGAAGTTGTTGGGGTTTCGTGAGGTCTGGTGCGGCGGAATACGTAAACAGTTCTGGGGAACTTTTCGGAGGCTTCGTGCGTCATATACATATGACCACATACGCCTTCGTCCAATCGTTATTGCCCCTGGAAGCCCCCGCGCCTGATGGCCGGACCTTTCTCAACACGTCGCTGTGGTTTGTCGATAACGACGGCTACCGCGTCGTCTTCCACTGGCACGAACCGATCTACACCGTCGCCCTGATCGACGAAGTCCATCTGCGATTGGTGGCTGTCGCCCTGCGGCAGTCGGGCTTGGCCACGCAGCAGGAAATCTGCCAGGCGTTCGGCCACGCGTTACCGACGCAGGCCCGCTGGGAGCGACAGTACCGCAAGCAGGGGATGGACGGCCTGGTATCCAAGAAGCCCAGCGGACGTGGTCGCGAGTTGGACAAGAGCCAAGAGGGCTGTGTTCGCCGGTGGTTCCGTGCGGGATGCTCCAACCGCCAAATGGCCAAGCGGTTGGCAGTCGACGAGGCCACGATCCGTCGGACCTTGAAGCGACTGGGATGGACTCGCAAAGTTGCCGCCATTCCGCAGATGCTGCCGGAATTGGACGACCAGGCTGCGGAGGTCGCCAGTGCGGAGGCCAGCGCGTCGGCCCCGGCCGCCGTAGTGGAAAGCATCCGCGACGCCCCCGCGGAAACGCCTTCGCCTGCCGTGGTTCTCTCTTTGCTCCCGCCCGAGCCGTGCGGGCAAGACGCCCCAGTCTCCCTCGAACCGCCCGTCGTGCCGTCGTTCACCTTGGATCGCGATCCCCGCGACCGCAGCATCGACCGAGGCTTGGCGCGCGCGGGGTTGCTGGACGATGCGGCCCCGCTGTTTGCCGACCACGAGAGCCTGCCGCGTGCCGGGGCACTGTTGGCCGTGCCGCTCCTGGTCCGCCACGGGCTGATCGCGACGTTCGAGAAGGTGTACGGTTCGCTGCACCCGTCGTTCTACGGTCTGCGGACGATCGTGGTGACGCTGTTTCTCGGCGCGTTGTTACGGATCAAGCGGCCCGAGCATTGGAAAGAGTACCTTCCGGAGGATCTGGGGGCGGTCTTGGGGCTGGACCGAGCCCCGGAAGTCAAGACGGTGCGTCGCAAGTACACGGATTTGGCGGCACGGGGACGTGCGAAGCAGTTGATGGACGAGGCAGCCCGCCGGCGGATCGCCCAGGACGAGGACCGTGTGGCGTTTCTGTACGTGGATGGGCACGTGCGGGAATACCACGGGAAATTCCCGCTGTTTGAGGCCAAGAAGGCGCAGCGGCACGTGGCTACCCCCGCGGCGACCGACACCTGGGTGCATGACACCTACGGCGAACCGCTGTTGGTCGTAACCAGCGAGGCGAACGCGCAGTTGACGCAAGTCTTGGAGTCGATCTTGGCCGATGTGCGGCGGCTGGTGGGCGACGGGCGGCGGATCACGGTGATCTTCGACCGAGGCGGCTTCAGCCCCAGACTGTTCGCGCGGCTGATCGCCGCGGGCTTCGACGTGATCACATACCGCAAGGGCAAGGTCGGGAAGCTGCCGTCGGGGCGGTTCACCGTCGAGAAAGAGCAGATCGACGGCGCGTGGCGAGAATACGAGGTCTGCGACCGGCCACGGGTCCGCGTGGGCGTGCTGCCCGCCGAAGGAGAGGACAAACGCCAGCGGGCCAAGGCGCGCAAGCGGTACTTGTGGATGCGGGAGGTGCGGGTGTTACGGGATGGCGGACGCCAGACGCCGATCCTCACGAACCGCGAGGATCTCTCGGCCGTGATGGTGGCTTACCGCATGTTTCATCGTTGGCGTCAGGAGAATTACTTCAAGTACGCGAAGGAGGAGTTTGCCCTGGACGCGCTGATCGAATATGGGGCGGAAGAACTGCCGGCAGCGACCGATCGCCGCAATCCCCAGTGGCTTCGGCTCACGCGGCATCTGAAAGAGGCCCGGGCGAAGGTGGCGCGTCTTCAGGGCGAACTGGGAAAAGAAGCTGCCGCCAACCACGAGGCGACACGGCCGACGATGCGTGGATTCAAGATCGCGCATGCCGCGCTCCGCCAGCAACTCCAGCAGGTCGAGAGGCGGATCGAGCGGCTGCTCCAGCAACGCCAGAAGACGCCGAAGCGGATCTCGGCCGGCGATCTGAAGATGCTGAAGACGGAGAAGAAGCTGATTGCGGACACGATCAAGATGGCTGCCTACCAAGTGGAGACGGAACTGCTGGGGATGCTCCAGGGCCACTATGCGCGGGCCGATGAGGAAGGCCGCACGCTGCTCCACGCTGCATTCCAATCGCCCGCGCGGCTCGAAGTCACCGAGGGTGAGTTGCGTGTGACGATTGCTCGTCAATCGTCGCCGCATCGCACGGCTGCGCTAACGGCACTGTGCGAGCAACTCGACGCCCTGGCCATCCCGTTCCCCGGCACCCCTCTGCGTCTCCGCCTGGCCGTTCAGGCCGAAAAACCCATCACGATCTAAAGGGGCAATGTCCAGATATCTGAACTTTGTCCCAAGAGTAGAGGGATAGTTGGACCGGGCAGTCGGAGCGGTCCGCTCCGGCTGCCTGGTCGTGCAGGAGCACGGCCGCGCGCCAGGCGGCCTTCTGCTTGGCGTTCATGAGAGGCTCTCTCCGGAGTGCAGGGCGACAGG
>JBAVTF010000150.1:0-5088 GCA_049695995.1 Pirellulales bacterium | reverse complement strand
GAAGCCGCCGCGCCCGGGGCGGCTTCGACGGCCGGTGCTGGCGGCGGCTGTCGCGTTGGGACTCGTCGCCGCGGTCGTCGCAGGGCTCGTCGTGGCCGTGACGACCAGCATGCCAGCCTTCTATCGCGACCGTCTCGACGACGGCGCCGCGGCCGGTGCGGAGCAGGCGGCGCGGCGACTGATCACGAAGGTCGTCGGCCTCCAGGCAGCCGCCAAGCGGGTCGGGCCGTGGGAGGCTGCGATCACGGAGAACGAACTGAATGCTTGGCTCGCCCTCGACCTGCCACGAAATCATGCCGGCCTCTTGCCGGCGGGCGTCACGGCGCCCCGGATCGAACTGGCAGACCACCTGGTTCGGCTCGGCATGCGGGCTGGTGTGGGGCCGCTCTCGGCCGTGGTATCGTGTGGCCTCGAGATCAGGCTCCGCGAGGCGAATCAGGTGGAATGTACGGTGGCGGACGCGCGAATCGGGCCCGTTCCGGTTCCTCGTGGCCCGCTCCTGCATGCGCTCGCTGCACGCCTGGAGCCGCTCGGACTCATGGCGGAGATCCGCCGCGGCGACGGCCGCAGCGTGCTCGTGGTGACGCTGCCTGCGGGCGTCGGGCCAGCCGCGAGGCGGTGCACGGTCGATGCCCTGGCCGTGGCGCCGGGGGAGGTGCTGATGGCCGGTGAGACGAAGGAGGGACGATGACGACGCTGACGTTTCTGGGCGCCGCGGGAGTGGTATCGGGCTCGCGACACCTCATCGACACGGGATCGGCCCGGGTGCTGGTCGACTGCGGGCTCTTTCAAGGTGAGAAGGATCTACGGGAGCGGAACTGGGTGCGGTTTCAGCCGGCGCCCGACTCGATCGACGCCGTCGTGCTCACGCACGGTCATATCGATCACTCGGGCTTTCTGCCGCGGCTCACCCGCGAGGGATTTCGCGGGCGAATCCATACGGCCCCCCCGACGGCCGACCTGCTCGGCCTATTGCTCTACGATTCGGCAAAGTGTCAGGCAGAAGATGCCTATTACGCCAACCGCAAGGGCTACGCGAAGCACCGCCCCGCCCTGCCGCTCTACGAAGAGCAGGATGTTGATCGCACGCTGCGACTGCTTTCTCCGGTGCCACGGCTCGAGTGGTTCGAGCCGGCGTCGGGTGTGCGGTGCCGATTTCACGACGCGGGCCACATGCTGGGCAGCTCCTTCGTGGAGATGGAAGTGGCAGAGCCGGGGCGATCAGCGCCGCTGCGGATCGTCTTTTCGGGGGACGTGGGCCGGTTCGACGCACCGCTCTACAACGATCCGGTCTCGCCGCCCCCCTGTGATTATCTCGTCTGCGAGAGCACCTACGGCAACCGCGACCATCCCCCGAGCCGGCCGCTCGACGAGCTCGAGACCGTGACGAAAGAGGCGATCGCCCGTGGGGGCATGATGCTCGTCGCCTCGTTCGCCATTGGCCGCTGCCAGCAGCTCGTCTATCTCCTCCGCACGCTCATGGCGGCGGGCCGGTTGCCGGAGATTCCGATCTGGGTCGATTCACCGATGGCGGTCGATGCGATGCAGGTGTTTATGCGGCACAGTGCCGAGCATGACTTCAGCGAGGCGAAGCTCGAAGGCGTGGCCGCGTCGCTGGCCAGCCCCTTCGTGCGGATGGCGAAGACGGCCAACGAATCGAAGTCCATCAACGCTCACAATGGCCCCGGCATTGTGATCGCCTCCAGCGGCATGATGAACGGCGGCCGCATCCTCCATCATCTCGCCCAGCGGCTCCCCGACCCGCAGACGACCGTGCTCGTGGCGGGCTATCAGGCGACCGGCACCCGCGGCCGCACGCTCATCGACGGCGCTCGGTTCCTGCGGATTCACGGCCGCGATATCCCCGTGCGGGCCGCAATCCGCCGGGTGGACGCGCTCTCCGGCCATGCCGACCGCCGCGAGCTCGACCGCTGGCTCGGGGCTATGCCCATGCCGAAACGCGCATTCTTGGTGCACGGGGAGCCGCCAGCAGCCCGCGGCCTGCAAGAATTCCTGCGTCAGACCCGCGGCTGGGACGCCCACGTGCCCCGGCTCGGCGAACGGGTCGCACTCGACTGACATGAACGACCCTGCAGAAAGGAATCCCATGGCCAAGAAGCCCCGCCCCACGACCGAACCCCCCGCCGCCATCGGAAAGGCCTGCCCCATCCTGCCCGACACCGTGCTCGGCGACGACGTGGCCCTTGTCGCCGAGAACATGGAGCGGATCCTCTCCGCGCCGAGCTACAGCCTTGCCCAGGAGGATCCCGCACTGCTGCAACGGGTGGAGATGCGAGGCGTGCGGATGCTCCTGGAGCTTGGCAAGGCCGAGCTCGGCCTTCAGGCCGACAAGATCGAATCGACCGTGATCGTCTTCGGTGGCACGCAGATCGTGGAACGGACGGCCGCTGAGCGGCGGCTCTCCGAAGCCCGTCGGGTGCTCCAGGCTTCGCCCGGTGATGCCAAGGCGAAGCGGGACGTGGAGCGGTGCACTCGGCTGATCGAGTTCAGCCGCTACTACGACGATGCTCGCGAGTTCGCCCGGATCGTGTCGATCGACAACCAATGCGACGACCAGCGCGACTACGTGATCGTCACCGGCGGCGGCCCGGGCATCATGGAGGCGGCCAACCGCGGCGCCTTCGATGTGGGTTGCAAGTCGATCGGCCTCAACATCAAGCTGCCGGCCGAGCAGCAGCCCAACCCGTTCATCACGCCGGAGCTCTGCTTCCAGTTCAAATACTTCGCCCTGCGGAAGTTCCACTTCATCCTCCGAGCGGCGGCCGTCGTGCTCTTCCCAGGAGGCTTCGGCACGCTCGACGAGATGTTCGAGACGCTCACGCTGATGCAGACCCACCGCATGCAGCCGGTACCGATCATCCTCTACGGAAAGGCCTACTGGTCGAAGGTGATCGACTTCCAGTATCTCGCCGACGCCGGCGTGATCAGCGACCACCACCTCGAACTCTTCACCTACGCCGAGACACCGACCGAGGCCTGGCAGCAGATTCTCGACTACCACGCGGCCCGGTCCGGAAGCCAGCAGTGAGCCCCTCCCGATGACCCCGCCCGACTTCTTGCCGGCCTTCGTGCCTGGCGCTGTCGCATCGACCGGCCGCGTGGCACTCGTGACCGGCGGCGCGAAGCGGATCGGCGCCGCTGTGGTGCGGGCGCTGGCGTCGCGGGGCTATTCCGTGGCGATCCATTGCCATGCATCGCTCTCCGAGGCCCGGGCGCTCGCGGCGGAGTTAGAGGCGGCGGGCCTGCCAAGCCTTGCCGTCACGGCCAACCTCCGCGACGAGGGGCCGGTGCGGGCGATGGTGCATCGCGTGGCCGACCACTTCGGCCGGATCGACGCCGTGGTGACCTGCGCGGCGATCTGGATCCCCGGGCCGCTCGAGGAGGTGACGGCCGACGACCTGCGGGCTCATTTCGACGTCAACTGCGTGGGCACCTTCATCGTGGCGCAGGAGGCCGGCGCGGTGATGGTCGGGCAGGAAACCGGCGGCGCGATTGTCACGCTCGGTGATCAGGCGATCGCCCGGCCTGCTCCTGACTACGCTGCCTACTTTCCGAGCAAGGGTGCGATCCCGGCGCTCACGCGGTCGCTCGCGGTCGAGTTCGCCCGGCGAAATCCACGGATCCGCGTGAACTGCGTGCTGCCCGGGCCGGTGACGTTGCCACCCGACATGGATCTGGCTGCCCGTGCCGCCGCGATCGGCGGCACGCTCGCGGGCCGCGAGGGCACGCCTGAGCACGTGGCCCATGCCGTGCTCTGCCTCATCGAGAACGACTTCGTGACCGGTGTCTGCCTGCCGGTGGACGGCGGCCGCTCGATCGCTACGCCCGTGCCAGCGGCAGCCGGATCGTGAACGTCGAGCCCACGCCCGGCTCGCTCTCCACGCCGATCGTTCCCCGGTGGGCCTGCACGATGTGCTTCACGATCGAGAGCCCGAGTCCCGTGCCGCCGAGCTTGCGGCTCCGCGCCCTGTCAACCCGGTAAAACCGCTCGAAGAGTCGCGGGAGATGCTCCGCGGCGATGCCGCAGCCCTCATCGCGAATGCGGATCACCAGTTCGCCCGCGGCGGCCTCCGCCTCCATCCAGACGGTGCGACCAGCATCGCTGTACTTGATCGCGTTGTCGACGAGGTTGATGACCGCCTGCTCGAGCAGTGGTGCGTTGACCTCCGCCACGAGCACCGGATCGCAGCGTGTGGTAAGCGTGATCGACCGCTCGGCCGCCCGCGGCTCACAGTCGGCGGCCACCGCTGCCAAGACACCGCCGATCGCCGCCGGCTCGACGGGGAGGTTGTCGGCCCCCTCGCTCTGCTCGATCCGCGAGAGCGCGAGCAGGTCTTCGATGATCGCCGCCAGCCGGTCGGCCTGCTTGGCGACGATCTGGAGGAACCGCTTGGCATCGGTAGGGTTATCGGCCGCGCCGTCGAGGAGCGTCTCCACGAATCCCTTGATCGACGCGATCGGCGTCTTCAGCTCGTGTGACACGTTGGCCACGAAGTCGCGGCGGACATTTTCCAGTCGCTGCACGTCGGTGACATCGTTGAGCACGATCACCGCGCCCCCCTCTCCCGACACATCGCGTAAAGCCGTGCCGCGGAGGCGGATCGTGCGGTCGCGGGTGCCATGGAGGACGAGGTCGTCCTCCACCGGCTCACGGCAGTCGATCGCCCGCAGCGCGAAGCGGCGGAGATCAGGGTTGCGGACAACCTCCTGGAGCGGTCGCCGCACGACGTGGTCGAGGTCGAGGCCGAGCAACTCGGCGGCTGCGCGATTGATGCCCACGATCCGCTGGCGGCCGTCGATCGCGAGCACGCCCTCGATCATGCTGCCGAGCACCGCCTCCTGCTGCGTGCCCTGCCGACCGATGAGAAGCCCGCGCTCGACGAGCTGCTGCCGGAGACCGGCGATCGCATCGGCGAGATCGGCCACCTCGGCGAGGTCGGTGGCGGGCAGCGGTGCCTCGATTTCGCCCGCCGCCAGGCGCGTGGCCGCGATGCTGAGCTCCTGCACCGGCCGCACCGCCCGGCGGGCGAGCACGTAGCCGACCGCCGTGGCGGCAGCGGCCAGGGC
>JBAVTF010000149.1:0-27117 GCA_049695995.1 Pirellulales bacterium | reverse complement strand
CGACACCCGCGGCGGGCCGGCTGCGTTTTCGCCGGCGCTCGCCGCGGCTGCGGCCCGCGTCGACAAGCTGGCGGCCGCGACGCCCCAGCAGCCGCTGCCGGCCGTGGTTGCGGCGGCAGCCAAGCTCGTGGAGCAGAGCCCGAAGCAGCGGCGTGAGCTGTACGTGTTCACCGATTGCTCGCACGGTGCGTGGGATGCAGCGCAGACGACCGATCTCGCGGCTACCTGGCCCGACACGAGCCTGCTCGTGGTCGATGTGAGCGCCAGCCGTGCGGAGAACATCGCGATCGACCGGATCGATCTCCCCAGCGACCGTGTGCCCGCCGGGGCGCCGCTCGTGCTCTCGGCGGCCATCTCGCGCATGGGACCTGACACGAAGCGGACGGTGGCGGTCGAACTGCTCCAGCCCGACGGTCATTACGCCCGGCGGGCCGTGAAGCCCGTGACGTGCAAGGCCGGCGGGACGACACGGGTCGATTTCGAGGTCGCCGGGCTCGAGCCGGGCACTCGGCAGGGTCGCGTGCTCGTCGAAGGAGCCGACGATCTCGCGGCCGACGACGCCCGCTCGTTCACCGTCTCCGTCGGGGCGCCCGACGGCGTGATCGTGGCCGCGCCGGCGCCAGCCGATCGCACGGGCATGTTCCTGCTCCAGGCCGTGGCGCCGGCCGGCATGGTAAAGGCCGGCAAGGCGCGGTTCGAGGCCGTGGTCGTCGCAGCCGAGGAACTCGACGCGGCGCCGTGGAACGACGCCAAGGGGATCGTGCTCGTCGATCCGCTGCCGCTCGCGGCCCGCACGTGGGAGACGCTCGAGCAATGGGTGCGATCCGGACGCGGCCTCGTCGTCTGGCTCGGCCCCCGCGCCGGCTCGGCCGAGGCCTTCAATGCCGCGGCGGCCCGACAGCTGCTCGGCGGCAGGCTCGTGCGGGTGTGGCGAAGTCCTTCCGGTGACAATTATCTGGCGCCGGCGGCGCTCGATCATCCGGCGTTCGCCGCCTTTCGTCGCGTGGGCGACGCGGTGCCCTGGCAGGATTTTCCGGTGTCGCGGCACTGGGAGTTCGAGCCAGAGGCGGTGAGCGACGACGATCCGGGGGCGACTGTGATCGCGACGTATCGCAATGGCCTGCCGGCGGTGCTCGAGCATCGCGTCGGCGAGGGCACCGTGATGGTCGTCACCACGCCCGTGTCGCAGGCGGCCGACGATCCCGACGCCTGGAACACGCTGGCGACCGGGTTCGAGCCCTGGCCGTTCGTGATGCTTGCGAATGAACTGCTGCTTCATGTGCTCGACACGACCACCGACCGCAACATCGTGGCCGGGACGCCGGCTGTGCTGCGGTTCGAGCGGCGAGACCTCCCCGCGGCCTTCGTGCGAACGCCGGGGGGGGACGAGTTTCCTGCGGCGATCGACCAGGACCGTGGGCTCGTGACCGTGACGGCCACCCAGGAGCCGGGCAACTATGCCGTGCGGGCTGGGGGCGATGTCGGCGGTGCGGCCACTGGATTCAGTGCGAATCTCTCCGCGGCCGACACCGACTTCACACGGCTTGCCCCCGCCGCCCTGACGGCTCTGCTGGGGCCGCGGGCCCGGCTCGCGAGGACGGAAGCGGAGCTTGTGCGGGACGTGAATCTCGAACGCGTTGGATCGGAGCTTTACGGCTGGGTCATCCTCCTGGCTGCACTGGCGATGGCCGGCGACTGGATCGTGGCGAACCGGTTCTATGCGCCGCGGGATGAGGCCGGTGTCGCGACGGCCGCGGCCTCCTTCGCGGAGGCGACCGCGTCCGGTGACGAGGCGGTACCGCCGCCCTCAGACCAGTCACCGACACCTCCCCCCGTGCCTCCGGCGGCCTCGCGTTCGTCACCGCCTCCCGTGCCGGAGGTGGAGGCATGATCGCGGCTACAACGCTCGAAGATGTGTCGCTCCACTTCGACCCGGTGGGGTCGTGGGCACTCGTCGGGCTCGTTACGCTCCTGCTGGCCGCCGTGCTGATCGCCGTGCCGCCTGACCGCTCGCGGGCCGGGGGCCGGAGACTGCTCGTACTCGTGGGCCTGCGGCTGGCCGCGTTTCTGGCGCTAGTCACCTGCCTGCTGCGGCCCACGTTCGTCGCCAGCCAGAAGGCGCAGCAGCAGCAGACGCTCATCGTGCTCGCCGACGCATCGAAGAGTATGACGGTGGCCGATGGCCCGGACGGCCGGACCCGCTGGCAAGAACTCGAGGCGGCGCTCGCCGCCGCGGAGCCGGCAGCCCGTGGGCTCACGGCCAGCGGTGACTTCGAGATCGCGACCTGGCTCTTCGACAAGGAGGTCCGGCAGTTCGTGGCGAAGGACGGCAGGCAGTTTCCGCTGGGCGACTGGCGGGATGCCGCGACGGCCGAAGAGACGGCGATCGGTGCGGCACTCGACGACGCGGTACGAGCCGCGGCCGGCCGGAGCCTGGCCGGCGTGATCGTACTCGGCGATGGCGGCCAGCATGCCTATGCCCCGCGCGATCTCCCGCCGCAAACGGCGGCGCGGCGGCTCGCGGATGCCAATGTGCCACTCTGGAGCGTCACGTTTGGCCAGCAACGGGCTGGCGGGCAGGGCCGCGATGCTGCCGTGGTGAACCTCGCCGCTGCCGAGACGGTGTCGGTGAAGAACACACTCGAGGTCGCGGGCCGCGTGCGGCTGGAAGGGTTCGCGGGGCGTGAGGCCGAGGTGCGGCTGCTTGCCGAGGTCGCCGACGGGCGGATGGAGCAGGTGGCGGCCACGCGGGTACGGTCGGGCGGGGAGGTGGTGGAGGAGCCGGTGCGGCTCACCTGGGCACCGACGGAGGTCGGCGAGAGGAAGCTCACGCTGCGGATCGAGCCGGTCGACGGGGAGGTGATCGTCGCCAACAACGAACTCTCGACGTTCGTCGATGTCATCGATGGCGGACTGCGGGTGCTCTACCTCGAAGGGGCTCTGAGGGTTGAACAGCGGTTCCTCCGCCGTGCCCTCGCGGCGAGCCCCGACATGCAGGTCGACTTCCAGTGGATCGACTCGGGCCGTCGTGACCGCTGGCCCGTCGATCTCGCGCGGGCGTTTGCCGGCGACTATGACGTAGTGCTCGTGGGCGACCTCGATGCGGCGGCGTTGCGGCCCGACGATCTGAAGGCGCTCCTGTCAAAGGTCGAGTCGGGGGCGGGGCTCGGCCTCCTGGGGGGCATTCATGCCTTCGAGGCCGGTGGCTGGGGGAGCACGCCGCTGGCGCCGCTCATGCCCTTCGAGCCCGACCGCCTCGCCCGGCAGCCGTTCGACGAGCCGGTGCGTGAGAGCCTCCATCTGCCCGGACCGCTCAAGATGCTGCCCGACCCACGCTTTGGGGGCGTGTCGATCCTGCGGCTGGGGAGCGATGCCACCGACACGCGAGCCGCCTGGGAGGCCATGCCACCCGTCGATGGCGCGAATGATCTCGGCCGGCTCGTTCCCGCTGCGAAGCCACTGGCGGTGACGGCGGATGGGCGGCCGTTGCTCGTGGCCCGTGAGTACGGCGCTGGCCGCGTGCTGGCCTTCGCCGTTGATTCCACCTGGCGGTGGGTGATGCAAGGGGCCGCCGACGCCCACAAGCGGTTCTGGCGACAACTCGTCCTGTGGCTGGCGAAACAGGACGACGCGGCGGCTGACGCGGTGTGGGTGCGGCTCGCCCAGCGGCGGATTCCTCCGGGCACGCCGCTTCCCTTCGACGTCGGCATCACCACGCCCGATGGCACGCTGCCGGCGGGCGCGACGTTCGAGGCGACTGTCGTCTCGCCATCGGGCCAGCGGCGGCCCGTGCGGGTCGTGCGTCGCGGCGAGACGTTCTCCGGGCAGATCACGGAGTGCGTCGAGCCGGGAGACTGGAAGATCGTGGTGCAGGGCACGCGGCCCGGCGCGGCCGAGCCAAAAGAGTGCACGCGGCGGTTCACCGTGTTTCGTCAGGATCTCGAGCTGGCTAATCCGCGGGCCAACCCGCTGCTCATGAAGCAGCTGGCGGACGTGACGACTGGCGGCGTGCGACTCCCTGAGGAGCTGCCGGCAGTGTTCGAGGAGATCGCGAGCCGGCCGCCTGAGTACGAGACCCGCGAGCAGTGGACGGCCACGCCGTGGGACACGTGGCCGATGCTGCTCCTGCTGGCAGGCTGCCTGTGCGGGGAATGGACGCTCCGAAAACGCTGGGGCCTCGTGTGAGAGCCGGGGGTTTCGGCGTTTCGGGCAAGGGGGGTGTCTGCTACCGTTCCGGCTCATCTGCCGCCGGAGTTCCAGCGTGCCGAAGCGCCGCCAGATTCGTGAAAAGCTCTTGTTCGGCGGCCTGCTCGTGGCCGTCATGGTCGCCGTGCTGTCGGCGAGCAGCTTTCTCGGCATCTATTCATATCGGCGGCTCGTGCGGGCGCTGTCCTGCCGTGCGGCCGAGCTCCCGCGAGCCGCCCAGCTCGGCCATTCAGTGAGCCTGGTGCGGCTGGCTCATGCGCGGGCGCTCGCCGGCGATGTCGACGCCGTGACGGATTTCGTGGCCGGGATCGTGGCCACCGGGGCCGCCCTTGACGGCTACTGCGCGGAGCTGGCGAACAACGAGCTCGACGACATGCCGTTCGCCGACCGTACCCGCGAGCGGGACACCGCCATGCGGATCGCCAGCTGCCTCGAGTCCATCGACGGCATCGTCCGCCGAGGGGGCGGTGTCGATCTCGGGCCCGCGGACTCGCGCCGTGCGATGCTCGCCGATGTCGAGCCACAGCTCGAGTCACTCGCCGACCTGACGGAAGAGCTGCCGTCGTTCCTCCAGGCGCGGCTTCATGACCTCTCCAACGAGGTCCGCACCCGCTACCGCACGCTTATCTTCACCACCTGGGCGGTGGCAACCGCAGCCGTGATGCTCCTCGGGGCGCTCGGCGCGCTGACGTACCGCTGGGTATTCCGCCCGCTCCGGCAGCTGGGGCATGGATCCCGCCGCGTGGCGGCCGGCGACTTCAGCTACCGGTTGCAGCTCGACACCCGAGACGAGATGGCTGAACTGGCCGACGCTTTCAATGCGATGACGGCGCGGTTTCAGGAGATCCGCGACGACCTCGACAAGCAGGTGCAGCTCCGCACCCGCGAGGTGATCCGCAGCGAGCAGCTGGCCAGCGTGGGCTTCCTGGCGGCAGGTGTGGCCCACGAGATCAACAACCCGCTGGCATCGATCGCGATGTGTGCCGAGTCGCTCGAGAGCCGTCTTCAGCCCGCCGGGGCCGAAGACGCGGAGGCACAGGTGGCCCGGCGCTACGTCGAGCTCATTCAGGCCGAGGCCTTTCGGTGCAAGGGCATCACGGAGAAACTCCTCGACTTCTCACGGCTAGGGGAGGTGCGGCGGCAGCCGACGGCGCTCCTCGGGCTCGTCCGTGACGTGGCCGACATGCTCCAGCACGTGGGCCGCTTCAAGGGCCGCACGATCGAGATCGAGGACGACCGTGACGTGCTGGCGATGGTGAATCCTCAAGAGATCAAGCAGGTCGTGCTCAACCTGCTCGTCAACGCGCTCGACTCGCTGGAGAACGAGGGGCGGGTACGGGTCGCTGTTCGTCGCAGCCCGCTGCCTGAGTCGCCTACCGGCGGGAGTGAGGCCGTCCTCACGGTGGCTGATGACGGCTGTGGCATGACCGAGGAGGTGCTTGACCACCTCTTCGAACCTTTCTTCACCCGCCGGAAGTCCGGGCAAGGAACGGGACTCGGTCTGTCGATCGTCCACCGCATCGTGACCGACCACGGGGGGCGCATCGAGGCCACGAGCGCGGGCCCGGGCCAGGGTTCCACGTTCCGGGTCACGCTGCCCATCGCCGAGGCTGGCGCGACGGGCCGCGAGTCGCGAGCGGCTTGAAGGCCGCGGCCCGCCATCCATCTGATCATCACACGAGGAAGAACTGATGAAGCCACTCACTCGCCCCCTGCGGGTCTTGTTCGCTGACGATGAGGCATCGCTGCAGGAGCTGATGCGGATCGAATTGCCCCGACTCGGGCACGAGGCCACGATCTGCCCAGACGGTCGCACCGCGATCGCGGCCCTCGACCGGACGAGCTACGACTGCGTGATCTGCGATCTCGACATGCCCGGCGCCGGCGGCTTGGAGGTGATCACCCGCGTGCGGGAGACCTCGCCCGACACCGAGACGGTGATCGTGACCGGCAAGTCATCCGTGGAGAGCGCCGTCACGGCGGTACGGCAGGGCGTCTTCGACTATCTCACCAAACCCTGCAAGCTGGCCGACATCCAGGCGGTGCTCGAGCGGGTGCGAAAGAAGCGTGAGCTCACGTCGCGTCTCCGGGCCCTCGAGCAGCGGGTGCGGCGAGCGGAGGGGACCACGCAACTCGTCGGCGGCTCGTCCACGCTCGAGCAGGTGCGCCGGCTGGTCGGCCGCGTGGCGGCGAGCGAGGCGACGGTGCTCGTCCGCGGCGAAACGGGCACCGGCAAGGAACTGGTGGCCCGAGCGATTCACGAGGGGAGCCCACGGGCCGCGGGCCCGCTCGTCGCCGTGAACTGCGGTGCACTGCCGGAGCACCTCGTGGAAAGCGAACTCTTCGGGCATCGGAAAGGGGCCTTCACCGGCGCCGACGAGCACCGCGCCGGCCTGTTCGAGGTGGCCGACGGGGGCACGATCTTCCTCGACGAGATCGGCGAACTGCCGAAGCCGCTCCAGTCGCGGCTTCTGCGGGTGCTCGAGAGTGGCGAGATTCGTCGTGTGGGCGACAATCAGCCGATTACCGTCGACGTGCGGGTCGTCTGCGCCACCCACCGTTCACTCGAGAACATGGTCGCGGCTGGAGAGTTTCGTGAAGACCTGCTGTTTCGCATCAACACGTTCGAGATCACGGTGCCGCCGCTCCGCGATCGCCGCGACGACATCCCCGAGCTCGTCCGGCACTTCGTGCGGCGGACGCGGCCACAGACCCCGCCCGAGGCGGTCGTCGCCGAGCCGGCCTTTCTCGAGGTGCTCTCAGCGCACCTGTGGCCGGGGAATATTCGTGAGCTCGCCAACGTGGTGGAGCATGCCCTCGTGCTCTGCGACGCGCTGCCGCTCACCGTGGCGCACTTGCCGGCGCGGCTTGGTGGCATGAGGCTTCCGGCTGAGGGCCGCGCTGCGGCGCCGGCTGTCAGCACGCCACCGGCCGCAGTAGCACAGCCCATCACACTCCGGGATCTCGAGATGCAGGCGATCCTCGCCTCTCTCGAGCGGCACCGTGGCAACAAGCCGCGGGCCGCCGACGAACTCGGCATTAGCTTGAAGACGCTCTACAACAAGCTGCACCAGTTGCACGACACGGCCGCCGAGCGACCGGCGTAGCTCCGCGTAGCCCGGTCAACCGCGACGTAGGCCCGTTGCTCCGCAACGGCCAAGTGAAGGCCGTCACGGCGTGACGGGCCTACGGCTGCGTGACGGGTTTACTCGGCCGGTGCCGTGATGGCGTTCAGGTCTTGCGGACGACGCCGACGAGCACGCCGAGCACCTTCGCAGACTTCACGTAGATCGGCTTCATCGACGAATTCGCGGGCTGGAGACGGATGCGGTCGCGCTCCGGAAACCACTGCTTGAGCGTCGCCTCGCCTTCATCCGTCTGGGCCACCACGATGTCACCGGAGTGGGCCGACTGCTTCTTCTGGATCACCACCCAGTCGCCATCAGCGATTTGAGCGTCGATCATCGAATCGCCCATCACCTTGAGCACGAAGTGGTTGTCGCGATTGAAGAGGCTCTCGAAGTCGATTCGCTCACCCTGCTCATCGGCCGTGCGAAGCGCACCGGCCGCCACCCAGCCAGCCATTGGCAGGCCGCGAAGGTGGGCCGGCTCGTTCACCAGCTCGATCGCCCGCGACATGTTGCGGCCGCGGGTGATCAACCCCTTCCGCTCCAGCGCCTTGAGGTGACAGACGACGCCGTTGGGCGAGCGAATCTTGAACGCCGTGCCGATTTCCCGCACCGTGGGACCATAGCCTCGCGAGTGGATCTTGTCGCGGATGAAGGCATAAATCTCCATCTGGCGCTCGGTGGGTGCGTCTCCCGCATCAGCGGCGTCGGTGCTCGTCGCGAGTCCGAGCGGATTGCCGCGCAGGGCGGCGGCCGCTGCCGCGATACGGCGGGGCTTCGGCCGCTCCGACGAGCCACGAGCTGAGGTGGAACGCTTGGTCGCACTGCGACGCTTCGATGCGGTGGTCATGGATGACGAGCGGAAATCCGCTTTCCTGAGGGATGCAGGCCGGATGGCAGGAGTATGAACGCTAGTATCTTACTATACGAGCGTTCAATTTCAAGGGGGAAGAAAAGTTTTTTGGCCCGCGTGGCGGCTAGGATGGGTCCATGGTTGTACCTTCCCTGAGGAGCGATGCGATGCCTGGTGTGTGCCGCTTTGGAGCAGGGGTTGGAATGGGCGTCTGGGTGGGCTTGCTCGCGTGGCTCGGAAGCGTGGCGGTCGCGGAGGCGCCTCCGGCCGCGGAGCCGCCTGCCGCCGTGGTTCGCGACGAGGCCGGCGGCGGCAGGGCGGGGACGAAAGCGGCCCGGAAGCCGGCTGCGGCCGTCATCGCGCACGTCGCAATTTCGGGCAGTCTGCCGGATGGTGTGGGGCAGGGGGGGCTTCTGGCCGATGTTTCGCCCCACCTCCACCGTGTCGTGGAGCGGATCAACAAGGCGGCGGCTGACAGCCGCGTGAAGGGCGTGCTCCTCACGATCGAGGCTCCCGGGCTCGGCCGAGCTCGGATCGACGAGGTGCGGGCTGCGATCGGCCGCGTGCGAAAGGCGGGCAAGCCGGTGACGGCTCATCTTGTGAGCGGCGCAGCCGCGGCCTATCTCGTCGCTTCCGCCTGCGATGTGATCACGCTCGCTCCGGCGGCCACGCTGGACATCACTGGCGTGCGGGCTGAGATGACCTTTTTCAAGGCAATGCTCGATCGACTGGGCGTGAACGCCGAGATCCTGCAGGTCGGCGAATTCAAGGGAGCTGCCGAGCCTCTCACACGCACGAGCATGAGCCCGCAGTTGCGGGCCCAGTATGAGAGCTTCGTCGGCGACCTCTTCGAGCAGTTGATCGAGCGGGTGGCGGCCGACCGGAAGCTGCCTGCTGATCGCGTCCGCGAACTCGTCGATACGGGTGTGTTCACGGCCGAGGTGGCCCGAGTGGCCGGCCTCGTGGATGCGGTCGGCTACGAGGACGAGGCGGTCGCAGCGCTGGCGAAGCAGATCCGGGCCGAGGAGCCGAAGCTGGCGCGGGATTATGCGCGACGGAAAATCGACGATGATTTCTCAGGCATCGGCGGTCTCGTGAAGCTGATGGAGCTGATCTCCGGCCAGGGGCAGGAGGCGCCGAGCGGGAGCGGGAAGCGGATCGCCATCGTCCACGTCACGGGTGAGATTCGCGAGGGCCGCGGTCGCGACGAGCTGCTTGCAGGGAGCGCCGCCGGCTCCGAGACGGTGATCGATGCGATTCGCGATGCGGAAAAAGACGATCAGGTGGCAGCCATCGTCATGCGGATCGACTCCCCCGGCGGATCGGCCTTGGCCAGCGATCTCATCTGGCGGGAGACGGAGCGGTGCCGCAAGCCCGTCGTGGCCAGTCTCTCCGATACGGCCGCCAGTGGCGGCTACTACATCGCCGTCGCAGCCGACCGGATCGTGGCCGCCCCGGGCACGCTCACCGGCTCGATCGGGGTCGTCGGCGGCAAGGTGGCCGTCGGTGACGCGCTGGAGAAGGTGGGCGTGCACACCGACGTCGTGAGCCGTGGCCGCAACGCCGGCTGGTTGTCGATGACGACGCCGTTCAAGGTCCACGAGCGCGAGGCATTTCGGGCCACGATGCACGAGGTCTACCGCCTGTTCACGTCGAAGGTGGCGTCAGGACGTAGGCTCGATCTCGACCGGGTGAAGGAGCTAGCCGAGGGGCGGGTGTTTACGGGCCGAATGGCGAAGGAGGCGGGGCTCGTCGATCAGCTCGGCACGCTCGATGACGCGATCGACGAAGCCCGGAGGCTGGCAGGGATCGCGGCCGACGAGACGACCGAGCGGCTCCTGCTCCCGAAGCCGAAGGGTCTGTTCGATGACCTGCTGAGCGCGGCCGGCCCGCTTCCCGACTCACTCGCGGCCGTCCGCATGGTCGTGCTTGGGCGAATCGGCAGCCTGCCAGGCCTGGAGATCCTGGCCGCGGAGGCCGACACGCTCGTGGGGGTCTGCTCCGGCACGCCGCAGCTCATCCTGCCCGCGCGAGTTCGCATTCGGTAGACGGGCAGGCTCGTCACCCCGTGACGGGCAAATGGATCGAGCCCGTTGAGGAGCAATGGGCCGACGGCTACCAGGCGAAGTGCGCGAACGCCTTGTTGGCGTCGGCCATGCGGTGCACGTTGTCACGCTTCGTGACAGCAGCGCCCTCACGCTTGTAGGCGGCGATGATCTCTTCCGCCAGCTTTTCGAACGTGGCCCGTCCCTTCTTTTCGCGGACGGCCTGGAGCAACCAGCGGATCGCCAGTGACTGCTGGCGGTTGCGGTTCACCTGCATCGGCACCTGGTACGCCGCACCGCCCACGCGCTTCGAACGGACCTCGACGGCCGGCTTCACATTCTCGACAGCCCGATTAAAGACCTCGATCGGGTCGGTTTCCGTGATCTTCTTCGCGACGATGTCCATCGCCTTATAGAAGAGGTTTTGGGCGACACTCTTTTTGCCATCTTCCATCAGGCAATTGATGAACTTGCTGGCGAGGAGCGACCCGTAGCGGGGGTCGGGACGAAGCTGTTCGCGGCTGGCGGTGATGTTTCCCATGGTCGTCTTGTGGTGTCAGTGTCCGGTGATGAGTGCCTGTGAGGATCAGCCCTTCTTCGCGCCGTAGAGACTGCGCGACTGCTTGCGACCCTGCACGCCGAGCGTGTCGAGGGCACCGCGAATGATGTGGTAGCGCACGCCCGGCAGGTCGCGGACTCGGCCGCCGCGGATGAGCACGATCGAGTGTTCCTGCAGGTTGTGACCTTCACCCGGAATGTAGACCGTCACTTCCTTTTGATTCGAGAGTCGCACGCGGGCGATTTTCCGCAGGGCCGAATTCGGCTTCTTGGGCGTCATCGTGCGGACCTGCAGGCACACGCCGCGCTTCTGCGGGCACCGGTCGAGCACGGGCGACTTCGAGAATTTCCGCTTGGGGCGGCGACGGCTGCGGACGAGCTGGCTGATCGTGGGCATAGATGTTCGTGGGGGCTGGAACTCGGGAACCATGAAAGGTAGCCGATGAACCGGCGTGGCGAAAGTCGGGCCTCGAAAAACCGGGGTTTTTCGGCCTCACGCGGGAAACAGCAGCTCGCCGCGGCCGCCGGTGAGCGCGTCACCGTGCCAGTGCTGCCACGGGCCCGAGGGGGCGCGGGCGGGTGTGAATCCGGCGCTTTCCAGTCGGCGGAGGAGGAGGGGGATAAAGGCGGGTTGCCAGGTCGCGCCGCGGCGGAACGTCGGCGGGGCTGATGGGCGATCGGACAGGGCGATCACCGAGCCACGCCGCATGCCCATGCCGGCCCGCGGGCCCACATGGCCGCCGATCACGACCGTGCCGGCCCGCAGCTCGAATCCCGCGGCTTCGCCGCAGTCACCGCCAATCGCCAGCATCCCGCGCCGCATCCGCGCTCCGGCGAGCGGCCCGGCGCTGCCACGCACGACCACGAGCCCGCCCCGCATGCCGAACTGGCTGCCCGGGAGGGCGGCCGCGGCGCTGTGGCCCACGCTGCCGCCGACGAGCACCTCACCGCCGGTCATCTCGGCGGCCAGCCAGTCGCCAGCCGAGCCCGCAATGGCCAGCGTGCCGCCGGACATGCCCGCGCCGGCATGGCGACCGACGTCGCCGGCCACGTCGATGCGGCCCGACGTCATGCCAACGCCGAGAAAATGCACGCGGGAAAAGTCGCCGCGACACTCGATGGCCTCGTCGCGTGGATCGCCTGCCGCAGCGAACAAGTCGCCCAGCTCCGCCTGCCGGCCGTCGGCGCGGATCGGCAGGCGGGCGATGGCGGCGCGGTCGAGGTCGCGAACGGTGTGGGGCGCGATGCCGGAGAGCTCGATCGAGAGCGGTCCACGGTCGATCGCGAGCGGCGTGAGAACGAGAGGCATGTGGATGCAGGCCCACGAAACACGAATGGCCGCGGGAAGCGAAAGCCTCCCGCGGCCATCAGCATAGCGGCTGTGTGGCCTCCGTTACTTGGACCCTGCCAGCACGGGCACCTTGCGGCTGGTGCTCGTCGGCGATTTTGTCAGCTCGACGGTGAGCACGCCCTTGTCGTAGCGGGCCGTGACCTTCGCCGGATCAACGGCCTCGGGGAGAGGAATGGCGCGGCTGAAGCTGCCGTAGTGGCTCTCTCGATGCGTCCAGCCCTCGCCGCTCTCCTCCTTTTCGCACTTCTTCTCCCCCGCGATCACCAGACGGTCTTCCGACACGCTGACGTCGACGTCCTTCGGTTCGATCCCCGGCAGCTCGGCCCGTATGTGGATCTGCTTGTCTGTCTCCGACATGTCGATCGACGGCAGCCACTGCCCCGGCTCGACCGTCTCGAGCCAGGCGGGCATCTGGAGCGGTCGGCTGAAGAACCCCTCAAACAGCCGGTTCATCTCGTTGCGGAAGTCGGCCAGCGTGGCGAGGTTACCCGGCTCCATGCCCGTCGCGCGCTTCGTGCGAAAAGGAATCAGACTCATCGTGGATCTCCTTCTCTCGGGAGGTGGGTGGATCAGCAAAGAACACGATCGACATGGAACAGGGGCGACCGCCGGCCAACGGCGATCGCCGCCGAGGGTCAGGCGGTCCGCACCGCGATCTTCCGCGGCCGCACCGCTGCCAGCCGCGGTACGTGGATCTCCAGCACCCCACGGCGACACTCCGCCGAGATCAGCGATGCATCGAAGCCGTCGCCGAGCTTGAACGAGCGGCGGTAGTCACCGATGCCGTACTCCTGCTGGAGGATTCTGCCCGGCAGCGTGCGGGCCGCCACCGGTGCATGCACCGACAGCACGCCGTCGTTGAACGAGACGTCGATCGCGTCGGGCGCGGCGCCCGGCACGTCGGCGACGATCAGCACCTCGGCCCCGCAGTCGCAGATGTCGACGTTGGGGCGGTAGGTGAGTTCCGTCTGGGTTTCAGTGGCCATAAATGTGCTCCTCGATGGCAAGGAAGTGGGAGAATGTCAGGGGGGTACCGACTCGATCGCAGCCGCAGGCGACGGTCACGACGACCGCACCGCCACCTTGCGCGGCTGCGTCTGGGGGGCCTTCGGACAGGTGACCGTGAGCACTCCGTCGACGAGCCGAGCCTCCACCCGCGTGGCGTCGACGGCCACGGGCAACTCGATCCGCCGCTCGAACGTGCCGCTGCCCCGCTCGCGGCGGTGCCAGGTGACGGCCGCCGGCTTCTCACCGTTGCCTGCGGGCTGTTCGGGCCGGCCCGTGCGCGAGCCGCGCAGCACTAGCTCGTCGCCAGCGACGGAGATATCGACGTCGCTCGCATCGAGGCCGGGCAGTTCCGCCTCGACCATGATGGCTTCGTCGCTCTCGCTCACGTTGACGGCCGGGAATAGCCGTTCGGCCGGAGCGGCTGGCCAGCCGTGCAGCGGCGGAGCGGCGGTGAGCGACGTCCAGAGGCGGTCGAACTCGTCGCGCAGATCCTCGAGCCGAGGCGCGATCCCGGCGTGAAACGGAGGCATGGGCAGTGCTCCTGGAAGGTGAACGAAGGCACCGTCCCTGGAGCGCGGGAATCATTCGCAGCGACGGTGCCGAAAACAACTCAAACCGACTCGAGGGGACGGAAAAGCAAAGACCATGCCGATTTTTTGCTACGGCCTGTGTCTTGGGTTGCGGCTCGATTTCTGCGGAAAGTCGTCTGCCCTGTCAGCGAACCCCCTGCGGCCGGCTGTCAGGCTGGCAGTTCTCGGCCATGGTCAGCCGCCGTTGTGGCCGCTGGCGCCCCCCCTATACTCGTCGGATTCACAGTACGAACGGCTGTTGGCTCGAAAGGATTTCGTATGCGGTTCACCCTGTTGGACAGGGTCATGGCGATCGAGCCCGGAAAGAGCATCACGGCGGTGAAGGCCGTTTCGCTTTCTGAGGAGTATCTCGCCGACCATTTCCCCCGGTTTCCAGTGCTGCCGGGCGTCATGATGCTGGAGGCGATGACCCAGGCGGCTGCCTGGGCGATCCGGCTGGGCGAAGACTTCGCCCACAGCATCGTCGTGCTCCGCGAGGCCCGGAACGTGAAATACGGCGACTTCGTGCAGCCAGGACGCACGCTCACCGTGACGGCCGAAGTGCTCTCCCAGGACGCGACCCACACCAAGGTGAAGGCCAGCGGGAGCGTGGGCGACCGCACGAGCCTGACCGCTCGGCTCGTGCTGGAGCGGTACAACCTCGCGGATCGCACGCCCCACGGGGCCGCGATCGACGCCCGGGTGCGGGCGGAGATGAGACGGATGTGGGCCGTCCTGCACGGGGTCGGGAAGGCAGCGGGCAGCGGCCCGCTCCCGGCCGCGGTCGTCGCCCCCGCGAGCGGCCGAGTGCCGCTGGCTGCGGCGGCGAAGTAGCCCCTGTTTTCCGGCGGCTCCCGCACGCGGCGCTGGAAAAATGCCCAATTCGGGTTTCCATGCGGCCGGTTCGACATTACAACCAACGCCTGGTGCCTTCCCCAATTTCCCTCGTTTCCTAAGGTGTACCGTCGATGCCGTCTCGCGATGAAATTTTTGACAAGGTGAGAGCCGCTCTCGTGGAAGCCCTCGGTGTCGACGAGGAGGACGTTTCCCCGGAGGCGACGATGGTGGGCGACCTGGGCGCCGAGTCGATCGACTTCCTCGACATTGTGTTCCGGCTGGAGAAGGCCTTCGGCATCAAGATCTCGCGTGGCGAGCTCTTCCCCGAAGACGTGCTGTCGAGCACCGAGTTCGTCTCCAACGGCAAGGTGAACGCGGCCGGCCTCGCGGCGCTCAAGGCCCGGATGCCGTTCGCCGACCTCGCGAAGTTCGAGGCCAATCCGAGCGTGCAGAACTTTGCCAACACGCTCACCGTGGAAGACATGGTTCGCTACGTGGCGAGCAAGCTGGCCGGTTGATCACGAAGGGCTGCCCGTAGGCGACGAGGACCGATGCGCTGGTTTTGGGTTGATCGTTTCGACGAGTTCGTCCGCGCGAAGCGGGCGACGGCCGTCAAGAATGTGTCGCTCGCCGAAGAGCACATGCACGACCATTTCCCCGGCGCGGCGCTGATGCCGAACTCGCTGGTGGTCGAGGGCATGGCGCAGACCGCCGGCCTGCTCGTGGCCGACGCGATCGAATTCAATCGCCGCGTGGTGCTCGCGAAGGTCGCCGCGGCGGAGTTTCATTTCGACGCCGTGCCCGGGGATTCGATCCGGTTTCACGCCGAGATTCTCGACCTCAAGCCGGGCGGCTCGCTCACGAAGGTGAAGAGCACCGTCGGCGACCGCGTGCAGGGCGAAGCCGAGTTGTTCTTCGCCCACCTCGAGCCGGGCGAGGGTGTGCCGCAGCTGTTCGAGCCGGATGAATTGCTGCAGTGGCTTGACCACATGCACATTTACGACGTCGGCCGCGACGAGGCCGGTCAGCCACTGGCGCGTCCCGACTGGTGAGTCGCCGATCGGCGGCGCAGGGCCTCGTTTCACGGAGGGTGAGAGCATGGTGGCGGGCAGGCGCAGAGTGGTCGTGACGGGAATCGGCTGCATCACGCCGCTCGGCACACGGGTAGAGCAACTCTGGAAGAACCTGATCGCGGGCGCCTCGGGCGTGGGTCGCACCACGGTCTTCGACGCCTCCAAGTTTCCCACCAAGATCGCCGCCGAGGTCCGCGGCTGGGACATCACCGACGAGGGTCAGGACGAGAAGCTCTGGCACTTCTGCGGCCGGCATACGCGATTTGCCGCGGGCGCAGCCCTGCAGGCGATGGCCGACGCCGGGCTTCCGCAGGGCCTGCCCGCCGACCCGACGCGGCTGGGTGTGTATCTCGGCAGCGGCGAGGGGCAGCAGGATTTCGACGCGTTCACGCGGATGATGATGGCAGCGATCGAGGGCGAGACGCTCGACGTGGCCAAGTTCACGAAGCTCGGCCTGGAAACGCTGCACCCGCTCGCCGAGGTGGAGCAGGAGCCCAACATGCCCGCCGGCCACCTGGCGGCGATGTTCGATGCCCAGGGGCCGAACCTCAACTGCCTCACGGCCTGTGCCGCCTCCAGTCAGGCGATCGGCGAAGCCGTGGAGATCGTGCGGCGGGGCGAGGCCGACGTGATGCTGTCGGGTGGCGCCCACAGCATGATCCATCCCTTCGGCGTCACGGGCTTCAACCTGCTCACCGCGCTCTCGACGCGCAACGACGAGCCCACGCGCGCGAGCAGGCCGTTCGACAACGACCGCGACGGCTTCGTGCTCGGCGAGGGGGCAGCGATGGTGGTGCTCGAGGAGCTGGAGCATGCCAAGAAGCGCGGGGCGAAGATCCACGGCGAGGTGATCGGCTACGGCTCGACCGCCGACGCCTACCGGATCACTGACACCCATCCCGAGGGCCGCGGCGCCGCCTCCTGCATCACGATGGCCCTCCAAGACGCCGGCCTCGGCACGCGCGACATCCACTACATCAATGCCCACGGCACGAGCACCGACGTCAACGACAAGGTCGAGACGCTCGCCATCAAGAAGGTATTCGGCGAGCACGCCTACAAGATCCCCGTGTCGAGCACGAAGAGCATGATGGGGCATCTCATCGCCGCCGCCGGCGCGACGGAGCTGATCGTCTGCCTGCTCGCCATCCGGGACGGCCTCCTGCCCCCGACGATCAACTACGAGACGCCCGACCCCAACTGCGACCTCGACTACGTGCCGAACAAGGTCCGCGAAGGAAAGTGCGACCACGCCCTCTCCAACAGCTTCGGGTTCGGCGGCCAAAATATCTCGCTCATCGTCAGCCGCTTCGCGGGCTGAGAAGGGGTGTCTGCCTGGGGGCAGGCGAGCTGGGGGTCGTCCCATACAAGGCTCGCTCCCTCAACAAGCCGTGAGCGCAAGCGAGGGGATGGCGGCGCACGATCCCACGGCTTGCGCCTGGGGGCTTCTATAGAGGCGGGGGATAGCGTCGCGCGATTGAGGTCCACCGCGACAATCCGAAGGACCGCGCAGCGGCGACTTGTACCGCCCCGAGCCGGTGGTTTGCGATTCACGGCCGAAACTTGCCCAGCTTCCCACCCGCAGGGTTTCCTCAATCGGCGCGTGCGGTGCGACCGATACGACCCGTAACGCGGAGGAGTGCGCGGGGCGGTGGTTCGCCGCCGGCAGCTCGGCCGCCCATGCGGAAACCCCTGCCATGAAACGCGTGTTCTCGCTCGCCGCCCTGGTGGTCCTCGTCGCCGGGGCCAGCGGCTGCTCGATCATCGACCGCCTGTTCCTGCTCAACACCGACGGGCCCTACGCCCATCACGCCAAGCATCATGGCGGGCAATGCCAAGACGGCGCCTGCCAGGAGTGCCAGGACGGCAGCTGCCCGACGGGCGACTGCGAGACCGGCGCCTGTGAGACGGGCGCCTGCCAGGAATGCCCGGGCGGCACCTGCCGCGTGCCGCATACCGGCCGCTACGGCGGCCTCAAGAAGCACCATCTCTCGCCCGAGGAGAAGGCGGCGCTGGCGGCGAGCGACTACGGGGCTACGCAGCCGGCCGGCCCGCCGACGGGGGCCGTCGCGTATCCCTACTACACGACCCGCGGCCCGCGCGACTTCCTCGCCAAGAACCCGGCGTCGATCGGCCCGCAGTGACGCACGCTCCGCTGTCGCGTGCGGGCCGCTCGTGCCGGTAGGCTGTCCGCCTGACCGGCACGTGTCCTTTTCGGAGTCGCCTCATGGGTTCGTCGTCATCCGTCGGCACCACCGCATCCGGTCGCCTCTCGCTCACCGGTTGGCTCGTGTGCGCGATCGCGGCGATCGGGTTCGCGTTCGACATCTACGAGCTCCTGATGCTGCCGCTGGTGATCAAGCCGGCGCTGGCGGCGCTCGGGGGCATGTCGGCCGAGGGAGTGCCGCTGCTCGTGCCAGGATCGCCCGAATACGCGAAGTGGGCCCGGGCGCTGTTCTTCGTGCCGGCCATCGCCGGCGGTGTGTTCGGGCTCGTCGGCGGCTACCTCACCGACCTGCTCGGCCGGCGCCGCGTGCTGACGTTCAGCATTCTGCTCTACGCGTTCGCCGCCTTCGCGGCTGGCTATGCCACGTCGCTGCCGCAGCTGCTCTTCTTCCGCTGCCTCGTGTTCATCGGCGTGTGCGTGGAGTTCGTGGCGGCCGTCGCCTGGCTGGCGGAACTGTTTCCCGACCGCGAGCAGCGGGAGCGGGTGCTCGGCTGGACGCAGGCCTTCTCGTCGATCGGCGGCCTGCTCGTGGGCACGGCCAACGTGCTCGCCGCACGATACGCCGACCTCATGCCGTCCATCAATGGCGGGCACGAGGCTTGGCGGTACACGCTCATCTCGGGCGTGATTCCCGCACTGCCGCTGATTCTCATCCGACCATTCCTGCCCGAGAGCCCGGTCTGGGCCGAGAAGAAGGCGGCCGGCACGCTCCGGCGACCGAGCCTCCGCGAGCTTTTCAGTCCGGCACTCGTCCGCACGACGATCGTCACCACGCTCGTGTTCGCCGCCAGCTACGGCATCGCCTTCGGCGCGATCCAGCAACTGCCGCAGATTCTCGGCGGGCCCAAGGGGCATGCGGCGATCCTCGCCACCGCGAAGGCGGCGCAAGAGGAGGCGGTCGTCGCGGCCGAGCAGGCCGGCAAGCCGGCGCCGACGGCTGCGCGGCTCAAGGGCGTGGCGGGCAACGCCACCGACGAGGCGGTGGCTCAGGTCACGATCTTCCAGGAGGTGGGCGGGCTCGTGGGCCGCGTGCTGCTCGCCTTCGCCGCGCTGCGGATCGCCAGCCGGCGAACGCTGCTGCGGATGTTCCAGTGGCCGGCGCTTGTCGTGGTGCCCGCGCTCTTTTGGTGGATCTCCACGCAGCTGGGCAACGCCGAGTCGCTCCCCTGGATCAAGGCCGGTATCTTTCTGGCGGGGTTGCTCACCGTGGCCCAGTTCAGCTTCTGGGGCAACTACATCCCGCACGTCTTCCCCACGCACCTGCGGGGCACCGGGGAGAGCTTCGCGGCGAACATCGGCGGCCGCGTGCTCGGTACGGCCGCGGCCTGGCTCACGATCACGTTCGCCGCTGCGACACCGCCGGACCCGATGCGGATCGCCGTCGTGGGCGCGTGTGTCGCCGGGGGCTACGCCCTCGTGGGCGCGATCCTCACGCACTGGCTTCCAGAGCCTGACGCCCGGCTCGAGCACTGAACCGCCGGCGACAGCAGCAAGGAGAATCAGATGCACCCGATGGACCGCAGCCGCTCGACGTGGAGTGCGCTCGTCGTGGCCATGGCATGTCTGGGGAGCGGCATCGCGGCGGCCCAGCCGCCTGCGCTCGGGCCAACGTCCGTCGCCGTGCAGCCTGCGGCCGTCACTTGGCCCACGCGGCCGCCGACGAAGATTTATGTGCTCCCGTTCGCGATGGAGCCCGGCCTGCAGGAGCAACTGCAGCAGCAGGCATCGGTGTTGCCGCAAGGCCCGGTGCGGAAGCTGATCTCCGACCGGCCGCGGGTCACCGATCTCGTGACCGGGCATGATCGCAGCGTCCCGGCGGGGGTGGCGATCGCCAAGCTGGTGGCCGACGAACTCGCTGCGGCCGGCTGGCCGGTGACCTACTGGGAACGGCCCGAGTGGCCGCCAGCCGATGGCTGGAGGCTGACCGGGCAAGTCGTGAGCCTCGATGCCGGCAATGCTGCCGCGCGGAACATGATCGGCTTCGGCGCCGGCAATGCGAGCATCGGCATCGACGTAGCCCTGGCGGATCCGGCGACGGCCGGTGGCCAGCCGTTCTTCATCCTCGACAGCTCCGACAAGGGGCGGCGGATGCCGGGCACGCTGCCGATCGCCGCGGTGGCCGGCTTCAACCCCGCCGTCGTCGCCGGCAAGCTCGTGGCCTCGAACAGCGGCCTCGCCGACATCGCGCAGCAGCAGCGGATGGCCGATGAGATCGCCCGCTCCGTGGCCGAGGGCGTGCGGTCGCGCTGGCCGCGGTGAGTGGTCACTCCGCGAGCGTGCGCGGGGGCCTCGGCGTGTCGTCAGGGAGCGTGGGCACCGTCCAGATCGTGTAGAGGCCGACGCCCACGAGGCCGAGCACGACATACCGCAGCCACCACGGCAGCGCGCTGTAGAAGAGGCTGATCGCCACCACGGCCACGACCATGACGATCGCCCGATGCTTCAAGCTGCGGCGGATCCCGTGGTAGTGGTGCCAGTCGTCGAGCGTCGGGCCGAACCACTGCGAGCGGTGCAGCCAGGCGTGGATCCGCGGCGAGCCGCGATAGAAGCACCAACTCGCGAGGAGCAGAAACGGCGTGGTCGGCAGCAGGGGCAGCACCGCGCCGATCATTGCCAGCCCCAGGCACGTCCAACCTCCCGCCACGTAAAGAAAACTGCGGAGGGGATCGGTGACGGGGCGGAGGTCCATGAACCGGGCGTCCGGAGTTCTGCCAGGAAGGTGAGGGGATTCTACCACGCCCGCTTTTGCCGTATGCTCCGCCGGTCGTCAGCCCCGACGGCCCCCGCCACCCAGTACTGGAGATGCTCCCATGCCGCTCGTCCCCATGCGGATTCTGCTCGACCACGCCGCCGAACACGGCTACGGCCTCGCCGCGTTCAACGTCAACAACATGGAGCAGATCCAGTCGATCATGGAGGCGGCCAAGGAAACCGACTCGCCCGTGATCGTGCAGGCCTCGCGGGGCGCCCGTAGCTATAGCCAGGACAACTACCTCCGGCATCTCATGCTCGCCGCCGCGGAGCTCTATCCGCTGATTCCGATCGCGATGCATCAGGACCACGGCAACTCGCCGGCTACCTGCCAGAGTGCGATCGACCACGGCTTCACGAGCGTGATGATGGACGGCTCCCTCAAGGATGACGGCAAGACGCCCGCCGACTTCGACTACAACGTGAAGGTGACGAAGGAGGTCGTGCAGCTGGCCCACCGGCAGGGTGTGTCGGTGGAAGGTGAGCTCGGCTGCCTCGGCTCGCTCGAAAGCGGCGAGGGCGAGGCCGAGGACGGCCACGGCGCCACCGGCAAGCTTTCTCACGATCAGCTCCTCACCGATCCCGACGAGGCGGCCCGGTTCGTGGCGGCCACCGGCGTCGACGCGCTGGCAGTTGCGATCGGCACGAGCCACGGTGCCTACAAGTTCACCCGCAAGCCTGACGGCGACGTGCTCGCCATGAAGCGGATCGAGGAGATCCACTCGAAGCTCCCCAACTGCCACCTCGTGATGCACGGCTCGTCGAGTGTGCCGCAGGACCTCCAGGACATCATCAACAAGTTCGGCGGCAAGATGCCGCAGACGTGGGGCGTGCCCGTCGAGGAGATCCAGAAGGGCATCAAGCACGGCGTTCGCAAGATCAACGTCGACACCGACTGCCGAATGGCGATCACCGGCGCGATCCGCAAGGTGCTCGCCGAGGCGCCTGAGAAGTTCGACCCGCGTGACTACCTCAAGCCGTCCCGCGAGGCGATGAAAAAGGTCTGTGCGGAGCGCATGGTGCAGTTCGGCCAGGCCGGCAACGCCGGCAAGGTGAAGTGCATCACCCTCGCCGACATGGCGAAGCGCTACGCGGTGACCTGACGCTTTGCGCGCCCAACCGGCTTCGGGCTGCCCACGCCCCATCGCCGGACGCTCGCTTCGAACATCCTGTTCTTCGCTCGCTCGGATGCCGCCTGCGCTACGGCATCCTGCCTGCGCTTGGCGGCATACGCCGGCTCCCGGGGCATGGGCAACCCGAAGCCTCCCGTTACCGATGAAGCGAGGCTCGTGGTTGGCCGTGCCCTCGAGCGGGCTGGGGGAGTAACCGCAGGCAGGGAGGCGAGGGGGTCGGTGCAAGCTCGAGGAGCATTTGGACCGAGTCTTCGAGGTCCCGCGACGAGACTTGTACCGCCCCCGAGCCGGCGACACACGTTTTACGTGTGCGACCTCAGCGAGCGTCCGGCGATGGGGCGTGGGCAACCCGAAGCCGGATTGGGCCAGCAGACGCCGGGGGAAAGACGCGTTGCGGGCCTTGCCCAGTCGTCCTATAGTCCCGCCCCCGCGCGCCGGATCGCGCGGATCCTCCAGGGCTGGATCGACATGGTCGACGCAAGCGACGGCAGGCTGATCGAGATCGGGCGGACGATTCTGCGGTCCGAGGGTGAGGCCGTGCTGCGGGCGGCTGACGTCCTCGATGCCGCGTTCGCGCGAGCCGTGCGGCTGCTGCTCGACTGCACCGGGAGCGTCGTCGTCACCGGCATCGGCAAGGCCGGGCTCGTGGCGCGGAAGATCTCCGCGACGCTCGCCTCCACCGGCACGCCAAGTCACTTCCTGCATCCCGCCGAGGCGATGCATGGCGACCTCGGGGCGCTGCGTCGCGACGACGTCGTGCTCGCGATGTCGCAATCGGGCGAGACCGAGGAGATCGTGCGGCTGCTGCCGCATGTCGCCGCCCGCGATATTCGCATTGTGGCCCTCACCGGCCGGCCGGTCAGCACGCTCGGCCGCGCGGCCGACGTCGTGGTGCCGACGGGCGACGTTCGCGAGGCCTGCACGCTCGGGCTCGCCCCAAGCACGAGCACGTCGCTGATGCTCGCGCTCGGCGACGCACTGGCCCTCGTCGCCTGCCGGCTGCGCGAGTTCACGCCGGAGGACTTCGCCGCCCGCCATCCCGGCGGCAGCCTCGGCCGCCAGCTCATGCTCGTCGACGAGGCGATGCGGTCGCTGCACGAGTGCCGGATCGCGGCGCCCCACGACACCGTCCGCGCGGTCTTTGCCCGGCCGCTGCCCGCCCGCCGCACCGGCGCCGTGATGATCGTCGACGAGGCGGGGATGCTCGCGGGCCTGTTCACCGACAGCGACCTCGCCCGGATTTTTGAACGCCGCGACGATGCCTCGCTCGATGCTCCGATCGGCCGCGTGATGACGCCGCGGCCCACCACCATTCCGCTCGGCACGCGACTCCGCGATGCGGTGGCGATCCTGGAGACGCGGCGGCTCAGTGAACTGCCGGTGGTCGATCGTGAGGGGCGTCCGCATGGGCTGCTCGACATCGTCGATCTCGTCGGCCTCGTTTCGCCTGAGACGGTGGCCGCGCCGGCGGCGTCCGCTGCCGCCGCGGCCTGATCCGTCAGCTCGACGCCTCGCCCTCCAGGTTTCACGATGCCTGCCCCATCCGATCTCGACCGCCGTCTCGCCGGCGTGCAACTGCTACTGCTCGACGTCGATGGCGTGTTGACGGACGGCGGTGTGACCTGGAGCAACGACGGCGTCGAATGCAAGACGTTCAACATCCACGACGGCCTGGGACTGCGGCTGTGGCAGCGGGCCGGCTACCGCGCCGGGATCGTCACCGGACGATCGAGCCACGTCGTGCAGTTGCGGGCCGACGAACTTGCCATCGAACTCGTGCGACAGGGCGTGGACGACAAGCTCGCGGCCGTCACCGGCATCGTGGCGGATCACGGCCTCGCCTGGGAGCAGGTGGCCTTCATGGGTGATGACCTTCCCGACCTGCCGGTGCTGCTGCGCTGTGGTGTGGGAATCGCGGTGGCCGACGCCTGCGCCGAGGTGCGGGCGGCGGCGGCGGTGGTGACGGCCTTGCCTGGCGGCAAGGGGGCGGTGCGGGAGGTGATCGAACGGATGCTCCGTGCCCGTGGCGGCTGGGAGGCGATCGTGGCCCGCTATGCAGCGGCCCAGCCTGCCGGTCCCGGTGCGGGGCGGGCGTGAGCAGGCTGGCGTCACGGTGAGCATCATGATGGAACATCGCCTCGGCCGAACGCTGCGAGTGTTCCTCGTCGTGCTCGCAGCGGCGGGCTTCTATCGGCTCGCCGTCGTGCCGTTCGTGGAGCCCCGCATTCGCGAGGCGGTGACGGCCCACGAGATGACGCCCGAGGAGGCGGCGGCGATCCGGGCCAGGGCCGACCGCCGGCTGGCTTCGTTGGGCGACATGTTTCCCGCCGGCTCGTGGGAACGCGACAACCCGATCATGCTCGAGAGCCGGCAGATGCGGCTGCTCTTCAAGGAATACCATTCGCTTCCCGACGGCCGTGTGAATCTCGTGCCCTGCACGCTCGTCGTCTTGCCCGACAGGAATCGCGTGGCGGCCGAAAAGGCCGGGGGCCGCACGATCGTGCTCCGGGCGCCGCAGGGAGCCGTGCTCGAGTTCGACGAGCCGCTCGACCTCCGGCAGGGCCGACTGGCGAAACTCGTCGGCGGCAGCCTGCGGGGCCAGGTGACGATCCGGGGCACTCCCTCGGCACCGAACACCGACGACGATATCGAGATCGTCACCCGCGACATCGAGCTCGACGAGTTGGAGGTGCAGACCAACGAGATGGTGCAGTTCCGCTACGGCCGGTCGAGCGGCAGTGGACGCGGCATGATGGCGAAGCTCATGCCCCGTGAAGGGGCGCCGCGACAGGCTACGGCCGCAAAGCCAGGCAAGCCGGGCGGCCCCGTGTCCGATCAGGGGCCAAACATCGGTGGCGTGGACTCGATCCGCCTCGACCGCGATGTACGGATGCGGCTCGAGGGCCTCGCCGGCAGCTTCCTGCCTGGCCGCGAGGCAGAGAAGCCTGTGCCCACTGCGACCGCCGCCGCAGACCAGCCTCCGGCGCCCGTGCTCGTGAGCTGCCGCGGGAGCCTCTGTCTCAACGTCTCGGCCAACGTGATCACGCTCGAGGATCACGTCGACGTCATCCGCACCACTACCGAGTCGACCACCGATCACCTCGCCTGCGACCTGCTCGCGATCATGCTCGCCCGTCGCGAGAGCAAACCCGACGATGCGGACGGCAGGAAGGGTGGCCTGGAACCCGTCGAGATCCAGGCAAAGGGCAGCCCAGTGGTCGTCACCAGCGACAGCGCCGAACTCGAGGCGCGGGCCGCGCGGCTGGGCTACGAGATCGCCACCCGCCGCATCCTGCTCGACGGCGACGAGCCGGTCGCGCTCACCGTGCGCGATACGGAGATGGAGGCCCGCCGCATCGACTACTGCCCGGGGCCGCCCGGTGATCCGGGCTCGTTGCTCGCCGTGGGGCCGGGCTGGCTGCGCGGCCACGCGGCCGAAGCTCCGCCGATGCAGGTGCGGTGGCAGCAATGGCTGCGAATGCGGCCAGACGGAGAAGGGCATGTCGTGTCGATCGCCGGCGATTCCGAGGTGGTCGTGGAACGCCAAGGGCGGCTGGCGGCGACGGAGATGCACCTCTGGCTCGACATGACGGCCACCGCCGGGCCGAAGCCGAAGCGGACCGGCCCGCCAGGGCCCGACTTTTCGCGGGTGCGTCCGTCGCGGCTTCTGGCCCGCGGCATCGTTGAGGCGGATGCCGATGCCGCCACGGTGCGAACCGACCGGCTCGAACTCTGGTTTCGCAGCGAGCAGCCGGTGCCGCAGGTGGCACAGGCTGCGCCGCCTCTGCAGCCGGCCGCAGCGGCTCCTGCGGCAGCGACCCCGGCGCCGGTACAGGCGCGTCAGCCGCGCGCGGAACAGCCACGGGGCAAGCTCGTGGCCTCAGGAAGCCTGGTCCGCGGGCTCGTCGTGCTGGCGGAGGCGGGCAATCAGATCGAGGAGTTGTCGATGGAGGGGCAGGTGCGGCTCGTCGAGCAGCCGCTCGCTGCCGCCGCACCGCCGGAGCCACCGTTGGAGATTCACGGCGACCAGGTGCAGGTGTCGCGGCCGCAGCGGTTCGATGCCCGCGCAATCGTGTCAGGGCGGCCGGCCCGCGTGAACGGCCGCGGACTCGAACTTGAAGGCCCGCTCGTCGAGTTCGACCGTGGCCGCAGTCGGCTCACGGTGGATGGTGCCGGGCGGCTCGCACTGCCGGCAGGACAGGCCGGGGCGAGTCTCGACGTCTTCGGATTCGGTGACGAGGCGGCGCTGCCGGCACAGGCCGCGCCGCCGGTTGCTGGCCCGGCCGCCGCGGCGCAGAAGCTCAACGTCGTGTGGCAGGGCCGCATGGATTTCGACGGGCTCACGGCCCGGTTCGTCGAAAAGGTCGTGGCTGCGAGTGACCGGGCGACGGTGCATGCCGGCTCACTCGACGTCGTCTTCGATCGACCATTCACGCTTGGCGCCGATGGGGTCGAACGCGGTGGCCCGCAGCCCGAGGTGGCGCGGATCGCCTGCGGGAGCGGCGTGCGGGTGGAGAGCGAGTCACGGACGGAAGACGGTGGCCGCTCGAAGGAGCAGCTGTTCGTGAAGGATCTCGTGATCGACCGCGCGACCGGCGACATCGCCGGCACCGGCCCAGGTAGGCTCACGAGCACGCGGCTCGGTCAGTCGCCGGCCCTCAACCTTGCCCCCGGCGGGGCGGCGGGCACACCGCCGCGCGGTGGTGTGCAGCCGGTGGCGGCCACGACCGCGGCGCCCGGGCTGAGCTATCTCGGCATCGATTTCCAGCGTGGTCTGCGGGGCAACCTCAACCGCCGCATGATGGAGTTTCATCAGCGGGTGGAAGCGATCTGGGGTCCTGTGGCCGGCTGGGGCGACACGCTCGACCCGCATGCGGCCGCGGGGCTGCCGGCCGGCGTGTTCACCGTGTCGTGCGACGTACTGGGGCTGGGGCAGTCGCCGCCGCAGCCGGCGAGCAAACGGCCGGGCATCGAGCTGGCGGCGGGTGGCAACGTGCTCGTGGAAGGTGAAGGGTTCACGGCCCGCAGTGCGCGGCTCACGTGGAGCGAGCTCAAGGATCTGCTCGTCTTCGAAGGGGATGGCCGCAGCGACGCCCAGCTCTTTCGCCAGTTGCAGGCGGGTGGCCAGCCGTCGAGTGCCTCGGCCGGAAAGATCCTCTACTGGCGCGGCCTCAATCGTGTGGACGTGGAGGATGCGCGGTATCTCGATCTCGATCAGCTTCGCGGAGGAGGTTCCGCTCCTGGGCTGCCTGGTGCCGCGGCGCCGGCGCCGCGCCGGCCCGCCCCGCAGCAGCCCCAGCGGCCGCTGCCCTCGACGTGAGGTGCGGAGGCTACCGTGGGCAAGTCACGCCGTGACTTGCATTCCGGTCACGGCGTGA
>JBAVTF010000148.1:0-3231 GCA_049695995.1 Pirellulales bacterium | reverse complement strand
GGTCGACTGGCCCGGCGGCTGGCTGCTCGTGCGGGCAAGTAACACCGAGCCAATCGTGCGAATCGTGGCCGAGGCCGACACCGAGGCCGCCGTCGATGCCGCGATCGCGCGGGCAGCGGCTGCGGTCGCGAGCGCTTAGGATGAACTTCTGACGTGTGGCGCCGGCTCGCCTTCCCGGCCCTGCTTGCCAAGATTCCCTAGGCTGTCAGGCGAGGGCTTGTCCGTGCTGGTTGGGATGATGGTTGCGGGGGGATCGCGCCGAAGAAGATCGTATGGCCGCGCTACCCACGTTCGTGGGACGGCGGCTGCGGGAGCCCGGTGCATGTCTCAACCCGTCACGCCCGGCGGCGTGCAAGTCGTCGTCTGCGAGCAGCATCGGCTGATCTACCGGCCGCTGCAGAAGTGCGCCTCGACCACCGTGATCGATTTCATTGGTGATCTCGTCGGGCATGATGCGAGTCGAGACCGCCGCGACTTTCTCCCGTTCGTAGCGGCCGATGTGTCGCCCGGCCAGGGTGGCACCTACGCCGTCAAGGTGCCAGCCGGTACGGTCGCCGGATTCGTGGAGCGGTATGCCGGCTATCTCTGGTTCTCGGTCGTCCGAGAACCCTACGCGCGGCTCAAGTCGAACTACTTCAACAAGCTCAACCGCTATGCCCGCCGGTTCGAGCCGATGGTCTATCTCCGCGCCTACGCGCGACAGATGCTCGCTGGGCGGGCGATCTGGCGGACCGGCTACGAAGGGGGCCGGGCCGCCTGCATGCAGGCCCGCATTCCGTTTCCGCGGTTCGTGTCCGGGCTGCAGGAGTACGGCATCACCTGGGACTGCCACTTCACAGCCCAGACCGATCTGCTGCGGACCGACGTAATTCCCTATCACCGACTCGTGCGCATGGAACACCTCGCCGATGGGCTGCGGGAGGTGGTTGCGGATGCCGGTGCCACTGCCGCGGCGGCACCCGCCCTCGAGACGCTCAAGCGACTCAACCGCTCCGGGGCAGGTACGACGAACGATGCGGATGTCTGGACGCCAGCCACGCGCCAGACCGCGGCCGACCTCTACCGCCGCGACTTCGAGACCCTCGGCTACGCCGCCTGACGGTCGGACGCGCGAACGCTCGTGCGCCGCGGTGGGCACGTGGTGCGGCGCCGTGCCATACTCCTGCCGCAGCATGACTGCGAGTCTGGCTGTCTGGAGGATGCTTGGGCGTGAACGGCGTGGCTGGTGACGACGGGCTGGCCGCACTGAGCGACGAGGAACTCGCCGCGCAGGCGGCTCGCGAAGGGTCCGATGGCGTCGCCTTCACCGCGCTCATGGACCGGTTTCGGGACCGCGTGTGGCGGGTCTGCTGGCGGCTGATGGGGAGCCGGCACGACGCCGAAGACGCGGCGCAGGAAGTGTTCGTGCGGCTGTTCTTCGAGCGGGGCAAGTTCGCCGGCCGCAGCCGCTACTCGACCTGGCTTCACGGGGTCGCGATCCGCACCTGCCTCGGCATGCGGCGGTCACGGTCGCGGCGGCGGCGGCGCGAAGTGCCCGGCTCCGCATCAGGCGACGACGGCCAGGACCGGATCGAGACGCAGGCCGACGACCGAGCGGGTCAGGCCGACGCAGTCGATGCGGCCGACGCCGCCCAGAAACTGCTCGAGGGACTCGACGAGGAAGACCGGGCGCTCGTGCTGATGAAGTTTGCCGAGAATCACGACTACGAGGCGCTGGCGGAGATGTTCGAATCCACCCCCGGCGCCCTGCGGATGCGAATCAGCCGAATCCGCGAGAAGCTCGGGGGGAAGGGGTAGCCCGTAGTCCGCACACTCCGTGTGCGGCAGGAGGTCTGAAGGTCGAGCAGCCTGCTATTCGGCCAGAGGCTTGCGGACCTGCAGGCAGGTAGCTCGGGCCTGTGGCGTTCGTACCGTAGTCCACATGCGGAGCATGTGGACTACGGGGGGCGTGACTTGCCCACAAAAAAATTTCTGTGACGCGGGGGGCGGGGGCGGCAACTCACCTGATGTCGACCGGTGTGCGGCCGCGTGGCCGCCCGGGCGAGGCAAGGATGACGGCACGGCATGGACCTGCTCGAACATCTGGCCGACGTGGAGGTGCCGCCGACGCCGGCGGCACCGGTCTTCACCGACGGCGTGCGGCGGAAGCTGCACCCGCGGCTGCTGGCCCTGCACGTGGCCGAGTTCGCGCTGGGGGCCACCGTGTGGGCGGCAAGGCACATGCTCGTGGCATTGTTCGCGGCGATCGTGTTTTCGGTGACAGGTGCGTGGCCACGAGGGCCGCGCCGCACAGGAGGAGAAGGCAATGGCTGATTTCGTGGTGCTCGGTCAGACGGCGGCCGAGACGGCTCGGGAGACGGTGAACGTTTCGAAGCAGGCGCTCGTCGACAGCTTCACCCAGGCATGGAGCCAGGTGATCCTGCTCGCGCCGAAGATGGTGGCGATGGTCGCGGTGCTCGTGGTTGGCTACGTGCTCGCCCGCTGGGTGGGCGGCCTGATCGCGATGGTGAGCGAGACGATCGGCCTGCAGACTGCGGCCGAACGGAGCGGTCTGGCCAAGAGCATGCACGATGTCGGCATCCGGCGGCCGGTGCCGGCGATCGTCGGGGGCATCGTGTTCTGGCTGTTGATGTGCGTGTTCGTGATGGCGGCGTTCAACATCCTCGGCCTCGAGAGCGTGTCGAATGCGATGGGTGAGGTGGTGAACTACATCCCGCGGCTGCTCGTGGCGACGGTGGTGGTGGTGGTGGGGCTGCTCGCGGCCACCTTCCTCCGCGGTGTCGTGGCGACCAGCGCCGATCGTGTCGGGCTGTCGTACGCCGAGTATCTCGCCGGCGGCTGCTACTGGGTGCTCTCGCTGCTGACGTTCATCGCTGCCTTCAACCAGCTCGGCATCCAGTTCGCCCTGCTCGAAAAGCTGATCCTCATCGGCTCGGCGGGCCTGTCGGCCGGCTTCGCCCTCGCCTTCGGTCTCGGCGGTCGCGACGTGATGAGCGGCATCCTCTCCGGCTACTACGTTCGCCAGCGTCTCCAGGCGGGAGATACGGTGAGCGTGGCTGGCCTCGAGGGCACAGTGCGTGAAGTGGGCCCGGTGGCCACGATCATCGAGTCCCGTGACAACGGCCTCGTGTCGCGGCACTCGGTGCCGAACGCGAAGATGCTCCAGGAAGCCGTGCGGTAACCGGCTGTCCTGAGATAACGCAGAAGGGGCCCGCGGTGCAGGAAGCGCCG
>JBAVTF010000147.1:0-36839 GCA_049695995.1 Pirellulales bacterium | reverse complement strand
TCACGGTCCTCCTCAGGCCCATGATGAGAGCCTCGTCGTGGCCGACGCTGCGCGCGTGGCCCGATGCCGCGGCCATGCCGTCCGTTGCGTCACGGCCGCCGCGCCGCCGGCGCCGGCGACTGCCCGGCAGTCTGCGGCAGCGGTATGAACGGTACGAACTGCCGATGGGCGGTGACTGCCTCCGCGGCCGACTCACGATCGCCGTCCCCGCCGGGGCCCGTGCCGCGGCTGGCCACATCGGCTTCTGCCCTGCGTTCACGGAAACACCGGACATCGAGGTGACCACGTCGTATGATGGTGTGGAAGTCACCGTCACCGCAGCCGAGGTGCTGCCGTGGGGTGTGCGGGTCGAATGTCGACTCGCCGAGCCGGCCGAGGAGCCGCTCGAAATTCCCGTCGATATCCTGGCCCGAGTGGCCGGCCCATGCTCGCCCTGACCGTCGCGCTCTTCCCTTGAGGCACATCATCTTTCATGGCACGCTGGCCCACGCATCTTTGGACGACGCTGTTCACCTACGGACTGATCTTTGGTGGGTTTCCCCTGTTGTGCTTCCTGCTCTGGCTCTGGGTCCGCGGCACATGAGCCTGCACCTTTTAATCTGAGGTCGGGATGCTCCACGCGATCGTGATGGCGGGCGGATCGGGCACGAGGTTTTGGCCCGCGAGCCGGACCGCGCTGCCCAAGCAGTTGTTGTCTCTCGCGAGCGACCGCACGCTGCTCGAAGACACCGTCACGCGGCTCGACGGACTCGTGACGCCACGGCACATCCTCGTCGTGACGTCGGCCCGCCTTCTCGACGCTGCCCGCCGCCAGCTGCCGCAGGTACCCGAGTCCGGCATCGTGGGCGAGCCCTGCAAGCGCGACACCGCCCCCTGCATTGGCCTGGCCGCCCTGCTCGTCTCGCGCGATGACCCCGACGCCACGATGGCGGTCATGCCCTCCGACCACGTCATCCGACCCACCGCGACATTCCAGGCCGCGATTCGCCAGGCCGCCGCGCTGGTCGAGACCGTGCCCGGCCGACTCGTCACGTTCGGCATCCGCCCAACGTATCCAGCCGAAGGCTTCGGCTATATCCAGCAAGGTGAGCCGATCACCGTCGGCCCCGGCGAAGCCCCGGCCCACGCCGTGGCGAGGTTCCGCGAAAAGCCGCCGGCGAGCGTGGCCCGCGAGTATCTTGCCGCCGGCACCTATCTCTGGAACGCCGGCATCTTCGTGTGGAAGGCGAAGACGATCCTCGCCGCCCTTGCTGAGCGGCAGCCCGAGATGCTCCAGCGGCTGGAGCGGATCGCCGCCACCTGGGGCACGTCCCGCCGCGACGACGTCTTCGCCGCCGAGTTCGCCGCAATAAAGGGGATCTCGATCGACTACGCCGTACTCGAGCATGCAGCCGACGTTGCCGTGATCGAGGCGCCGTTCACCTGGGACGACCTCGGTGGCTGGTCGGCCGTGGCCCGTCAGCGGGGCGTTGACGAGCAGGGCAACACGATCGTCGGCCGCCATCTGGGCATCGACTCGACGGGCACGATCGTCCATGCCGGCGACGGCCATCTGATCGTCACCATGGGCCTTACGAATATGCTGGTAGTGCACACGCCCGACGCCACGCTCGTCGCGGAACGAACCCAGGAGGAGGCGGTGCGAAGGGTAGTGGCGGAACTCGAGAACCGCGGATGGAGCGAGTATCTGTGACCGTGCGGGTGCTACTTCTCCTGTGTCTGCTGGCCGCGCTGTGCGGCGTCGCACCGGCCGAGGAAGTGCCACACCGCGATGCCACCTGGATCGAGCAGCTCCGGCGTTCTCGCGAGGCCCTCGAGTGGACCGACGAGCTCGTGCGGCACGAGTGGCGGCTGCAGCATCGCCCGCAGGTTCTCCCGCGGGGCGATGCGTGCCGCATCCTCGATCCCGATGACCGAGTCGTCTGCGAGGGAACCCGCGGCGAATGCGAGGCGGCACTCGCCGCCTTGGAGCAGTCGGGGCGTGTGGCCCCGGTCCGCGGCCACACCGTCATCCTGCTGCATGGCCTCGGCGAGGGCCGCGATTCGATGGCACCGCTCGCAAAGCACCTCCGTACAGCCCTCGATGCGACGGTGCTGACGTTCGGCTATGCGAGCGTGAAGGCCGACATCGATGCCCATGGCCGGGCCCTCGACATCGTTGTTTCCCACCTCCCCCAGGCCGAGACGCTCTCATTCGTGGGCCACAGCCTGGGAAATCTCGTCGTGCGCCGCTGGATGGCTCTCGCCGCCGCCCGCGACCTCGCCCGCACCCACCGCATGGTGATGCTCGGCCCGCCCAATCAGGGCTCCGACCTCGCCCGAATGGCGTCACGGATCTGGGGACTCGCCTCGCTCACGGAGGGCGCCTCCCGCGACCTCGTGGTCGATTGGCCGCGGGTCGCGCCGAGTCTCGCGGTTCCCGCTTGTGATTTCGGCATCGTGGCCGGCGGCCGCGGCGACGACACGGGCTACAGCCTGCTCCTGGAAGGCGACGACGATGCCGTGGTGCGGGTCGCGGAGACGCGGCTGGCGGGCGCCCGTGATTTCGTCGTCGTGCCGGTGCACCATGCCGCGATGATGAAGGACACGGCCGTGCAACGGGCCACGGCCGAGTTCCTTCAGACAGGGCGGTTTCCCGAAGTGCCGCAACAGGAACCGCGCGGGCCGGTCGCATCACCGCCAGCAGCGGACGCCGAATGACTGCCCCCGCTTCGGCACCGATCCCCGCAGGACGCGTGGCCGGCGTCGACTATGGACGCCGCCGAATCGGTATCGCCGTCTGCGACGCTCTCCGCATTCTCGCGAGCCCGCTCTGCATCCACGAGACCGTGGGGGATCGCGCTGCCGATGGGGACTTCTTCCGCAAGCTAGCGGCCGACGAGTCACTCGTGGGCTTCGTCGTGGGCCTGCCCGTGCATGCCGACGGCACGGACAGCGACATGAGCCTCGAAGTGGAGCGGTTCGGCGCCTGGCTGGGACGGATCACCGGGCTGCCCGTCGCCTTTCACGACGAGCGGTACAGCTCGAAGGAGGCGGCTGGCATGCTCGCGGGCGTGGGGCTCACCCGCGGCCGGAAGAAAGAGCGGGCGGATGCGGTGGCGGCGCAGGTGGTGCTGGCCTCATGGATGGAAGGGCAGGCCGCGTCCGGCGGCGGCGGTCGTCCGGGGGCGCTCGGGTGATGACTTCCACGGTAGCGCTCCCTGGCATGCGTGCGCCGGCGAAGAGGCTGCCCACGCCCCGTCGCCGGACGCTTGCTACGGGCATCCTGCCCTCCGCTCGCTCGATGCTGACTGCGCTTCGCCATCCTGGCTACGCTTGTCAGCACACGCCGGCTCTCGGGGCATGGGCAGCCCCTTCGCCTCCTTGGGTGGTGTGCTGACCTCCGTTCGTCGTTCGTAAAGGGCAAAGAGCATGGCTGAAAAGCTCCCGGAGAGCGTGTCGTCTGAAAGCCGCCGGCGGACGCGACTGGTGGTGGGGTGTGGGTATCTCGGGGAACGCGTGGCGCGTCGGTGGGTGCGCGACGGCGCGCGGGTGCTCGGGGTGACGCGGCGGGAGGCGAGAGCGCGGGAGTTGGCGGCGGTCGGGGTCGAGCCGATCGTGGCCGATGTGACCGATGCAGAAGTGACGCGATGGCTCGAGGAGTTGCCGCCGCTCGACACCGTGTTCTGGGCGGTGGGCTTCGATCGGGCTGCGGGCCGGACACATCGTGATGTTCATGTCGGGGGCTTCGGGCGGCTGCTCGATGCACTCGCGCGGCGTCGTGCAGAGAGGGTCCGGCCGCGGGTGATTCTTTCGAGCTCGACCGGCGTGTGGGGCGACGAGGCCGGCGGAATGGTGGACGAGCAGACGCCGCCGAATCCTGGCCGCGAGGCGGGGGCCGTGCTTGTCGAGGCCGAACAACTGCTTCGTGGCCATCCGGCTGGGCCGGGTGTGGCCCTCAGGTTCGCCGGCCTCTACGGCCCCGGCCGGCTGCCCCGGCTCGATGATCTTCGCGCTGGCCGGCCGATCGCGGCCGATCCCGACACCTGGCTCAATCTGATCCACGTCGATGATGCGGCCCGGGTCGTCTGCGCAGTCACCGATGCTGAGGCACCGCAGTCGCTGTATGTCGTATCGGACGGCCACCCCGTGCTCCGGCGCGACTGGTATGGCAGGCTCGCTGCGGTTACAGGCTGCCCCGTGCCGACCTGGGATCCGTCGGCCCCCCGGGTCCGCGGCGCCGACAAGCGGGTGAACCCGGCACTGCTCTTCCGCGACCTCGGGATCACGCTCGAGCACCCGGACTCACTCGCTGTCCGGCCGTAGCGCTCGCTCCCATAGAAGCCCGCAGGCGTAAGCCGGGGGATCGCGACGCGCGGCAACGTCAACGGAGATGCCACCCGTCCGCGGCTTGCGCCGCGGGATCCCGTCGCTTGCGCTCAGGGCTTGTATCGTGAGGCCTACGGAGTCGGCACGGCGGGTCGCACGACTTCAGCGCTCTGGCGGGGGGCGATCGCGTTAGCGGGCGCCGGTACGACAATCCCCGGCTTGCCGGTGGCCTGCAGGAAATCGACCGTCACGTTCATCGCCTCGTCGAAGTAATAATCGCGGCGGACAACCGGCCGCTTCTGGGCCTCCAGCTCCTCGAGCTTCTTCTCCTCCTCGTCCTCAGCGGCCTTGCCCTCGTTCCACTGCTTCTCGAACTCGGCCTCGACCAGCGAGATCGTCTTTTCGTCCTTCCGCTTCTTGTAGCGGGCGACGTCGTTGGCAAGCTTGCCGAAGTCGGCATTGCCACCGATCCGCTCAGACGACCGGGCCCGCAGCTGGGTCAGCAGAGCCTCGTTGACACGGCCTGTGGACTGGTAGCCGGCCTGCGGCACCTTGTCGAACGGGATCGCATGGTCAAGATCGCCCTCGCCCACCGGCAGGTGCGTGGTGAGGCTGGGCAGCACGACGTCGCTCTTCACCCCTTCGAGCTGCGTGCTCGCTCCGCTCGGCCGATAGAACTGCTGCATCGTGATCTTGATCGCCCCGAGCGACGGCGAATTGTCGTACCGCTGGAACAACTGCCGACCAAGGTCGAGCAGGCTCTGCACCGTGCCTTTGCCGTGCGTCGCCTCGTCGCCGATGATCAGACCACGCTGGTAGTCCTGAATCGCCCCGGCAAGAATTTCGCTGGCGCTGGCGCTGAACTTGTTGGTGAGCACCACGAGCGGGCCGTCCCAGGCCACCCCCGGATCGACGTCGTCGTAGGGACGCACCTGCTTGTCGGCGTCTTTGATCTGCACCACCGGCCCCTTGTCGATGAACAGGCCCGTGAGCTTGATCGCCTCGGGAAGCGAACCGCCGCCGTTGTGCCGCAGGTCGAGTGCCACGCAATCGACGCCCTTCTGGCGGAACTCATCGAGCAGCCGCTTGCAGTCACGGGTGCTACTCTTGAAATCAGCCTGCCCCTGCTGGGCGGCCGCCATGTCCATGTAGAAGCTCGGCAGGTTGATCACGCCGATGCGATACGGCGAACCGTCGGCCTTCTTGCCGTGCTCGATCACCTCGCCGCGGGCCTCGGCATCCTTCAGTTCGATCTTGGCCCGCGTGATGTCGTAAATCTTGGGCACGGTTTCACCCACCGGGATCACCTTGAGCCGCACGAGCGTGCCCCGCTTCCCGCGGATGAGCTTCACCACCTCGTTGAGATTCATGTCGACGGTGTCAACGATCTCGCCATCGCTGCCCTGTCCGACGCCCACGATCCGATCCTTCGCCTTGAGCCGGCCATCCTTGTCGGCGGCACCGCCCGGCGTGAGCTCCATGATCGTCGTGTAGCCGTCCTCGCCCTTGAGCTGGGCGCCGATGCCGTCGAGCTGCAGCCGCATCCCGATCTCGAAATTCTCGAGGGTGCCGGGCGACATGAAGCTCGTGTGCGGATCGAAACTACCGGTCAGCGACGAGAGATACGTCTCGAGCAGTTCGTCACCCGTCATCTGATGCATCCGCTTGGCGAAGCTGCGATAGCGGCGGAGCAGCTTTTCCTTGGCCTCGTCGGGGGGCGTCTTCTCCATCTTCTGTACGAGCAACTCGTACTTGATCCGCCGCCGCCAGAGATCCTCGGCCTCGGCCTCGGTCTTGGCCCATTGGGTGGCCTTGCGGTCGATGACGATCGACTCGGGCGTCGTGAAGTCGTGGGGCGTGTTCAGGAGCCGCTCGATCAACGGCAGCCGCGAATCGACCCGTTGCAGGAAGCGGTCGCACACCTGGTAGGCGAAGCTCACGTCGCCCCTCTTCACGAGATCGTCGAGCGAGTCCCGCTGCTGCATGAACGAGTCGATGTCGCTCTGGATGAAGTAGATCTTCATCGGGTCGAGCGCCTCGAGGAAGGCGTCGAACCACCGGCGAGCCATCGCATCGTCGATCGGCTGCTTGAGAAAGTGCTCGCTCTCGAGATGCCGTCGCACCGCCTTGGCGATATGGGGGTCATTCGCGCCCGGCTTCGGGCCGCCCGCAGGGGGCTGCTCGGCGACTACAGGCCAGGCTGCCAGCGCCGCGAGGGCCACCGCCGAGAACACCTCCGCCGTCCACGTCGTGGCCCGCCAGCCCTGCCGCCGCGCCGCGGCTCCTTCGATCCCTGCCATGTGGAGGTTGCAACTCACGGTCTGGCTCCTTCTGAAACGACTCGACCCGAACCCCGGTATTGTGACGACTTGGCTCAGGATTGGCGAGACGGGCTCTCCAGCCCCGCTTGCGCGAAGGACGCAGCTTCCGCAGCCCTGCGCACGACAGCCCGTGCCACTGCCTCATCGGCACCAAGCCGGCCAACCTGCAGCCATTCGAGGTGCGGCGCGAGTTGCCGACCCCGCTCGACCGCAGCGGCGACCTGACGTTCTACGTGGCCACTGAACAGAAGGTGCGGCTGCACAACGATCCGGCCGGCACCGAGGGCGGCGGCACGCTCGGCCGCCGTGGCCACGGCCTCGTCGAGCGACGGCCTGGCGGCGGCGACGAATCCCTGCTCGACAGCCACGAACCGGCCGGCATCGGCCTTGTCGAGCGTCGCAGCGGTGAACGCCCGCAGCTGCGCGGGCGTCTCGGGGTCGCTCGCCCCCCGCCCCACCATCAATAGCACCGCCCGCTCTCCAGCGCCACCCGCCACGCTGGCGACCGCCTCCTCGCGCCTCCGGCGCGAGAGGGACACAATCTCGGGATGGAGCCCGAACGGCTCGGCCATCCGAAATGCGACCCCGGCCGCCTCAGCGGCGGCAGTGAGCGCCTCGGGCACGTCCCGCCGCGCGTGTCCCGCGGTGAAGAGCAACAGCGGCATCGCCACGAGTTCACGACACCCGCGGGCCACGAGCCGATTCACGGCGACCGCGATCGAGGGTTCGATCACTTCCAGGTAGCCAAGCTCCACCGGCACATCGGGCAGCATGGCGGCGACGTGTGCCGTGACCGTCTCCGCCTCGCTTGCGCCGACGGGATCAGCCGTGCCATGCCCGACGACCAAGAGTCCACATCCACCGCCCAGGCGAGACACGGCGGCAGAGGAACTGGGCGAGCATGGCATTCACACATTCTAGACCAGTTCCCATGGTTGTAGGCCCGTCTCTCCGTGAAGGGCTGGTTCACCGGTCACGGCGTGACCGGGCCACTTATTTGGCCGTGAGGGGCTGCCCATGCCCCGAAGCCGGCGTATGCCGCCGAGCGCGGGCAGGATGCCGAAGCGAAGGCGGCATCCGAGCGAGCGAAGAACAGGATGTTCGTAGCGAGCGTCCGGCGACGGGGCATGGGCAGCCCCGCCCCCCACAAGCAGGTTTTCACGGCGAATTTGCCCTTGAGCCGGGCAAGCCGGCCCGCCATGATCCCGCCCGCTTCCAATTCCACGCGGCCGAGGATGGCCGCTCCTATGGTCGCCCGGCCAAAGGGGATGCGGATGAATCGACCCGCGAGCAAGGAGTGCAACCTGTGAAGAGGCATCTGCCCATTGTCGTCATCGTGGCCGCCGTCGCGCTGTCACATCAGTCGGCCCAGGCCCAGGCGCCGGCCCCTGCGGCCGCCCCGGCCCGTCCCGCAACGCCCTCGGCCCACGTGGCCGTGATCGACGTCGGCTACATCTTCAAGAACCATGCCCGCTTCAAGCAGGCCATGGACAAGATGAAGGACGAGGTCATGGCTGCTGAGAACGGCCTCAAGGCCGAACGCGATCGGATCAACGGCCTGATGGAACAGCTCAAGGGCTTTAACGTCGGCACGCCCGAATACAAGAAGCTCGAGGCGGAAGTGGCCAAGGCCCAGGGCGATTTCAGCGTGAATGCCCAGCTCCAGAAGAAGGACTTCATGGATCGTGAGGCCAAGGTCTACCTGCAGGTCTACAACGAGATCGAGCGGGCGGTGAGCCAGTTCGCCCGCGAGCATGGCATCGCCGTCGTGCATCGGTTCGACGGCGATCCGGTCGATTCGGCCGACCGGAATCGGATCCTCGGTAGCATCACCAAGCCGATCGTTTATTACGATCCCCAGATCGACATCACGCCCGACGTGCTGAAGATGCTCAACGGCGCGGCGGTGGCTGGTCAGCCGCAGACCCGCCCGGTGCGGTAGGCAATCCTTTCATGCGGCAACGAACGCAGCACACGATTCGCCGGGCGGTGTCGGTGTCCGGTGTCGGGTATTGGAGCGGTCGCGGCAACGTGGTCGAGCTGATCCCGGCGCCGGCCGGCACGGGAATCGTGTTCCTTCGCGGGGATCGCGAGATCCCCGTGCGGATCGCAGCCTGCGTGGAGAATCGCGTCGATGCCGTGCAGCGGACGACGCTGGCGATGGGTGGTGTGCAGGTGCAAATGGTCGAGCATCTCATGAGCGCGCTGGCCGGTCTCGGCGTCGACTGCTGTGTCGTCCGTGTCTCGGCGGAGGAAATGCCCGGGCTCGACGGGTCGTCGCGGGCTTTCGTGGAGGCGGTCGATTCCGTGGGTGTCGAAGATCTCGGTGCGCCGGCCGATCCGATCGTCGTGGAGGAGTCGCTGCGTGTGGGCGACGACGAGTCGTGGATCGAGGCCAGCCCCCCGCGGCACCCCGGGCTGTCCGTCGAATATGAGCTCGACTACGGCCCGGGGCCGATCGGACGGCAGACGCTGTCGCTGCGGGTCACGCCAGAGGCCTATCGCGACGGGCTGGCTGGCGCCCGCACGTTCATCTCCGCCGACGAGGCCGATCGGCTCCGCAGCGCGGGGCTCTGTCCGGAGGCGACCTGCAAGGATCTGCTCGTGTTCGGCCCCAACGGTCCGATCGACAACGAACTGCGGTGGTCCGACGAGTGCGTGCGGCACAAGGTGCTCGATCTCGTGGGCGACCTGGCCCTGGCCGGCCGGCCGATCCATGCCCACGTGCGAGCCCGTCGCAGCGGTCATCGGTTGAACGGCGAGCTGGCTTCCAGGCTGGCGGCGCTTCCCCGGAGGCGGGCGTCAGCCTGATTCGCCGTGGCGCACGACGATGATCACGACAGCGGCGTGGCCAGCTGCATCCCGCAGCCGGTGGTGCATCCGACGGCGGTGATCGAGTCGGGGGCGCGGCTCGCCGCAGGTGTGCGGATCGGGCCATACTGCGTCGTGTCGGCCGGGGCCGTGATCGGCCGTGGCACCGTCCTCGAGAATCACGTCACGATCATGGGGGCGGTGCGGATCGGCGAACGCAACCGGATCTTTCCGAATTGCGTCATCGGCGGTGAGCCACAGGACGTGAGCTACCGCGGCACGGCGACGAGCGTCGAGATCGGCGATGACAACGTGATTCGCGAGGGCGTGACGATCAACCGCGGCTCCGAGAAGGAGGCGGGCGTCACGGCGATCGGCAACGCAAACTTTCTCATGGCTGCCTGCCACGTGGCCCACGACTGCCGCATCGGCGACCACGTGATCATCGCCAACGGCACGCTCCTCGGCGGCCACGTGCGGGTGCTCTCGCGGGCGTCGCTTTCCGGTGCCGTGGCCGTGCACCACTGGGCCACGATCGGCGGCTGGTCGTTCGTGGCCGGGCTGTCGCGGGTGCTGCACGACGTGCCGCCGTTCATGCTCTGCGAGGGCGCGCCGGCGCGGCCCCGCTGCATCAATGTGGTCGCGCTCAAGCGGGGTGGCTTCGACTCGCCGACGATCGACGCGATCGCCGAGGCGCATCGGCTGCTCTATCGGGCGAAGGTCGGCCTCGAGCCGGCCCGGGAGATTCTCAGGTCACAAGGCATGCTCGGTCCGCAGGTGATCGACCTGCTCGAATTCTTCGGTCATCAGCAGGATGGGCGGCACGGCCGGGCACGGGAACGAAGGAGGGCGGCATGAGCACGACACGCATGGCGGTGGTGGGCTGCGGGCACCTGGGCGCGATTCACTCGCGGTTGCTGGCGGCCCGGCCCGACGTCGAACTGGTGGCGGTCGTCGATCCGGTGGCGGAGTCGCGGGAGCATGTGGCAACGACCCACGGCTGTCGCCCACTGGCCGATCCCCGCGATCTGCCGGGGATCGTCGACGCCGTCGTGGTGGCAGCACCCACCGGTCTCCATGCGGCCGTTTCGCTGCCGTTGCTGGAGGCCGGCATCGACCTGCTCGTCGAGAAGCCGATCGCCGCGACGGTGGAGGATGCCCGGGCAATCGTGATTGCCGCCCGCCGGCATGGCCGCGTCGTGGCGGTGGGCCATGTGGAGCGATTCAATCCAGCCTGGCGGGAGGCGGCCTCGCGGGCCCGAGGCGTGAGGGTGCTCGAGGCGCAGCGGCTTGCGCCGTTCACCTTCCGCTCGCTCGACGTCGGCGTGGTGCACGACCTGATGATCCACGACATCGACCTCGTGCTCTCCCTCGAGCCGGGGCGTCTGGAACGCGTGGAGGCCCGTGGCATCGTGGCCACGGGGGGCCATGAGGACACCATGCGGGCCCGGCTCACGTTCTCGTCAGGGCTCGTTGCCGACCTCACGGCGTCGCGGATCAATCCGGTGCTGACCCGGACGCTCTCGATGTGGACGGCCGACGGCGTCGTCGCCGTGGACTTCAACGCGAAGAGTGTGTCACTGCTCTCGGCCTCGCCGGCCGTGCGATCGGGCACGTTTTCGGCGGCGAAGGTGCCGGCCGCCGAACGCGCGGCGATGAAGGACAAATTCTTCGCCGACATTCTTCCATTCGAGACGCTCGTCGTCGCCGATGCCAATGCGATTGCCGCCGAGCACGATGACTTTCTTGACGCGATCCGCACAGGCCGTCAGCCGCTCGTGAATGCGGCGGCCGGAGCCGCGGCCCTGGAAATCGCTGCTCGGGTGCTCGAGGCGGCGGAGTGCATGAGCTTCGCCGGCGGCAGGCCGACAGTCGCCGCGACCGCCACGATCCCGCTGGCCCCGCGCCGCAAAACCGGCTGAGGCGGCAGGGTCGCCGCGACCGGTTCCGGCGGAACGAATTCGGCGGCCCGGCGCCGCCGAAGACACCTGCGGAGGGGCTTCCACGCCCCATCTGATTCAAGCCGATGCGCATGTCATACGCTCCATCCCGTCGCCGACTCGCCGGTGCCCTCGTGGCAGCGTTCGTCGCCGCGCCTGCGATCGGCCGCGCGGGTGAGGCGACCGCCCCAGTTGCTCCTCCACCCATCGTGTTCGAAGGCTTCGGGCTCGACGGCTTTTCGGGGGCCGGGTCGGTGGCAGCGGCGCTCCGCGAGGCCGATGCGGGTCGGCCTCAGAACGAGTGGCGCGACGGCATTCCGCCGCTCGACCTCCGCGTGCGCGGGCCGTCGGGGAAGGGCGAGGCTTCTGCGCTGCCGCTGGCGGCCGAAGTCCGCAGCCGGATCGATGCCTTCGACGTGGCGGCGGGGCTCCAGGCCGACTCGCTGGCCGTGCAGGAGGGGCGGGCCGACTGGACGGGCCGAATCGGGATGAAGGCCGAGCACGACGCGGGCAGCGAGGGCATCGAGCTGCGTACGCTGATCGGTCGCCGCAACGAAACGGGCCTGCTCGGCATCGAGGTGGGGCCGCGGATCGAACGACGGCTCCGTCGCGGCATGGTGTTCTTTATCGACGGCAAGGCCGAGGCCCGCGCGCTGCGGAGCCAGGACACGGGCTGGTGGGCGCTTCCCGGCACGTCCACAGCCGATGGCATGGTGGGCGTGACGGCCCGTACCGGCCTCGTGAGATAGAGAGCGTCCGCGGCTTCCGCCGCGGGATCCCCGCGATCGCGCTCAGGGCTTCTATGCGTGGCCATACAAGCCCCCCAGGCTCAAGCCGGGGGATCGGCTCACATACAAGCCCCCGGGCGCCAGCCGGGGGATCGCGGTGCGTCAGGCCAAATCGCGGTCTTGGAACAGAAGCAGGGCGACGAGGAGGGCGGCTGCGGAGTAGAGGGCCGCGTAGAGGGCGGCCCAGGCGAGGTAGCCCCAAGGCACTGCCACGCCGCCGATCACCGCCGCCTCGATCGTGAAGTGGTCGAGCACCGGCAGGATCGTGGCGAAGAGTTGTCCCACAAACCGCACGATCGCGAACTTGCCCACGCTCGACTGCACGAGCAAAGGCACGAGATGACCCAGTGAGTAAATCGTGAAGCAGACGATCAGGTTGGGCACCATGCCGAGCCGCGTCGAGACGGCAAGGCTCACGGCCGCCATCAGCACCGTTTCCAAGAACGAGAGCACGAGGCCGGGCACCACCGTGATCATCTCGTCAGCGCACTCTTTCCAAACCGGATCGACCTTAGCCCCCTCGCGGGCGTCGTAGATCACCTTCAAGCTGGTGGTGGCCATGAGCACGCCGCCGAGAATCAGGAACACGAGCGCCGCCACGAGCACCAGGCCGGCGAACTTGCCGAGCACGAACTGCCAGCGGCGGAGCGGCTTGGAGAGCACGGTGAGCGCCGTGCGGCCCTCGATCTCGTCGGCCACGGCGATGCTCGCCGTCCACACGACCACGAGCAGCGCCAGCACCTTCGTGAGCGTGAGTCCGCTGTCCTTGAGCATCTTCACGTCTTCGCCGAACGTGTTGTAGGGAATGACGATGAAGGCCACGAGGAGCACGGCACCGATGACGAGGGCGACCGTGAAGATCGGCTGGCCGATGGCTTCCTTCGTGGTGGCCGAGGCGATCGCCGCGACCCGCGGGGCACCGAGGCGGAAAAGCGTGTACGCCCCGCCGATGGCGAGCAGGGCGCTGATCGTCCAGGGCAGGATGGCGGTCTGTGGATACTCCGGCGCAAGCTGCCACCTCACGGTCAGGTTCACCGAAGCGCCGCCGGCGTTGATCGCTTCAAGCTTCGCCCGCTGGCCGATGAAGGGGTTGGTCGCGCCCTCGGCCCGCCGCCACTCGTAGGGCTTTTGGCCATCAAGATCGATGTCGGGAACCTTCTCCATCGCGTATCCGGCGATCGGCTGCTGCGTCTTCACGAGCAGCGGTGCATCGGCGATGAGTTCGAGCGACTGCAGTTCCTGCGGCCGTAGATCGAGCGGGATCTCAAGCGGCTGACCGCCGCCGGGCACCGGCACGGAGAGCAACGCATCGTTCGCCGTCGTCATCCGTGCGAGCGACCGCACCATCTGGCCGACGGGGACCAGCGGCGTGAACGCCACAGCCACCGCGGCGTACACGACGAGCAGCCAGCCGAGCGGGCCGAGGAAACCGTCGCGGAGGGCGACTCGCAGTTCAGCGGCCGCCCGAGGGCGGAGCACGGTGAGGACGCCGTAGGCCGCGGCGGCCACGACGAGGCTGGCGAGCGCACCGGCGCCGACCAGCCAGATCGGAGGCAGCGCGGTGAGCCAGCGGTTGGCGAAGAGCGGTGTCATGCGGAGGCTTAGCGGGGCCGATACCGAAGTATGCCCGAGGCGAACGCAGGAAAGTAGGCCCTTGGGTCCGCAACGGGCAAAAAGAAAGCCCGTGACGGCGTGACGGGCCTACGGCGTGACGGGGCTGCCTGGCCCGGCGATGATCGTGGCAGCGGGGGCGTCGAGCGGCCACGACTCGAGCACGCGGTGGAGGTCGTCGCGGGTGAGCGACTCTACGATTGCGAGACTCTCGCCGACCGTGCGATAGATGCCCGAGTGGGCCCATTCGCCGCCGACCTCGAACAGCCGCCGCCGCGGCCGCTCACCTGCCAGTACGACCCGGCCGGCGAGTTTATTGCGGGCATGCTCGAACTCCTCCCGGCCGATGCCCTCGCGGCTCACCTGACGATACAGGGCGGCGATTCGTTCGAGCAGTTCAGGGGCATCTTCGGCGGCGCAGGAGAGCTGGGTGACGAACAGACCGGCGTCGAGGAACTCCTGGTGATGGAGCGTGGCCTGTTCCGCGGCCCCGGTATCGACGAATTCCCAATAGAGCCGGCTACCCGACGAATCGCCGAGCACCGTCGTGAGCAGCTTGGCGGCGAAGCGGTCGGCATGGTGCTCGTCAGGGCCGGCCGTGGCGCGGACGGCGTAGGCGAGCGTCGCGGCCGGCCGCTCGATCTGCTGCACCACGGGAACCGCGGCGGAGCGAGGCTGGGATGAGACGAGCCGGGGCGTGGCGTCGGGCTCCGGTGTCCAGTGGCCACACCAGCGGCGGGCGTCGGCCACGAGCGTCGCAAAGTCGATCGCCCCGGATGCCGCCAGCACCATCCGATTCGGCGCATACCGCCGCGCGTGGTAGTCGCGCATCGTCTCGACCGGCAGGGCGCCGATCGACTCGACCGTGCCGAGGACGCTGCGGAACAGCGGGTGGCCACCGAAGAAGGCTGCCCGGCACCGCTCGTCGGCGCCGAACGGGGGCTGGTCGTCGTACATCCGGATCTCCTCCAGGATGACGAGCTTCTCGGTGTCGAAATCCTCCGCCCGGATCGCCGGCCGCATCATCCGCGCGAGCAGTTCCACGGCCTCCCCCTGGCGTTCGGGAAGCACGGTGGCGTAGTAGACCGTGTCTTCCTCGCTCGTGAAGGCGTTGGCGCTCGCGCCCATGCCATCGAAGCGGCGGTTGATCTCGTCGCCGGAGAGATCGGCCGTGCCCTTGAAGATCATGTGCTCAAGAAAGTGGCTCACGCCCCACTCGGCGTCGCACTCGTCACGGGCCCCGGTGTTGACGAAGAAGCCGAGGCTCGCGGAGACGGCGGCCGTGCTCGTCTCGGCGATCACGTCGAGGCCGTTGTCGAGCCGTTCATGCAGAAAGGGCACGGGGCACCTCCAGCGGCTCGCGACCGAGCGACACGATCGACAGATCCTTCGGGGGCTGCGCCGCGAGCCACCGCTCGATCGACTCCACCGAGAGCGCGTCGTAGCGGGCGAGCTCTTCGGCGAGCGGGCGGACCGTGCCGAGGTGATACCACTGGCGGGCCGCAGCGCCGGCCCGGGCCGCGCTCGACTCCTGCTGCATCACGAGTTGGCTCTTCGCGCGGGCCTTGATGCGGTCCACTTCCTCCGCGGTAATCGTGCCCGGCAGGCGTTCGATCTCGGACAGGATCACGTCGAGCGTCTCCTGGGCCCGGGCTGCCGTCGTGCCGGAATAGCAGAGCGCCAGGGCGAAGTCGCGATGGGTCTGGTAGCCGCTCGACACGCTGTAGCAGAGGCCGCGCCGCTCACGAACCTCGGTGAACAGCCGCGAGCTGGAGCCGCCCCCGAGAATTCCGAGAGCCGCCGTGGCTTCATACGACTCGTCGCTGCGATAGGGGGGCAGCGACCAGGCGATGGCGATGTGGGTCTGCTGGCTGTCGTGCGGCACGTGGGCCACCCGCGGTCCGCGCGGCCCCGTTGTAACCGGGGCTTGCGTGCCGGGCTCCCATTCGCCGAACAGGCGGTCGATGCGAGCCACGAAATCATCCCAGTCGATTCGGCCGGCGATTGCGATGATCGTGCCCTGCGGCTGGGCATGGGCGGCGACGAAGCGGCGGACATCCTCGACAACCAGGGCCTCCACGTCGGCCGACACGCCCTCGGCAGGCCGGCCCCACGGCGCTGGAAAGTGCAATTGCCGCAGCGCCAGCATCGTGCGGTGGACGGGATCGTCCTCCGTGCCAGCGAGGTTCTGCAGCATCATCTGCCGGGCGGGCTCGAACTCCGCGCTGGCCAGCCGTGGTCGGCGGATGATGTCGGCGTAGAGCGGCAGCGCTTCGGGAAGGCGGCGGGCCACCATCGCGCCCGAGACGCTGGCATGCGTCGTCGAGACGGCCTGAGACCACTGGATGCCGTTTCCCTCCAGAGCCTCGACGATCTGCCGGCTCGTCCGGTCGCCTGCGCCCCGGAGGCACATCTCACCCGAAAGCGCTGCAAGGCCACAATTGCCGACGGGATCGTGGATCGCCCCGGCAGGCGTATGAAACGCGATCGCCACCGACTCCAACTCCGGCAAGTGCTCGCCGAGTAGCGTGATGCCGTTGGCGAGCGATGCGGAGAAGAGGGTCTGCTTCAAGATGCGCCGTCCGCGTGCTGTCAGGTGAGGGCAGGGGCCGCCCGACCGGCGATCACGCCGATGCAGGGTGTGCCGAGATCGGCCGTCCGCGACTCGGAAGACTGGCCGTCGGTCACCTTGTAAATGGTCTTCGTGCGGCGAAACCCGAGCCTTTTGTAGAGCCGGACGGCACCGCAGTTCTCTGCCGTGACCTCGAGCGAAGCCGTGCGGAAGCCGTGGCAGCGGAGACCCGCGAACGCCTGTTCGATCAGGCAGCTGCCGAGGCCCTGGCCGCGATAGCCCGGCACAATGCCGACGTTTTGGATCATGCCGTTGCGGCCCCGGTCGTTGACCACCTGGATCGTCCCGCACCACTGGAGGTCGGCGGGGGACGAGCCGCGAGCGATCAGCCAGGTGGCGTCGGGCAGGAAGCCAGCCTTGCGGCGGATCTCGTGCATCAGTCGCCGACAGCCCTCGAGGCTGGCGAGACACGGAAACACCAGGGAGTCAATCTCGTCGCGGAAGGCCCGAAACTTTGTGCGGGCGTGGACGTCAAGAATGGCCTCGTTCCAGGGCACGAATCGGTAGCCCGGCGGCAACTGCGGCTCCGATCGCGGCGGGCCGAGATCCGCCTCCATGCGAAATCGCTTGAAATAGGTCGATTGCACGGGGGCTCCTCCCGCAGGGCAGTCATTCCACCGAGACCTTACGAGTATGGAACATTCTGGTCAACGCGCCGGTGGTTGCGGAGCAGGCCGTGCGCCAGGTATCCTCACGTTTTTGAGGCTCCTCACAATGTTTTTTGGTCGATCGAAAGTTGCGGTGCTGGTCGCGGTCGCGGCAGTGGCCGGCGGCTGTGGACCGACCGCCGAGCGAGTTCCGGCGAAACCACGGCCGCTCCCGCCGCGGGTCGTTGCCACGACCACAGTCGTAGCCGACCTCGTGCGACAGATAGGAGGCGACCATGTCACGGTCGACTGCCTGATGGCTGCGGGGATTGACCCGCATTCCTACAAGGCGACCCCGAGGGACGCCGATCGGCTGGCCGCCGCCGACCTCGTCGTCGCTTCCGGTCTGCACCTCGAGGGCAAGCTCGCCGATCTGCTGGAGCGGCTCGGCCGGAATGTGCCGGTCGTGGCGGTTGCAGACACGTTACCGCAGGATCGGCTCCTGCCGGTCGCAGCGGACCTGTATGACCCGCACGTCTGGTTCGACGCCGCTCTCTGGAGCGGCTGCGTGCCGGCCGTTGTCGATGCGTTGGCGACGCTCGATCCGCCGCATGCCGAGGAGTATCGCAGCCGTGGGGCCGATTATGCGGCGGCGCTCGTCGCACTCGACGGTGAACTCGAATCGCGGATTGCGTCGATCCCGGACAGCCGCCGCGTGCTCGTGACGGCACACGATGCGTTTCAGTATTTCGGTCGGGCGTATGGCATCGAGGTGGTGGGCGTGCAGGGCACGAGCACCGAGAGCGAGGCTGGGCTAGGCGACATCAATCGGCTCGTGGACATGCTCGTGGAGCGGAAGATTCCGGCCGTGTTCGTGGAGACGAGCGTGTCGGATCGCAATGTGGCGGCCCTCGTCGAGGGAGCCGCGGCACGTGGCCACGCCGTGCGGCTCGGTGGCCGACTCTATTCTGACTCGCTGGGTGAGGCCGGCAGTGGCGGCGACACGCTCGCCGGTGCGCTGCGGGCCAATGTTGAGGCGATCGCGGCTGGTCTCACCGAGGAAACGAAGGCCGATGCCGACACGGCAGAGCAGGCCCCCCAGCCCGCTGCCGCAGGAGGCTGATGTGGCCGACGCCGGTAGTTCCGCGCCCCCGGTTGTGGACTTTCACGACGTCACGGTCGCCTATGGCGGGCGGCCCGTGCTCTGGAACGTGGACCTCACGATCACTGAGCCCTGCTTGTTCGGAATCATCGGGCCGAACGGCGCCGGCAAGAGCACGCTCCTCAAGAGCGGCCTCGGACTCGTGCCGCTCGTGCATGGCACTGCGCGGTTTTGGGGCCAGCCGCTGGCGGACGTTCGGGGCCGCGTGGGCTACGTGCCGCAGCGGGAGACGGTGGACTGGGATTTTCCCGTGAGCGTGACGGACGTCGTGCTCATGGGCACCTATGGCCGGCTCGGCTGGTTTCGCCGCCCCGGCAGTCGTGAGCGGTCGCTCGCCCGCGAGTGCCTCGATCGCGTGGGCCTCGTGGAGGTGGCCGACCGGCAGATCGGCCGGCTTTCGGGCGGGCAGCAGCAGCGGGTGTTCCTCGCCCGCGCGCTCGCGCAAGAGGCCGATATCTATTTCCTGGACGAGCCGATGGCAGGCGTCGATGCCCGATCGCAGGAGCAGATCTTCGGTGTGCTCGCCGGCCTCCGAGCGGAGGGTCGGCTCGTGGTCGTGGTGCATCACGATCTGCGCACGGCCGCCGTCTGGTTCGACCGCGTGGCCTTGATCGACATGCGACTGGTGGCCACGGGACCCACCGCCGAGGTGCTCACGCCAGACAACCTGCGGCGGACGTATGCGGGCCAGGTCGATCTGCTCCAGGAGATCGGCCAGGCCGTCGCTGCTCGGGGCCGCACGAAATGAATCCAACCGCATGCCTCGCCGCGGCATCCGCGCTCACACACAACACGCTCGTCGTTGCGGCCGGCGTCGCCGCCGTGGGCTGTGCCGCTGGGGTAGTGGGGAGCCTCAGCCTGCTCCGCAAGCGGCCGCTCATCGGCGATGCCGCGGCACACACGACGCTCGTCGGTGTTGCCGCGGCGTTTCTGCTCACCGGCCGCCGTGATCTGCCCACGCTGCTGACAGGCGCGCTCGTCGCAGCGGTGGCGGGCCTCGCCGTCCTAGTGGTCATGCGGCGGTTCACCCGCACCCGTGACGACGCAGCCACCGCGATCGTGATCGGCGTCGGCTTCGGCCTCGGCATCGCGCTGCTCTCCGGCATCACCGCCCGCGGGCTGCCCGGCAGCGCAGGGCTCGAGCAGTTTTTGCTTGGCCACACCGCGGCGCTCACGGCCCGCGACGCAGTGGTACTCGCCGTGGTGTCGGTGGCCGCAGTGGCGGTCGTGCTCCTCGGCCTCAAGGAGGCCACGCTCGTGGCATTCGACGCCGACTTCGCCGCCGCGACGGGCTGGCCCGTGGGATTCATCGACCAGGTGCTCGTGACGCTCGTGGCCGTGATGGTGGTCGTGGGCCTGCCGGCAGCAGGGGCCGTTCTCGTGACGGCGCTCATCGTGATCCCGCCGGTGGCTGCCCGGCAGTGGACCGATCGCGTGACGACGCTCCTCGTGCTCGGCGGCACGTTTGGCCTCGTGGCAGCGCTCACCGGCGTGGCGGTAAGCGCCGTCGTGCCCCGGATGCCCACAGGGCCGCTCGTCGTGCTGGCTGCGGCGGCGATCTGCATCGTCTCGCTCGTGATCGCCCCCCGCCGCGGATGGCTCGCCCAGCGGCGCGGACGGATCACGCTCGAGCCACCCCGGGCATGAGGCGGCTGCGATGGACGTGCTTCTCAGCGGCTGGTCGATCGACGGCGCGACCGTCATGCACGGCTGGGCGATCGCCACGGCGGCTACGGTGGCCGCGGCCTGCGCACTCGTGGGCACGCTGCTCGTCGTCCGTCGCATGAGCCTGCTCGGCGACGCCCTCGGGCATGCCGTGCTTCCCGGCATCGCGGTGGCCGTGTTGGCCGGCGGCCGTCCCGGTAGCCCGCTCGTGTTCGCCACCGCGGTCGCCACGGGGCTGCTCACCGTCTGGCTGACGCGGCTCGTGCGGTCGGCGGGCGGCCTCTCCGACGACGCGGGCACCGGCGTCGTGTTCACGACGCTCTTCGCCCTCGGCGTGGTGATCGTGACGGCGACCGCATCACGAGTCGATCTTGATCCCTCGTGCATGCTCTACGGCATCCTCGAACTCGTGCCGTTCGACACCGTTTCGATCGGCGGCCTCGAGGTGCCCCGCGGATTCGTCTCCGCGGCCGTCGTGCTGGCAACGCTCGCCGCGGCTGCGATCGCAACCTGGAAGTTCCAGGTGTTCACCGCGTTCGATGCCGATGCGGCGAGGGCGGCCGGCGTGCCCGTCGCGGTAGTCACGGGTGGGCTGCTTGCCGCAACGGCGCTGGCTACGGTGGCCGGCTTCGAAGTGGTGGGCGCCGTTCTCGTGGTGGCGATGCTCGTGGTGCCTGCGGCCGCCGCGGAATTGCTCGTTCGCAGGCTGCACCACATGGTGCTGGTTTCGATCGCGCTGGCGGTCGTCGGCACATGCCTCGGCTATCTCGCGGCCTGGCGCTGGAATGCGAGCGCAGCGGGAATGATCGCCGTCGTGCTCGGGCTCGAATATGTCGCGGCGGTGGTGCTCGCACCCGACGACGGCCTCGTGGCTCGGGGCCTCGGCCGGCTGCGGTATGCCTGGCGGGTGCTCTGCGAAGACCGGCTCGCCGGCGTGTGGCGGGCCGAGGAGAAGGGGACGGTGGCCGCCGCACCGGCCTCACTCGTGCAGCTGCTCGCCGTGGGTTGGCTACGGCTTACAGGTCGGTTCGTGGGACGTGCCGGCGGACTCGCACTCACGCCGGCTGGTCGGCGCGAGGCGGAAATGGTGGTGCGGTCGCACCGGCTCTGGGAGGCCTGGCTGGGACAGCACGCGCAACTGCCGCTCGATCACTTGCATCCGCCGGCGGAATGGGTCGAACATCACCTCGGTGCCGCGATGAGACAACGGATCGAGGCCGAAGTCGGCGCCGCGGGTGATCCCCACGGCAGCGACATTCCACCCGAGGCCTGACGCTTCCTTCGTCGTCCGCCCGCTTGCGCCGTAGTCCGCACACTCCGTGTGCGGACCGAGGCCTGAACACCGCAGGCACTTCTATTCCTTCGAGGGTCAACCTCCTGTGGCGAGAGTTCGGGGCTGCCCATGCCCCGTCGCCGGACGCTCGCTACGGACATCCTGTCCTTCGCTCGCTCGATGCCGCCTTCGCTTCGCCATCCTGGCTGCGCTCGGCGGCATACGCCGGCTCCTGGGGCACGGGCAGCCCCTCACGGCCGTATCCGCATCACGTCCCGCGAAACCTGCGGAGTAGCGCGAGGTTCGTGCGGTCGTTCTTCGGCGTCGCCTTGCCGTCAGGGCCTTCCTTCGGCGTTTCGAGGATCAGCGGGATGCCGGTGAGCTTCGGGTGGGTCATGATCAGCTTGAAAGCCTCGGGGCCGATCTTGCCCTTGCCGATCGCCTCGTGGCGATCCACCCGGGAGCCGAGTTCACGCTTCGAGTCGTTCGCGTGGATGAGCTTCAGTCGCTTCAGGCCGATCGTGCGGTCGAATTGGCGGAGCGTGTCGTCGAGCGCCGCCTTCGGGGCGAGCGAATAGCCGGCTGCGAAGACGTGGCAGGTGTCGAGGCAGACGGCCGCCCGTGGCTTCAAGCCCTTCACGGCGTCGATCCGCTCGAGCATCGCGGCGATCTCCTCGAACGTCGCGCCCAGGCACGAGCCCTGGCCGGCCGTGGTCTCGATGAGCACCCCGGCGGCACAGTCGCGTGTGTCGCCGAGCGCCTCGGCGATGCCGTCGGCAGCGCGGGCCACGGCGACCTCGATGGGCTGCTCGCCCGCCGCGCCCGGATGGGCCACCACCCACGGGATGCCGAGCTGTTCGGCGCGGCGGATCTCCTCGGCCAGGCCGGCGATGGACTTCTTGCGGAGTGCCGCGTCGGCTGCGGCCGGATTGATGAGGTAGGAGTCGTGGGCCACGACGAACCGCAGGCCGGCTGCCTTCACGGCGGCACGAAACGCCGTGGCATCGTCTGTGGCGATCGGCTTCACCGCCCACTGATTGATGTTGCGGGTGAAGATCTGCAGGGATTCGCAGCCGGTGGCGACGGCGAGATCGACGGCCCGATGGAAGCCACCGGCGATCGACTGGTGGGCGCCGAGCGGGGCGGTGGTGGGACGGGTGGAGCGTGGCATGCGAGCAAACGTGAGGCCGAGGGAGAGATTGGAGAACGCGGGCGGGGCGGCAGTCTGCCACGCCGCGACCACCTCGGGGAAGTGTTCGGCGCGAGTGGGCAGTCGCACTGGCGGCTGAAAACCCGCGGCACACGCCCTGTTCACTCCGTCCGCTTTTGCTGTTCTGACCCGTGGCCGTAGACTACGAGAGTTGCGGCAGCGACAACGTGACCTGCTGCCGCAGCGAGCATGTGGGAGGCGTGGTCGTGAACACGGTGCTGGGTTTGGCGGTGACGTTTTGCATCGCGGCCGTGGCGGGCGTCGCCACGGCGCTCGCCCTCCGGCCGGTCCGGCTGGCACGCCAGACGGAAAAGATCGCGCGGGCCCAGCGCGACTTCCACCGCCAGCGGGAGCCGCTCGAGGCGAAGTTCATCGAGCGGGCGGCCGCCAGCGGCAAGCCCCGCGGCCTGCGGTGGGCCGACGTCGATTTCGATGATGACGTGGTCTACGCCCGCGATCGTCGCACCGGCCGGCTCAAGGCGCTCGTGGCCGTCGAGGTGCAGTTCGAGGCCGTCGAGGGAGGCGGCATGGAGCATGTCGAGAACGTGGCGCTGTCGAAGGCGGCGACGGCGGAGTTTCTCCACGACGGCACCCGCTGGATCACCGAAGGCCGCATCTATTTCAATCTCGCGCCGACGGCGGCGGTGAAGTATCTCGCCGAGAACATGGAACTCGTGACCGAGCCCCCCACGGCTGGCTTCACCCGCGGCTAAGCTCTCGGCCGTCTGACCCGGCAAGCCGGGCAGACTCTGCCGGTCGCGGTGATGCGGCCACGGCTGCGGCTCGTGCGGGCCGATAGTCTCCGGGGTAAGCGGCCTGCGGAGACGGGCGATGGGGGCGTGGAGAGTCGGTGTCGCGGCCGCGATCGCGGTGCTGGGTGGCATCGTCGCAGCAGCGCCATTGCCGGCGCCGCTCCAGCCGCCGGCGGTAGTGGCCGCCGTCCGCGATCCGCGGCCGATCGCCCAGCGGCACTTGCGCAAAGCGAAGGAGTATCTCGGCGCCTCCTGCGGCCTCTTGAAGAAGGGCGACCGGCACGCGATCGACGGCTACTACGTGGCCTGCGAGGAGGCGTGGAACGCCGTCTGGGTGTGCCCGGGTGATCCGGCGATTCTTTGCGAGGCGTCCGAGTTCTATGCCGACGGGCTCGCCGGCTTCTTGGAGTCAGCCTGCCAGCATGGCCGGATCGCGGGCGGCGGTGTGTGGGTGGGGCCGCCGTCGAAGCCGGTTTTCATCCCGCTCTGTCCGAAGGCATTGCCGATCGGCGTGGATCAGGTGAAATCGATCGAGCCGCAGCCGCAGCGGGGTGACAAGCGGATCATGCAGCGGCATGTTCGCGACGGTTTCGGGCTGCCCGTCGTCATCCGGACGGTCGAACGATCACGCGATGAGATCACCACCGACTTCATGCCGGCGCGGCAGTCACTGGCGGCCACGGCCGTGCTGCGTTTCAAGATGCCGGGCGACGAGAACTTCCTCGAGACGTTCGCTGGCCCCGTCTACCGCGACCACGCCCCCGCGATGCTCGATCTCGTCAATCCGATCGAGATCGCGGCGGTTCACATCGGCCCGGCGCGGCCGCACCTCGCGGCCGACCTCACCGCGCCGCTGCTCGACATGCTCGCCTCGATGCCGCAGTCGGGCGTGGAGGGCTACCTCCAGCCATTCGGCCAGGGGGCGACGCGGCCGCGGCTCGAGTTTCTGCAGCCGCACGAGCCAGGCAGGATTCCGGTCGTGTTCATCCATGGCCTCGCCAGCGACGAGGGCACCTGGTTCGACCTCGTCAACGAGCTGCGGGCCTGGCCCGTGTTTCACCGGCGGTTCGAGCCCTGGGTGTTTCACTATCCCACCGGCACGGCGTTTCTGCGGTCGGCGGCGCGACTGCGGGCCGAATTGCGGCGGGCGGTGCATACGCTCGACCCCGAGGGCCGTGATCCGGCCCTGAAGAACATGGTGCTCGTGGGCCACAGCATGGGGGGGCTGCACGCCAAGCTGCAGGTGGTCGCGTCGGGCAACTCCTTCTGGGACTCGATCGCCTGCAAACCCTTCGACCAGATCGACCTTGATCCTTCGACGCGGCGGCTCGTCCGCGAGACCTATTTTTTCGAGCCGCTGCCGTTCGTGAACCGCGTTGTCTGCATCGCCACGCCCCACCGCGGGTCGATTCTGGCATCGCTCGGCGTGGGTAGGCTTGCCTCAATCTCCGTGCGTCCTCCGCCTCAGCTCAAGGCGTTGCATGACGAGGTGATCCGGCGGAATCCGGGGGCGTTTCGCCCCGACTTCGAGCGGCGGGTGCTCTCGACCGTGGACATCCTCGAGCCCAGTTCCATGACGCTCCAGGCGCTGGAGCGGGTGCGGCCGCCCTGCTGGGTGACGGTGCACAGCATCGTGGGCAACGGCCACGTGTCACTGACCGGAGGCCGCGACGACTGCGTCGTGGCCGTGTCGAGCGCCCACACCGAGGGCGCCGTGAGCGAGATCATGGTGCCGGCGACGCATACGAAGGTGCATCACCATCCCCTGACGGTGGCCGAGGTGCAGCGGATCCTCGTGCAACACCTGCAGGAGACCGGGCTGGGCGCAGGGGCGCCGTAGCCTGGCCTACCGCATGTGTTACTGATTGGCCTGCTCGATGCTCGCGATCTGGCCGTCGGCCATCGACCCGAGTAGCGGGTAGACGGCACTGTTGATCGAGTCGGAGAGAAAACGTACCGAGCCATCGGCCAGGGCGATCGTCGCGCCGCCGGAGTGCTCGCTGCCGGCCGACTCGAAGTGGCCGTCGTTGATTCTGGCCGAGACGGTCGTGAACAGCGTGGCCGCGCCGCCGACGGCCCAGCCGTCCTGGCTCTTGGCTGATTCAGTCACTGCCGTGGTGACGGGAAGTCGCTGGACCTCACCGAGCAGGATCTGGTTGGTCTGGCCGTCGCTGATGGCCGCCAGCGTGACTCCGGTGTTTGCCCGGAATGGGCCACCGAGCACTTGCGGGTTCGAACCGCGGTGGACGAAGCGGTGCTGCTCTGCAGCGGCATCGTCGTGGAAGCCGTCGAGCTGGCCGTAGCAGCCAGCGTAGTCGATGCCGCCACCGACCCACGATGGGTCGAGCAGCATTGACCTGTCGTCGGCGGAGCGAACACCTGACCGCCGGCTTGGGCAGTAGAAGCCGGCGATGTCGGTCTGGGCGACGGCCGCGTTGCCATAGACGTTCGTCAGCCAGTTCCACTGGCTCGCGATCGAGGTCTGGTCGATGTGCGGAAGGATTTCCAGGATCCAACTCGTGCCACCGAACTTATGCGACGCTGCATAGGCAGCAGTCGTTGCTTTGGCCTCTTCCCACGGCCTCCAGCAGCCGCTGCATGTGGTGTCGTCGGACCCTGTGGCTACCAGCGTGGCCGCGGGCAGCCGCCCCTGCGACGACTCATAGGCGAGCAGTCCCAGTGCAAGCTGCCGCATGTTGTTGGAGCACGTGGACCGCCGGGCCGCCTCGCGGGCCGACTGCACCGCTGGCAGGAGCAGGGCGACGAGCGCACCGACGATGGCAATGACGACGAGAAGTTCCACGAGGCTGAAAGCCGCACGGCCGCGGCGCGAGGAAAGCGTGTGCACCATGGGTAGAGACCGAACCTCGAACCACTGGCGCAGAACGCCAGCGGGTTCTTCGGGCGATCGACTCCTGTTGTGGACGCTGAGGTCGCCGGCCGGGGAGGCCAGAGCTCGACGGGGAGTCGAATCAGCGTCGTGGGAAGGCGGGATCGGTGGTGGCTGAACCGTGCGGGTCAGCCGTCCGATATCTGGCGATATCGGCCAACGACGGGCCACACTATACACGGTTGACATGAAGGTCGTGTGAGAAATTCATGCGGGTTCGGTGATTTCCGAGGCAGTTCGCTGTTTCAGCGGCCTGTACACTCCGTTGGGCGGATGTCAGGCGAGCGAGGCTTACGACCATGAGGGCGAGCGAGACTGTGTCGATGGGGCGAGCCATGACCCGCCGGCAGGCGTTGGCGACGGCCGGTGTGGCTGCGGGAACCGTGCTCAGTGCCCCGCTCGTGCGGGCCCTCGAACTCGGCCGAGCCCGCACCGTTTCGATCTTCCATTCCACAGATCTCCACGGCCGGATCCTGCCCACGAGCACCTACGAGGGACTCGACGACGTCGGTGGCTTCGCCCGCGTGGCTACGTGCCTGCGGCAGTGGCGTCGCGAGTCGCCCCACTCGATCACCGTCGATGTGGGTGACGTCGTGCAGGGCACGGCCGTGAGCCTGCGCCGCAGCGGCAACCTGATGCTCGAACTCTTCAACCGGCTCGGCTATGACGCCTGGGCGCTCGGTAACCACGACTTCGACTGGGGACCGGAGATACTGACGGCCAACCTCGCCGTCTCGCAGGCCCCCGTGCTCACGGCCAACATCACCCGCGGCGGTAAGTCCGCGGGTCAGTTCGATGGCGACTGGGCCAACGTACGGCCATGGACGATCCGCGAGGTTGGCGGGTTTCGGATCGGGCTCGTCGGCCTGATCACGCCCGGCCTACCCTACTGGCTGCCGGCTGACCTGCTCGGTGGTGTGGAGGCCCTTGATCCGGTTGCAACGCTCAAGCGGTCGGTCGCCGAAATGCGGACCGAGGGCGTCGATGCCGTGGTCGTGATGGGCCACATGGGCTGGCGGTTCAACGACGACTACGCCAACCCCGTACGGTCGCTGCTCCGCGAAGGGGGCGACGTGGACGTCTACCTGGCTGGGCATTCGCATCAGAACCAGCCCTCGTGGATGCTGCATGGCGTCGTCTGCTCGCAGGCGAGTTACCACGGGATCCATTGCGGACGTGTCGATCTCACGTTCGACGCTGAATCGAGGAAGCTCGTGGACCGGCGGGCGTTTTCGCTGCTGATGGATGACCGCTTCGCCTTCGATCCGCTCGTGATGGAATTGGCGCGGCCGGATCTCGACGCGGCGGATGCCCAGCTGGCTCGCGAGGTGGCCACGGTCACGAAGCCGATTTCGGGCACCGGGCGGGGGAGTGGCCTCGGGCGGCTGCTCTGCGAATGCTTCGGGGACGCACTGCGGAAGCAAGGTCAGGACGTCGATGCCGTGTTCCACGGCACGTTTCGCTCGGGCGACGTGCAGGCTGGGCCGCTCACCGTGGCCGACTGCTGGAAGATCATTCCCTACGAGAACAGGCTCGTGACGGCGGAGGTGACTGCCGCCGGCCTGATGGCGATCCTGGCCGAAGACGCGGGCATCAAGGATTCCGATCGGACGCTCTGGCCGTTGGATGTCGTGCGGGATGACACGGGGCGGCCGCTCCGGATCCTGCTCGACGGCACGGAACTGCCGCCCGACCGCCGGCTCACGCTCGGCCTCAACGCGTATGACGCCCAGTCGGGAGGCCGGCGGCTGATGCAGACCCGTGAGATCCTCGCCGCACCCGCGGCGAAGCTCCGGACATCGACGATCGACACCCGCACCGCCCTCATCGACGGCCTCCTCGACCGCGGCACGATCGGGTGAAGTGCCCTCGTAGGCCCGTCACCCCACGTGGGTCGTCACGCCGTGACGGGCTGCCCGCTGTGGAGCAACGGGCCTACAAAAAAAGAAAAGGACCCGTGGTTGGGGAAACCACGGGTCCGGTAGCGGCTCTAGAAGTGTGGGTCTTTGGGGGGGGGAACAGCCGCCGAAAAGATTCAGTTGTTTTGTGGTCGTCGGTGCCATGTTGCTCCGACGCAAGAACTATACACCGCGGGCAACCGCCGTGTCGAATTCTTTTTGTGTGAGTTTTCCGTGAATCGCAGTTCTGTCGGTTTTTCCGCCGCTCCGCTAGGCTACGGCCGCTCCGGCGGCTGAGGCACCGTCCGGCCCATTTTCTCCATCTCCAACCCCCGCACCACATTCATGGCAGCCACTTCTGTCGATCCGTTTTTCGCCCGCTCCACATTCGAAACGGGCTCCGGCCCTGCCACGCTCTACCGCCTCCGGGCCCTGGACGACGCCGGGGTGACCAATACCTCGCGGCTCCCCTATTCGATCCGCATGGTGCTTGAAGCCCTCCTGCGGACCTGCGACGACTACGAGGTGACCGAGAAGGACGTTCGGGCACTGGCCACCTGGAACGCCGCGCAGCCGGCCGAGGTGGAGATCCCGTTCAAGCCGGCCCGTGTCGTGCTCCAGGACTTCACCGGCGTGCCCTGCGTGGTGGACCTCGCGGCGATGCGGGCGGCGATGAAGCGGCTCGGTGGCGATCCCAACAAGATCAATCCGCTCGTGCCCGTGGATCTCGTGATCGACCACTCGGTGCAGGTCGACTTCTTCGGCGCGGCTGACTCCCTCGAGAAGAACGTCGAGATCGAGTTCGAGCGGAACGCGGAGCGGTATGCCTTCCTGCGCTGGGGCCAGCAGGCCTTCCAAAATTTCCGCGTAGTGCCGCCCGCGATCGGCATCGTGCACCAGGTGAACCTCGAATACCTCGCCGGCTGCGTGTTCCTCCGGGATCCCGACCACCGCGAAGCCGGCGGCAAGCGGACGCTCCCGATCGCCGTTCCCGACACGCTCGTCGGCACCGACAGCCACACGACGATGATCAACGGCCTGGGCGTGGTGGGCTGGGGCGTCGGCGGCATCGAGGCTGAGGCCGTGATGCTCGGCCAGGCGCTCTCGCTCCTGCTGCCCGAGGTCGTGGGCTTCGAACTCACGGGCCGGCTGCCCGCCGGCGCGACGGCGACCGACCTTGTGCTCACTGTGACCGAGATCCTGCGGAAGGAGGGCGTCGTCGGGAAGTTCGTCGAATTCTTCGGCCCCGGGCTCTCGGGGATGCCGCTCGCCGACCGGGCCACGATCGCCAACATGGCACCCGAATACGGCGCGACCATGGGCTTCTTCCCGATCGACGACGAGACGCTCACCTACCTACGGCTCACTGGCCGCCCGGCCGAGCAGGTGACGCTCGTCGAGCGGTATATGAAGGAGCAGGGGATGTTCCGCACCGATGCGGCGCCGATTCCAGAATTCACGAAGCGGCTGTCGCTCGACCTTTCGACGGTGGTGCCGAGCCTCGCCGGTCCGAAGCGGCCGCAGGACCGCGTGCCGCTGGCCGCCGTGAAGAAGACGTTCGCCGAGTCGCTCACGGCGCCGACGGCCAAGCGGGGCTTTGCCCTCGAAGGGCCGGCCCTCACCCGCACCGGCACGGTGCACGACAACGGCCACTCGGCCACGCTGCATCACGGGGCCGTCGTGATCGCCGCGATCACCAGTTGCACCAACACCAGCAACCCCAGTGTGATGGTGGCTGCCGGCCTCGTCGCGCGGAAGGCCGTGCAGAAGGGGCTCACGACGAAGCCGTGGGTGAAGACGAGCCTCGCCCCCGGATCGCGGGTGGTCACGGATTACCTCCAGCGGTCGGGCCTCGACAAGGATCTCGACGCCCTCGGATTCGAGACGGTGGGCTACGGCTGCACCACCTGCATCGGCAACTCGGGGCCACTGCCTGATGCGGTCGCCAAGGCCGTTACCGACGGCGATCTCGTGGCGGCCGCGGTGCTCTCCGGCAACCGCAATTTCGAGGGACGCGTGAATCCGCTCGTGAAGGCCAACTGGCTGGCGAGTCCGCCGCTCGTCGTGGCCTACGCCCTTGCCGGCACCACCGACATCGATCTGGCCACCGAACCGCTCGGCACTGGCAAGGACGGAAAGCCCGTCTCGCTCAAGGATATCTGGCCGACAGCCGAGGAAGTGCGGCAGACCGTGGCGGCGAGCGTGCAGCCGGAGCAGTTCCAGGCGCGGTATGGCAACGTCTGGCAGTCGAATCCGCGTTGGAATGCGGTGCCGACGAGCACGGGCGAGCTTTATGATTGGGATGCCACGAGCACCTACATCCAGGAACCGCCGTTCCTCGCCGACCTCACGCTCGAGCCGAAGCCGCCGCAGAGCGTCCGCAACGCCCGCGTGCTCTTGGCGCTCGGCGACAGTGTGACGACCGACCACATCTCGCCGGCCGGCAGCATCGCCAAGACGAGCCCAGCCGGCACGTATCTGATCGACCATGGTGTGCAGCCGGTCGATTTCAACAGCTACGGCGCCCGCCGCGGCAACGACCGGGTGATGACTCGCGGCACGTTCGCCAACATTCGCATCCGCAACCTGCTGGTGCCCGGCACCGAAGGGGGCGTGACTCGGCTCCTGCCGGGCGGTGAGGTAATGCCCGTCTACGACGCGGCGATGAACTATCGCGAGCAGGGCACGCCGCTCGTGGTGCTCGCCGGCACCGAATATGGAACGGGCAGCTCCCGCGACTGGGCTGCCAAGGGCACGATGCTGCTCGGCGTGCGGGCCGTGCTTGCCGCGAGCTTCGAGCGAATCCACCGCTCCAATCTCGTGGGCATGGGCGTGTTGCCGCTGGTGCTCCCCGAGCCGTGGCAGCAGCTCGGCCTCACGGGCGAGGAGACGTTCGACATCCCGTTCGAGAAACTCGCGCCGCGGGCGACCGTGGTGGTGAAGGCGACGGCGCCGAACGGCGGCGTCAGGGAGATTCCGTGCCTCGTGCGAATCGACACGCCGGTGGAGTTGGATCAATTCCGCTCCGGCGGCATCCTGCCGTTCGTGTTGCGGAAGCTGATGGCGAAGTAACGCCTGCAGTCTGCCCGTGTCGTTTTCGCGATCGGCGCGACCTGCATGGGCCGTAGTGGTTGCCGCTCCGGCACAGTGTGACGCCGCGGGGTTTCAGGCCGGAAAAAGGATGGTCGCGGCGGGCGTCGCGCGGTCGCCTGCGCCCGCGATCTGCGCGGGGCAGTGTCGGTTTCGATCTCCGTGCCGTATAGTGCGATCCGCGCCGGGCGGACACGGCGACTCATGAAGGGATTCATATCGTGGCAACGGTCGACATCGGGCTGCGCGAGGCCGCAGCCGGCAGGCAGGCCAGCGGGACGGGCGACGTGCGGATGCGGCCGGGTGCCCACTCGCGGCTGGCAATCACTCGGCTCGTGCTGGAAGAACTGGAGCGGGTCGCGCCACCGGAAAGCCGATCGCGACTGACGCCGCGTGGAGCCCTTGCCGACGCGGGCATCGACGAACCGCGGTTTCTCGATGCCGTGAACCGCCTCGAAGGTTGTTACCAGATGCGGTTCCACGCCGACTGGCTCCGCGACGTGCAGACGTGCGACGAACTCGTCGACTGCATCGCCACCCACATGTTCGACGCGGCTGATCGGAGCGGCGTGTCTGCGCCGATCCGGCGGCTGGATGCAGCCGCCGCGCCCGCAGCCCGACGGGCCGCGGCTCGCAGCCCGCTGACGCCGCAGCCGGCCCGCATGCCCGCTGCCGACGATCCGTTTCCGGAGTGCCGTGCACTGGAGGATCGTCTGGCGGGGCTGGCTGCGGCCGGCCTCGACAATCCGTTCCTGCTCGCCAACGAGTCGGTGCAGGGCCGCCTGGCTCGCATCGCCGGCCAGGAGGTGGTGAGTTACACGAGCTTCGACTACCTCGGCCTCGCCGGCCACCCCGACGTGGCTCGCGCCGCGAAGGAGGCGATCGACCGCTTCGGCTGCAGCGCCTCGGCCAGCCGGATGGTGGGGGGCAACAATTCGATCCTGGAGGCGCTCGACCAGGAACTCGCCGCCTTCATTGGCGCTGAGCGGGCCGTCGTATTTCCGTGCGGCTACGGCACGAACGCTTCGCTCTTCGGCCATCTCTTCGGCGCGGAAGACCTGATCCTCTACGACGAACTAGCCCACAACAGCATCATGCAGGGGGCGACGGCGTCGCAGGCGGGTAAGCGGTCGTTTCGCCACAACGACTACCGCCAGCTCGATGGCCTGCTCCGTGACCTCCGCGGCCAATACCGCCGGGTCGTGGTCGCGATCGAGGGCGTCTACAGCATGGACGGCGACTATCCCGACCTGCCGGCCTTCATCGAGGTGAAGAAGCGGCACGACGCCATGCTCTATGTGGACGAGGCCCACTCGATCGGCACGATGGGCCCGGGTGGCCGCGGTATCTGCGACTACTTCTCGGTCGATCCGGCTGACGGCGACCTGTGGATGGGCACGATCAGCAAGGCGCTGGGCTCCGGGGGCGGCTACCTCGCCGGCTCTGAGCGGCTCATTCGCTACCTCGGCTGCACGACACCGGCCTTCGTCTTCTCGACCGCCTGCTCGCCGCCGAATGCAGCTGCGGCGCTCGAAGGACTGCGGGTGATCAGCCGCGAGCCGTGGCGTGTCACCGTGCTTCGGGAGCGGTCAGAGCTGTTCCTCAAGCTTTGCGCGGACGCGGGCCTCGACACGGGCACGAGCGGCGACACGCCTGTCATCCCCGTGATTCTCGGCAGCTCGGCCCGCGCGATCCAGGTGTCGCAGCTGCTGCTCGAGCGGGGCATCAACGCTCGCCCGATCCTCTACCCGGCGGTCCGCGAGTCGGCCGCCCGCGTCCGGTTTTTCCTCACGTGCGAGCACACCGAGGAGCAGATCGTGCGGACCGTCGAGACACTCGCCGACGTCGTCGCCGCCACGGCGTAGCCGAAGATGCCGTCGCGGAAGAGCGGCTGCCGCCGTCGCACGATCTCGTCGGTGACCACAAGCAGCGCCGGGAGGAAGACGAGTTCCGCGACCGTGGCAGCTGCCACGGCCGCACACGCCAGCACGCCGAATCCGGCCAGTGACGGCACGCTGCTGGCTGTCACGCACGCGAAGCCCACCGCCAGCACGAGGCCGCCGATCACGACGGCGTTGCCCGTCTCGGCCACCGCACGGCGGACGGCCGTGGCGATCGAGATGCCCTCGCGGCGGTTACGAACGAGCGCCGAGAGCACGTGCACGGTGTCGTCGACTGCGAGTCCCAGGCAGACGTTGAACACGATCACCGTGGCCGGGTCGAGGGACCGCCCCGTTGCCACGATCAGGGCGCCGATCACCGTGAGCGGGAAAATATTCGGGATCAGGCTCACGATCCCCGCCAAGGGCGAGCGGAATGCCACGGCCAGGATGCCACCGATGACGGCCACCTCGAGCAGGAGGCTCGAGCCGAGATCCCGGACGAGCTGGCGGATGTTGCGGGCCGACACCACCGACATGCCGGCCAGGTCGAACCGCCAGCCGGGGTGCGCTCGTTGGAGGGCCATGAGCCCGTCGTCGACTCGGTCGTAGACGGCATCGAGGCGTCGCGACCCGAGATCGGCCACGCGGGCCCGCACGAGCGCGAGCCGCTCGTCAGGGGCGACGAGATCACCGAAGTGGCCGGCATCGAGTCGCCGACGGGCCCGCTCGGGCAATGGGGCGGCGATGCTGGAGAGCGAGATTGCCCGCGAGATGCCTCCCGCGTCGGCGAGCACGCGATGCACACCGTCGAGCGCCGCGAGGACCGTGTCGTCGCGCCAGTCGATGCCCTCTGGCCAGCCCACGACCACGTCCACGCCCATCGCCCCGCCGAAGTCGCGGTCGACGGCCGCCAACGCCGCCGCGGCCGGTGCGCCGCGGGGCAGCGAATCGGCCACGCGGTTGTCGGCATCGAGGCCTGAGCCGACGAGTCCGAGCAGGAGCGTGGCGACGCAGGCCACGGCCACCAGCGGCCGGGCATGCCGCACGGAAAAGGCAGCGAGCGTGCCGGCGAGTCTGCCGGCTGCCCGTGAGGAGCGGCCCAGCCGCAGGCCGCTGCAGAATCCGGTCGAGGCGATGAGCGGCGTGAGCAGCGTGACGGCCAGGAAGCTGGCGAGCGCCCCGACGGCGGCGGTCGCGCCGAAGATCCGCACGGCGTCGATCCGGGCCGCCGCGAGCGACGCGAAACCGATCGCGGTGACGAGGCTCGTGAGGCCGCAGGCCCGGCCCACGCGGGCGACGGCGCCGGTGGACGCGGCCAGCGGGTCGAGGCCGCGGCGGGCGCTGCGGCGCATGTCTTCGATGAAGTGGATCGAATCACAGGTGCCGACGACGAGCGCCAGCGAGGGGACCACGCTCGTGAGAATGTTGACGGGTGCGTTGACGAGTCCCAGGAACCCCAGCGCCCAAAGGGCGCCCACGGCCGGAGGCACGCAGGCCACGACTGTCGATCGCAGGCTGCGGGCCACGGTCGCCGAGAGCACGACAGCGAGTGTCAGGCCGAGCGAATTGAAGATGAGCATGTCGCGGCGAAGCGCCGCCGCAGCCTGCTCCCGCAGGGCCGGCAGCCCCGTGAGTTCGAGTCGCAGGTGCCGAGAGTCCTGTCGCACGGTGGCGAGCGTCGCCTCCAGCCGATCGATCACCTCGGGCAAGAGGGGCGGACGATCGGCATCGGGTACGAGCCGGACGAGCACGAGCGACGAGGTGGCGTCGGCGGAGAGGAGGTGCCCCGCCACCAGCGGATGCTCCGCGGCTCGGTCGCGAGCTGCGTCACGCGCCGCCGCATCGAGCCCGCCGGCAGTGCGGGGGATCAGGGGGAGTACGGCGCCGGCCGCCCCGCGCCGCCGCACGTCGAAGATCGACCGCACCTCGTCGACGCCCGCCACGCCCCGCAGCCGCTCGACGACAGCCTGCAACTCGGCGAGCGGTTCGGCACCGAATAGGTCGCCGGTGGTGGCCGTGGCCCGCACGATGCAGTCGCGATCGGGTGCGCCAAAGAGCGCTGCCACCTCGTCGAGCAGCCGGAAGTCGACTCGGGCATCCCGGACGAGCGACCGCAGATCGTCATCGATCCGCAGCCGCGCGACGCCGACGAGAGCCAGGGCCGTGAGTACGGCCGCCGTCACCCAGCCGACGGCGCGGCCCCGGCCCGCCGTCGGCGTCACGGCGTTGGCGCCGGGGGCCGATCCGGTAGCACTGGATCCTGCAACAGGTGCCGCTCCGCCGGATCGACGATCCAGCCCCGGCAGCTCTCCGTGCCGCAACGGCACGGGATCGCCGCGTCGGCGGGCCAGCTGTAGTCGATCGAGAGCTCCTCGCCCGGTTTGATCGGACGAATCGTTTGCACCCACAAGCGGTCTTCCTGCGCGTCGCTGTCCTCGTCGAACCAGTAGAAAAGCTCGCAGTTCGGGTCGCAACTGTGGTTCACGAACCGGAACGGCGGGGCGGGCTCGAGCAGCTTGCTGCTCGGCAATTCCATGACGTAGCTGGAATCCTCGGGGTGGTCGTCGAGAATCTCACCATGGATTTCGCCGAGCACGAGGCCTGCGGCGAGCTTTCGCTTGGCGAAGACGCCGCGGCCGACCGCGGTCATGCCGATGAGAATCAGGTCTCCAAGTTCGTGCTGGGCGGGGTCGAGGTGGTGGGTAGGCTGGAGGCTGGTCGTCGAGTCGTGGGACATACACTCCTGCGGAGTCGGGTGCGGCTGGGCATCGGGCGGCAGACACAATCGCACCGGAGAATCTACAGAGCATGAGCAAAGCCGGTCAACGGACGGGCGTTTGGATCGCGCTGCTTGTCGGTTGCGGCTGGGGCGTCGCGTTGCTCGGTGGCGCGACGGCGCTGGCCGACACGTCGTCGCAGGCGGCTGCCGCCTGTCGGCTCAGAATCGTCTGCTTCAATGTCGAGAATCTCGCCGCGCCAGGGGAGCGCACGCGGATCACGCGGTTCCGCTTCGAGCCGGCGCGGCGCCGGCACATCGATCGGGTGGCTGCGGTGCTGGAGACGCTCGCCCCCGACATCGTCGTGCTGCCGGAGGTCGTGTCGCGGGAGTCGGTCGACGCCCTCGCGAACCTCCTGCGGGAGAAGGGGCTCGGCCCGTATCGCGGCTGGCATGTCGATGGCAGCGACGCCTTCACGGGCTTCGACGTCGCGATCCTCTCGCGGATCGAGCCCGAAGAGGTCGATGGCCAGCGAATCCGAATCCTCGTGCCTGAGAAACGAAAGAAGGGAGCGGCTCCGGCGGCGGGAGCCACGGACGAGTGGCTCCGCGAGCCATATGTCGTTCGCGATGCGTCCGGGGCCGAGGATCGCGACGAGGCCGTGCTCCAGCGGCATGCCCTCGCGTTTTTCACCGTCTGCGGCCGTCGGCTCGGCGTGCTGGGGCTGCATCTCAAGAGCAATCCGTCCGATCCCGCCGCCAACGCCCAGCGGACGGCCGAGACGCGGATCGCCCGCGACATCATCCGCCGCGAGATCGTGGCCCGCGGCTGTCTGCCGATCGTGCTCGGTGATCTCAACGACTACGACCCCGACGTGCCGATGGCCGACGGCGTGCGGAAGACGCAGACGAACGTGCTCAGGGACCTCAAGGACTTCGACCCCGAGCGGCCCGGGCCGGAGTTGGTGAACGCCGCGGGATTCATGCCGCGCGTGGCCGACCGCTACACGTCGCACTGGGATTTCAACGAGAATGGCGCGGCCGACGGTGACGACGTGTTCACGATGATCGACCATATTCTCGTGCCGCGGGAACTCGAGCGGGCTGTCGCGCGGGCGTTCATCTGCCACGCGAGCGACCTGGAAATCTCGGACCATTTTCCGGTGGTCGTGGATCTGGATCTATCGCGGAGCCCGGTCGCGCCGTAGTAGCCCGGTCACTTCATCGTAGGCCCGTCACTCCGTGACGGGCTGCCCGTTGCGGAGCAACGGGCCTACGGCTGGCGGGCGCACGGATTACGGA
>JBAVTF010000146.1:0-53334 GCA_049695995.1 Pirellulales bacterium | reverse complement strand
GCAGGAAGCGCCGCGGGCCCCGCTGCTTGATGCCTACTGACGGATCAGGATGCGGGATCCGGGGCCGAGGATGTCGATGAGCTCGGCGAGATCGCGGGACGAGACGACGAGGCTCGACGAGGGAGCTGCGTCGGCCATGGCGGCGGGGTCATCGACCGCCTCGATCACGAGACCGTCGGCCAGCGTGATCGACGTCCGAGCGGCGGCCGGGCCGCCGGGCAGCGCGTTGGGATCGGCACGGTTGATCGTGGCCACCGGAATCGAGCCGCCGACTCGATCGAGGTACTGCCGGCCCACCACCACGGGAAAGCTGCCGGCGTAGGTGCCGTGCAGCTGCATGCTCACGCGGCGCCGCGACACGCTCACTACGGCATCGAACGGGCCACGGACGAGCTTGAGCCGCTCGCCTGGAATCAGCTGGTTCGGGTCACCCACGCCGTTGATTTTCGCGAGCAGCTGCCATGACACGCCGAGCGGCGCCGCGATCGTCTGGAGCGTGTCGCCGGCGGCGACGACATGGGGAGGCAACAGCAAGTCATCCTGAGAATAGATCACCGTGCCGGCGAGCTGACCGAGCAGGTCCTCCAGCCGCTGGCTCTCCTCGAGACCGAGCGAGGGGTCGTCGTACCAGACCGACAGGCCCGCGAGCGCTTCCGCGTAGCGGCCCGCGGCGAGCTTGTCGTGCGCATCGGCCCAGGCGGAGGCGAAGGCGGCCGACGACGGAGCGGGGGCTGCAGATGCCGGCGGCACGATCGCGGCCGCGGCCGGTGCCGGAAGGGCGTCGGGCATCGTGGCGGGCAGCTGTGGCACCGGCAGCGATGCCAGCCGGTCGGGGCGGACCGAGGCGTCGGGAGTCGTCGCGGCCACCGGTTCGGCGACCGGCGGCGCCGCCGATTCGGCGGTCAGATACGTGGGTGGTTGATCGGGCTGCGCGGGCTCCGATGGCACCGTCACCGGCGCGGCTGGCGATGGCCCGGCCACTGCGACCGGCACAGGAGCGGCGATGGCCGCGGGGGCAACTGCAGCGACAGGTGCAGGTAGTGCCGGCAGCGTGGCCGTGGGTGCCGGCAGTTGCACATCGGGCTGGGCGAAGGCGGGGGCGTCGCCGGCCACGGCAGCGGCCACCGGCTCCCCAGTGCCGGGCCCCTTCTGCACGACGGAATAGGCGCCGTAGAGGATCGTGCCGAAGAGTCCGAGCACGAGCAGTGGCTTGAGAGCTTCCATGGAGTCGTCCCGGTCGCGGCGGTTCCTGCTGTTCGCTGGGCGGGCCATGCAACGCCTCGTGGGCGGAAGGAGCGGATACGGTCGACCGGGATGGTAGGGAACCGACCGCATCCGTCGCCAGACGGCTTCCAGCGTGCGAAACGCCGTAAATCCAGCCCGCTGTGTCGCCGCCGACTGGTCGGCCGCCGTATGATCGTGCGGTCGGCCGAACGTGGCCGGCACTGGCCAGACGAAGTGGCGGGAGTGCTCGCATGCGGTCACGCGATGTCGATCCACGCCGGGTCCGCGATGTCGTGGCCGTGGTGCTCGCCGGCGGCAAGGGGGCCCGACTCGACCCGTTGACCCGCGACCGTGCCAAGCCGGCCGTGCCATTCGGCGGCAGCTACCGGATCGTCGACTTCGCCCTGTCGAACTGCCTCAACAGCGGACTTCGCCGGGTGCTGATGCTCACTCAGTACAAGGCCAGCAGCCTCGATCGGCATCTCAACCTCGGCTGGCACCGCTTCTTCTGCCGTGACCTCGGCGAGTTTCTCGACGTGCTGCCGCCGCAGCAGCGGGTGGACGACCACTGGTATCAAGGCACCGCCGACGCCGTCTATCAGAATATCTATTCGCTAGAGATGGCCGCCCCCCGGCTTGTCGTCGTGCTCGCCGGCGACCACATCTACAAGATGAACTATCAATCGCTCATCGAGGCCCACGAGGCGAGCGGCGCCGACGTGACGATCGGCGCCCTGCCCGTGCCTGTCACCGAGGCGCGTGAGTTCGGCACCATGCAGGTCGACGGCTCCGGCCGCGTGCAGGCGTTTCGCGAGAAGGTGGCCGATCCGCCGCCGCTCCCCGACACGCCCGACATGACGCTGGCGTCGATGGGCATCTACTGCTTCTCCACCGACTTCCTGCTCGAGCAGCTGCGGCTCGACGCCGACGACAGCGGCAGCCGGCACGACTTCGGTCATGACATCCTGCCGAAGGTGATCCATACGCATGGCGTGCAGGCGTTTCCGTTTCGTGACGAGAACCGCAAGCGGGATGCCTATTGGCGCGACGTGGGCACGATCGACGCCTACCACGAGGCGAACATGGACCTCGTGGCGGTCGACCCCCAGCTCAATCTCTACGACGAGCAGTGGCCGATCCGCACGCACCATCCGGCCTATCCGCCCCCGAAGTTCGTATTCGCGGGCGAGGGACCGGATGCCCGCCGTGGTGAGGCGACCGACAGCCTCGTCTGTCCAGGCGCGATCGTGTCGGGCGGCCGCGTGCACCTGTCGATCATCGGGCCGGGCGTTCGCGTCAACAGCTTCGCGCGAGTGGAGGAGAGCATCGTCTTCGAGGGGGTCGACATCGGCCGGCATGCGGTCGTGCGGCGGGCGATCATCGACAAGGACGTGCGGGTGCCAGCCGGGGTTTCCATCGGCGTCGATCCGGTGCAGGATGTGTCGCGTGGACTGGCGATCTCGCCCGCGGGCGTCACCGTGGTCCCCAAGGCCTACACCTTCCCAGCCGAGTCTCATGCCGCCAGCCGCGTGCCCATGGCCGTGGTGTCCTAAGGACGAATCGCTCGCATGCCCCTCCGCAACCTCTTCGTGCTGATCGGCTGTCTCGTCGCCGGGGTGGCCGTGTGGGCGGCGCGGCACCGTGACCTCCCCGGCAACCGGTTCAACGAGGTGCTCTCGATCATCTCCCGGTCGGCCCTCGAGCCGGCGGCGTCCCGGGAACTGTTCGAGGCTGCGGTGGAGGGGGCGGTCGCCCAACTCGACGAGCACTCGGCCTACATTCCCCGGGCCGAGCAGGCTAGCTTCGAGGCGCTGCTCGACCAGCAGTTCGGAGGCGTTGGCCTGGAGCTCGTGCAGGATGACGCCACGGGCGACCTGGTGGTCTCGTCACCGGTGGTATCGGGGCCGGCATGGCAGGCGGGGATCGTGGCCGGTGACCGGATCGTTGCCATCGACGGCCTGCCGACCCAGGGCGTGCCACTGGCGCGGCTGGTCACGCTGCTTCGCGGACCGATCGGCGCGCCCGTGCTCCTGCGGATCGCGCCGGCCCGCGCGACGCTCGATCCATCGGCCCAGCCAGAGGCCGCGACCCGCGACGTGCGGGTCGAGAGGGCGCTGGTGACGACCGAAACCGTGCTCGGGGATCGACGCCGGCGCGACGGCACATGGAGCTATCGCCTCGACGACGATCCTGCCGTCGCGCTGCTGCGGATCACGAGCTTTGGCGAGCGCACGGCCGACGAAATCGACGCCGCATTGGGCTCCCTGACGGCGGAGCCGCCGCTCCGTGGCATCGTGCTCGACCTCCGTGGCAATCCGGGAGGCCTCTTCTCCGCGGCGATCGCGGTCTGCGACCGCTTCGTGGAGAGTGGCGTCATCGTGGCCACCCGCGGCCGTGTGGCCAAGACGGGTGGGCCGCCGCTCGAGCCACGGGAGGCGACAGCGGGGGCCCTTGTGCCGGGCGTGCCCATGGCCGTGCTCGTCGACGGCCTCACGGCGAGCGCCGCGGAGATCGTGGCGGCCTGTCTCCAGGACCACGGCCGGGCCACGATCGTCGGCAGCCGCACGTTCGGCAAGGGCACGGTGCAGACGCTGGTGCCCCTCGGCGGCGGCGACGGGCTGCTCAAGCTGACCACGGCCGAATATGTCAGGCCGCGCGGCGCCGGGCTGAACAGGCGACCGGAGGACCGTGACGACGCCGCGTGGGGCGTGACGCCCGATCGCGGGGCCGAGATCGCCCCCACTGCCGCGAGTCTCGACCGACTGCGGCGTTGGCGGCGGCAGCGCGACGCCGTGGCCGGTGCGGGCTTGGCCGTGGCCGCTGGGAGCCGCGACATCGACGAGGTGCTCGCGGTGGCGCTGGACGCACTCGCGCGGGCCTCAGATTTGCCGGCGCAGCTCGGTGGCGAGGAAGAAACTGCCCGCGATGCAGACGAAGCCACGGCGGCCGGCGAGTGATGTGGCCCGGGTGAGCGCCGCGGCCGCCGTCGCCGCGGTGAGCGGAGCCGGCAGTCGGGCAGCCTTGGCCGCTGCCTTCAGCCGCTCGAGCGTCGCTCCGCGACGATTCGTCGAATACCGCGTGAGCACGACGTGGTCGAACAGGCCCGTCGCGCGGGCGAGCATGTCCTCGATCTGCTTGTCGTTGCTCGCGGCAAAGACGAGCACCCGCGGCCGCCGCACCGCGAGCACGGGTGCGAGCGTGTCGAGGAGCGACTCCATCGAGGCCACATTGTGGGCCGCATCGACAACGACGAGCGGTCTGGTCGACAGCCGCTCGATCCGCGCCGGCAGCCGAGCGGTGACGAGCCCGCGGGCGATCGCCATCTCGGTCACGCGCTGGCCCATGTCGCTGAGACGCCGGGCCGCCATCACGGCCAGCGCGGCATTCTCCGCCTGATGCCGTCCCGGCATCGCATGCCGATACCGCCGCGGGCCGTCGGCCGCGGGCCGAGTCGTGATTTCGACCACGCCGGCTCCGAGCGGGTCGGTACCGGCATCGTCGATCGACTGAGCCTGGAAGTCCCGCCCGAGCTGCAGCAGCGGCGCCCGCCGCCGCCGCGCCGTCGCCGCGATCACGCGCCGCGCCCCTGGGTGCAGCGCCCCGGAGATCACCGGCACACCGCGCTTGATGATGCCGGCCTTTTCGCCCGCGATGCGACTGACGGTCGGCCCGAGGATCGCCATATGGTCGAGACTGATGCTCGTGATCACCGAGAGGATCGTGTTGGCGACGTTCGTCGCGTCGAGCCGGCCGCCGAGGCCGGTCTCCAGCACGGCGATGTCGACGCCGACGCGGGCGAAGTGGACGAACGCGGCGGCCGTCACCACCTCGAACCAGGTGGGCCGCCGGCCACCCCGCCGGGTCGCGGCCCGATCGAGCGCATGCACGGCGGGAATCACGACGGCGAAGGCAGCCACGAGATCGGCCGCCGAGATCGGCTTGCCGTTGACGCAGATCCGCTCTTCGACGGAGTGCACGTGGGGCGACATGTAGCGACCGACCCGGAGCCCCGACGCGGCGAGGATCTCGGCGAGCATCGCGACGGTGGAGCCCTTGCCCTTCGTGCCCGCCACGTGCACGGCGGGATACCGGAGTTGCGGCATGTCGAGGGCGGCCAGCAGTCGCCGCATGCGGCCGAGGCCGAACATGCTCCGGCCGGCCCCGGGCTGTGGCGCCCGCTCGAAGTCGGCCCGCCCATCGAGCCACGCGAGCACGTCGGCCCGCGTCGAGATCGTGATAGCCGGCTGCGTGGACGCTGGCTTCTGTCGTCGCTGACCGTTTCGGAGTCGCCGCATGTTTCGCAGATTGCCCGACGTGCCATCGCGGGAAGCTGGCCGTTTCCCGAACGGCTTTTCCTCGGAGTGTAGCCTCGTGAAGGCAAGCGAGAGCGGGCTATCTGTTCCCGAAGCGGCCTTGACGGTCAGAGGCTGTTTCTCGACTGTCCCTGCATGTTCGCCGGCCCGCATTCCACCGCTGCCGTTTCCAGCCGCGCCATCCGGTGCGTGGTCGCGGGGGCGGTCGCATCGGCTGCAGCCGGGCTGTGTGCCCAGGAGCCGTTGCCTGCCGTGGGCGAGCCGCCGCCGATGTATCTGGCCGAGCCGTTCGCGGGGCCTGGCATGGCAGGCATGCCAGGGAGTGTCGTGCCCGAGATGCTGCCCGACTGGCCACGGTGGTTCGCCGGGGCGAGCGGTCTCGTGATGACCCGCACGCTGCCCTCTGGCGCCGCCACCATGGAGCCGCTCGATGGCCGGCAGCTGTTCACGAGCGACGCCTCGGCCACGTGGTCGGGCGGTGTCGACTTCCATGTCGGCCGCTGGTTCGGGCCGCGGCAGCACCATGCCGTCGAGATGATCTATTGGGGGCTGTACAACGTCGGGTCGTCCGCATCGCTCATGGCCGACCCACCGGCGATCATGGCGATCCCGCAGGCGCCGGGTGTGACCGTGAGCGGCACGTCGGCCGACGCTTGGCTCCAAGACGCGTCGGGTCAGTGGATCAGCCGCTCCGACGTGGTGAACGACATCGAGATCAACTGGGTCTATTCGCTCTGGGAGCGGCCCGAGTTTATGCCCCGCGATCGCTCGGTGAGCCTGATGTGGCTGGCGGGCTTTCGCTTCTTCCAGGTGGGCGACACGCTCACGCTCGCCACGGCGTCGAGCCTGCCCGACCTCGACAGCCTGCAGCTCGGGGTGGCGACGAACAACAACATCTATGGTGCCCAGATCGGGGCCAAGTTCGACTGGATGTTCCTGCCGCGGGTGCGTCTGGCGATCGTGCCGAAGTTCATGATCGGCGGCAACGCGATCACCAACACGACGTCGCTCGTCGATCCGAGCGGCGCGGACGCCATGTTCGCCGGCGGCGATCCGGTGAACGTGCATTCGACGCTCGGCGTCTTCTCCTGGCTCGGCTCGGTCGACGCGGGCGTCGCCTGGGACATCACCGATCGCTGGAGTCTGTCAATCGGCTACCGCGTGGTGGGCGTGGGCAACATCGCCCAGGCCGACGGCCAGTGGCCCGCGGTGATCGATTCGCCGGGCTCGCTCGAGGGCATCGACGCCGGCTCGAGCACGATCGTTCACGGTGGCTTCGCCGGCTTCGAGTCGCGATACTGACTGACTCGACGAGGAGACGACACGATGCAGCCCCAGCAAGCCTGTGACCTGACGGCGAAGAAGTGCGTGCCCTGCGAAGGGGGCGTGCCGAAGTATTCCGCGGCCGCGGCCGAGGCCCAGGTGGCGGCCCTGCCCGGTTGGCGGCTCACCCACGATGCCACCCGCATTCGCCGCGACTGGCGGTTCACGAACTTTCGCGAGTGCGTGAAGTTCTTCAACAACGTGGCCGCGCTCGCCGAACGGGAGCATCATCATCCCGACCTGCATCTCGAGGGCTACCGCAACGCCTGGGTCGAGATCTTCACTCACGCCATCGGCGGCCTCTCAGAGAACGACTTCATCCTCGCCGCCAAGATCGACGCCATCGCGCCCAAGGGGCCGTGAGGGCTGCCCATGCGATTGGATCAAAGCCCAGAGCGCGAGCGAGGCGATCGTTGATATGAAAGCCCCCAGGCGCCAGCCGGGGGATCCCGACGCGCAAGCGTCGGCAAGGCCGTTTCGTCATGCGGTGCCGCCTCGTGGTGCGAGCCGGTCGCGGCTTCCGCCGCGAGATCCCCTCGCTCGCGCTCAGGTCTTGAGTGAGGCGTGACCGGGCTACGTGGACTGGTCAACCGCCACAGTAATCGATGGCTCGGGCGATCTCGCTCTTGAGATCCTTGCGGGCCACGATGCGATCGACGAAGCCGTGTTCCAGGAGGAACTCGCTCGTCTGAAAGCCCTTCGGCAGTTCGACGCGGATCGTGGCCTTGATCGTTCGCGGGCCGGCGAAACCGATCAGGGCTCGCGGCTCGGCGAAGCAGAGGTCGCCGAGCGAGGCGAAGCTCGCGGCCACGCCGCCCATGGTGGGGTTCGTGAGCACCGAAATGAAGAGGCCGCCGGCCTGAGAGTAGCGGGCCAGGGCCGCCGACACCTTTGCCATCTGCATCAGCGAGAGGATGCCCTCGTGCATCCGGGCACCGCCGCCAGAGGCGCTCACGATGATCAAAGGAAGCTTCTGGGCCGTGGCCCGTTCGACGAGCCGGGCGAGCCGCTCGCCCACCACGCTGCCCATGCTGCCCATGATGAACGACGAGTCGGTCACGCCGCAGGCCACGCGGCGGGCGCGGATCATGCCCGTGCCGGTGAGGGCGGCATCGCGGAGGCCGGTCCGCTTCTGCTCCGAGACGATCCGGTCGGCATACGGCTTCTTGTCGCGGAAGCCGAGCGGATCGGTGGGGGCGAGGTTCGCGTCCCATTCCTCGAACGTGCCCGCGTCGAGCAGTTGCTCGATCCGCTGTGCGGCCGAGACATACCAGTGGAAGCCACAGCGGGGGCAGACGTTGAGGAGATCCTCCGCCTCCTTGCGGTAGATCGTGGCACCGCAGCCATCGCACTTCAGCCACAGGCCCTCTGGCACACCGCGCTTGGCCCGCGGGCCGCGGGCCGCGGGCCGCTCATGGGGCCCGGCAACGGGCGGGATCGCCGGCCCGGTCGGGGCCGTGCTGGCAACGGTGGTCTGCTGGCTGCCTTCCATGGTCGTCACGACTGCTGGTGAAACGGGCGCTGATCCTCGCGGACCGCAGTGTAGTCGGGGCGGCGGGGACGATGCTGCGCGAGTTGGCTACACCCTGACAGGCGGCCGTCGCACCGGCTGCCATTGGGCGGCCAACGGCAGCTCGACGGCAGCCGGGCCTGCCTGGTCGCAGTCCCAGAGGTCGCCCATCGATTCACCCGACACGATCCAGCGCACCACCCGGTCGAGTGGCTGCGGCACGATGACGGCCACCCGGCCGCGGGCATGCCGCCGCAGCAGGTGTTCGAGCGCCTCCTCCACGCGAAGGCAGGCATCCTCGAGGAGTTCGCCCTCCGGCGGGGCCACCGCCCAGGGATTGTCCTGCCATTGGCGGTAAAGCCGCGGCTGCTTGCAGCGAATCTCGTCGACGAGCATTCCCTGCCAGAGTCCCTGATCGAGGTTTGCCAGCAGCGGGAGCGGGCGGGCCTTGAGGCCGCAGGCCCGCGCGATCGGGCGGCCGGTTTCGCGGGCGGCGGCATCCGCCGCCACGTAGAGCGCGTCGGGGGGCTGTGGTGCGAGCGCTGCGGCTGCAGCTTCGGCGGCGGCGATGCCGGTGGCGGCAAGCGGCACGTCGAGCGTCCCGCGAATGCGGCCCTGCAGATCGTATTCGGTCGGTCCCGAACGGATGACGATCAGATGATCGGGCATGTGAGGGGAAGAAACTCCAGGAGATGCGGGATGATGCTGAGCGGGGTGCAGTGGTCGGTTGGGGCCATCAGGCCGCCGTCCGGGCGATGGTTTCCAGTTCGGTGATGGCCCGGCCGTAGTCGGTGGTGCGGATCACCGCGCTGCCGGCGACGATCAGTTCCGCGCCGGCCGTTGCAACGAGGCCGACTGTCTCGGTCGAGATGCCCCCGTCGACGCCGAGCCGGAATGTCGCGCCGCGGGCTGCCCGCAGGGCGGCGAGATGCGCGAGTTTCTCGATGGCCACGGGGTTGAACCGTTGGCCGCCGTAACCGGGCTCGACGCTCATGACGAGCACGCCGTCGCAGACGTCGAGGAAGGGCTCGACTCGCGACACGGGCGTCTCGGGGCTGAAGGCCAGGTGGGCCCGGGGGCCGAGAGAGGCGATTGTTTCCAGGGCCCGTCGCGGATCGGACAGCCCCTCGATGTGGACGGTCAGGATGTCCGCACCGAGTTTCGCGTAGTCGGCCAAAGACCGCTCCGGCTCCTCGATCATGAGGTGGACTTCGATCGGCACCTTCGCCGCCCGCCGCACGGCCTCGACCACGACCTGGCCGTAGGTGAGCTGAGGCACGAATCGGCCGTCCATGACATCGAGATGGATGGCCCGGGCACCGGCCGCCTCCAGCCGTTCGACCTCGCGGGCGAGATGGCCGAAGTCACAAAGCAACAGGGCGGGGAGCACCACGGGGCCGTGGGTGTCCAGGATCGCCGTGAGCTGGTCGAGGGCCTGTCCTGCCGGGTGGGTCACGTCCGCTGGGCTGCCAATTCGCGTCAGGGCCACCGTGCCCTGGTTGCATGGAATGAGAGTCTACCACGCCTCCCGGCCGGCCGTCGCCGGGGGGCTGCCCAGCCGCTCACAAAAGCCTCATACTGCGAAGCTAGATAAGGCGGGTCATCGAAACGCGTCTTTTCGGCCCGAGCGTGGTTGGGCGCGTTCCGATTGCCTGCCGGCCTTGGTTGCCGGAGCAGACCCCCCTGGGAGCAGGATTCATGCGGATGTCGACGACGCGATGGATGGCAGCGGTTGGCATGGCGGCCCTGATCGGCAGTGGGGCGGTCGGCATTGCCCAGGAAGTCGATCCAGCGCTCGGGAACTATGAGCGGGTGGCAGGCGAGGTCTCGGGATCGCTCAAGTGCGTCGGCTCCGACACGATGAACAACCTCGTCGCCCTGTGGGCGGAGGGCTTCAAGAAGTTCTACCCCAGTGTCCGCGAGGCGATCGAAGGCAAGGGGTCGGCCTCGGCGCCGCCGGCGCTCACCGAGGGCACCTGCACGTTCGGCCCGATGAGCCGCGACATGAAGCCCTCGGAGGTCGATGCCTTCAAGGAGAAGCACGGCTACCCGCCGGTGATGGTGCCGGCGGCGATCGACATGCTCGCCGTGTTCGTGCACAAGGACAATCCGCTCGCCGGCCTCTCGCTCCAGCAGGTCGACGCGATCTTCTCCAAGAACCGCACCGGCGGTGCGAAGGATGAGATTCGCACCTGGGGCGACCTCGGCCTCGAGGGGGAGTGGAAGGACAAGCCGATCAGTCTGTACGGCCGCAATGCCACGAGCGGCACCTACGGCTATTTCAAGGAGCACGCGCTCTTCAAGGGCGACTTCAAGCCGACCGTGAAGGAGCAGCCGGGCAGCTCGGCCGTGGTGCAGGCCGTGGCGAGCGACCGCTTCGCGATGGGCTATAGCGGCATCGGCTATCGCACCGCCGACGTCCGCGTCGTGCCGCTTGCGGCGAAGACCGGTGCGGCCTTCGTGGCAGCTGATCCGAAGTTCGCCTACTCCGGCGAGTATCCGCTGTCGCGGTTCCTCTATCTCGGCGTCAACCACAAGCCCGGGACGGCGCTCGATCCGCTCCGGCGTGAGTTTCTGCGGTATGTCTTGAGCGCGAGCGGCCAGGGCGACGTGAAGAAGGACGGGTATCTCCCCGTCACGGCCCCTGTCGCCAAGCGGGCGTTGGCGAGCGTCGGCATCGGCGCTCCCTGACATCGGCGGATCCGAGACCAGCCCGCGGGCAGCCCCGCTCTTCCTCCCAGCGACCACGTCGAACGGATGCCGAACGGCATGCACGCCACGCCCTCGTTCACCGGACGCGCCCGGCGGCGTGCCACCCGTCCATGGGTGCGGACGAGCGACATGCTCGCCCGGCTGCTGATCACGTTCGGCGGGATCGGCACGATTGTGGCCGTGCTCCTGGTGGGCGTGTTCCTGCTCGCCGTCGCGCTCCCGCTCTTCCGCTCGGCCAGAGCGAGGTTCGATGGCGTGGCAGCTGTGCCTTTTGTGGCGGGCGGTCCCGCGGCAGTCGCGCTCGACGAGTCGGCTGCGGTCGCGGTCGCCGTCGACATCCCACCACGCGATGCCGCCGCCGACGCGGATGACGGGAGCGTGGCGCTTGTGTCGGTGACCGATGGCGCGGTGCTTGCTCGCACGCCGGCTGCCGGCTGTGGGCTGGTCGGGGCGACCGCGATCCGAATCGTGCCGGGCACGCGGCTGGCGGCCGTCGGCTTCACTGACGGATCGCTCCGCACGGGTGAGATCGGAATGGAGTCGACCTTCATCGATGCCGCCGCGCTGCCGGCGGAAGCCCGCGAGTTGCGCCGCGGCACAGCGGTCGCCACGGCCGAGAGCGTCATCGCCCGCGCCGAGACCGGCCGCTATGCCCGGGTCGCCGCCGTGATCGAACTCGCTGCTGCAACACGGTCGCTCGAGAAGCCGATCGTTGACATCGACGTCACCACGTCGTCTGGCGGGCCGCTCGTCGCCGCGCTCGATGAGTCGGGGCGGGTGCGGGTCGAGTCGGTGACATCCCGCCGCAATCTCTTGACCGACGAAGTCGTGACCTCCGCCGTGGGCTCCACCATCGAGCCCGTCGAGGGATTCGCGCCGCGGTTCGTGCGGGTGTCGGAGCTGGGGGATCAACTGTTCCTGTTCGCCGCCGATGGCGCGGCGCGACGGTATGTCATCCGCGATGTCGAGGCGCCGGCAGAACTGGAGAGATTCGACGCCGCTCCCGGCGAGCCGGGCGTGACGGCGGTCGAGCGGCTTTTCGGCGGCTCGTCGTTCGCGGTCGCCGACACGACGGGTCGCGTGCGGGTGTTCTTCACCGCCCGCACCGAACAGGCTGCCACCGATGGACTGGCGGTGGTTGCGGCCCATGAGTTTGCCGCCGCCGGGCCCGTGACGGCCCTGGCTGCCTCGCCGCGGTCGCGACTCTTCGCGGCGGCAGGTGCCGACGGTCGGGTGCGACTCTTGCAGGCCACGCGGTCCGCGACCGTGCTCGAATTACCCGCGGCCACGCAGCAAGCTGCGACGCGCGTCTGTCTGTCGCCGCGTGAGAATCGACTGCTCGCCGTCGGCCCGGCAGGCATCGCGGCCTGGTCGATCGAAGCCGGGTATCCCGAGGTGTCGTTCGCCACGCTGCTGCGTCCGGTATGGTACGAGAACTACCCGCGTCCCGTGCACGCCTGGGAGACGACGGGCCACGAGGCATTTGAGTCGAAGTTCGGCTTCATGCCGCTCGTGTTCGGCACGCTCAAGGCCACGCTCTACGCGATGGTGTTCGCCACGCCGATCGCGATCCTCGCCGCGATCTACGCGAGCCAGTTCCTGCACGCCCGCTGGCGGGCCCGCATCAAGCCCACGATCGAGTTGATGGCCGGACTGCCCAGCGTGGTGCTCGGCTTCATCGCCGGGCTCGTGTTCGCGCCGGTGATCGAACGGGCAGTGATGCCCGTGATCACGGGGCTCTTCACCGTGCCGCTCGCGCTGCTCGGCGGTGCCATGCTCTGGCAGCTCATGCCGTCGGGCTGGCGGAGCCGGCTGGCGGTCTGGCGATTCCTCCCTGTCGCGTGCGTCGCGCTGCCGGCCGGTGTGCTCGCCGCGCGGGGGGCCGCGCCGTTCGTCGAGCGTGCCCTGTTCGCCGGCGACTTCCGCGGCTGGCTCGACGGCCAGGGGGGCAGCGGGTTCGGCGGCTGGATGCTGGCCCTCCTGCCACTCGCGGCCGTCGTGATGACGGGCGTGACCGGCCGCTTCGTGCAGCCGTGGCTCCGCCGCGCGGGCGCCCGCTGGAGTGATCGCCAGGCGGGGGTGGCATCGCTGCTCGTCTTCGCCGGCGGTGCGGTGGCAGCCATCGCGCTCGCGGCCGCTGCTGCAGTGTTTCTCGATGCCTTGCGGATCGACACGCGTGGTGGCCTGTTCGGCACCTACGTGCAGCGGAACGCGCTCGTCGTGGGACTCGGCATGAGCTTCGCCATCATTCCGCTGATCTTCACGATCGCCGACGACGCGCTGATGAGCGTGCCCGACCACCTGCGCAGCGCCTCGCTGGGCGCCGGGGCAACGCCGTGGCAGACCGCTGTGCGGGTGATCGTACCAGCCGCGGCGAGCGGACTCTTCTCCGCCGTGATGATCGGCCTCGGCCGGGCGGTCGGGGAGACGATGATCGTGCTCATGGCCGCCGGGAACACACCGATCATTGACTGGAACCTATTCAACGGATTCCAGACGCTCTCGGCGGCGATTGCCACCGAACTGCCCGAGGCGGCGCGGGGCAGCGCGCATTATCGGGTGCTGTTTCTCGCAGCCCTGGCGCTGTTCACCCTCACGTTCATCGTGAACACGGCCGCCGAACTGGTGCGGCAGCGGTTCCGGAGGCGGGCACATGAACTCTGACCGCGGGCGGCCCCGTCGGCTCCGCAGCCGCTACACGAACCTCGCCGCCCACGGCGAGCCCTGGGTCTGGCTCACGGGCGGGGCGCTCGCCTTCGCGCTCACGATGATTCTGGGCCTGCTGGCGTTCATCGCCGTGCGGGGCGCATCGACGTTCTGGCCCGTGCCGCTGGAACTCGTGGAACTGGACGACGGCCCGCGAGCGCTCGGCGAGGTGTCGGGCCGCGAGACCGCGGTGGCTGCGGCCGAGGGCCGCGAGGCCCGGCCGGCACGGCGGCTGATCCGCACGGCCAACTTCGAGCTCAGCGGCAACCACTACGCGTGGTTCGACGAGGCCCGCATCGCGGCGACGAGCAGACCCGAGTGGGCTACAGCCGTAGAGCGGCTCGAAGGCGGACGGTTTCACGGCTTCCCGAAGCGGCTCCTACATGGCGACGAGGTGGTGGCCGAGGGGCCGGCTGCGACCTGGGCGGCCTATGAACGCGAGCACCCGCCGGCCTGGAAGCGGCATCGGCAGGCCGTGCGGATCGACAAGGTGGAACGCGGCGAGCTGCAGCGGCAACTGCGGGCGGCCCGACTCGCCGTCGTGCAGGCTGGCCTCGATTCCGGTGCCGACAGCCCAGCTCGCGAGCAGGCGGCCGCACGCGAGCGCGACGTCGTCGCCCGCGTCGAAACGGAGACCGTGGCCCTCGACGAGGCGGTCGCGAAGCTGCGGGCTGCCAACGAGGGCTGGCGGATGGAGTTCGAGACGGCCACGGGCGACAACACGAGCCTGCCGCTCGACGGCATCGTGCGGGCCTGGCAGCCCAACCGTCTCTCGCTCCTCGGCAAGCTCGCCGTCTATGGCTCGCGTTGGGGCGAGTTTCTCGGCGACGATCCCCGCGAGGCCAACAGCGCCGGCGGCGTCTTCCCCGCGATTTGGGGCACCGTCGCTATGACGCTCATCATGGCCCTGCTCGTGGCCCCCTTCGGCGTGCTGGCCGCCTTGTACCTGCGCGAGTATGCGGCCCGCGGGCCGGTCACCGCGGCCGTGCGGGTGGCGATCAACAACCTGGCAGGCGTGCCGAGCATCGTCTACGGCGCCTTCGGCCTCGGCTTCTTCTGCTACGGCCTGGGCGCCGGCATCGATGAGCTCTTCTTCAAGGCCAGCCTCGTGGCCGACAGCCAGCCCACGTTCGGCACGGGCGGCCTCCTCTGGGCGTCGCTCACGCTCGCGCTCCTCACACTGCCGGTGGTCATCGTGGCCACGGAAGAGGCGCTCTCCGCCGTGCCCAACTCGATGCGGGAGGGCTCCTACGCCTGCGGCGCCGGCAAGTGGCAGACGATCCGGCGGATCGTGCTCCCGCGGGCCCTGCCAGGCATCATGACGGGACTGATCCTGGCGATGGCCCGCGGCGCGGGCGAGGTGGCCCCGCTCATGCTCGTGGGCGTGAAGAAGCTCGCGCTGGAACTGCCGGTGGACGGCGCGTTTCCGTTCGTGCATCCCGAGCGGGAGTTCATGCACCTGGCCTACCTGATCTACGACGTCGGCTTCCAAAGCCCCAACAGCCAGGCAGCCCAGCCCATGGTGTTCACGATCACGTTCCTGCTCGTTGCCATCATCGCCCTGCTCAACGTCGCCGCCATCTGGCTGCGGTCCCGGCTCAGGCGCCGCTACGTGGCCCAGCAGTTTTAGGTGCGACGCGGTGCGTGTGGGTTCGGGGCGTATTTACAAACTGTAGGCCCGTTGCTCCGCAACGGGCTGCACGTAGCCCGGTCACGCCGTGACCGGTAAAGCAGCCGCGCCGCCACGCCCGCCCTTGCCTCTGGTAAGATTCTTCGACCCCAGCCGAAAGTGACGTGCCTCATGCAGACGCAGACTCAGCCCGCGCAGCTCGTCGTGGATCCGCCGGCCGTGCCGACCGATCGGCTCGTCGCGGTGGCGGCCGGAGGAGAAGTGACGGCCGAGGTGCATGACGCCGTGCTCCGTGAGACGCCCGTGCTCGAGATCGACCGGTTCAATCTCTGGTATGGCGCGAAGCAGGCGCTGCACCGGATCACGATGCCCGTGCCGCACGGCAAGGTGACGGCACTCGTCGGTCCGAGCGGCTGTGGGAAGTCGACGCTCCTGCGGAGCGTGAACCGGCTCAACGACCTCGTGCAGAGTGTGCGGATCACCGGCGACATGCGGCTCAGTGGCGACTCGATCTACGACCCGCGGATGGACGTGATCGAGTTGCGGAAGCGGATGGGCATGGTGTTCCAGAAGCCGAATCCGTTCCCGATGAGCATCTACGAGAACGTCGTCTACTCGCTGCGGATCGACGGCGAGAACTCCCGGGCCGTGCTCGACGAGGTATGCGAACTGAGCCTGCGAGGCGCCGCTCTCTGGGACGAGGTGAAGGACCGGCTGCACGACAGCGCGCTGGGCCTGTCGGGCGGCCAGCAGCAGCGGCTCTGCATCGCGCGGGCGATCGCCGCCGAGCCCGAAGTGCTCCTGCTCGACGAGCCCTGCTCCGCCCTCGACCCGATCGCCACCGGCAAGGTCGAAGACCTCATCCAGGAGTTGCGAGGCCGTTACTCCGTGCTCATCGTCACCCACAACATGCAGCAGGCGAGCCGCACGAGCGACTACACGGCCTTCATGTATCTGGGCCGGCTGATCGAGTACGGTCCGACGACGGAGATCTTCACCAAGCCGATCCTCCGTGAGACCGAGGCCTACGTGACCGGCCGGTTCGGCTGATCCTGCTGGAGGGTGGCCCACGCATGACGAAGCACATCGAACGCCAGATCGAACAACTCAAGGAGCGGATTCTCCGCGTGGGGACACTCGTCGAGGAGGCGATCTCGAAGTCGATCACGGCCCTCATCAACCGCGACGCCCACCTCGCCCAGCGCGTGATGGCAAACGACGAGGAAATCGACCGGATGGAGGTCGAGGTGGAAGAGGAGTGCCTCAAGGTGCTCGCCCTCTATCAGCCCGTCGCGGCCGATCTGCGATTCGTCGTCGCCGTGCTCAAGATCAACAACGACCTCGAGCGGATGGGCGACCTCGCCAAGAACATCGCCAAGCGGGTGGCGCAACTCGCCGCCGGCAAGGCGTGTGAGCTGCCTCCTGAAATCCGCACGATGGCGATGAAGACCCAGGAGATGGTGAAGCAGTGCCTCGACGCCGTCGTCAACGGTGATCCGACACTCGCCCGGCAAGTGCGAGAGGAGGACGACGCGGTCGATCTCGACCGCCAGAAGATCCGCCGCCGCGTGCTTCAGGGGATCAAGGACGATCCCGACAGCGTCGAGAACCTGCTGCGTGTCAATTCCGTGTCGAAGCACATCGAGCGGATCGCCGACATGGCGACGAACATTGCCGAGGATGTGATCTACATGGCGGAAGGGGAGATCGTCCGCCACCGCGCGAGCGACTGACGCGGAACACCGCAGGCCCTTCTCTTCCTTCTCGGGTCGACCTCCTGTGGTGGGCGTCGGGGTTGCCCGTGCCCCGTCGCCGGATGCTCGCTACGAACATCCTGTTCTTCGCTCGCTCGATGGCGGCTGCGCTTCGGCATCCTGCCTGCGCTTGCCGCCAAACGCCGGCGACGGGGAACGGGCAACTCCTCCCGGAGTATTGGTTCGCGCCGTAGTCCGCATGCTCCGCATGCTCCGCATGCGGCCCACGGAGTGAACGCCACAGGCCCTTCTATCCCGCTCTGGGCTAGCCGTGCTGCTGGGCGTCCTGCAATGCGGAAACAACTGAGATTCACGGCCGCTGCGCCCCCGTGGTAGCCTTTTCGCACTGCGCGGCGGGGTGTCGCGAGGACTGAGGGCTGGAGCATGGGCGACGTGGTCGGAATGGTTCGAGAATTCGTGGTCGGCGCGGTCGTGGCCGTTGCCATCGCCTGCGTGGCCGTTCCCTCCGTGGCCGTCGCCGAAGATGACGTGCTCGTCAACATCCGTGGCCCGCTCGTGGGCCGCGTGGGTGAGAAGGTGACGTTCGACGTCGAACTGGTGAACCGCTCCGGCCGCAACCTCGAGAAGTTGCGGGTCATCGACTACTTCGACTCCGGCTTCCACCACGAGGCATCGAAGAGCCCGATCGAGCAGAAGGGCACGGTCGATCTCGCGGCCGGCACCGCCCGACGAGTGACACTCGAGTTCACGCTCGACGAACCGGGCCGGCAGTGCCACCGCGTCGAGATCCTCGATCAGGCCCATCGGTTCGTCGGTGGTGCGACCGAGTGCGTGCAGGTGTCGGCGGCCGTTTCTGCGCCGGCGGTCGTCCAGCAGCCGGCAGCCGCACCGCAGACGCCGGCGTTGACTCCGCCGCCTGTCGCCACACCAGCCGCGCCGTCGGTGGTCGTGCCACCGATCGCCGCGCCGGCGCCGTTTCCCGCTGCGACGGCCAGCGTGACGCCGACGGCTCCGCCCGCGGCTCCGGCGGCTGCGGCCGTCGCGCTCGATCTCAGCGGGCCGGTCGAGGCACTCTCGGCCGGTGTCACCGAATACGTCGCGACCGTTCGCAACACGGGTAACGCCGCCTCCACGCCGATGACGCTCGACATCTCTTGGGATGACGGCCTCGTGCCGCTCGAGGCGTCGGACGGCTACAGCATCGCGGGCTCGCGGGTGTCGTGGAACCTCCCGGCGATCGAGGCCGGTGGCCAGGCAAAACGGCAGATCAATCTGCGGGCCCAGTCGCCTCCCAACACGTTCCGTGATTCGCCCCCGACGCGGGCGTGCGTTCGCGCGGAACTCAGCGGCCTCGGGGGTGGGGGCGTGGTGGGCGACCATGAATGCCTACAGATCCGCGCGACGGCTGACCGGCCGCGGCTACGCACCCCGTCCGAGGCCGGCATCCGGCTCTCCCTCGCCGATCTCGACGACCCCGTCCGCGTCGGTGATGCCACCACGCTCGTGTGCACGATCTTCAACGATGGTGCCGCGGCATCCGGTCCACTGAGCCTTGCCATCGATCTCCCCCGTGGAGCCCGGCTGGTGGGAGATGCCCGAGTGCGGGTGGATGATGGTCGCGTGCTCTTCGATGCGATCGACGTGCCTCCCGGGCGACAGCAGTCGTTCGAAATCACCTACAAGCTTCCCGATTCGGGCCGCGGTACCGCTTCCGCGACCGTCTCGGGCTCGACGCTCGATGGCCGGCTCGACCGCCAGTGCCAGACCGACTTCCTCCCGTAGGCCCGTCACTCCGTGACGGGCACTTCGGCGTGACCGGACTCCTTTGCGCCACCCGCGTGACCCGCATTCTCCTTGCGGTGTCGCGCCGCTTCGGGCCGGGCTGGCCGATGCTGACGGGTGGGGGTCGTATGCTGGTCGTTTCCGCAAACTGGATGTTCGGTGACGGCACGCTTGCTGCGGCCGCGGCGGCTCCGTACGCGAGCGTCTGGCTGCAGGCCGTGCACCGGGCGGCGGTGCGGGCAGGGTTTCGGCGCGACGGCAGCTACCGTCCGCTCGATGAAGTGCAGATCGTGTTGGCCGGCGACACGTTCGACTGTCTCACGACTACGGCATGGACGGGTCGGCTGCGGCCGTGGCATGACGGCCGTGCGGCCCAGGCGGCCCGGCGGGCAGTGCTCATGCAGGCAACGCGGCGCGGCCGGCGGCTTCTCGCTCGGTTCAGCCGCTGGGCCCGGCATGGCCTGCCCGTGCCGACTGCCGATCGCCGCGGCCGACCGGTGCTGACGGCGACGACCCAGGTGCCAGTGCGGATCGCGTTGCTCGCCGGCGACCGCGACTCGTGGCTCGACGAGGCGTGCAGCGAGGCTGCGCGATACGGGCTGTCGGTGGGCTCCGTCTGGTCCGACGACCGCACGACGGTTCGCCACGGCCTGGAGTCGGACCCGTGCCTGCTCCCTGGCGAGAGCCGGCGAGCCAACGGCCGCGGCTGGCAGCCGACCATCGGCGAGAGCGTGGCCGTGGATCTCGTGGCCCGGTTCGCCGCTGCTGTCATGGCCGCGCCCGCCGCGTCGATGTGTCGTCCGCTCATCGCGACGCTCGCCGCCTCTGGCCCGCTGGAGTTGCCTGCGGCCCTCGGCCCGTGGCTCGACTCGTCCCGTGGAACGGCTGCCAGAGCCGGTGAGCATCGGGAGGCGCTCGTGACCCTGTGGTGGCGGAGCGTGGCCGACTGGCACCGCCAGGCGATGCGCCAGCCGCCTGTGTCGCCGACCAGCTTCGCGGTCTGCGATGCGCTCGCCGCTCACTTTGACGCTATTGGTCGCGGGCTTGGGGAGCGCGTCGGTCGTGATGTATGCGAGCTGCTCGCGCCGCGGTCCGCCGCCGCACCGACCTCTGCGACCGTGCTCGGGCATCCGCCTGCGACCTGCTCTATGGAACTGGGATGGGCTCGGGTGATTTGCCTGGGCCCCACCATCGCGTCAGCATGGGGTCTTGGTGGCGGGGCGCACAGACCTGGACCCCCGCCGACGGTCGTGAGCCGGCCGCACGGATGGGGACGGCTGCAGATGCCGGGCATGGACACCGACCGCCCACTGCTGCCGGCAACGCCGACGCACACCACCGTTATCGATGCCGCCTGAACCGAGCTGGGAGCCATTCACACCATGACATCTGACGATGTCGAGTGGTCGTCTTCGACACTCGTCGAGATCCGCACGACCTGTGCGACGGAGGAGGCCGCCGGAGCCCTCGCCGCGCGGCTCGTACGCGACCGGCTGGCAGCCTGCGTGCAGATCGACGGGCCGGTGTGCAGCACGTACATCTGGAAGGGACGTTCTGAGACGGCCACCGAGTGGCGGTGCACCTGTAAAACCACGGCAGCCCGGTCTGCTGCCTGCGCGGCCGCGATCGCAGCGGGCCATCCCTACGAGACTCCCGAAATCATCATGGCACCGATCACGGCTTCGGCGGCTTATGCAACGTGGGTGCAGGAAAGTGTCACCGAGGACGATGGGGCTTGCGGATGACGATGCAGCCACTCTACGCCTTCGACATCACGCTCCACGCCCGGCCGGACGAGGTCCGGGAGTCCGGCGCGTATGCCGACGCGTGGGGCGAATGGCCAACGCTCGACGTGTCACGTGACGCCCTCGCGGCGCCGTTGCGGGTCGGGTTTGACACCGCATTCGAGCGGCTGGCTGCCCTCGAGCGGATGTTCGCGGAGCCGGATGGCTCGTTCGTCTGGACGAGTCCGCGGGAAGGGCTCGCCTGGCAGGTGGACGGCAATGCCTTCGAACGCGACGGCCGTGTGCTGCTCTGTGACCTCCGTGGCAGCTGCCCCCCTCTGGAGTTCGACCGGCTGCTGGCCGCCTTTGGCTGGCCGGACGAGCCCGTGATGATGCAACTGGTGCGGCCGGCCGTGTTTCTCGCGGAGGCGACATTTCGCCGGCATGCCTTGCGGCGGGGAGAGGTCGGGGATGGGCAAACCCTGCGGCCAAAGTGAGCGTGGGATCGTGCCGATTCTGCCGGGACGGTGGGGGATATGCAGGGGAGTCCCCGAGGTCTGTCGATACGACTGCAGGGAGGGGTGCGTCACATGCCGTTGGAGGGAGTTCGTGATGGCCGTCGCTGATACGCGTTCGTGGTCCGTGATTGGCGCGGCTGGCCGCTGCCTGCTCGTCGCGGGCTTGGCGCTCGGCAGTGTTGCCGCGCGGGCTGACGAGATCGCCACGATTGACAGCCTGCCGCTCGCGGCGGCGTATGGCGGTGGCGTCCATGCCTACTTCGCCGGCGACTACGCCCGCAGCCACGACGATCTCAGTTCGGCGATCCAGGGGGGCATCGACGACCCACGGGCATGGTATTTCCGTGGCCTGGCAGCGCTTCCACTGGGGCGGATCGACGAGGCCGAGGCCGACTTCACCGAGGGGGCTGAGCGAGAGTCGCGGGCAGCGGGCATGTGGCCCGTCTCGCGTTCGCTGGAACGCGTGCAGGGGCCGGAGCGGCTCCAACTCGAACGGCATCGGATCCGGGCCCGCGTCGCTGCGCTCCAGCGCGACCGCGAGGCGGTGAAGCGGCGCTACTCGGGCATCGAAGAGGCCCAGCCCGAGCTCCTGCGGCGGATCCGCCCGGTCGAGCGATTGCCTGCCGCAAAGGAGAACCCGTTCGCCGACCGTCCCGCTGCCGCGCCGACACCGGCCGAGCGAGTGGCAGCACCCGCTGAAGAGCCGGCCGCCGATCCTCTTGCCGCGCCGGCTGAGCCCGCCGAGCCCGCGGCGGAGGCGGAGGCGACTGAGCCTGCCAAGCCAGCCGCCGAGAAAGAGGATCCGTTTGGCGAGTCTTCGGAGCCCGCGGCCGAGGAGAAGCCCGCCGCTGAGGCTGATCCTTTCGGCGCAGGTGGCGGCGCTCCGGCCAACGACCTGTAAGTCGGGACCGAACAGACCATCCACCGGCTCGGGGGCGGCACAAGTCTCGTCGCGGGACCTCGAAGACTCGGTCCAAATGCTCCTCGAGCTTGCACCGACCCCCTTGCCTACCCGTGTGGTCGTGTCAGTTCACGGGGTAAAGCGCAGGGCGGCGATCGCGAGGAGGATCCAGCCGGCGATGAGGAGCGTGCCGCCGATGGGCACGATCGCGCCGAGGATCTTCACGCCGGTGAGGCAGAGGGCGGCGAGGCAGCCGCTGAAGATGAGCGTGCCGAGGACGAAGCAGGCCGTGGCGGCGGTGAGCATGCCGCGCGAGCCCGCTGCCTGTGGGAGGGCGGCCACGAGGCCGGTCGCCACGATGGCCACCGCATGCAGGAGCGAATAGCGGAAGGCCGTTTCCCAGTTGGCCGTCTGGCCCGCTGCGTCGAGAAAGGCTTTGAGACCGTGCGCGCCGAAGGCACCTGCCGCGACCGACACCGCCCCGAGCACCGCGCCGGCGAGAATCGCGAGGCGGGGAGTCATGGCCGGGCGTCACCGAGGAGCTTCTGCTCCTCCTCCTCCTGGATGATGATCCGCGGCGTGACCATCAGCATCAGGCTGTCGGTCGTGCGGCCGAGACCGACGTTCTTGAAGAGCCGGTTGACGTAGGGAATCTTGGAGAGGATCGGCACGCCATACTCGTTGCGGCCCTCGCGGAGCCGCTTGATGCCGCCGAGGAGCACGGTGCCGCCGTCGGGCACGCTGACGGTGGTGGTCACCGTCGTGAAGAGAAACTCCGGCTGCTGGATCGTGGTGCCGTTCGAGGCGAGCTCGAGTTCGTTGGTCTTCAGCGCCTTGTTGTCGGTGGCGAGGTCGATCAGGCCGTTGTTGTTTTTTTCCTTGGCCTCTGTTTTCTCGTCACTGCTCTTGGCCCGCGAGGTCTTCGACCCCTCGAACTGAAACTCTTGCACCTGGCCGATCTGCGAGAAGAACGGCACGAGCGTGAGTCGTACGAACCGACGGTCGTTCGAGACGACGGCCTGCACGTTGACGGCCGTGCCCTCGTTGAGCACGGTGATCACCGGCTGCTGGGCGGCGGCGAAATCGCCGACGACCGGCACGACGGCCGTTACGAACGGCCGCTGCCGCGTGTCCGACACGAAGGCCTGCTGTCCGTTGAAGAGGGTCACCTTCGGAGCCTGCATCACGTTCGACCGGGTATTGCCCTGTGCCGCCTGGATGAGGAAGTAGGCCTCGATGTCCGAGAGGATCGCAAAGCCGAAGTTGGCGGCTGACGTCACCGGATCGGGCAGGCCGGGCAGCTGAGGCACCGTGGCGGCCCCGAAGCTGTTCTGCCGAAATGGGATCGAGAAGAAGTTGCGGGGCGTGGTGCCGGGCGTGGAATTGAGCGACTGCCCCTGCGTCACGCCGATCGCCTGCTGACTGAGAGCCACGCCCGGATTGCCGGCATTGTCGAGGCCGATCGTCTGCGTCTGACCGCCCGGGGCCGCCTGGAGGCCCGCCGAGAAGGGCGACGTGGAGCCGTTCGACTGCGTCGGGATTGCCGTCATGTTGAGCGGCTGGTTGACGTTGGTCTGGATGTTGAAGTCGAAGTCGACCCCGATCCGCTCGAAGAACGTGTCGGCGAGCGTGATGAAACGGACCTCGATCGTCACCTGCAGATCCTGGAGCCGCCGGAGCTGCTCGAGCAGTTCGGCGATCTCTTCGTGCACTTCCTGGGTCTGGCTGATGACGAGGCTGAGATTCGTGGCGAACGGCTTGATCTGGCCGGCACCCCCCTGCGGCTCCCAGGTCTCGAAGGCGACCGTACTCTGGATCAGGTCCATGAGCGACTGGAAGTCGGCCTGGGCACCGCCTGCGGGCGTGGGGCCGAACGGGATCGCTGACGACGAGCCATTCGCAGTTCCCCGGTTCTGGAACTGGGCCAGCGAGCCCGGGCTCACCTGTCCCTCACCTGTCGAGGCGCCGGCGGCGTTGAGTCCCGCAGGGGGCGGACCCACCTCGACGGACAGCGCATTGCGGAGCGAGGCCTGCGAGTAGCCGTCGCGGAGGGCGCCGGCGATGCCGAGCCCGTCGGACGAGAAGTTCGGAATCGGCAGCACGAGGTCGGCCACGGGGTAGGTGACGGCGTACACGTCCCCCTTCACGAGTCGCGGGCTCGTGATCTTGAGCACCTCGTCGCGGACGGCATAGCCGAGGTGGAGCGGCTCGAGCAGCAGCTTGAGAGCGCTCTTGAGCGAGATCGGCTGGTCGAGCGCGAGCGTGACGGGGGTATCACTGCGGACCGCCTCCTGCTCGAAGCCCACCATGTCGAGATGGATGCCAACGCCCGCCTGCTTGGCCAGGCCGTCCAGCACGACCGAAAGCGGCTTGCCCCGGTAGTCGGGCTTCACCTTCATGTCGAGCTTGCGGTGAATTTCGAGCTCGGCCGGCGATGCCTGCGAGCGACCCTCCGCCTGCAGCTGGGCACGGTTCTTCGTGAGATCCTTCCAGTCGCGGGTCGCCGGAAACTCGATCGGGCCCGCAAAGGGCGCCGCTGACTTCTCCACGTCCTCGACCACGTCGAGGAATCCCGACTGCTGGCCGCCGTCGATCGTCCGCTGCGTGTCGATCCGACGGATCACCCGGCTCTGGGCCAGTAGCTGCCGCACCACGAGGTTGTCGGGAGCCAGCTCCCCCGCCTTCTTGGCGACGGCTTCGGCCTCCGGATAGCGATGCTGATCGACGAGCGAGTTGTATTCCTCGACGAGCAGCGCAATCCGCTGATCGACCTCCACCTTCGCGGCCCGCTCGCGGCCGATCTCGGCCTCGATCTGCTCGTTGCGGGACTCGAGCGCGAGCTCGGCCCGCCGCTTGCCCGTGGTCTCTTCGATGTCGCGCCGGGCCCGCTCGATCCGCTTCAGCAACAGGTCCTTCTTCTCGGCCGGGATCGCTTGGCCGTCGAGGGCAGCGGCCGTGGCGTCCAGGAGCGCCAACGCCTCCGCCGGCGACTTCTGCGCCAGCCGTTTTGCCTCCAGCGACTTTGCGGCCACCTCGGCGGAGAGTTTTGCGAGCACGAGCGCTTCGGAGGCGGGATCCGCCGGCGTGTCGGCTGTCGGAGCGGCGGCAGCAGGGGCCGTCTGGCTCTTGTCGAGCGCCTGCTGGATCAGCCGCCGCGCGGCCTCGGCGTCGCTCTGCACCGGCGCGGGCAGGTCGTCGGCGTGGAGCGTCCCTGCCGTGCACAGGCATGCGAGCAGCATGGCTGCGATGAGCCAGGGCTTCGGGGCGAATTCTCCAGCAGCGGTGCGGGCGGTGATTCCGACCATGGGAGCAAGATTCCTCTGCGGCAGCTGTGGACCAATTGAGGCGGGAGAAGTACCGCCGCCCGCCCGGCCGGGTCAAGACCGAGTCCAGCCCCCGTCTCTTGCCCGCTTTGCCAGTGAATTGACTGTCAAACGGCGGGGTGCCGGCGAGTCGGCGGTACAAGTCTCGTCGCGGTGGACCTCGCGGACTCGGTCCAAATGCTCCTCGAGCTTGCACCGACCGCCTCGCCTACCGGTTGAGGGAGAAGGGGTTGCCCTTGCCGCGGCGCCGGCGTTGCTGACCAGCGCAGGCAGGATGCCGGAGCGCAGGCAGCATCGAGCGAGCGAAGGGCATGGATGCCCGTAGCGAGCGTCCGGCGACACGGCAGGGGCAACCCCTTCGTGCGTTTTCATCGAACGCCCGTGCTCAGGCATTCGGTGCCGCGGCGGTCGCGCGGCGGGCGATGGCTTTCTCGACGGTGTCGAGCAGCTGGTCGACGCGGAAGGGCTTGAAGAGGACGAGGTCGATGCCGGCCTGACGGGCCTTCACGATCGAGTGGCCCGGGTCGTAGCCGAAGCCGGTCATGAGGACGAGGGGGACGACATCGAGGATTTCCTGGAGCTTGAGCAGGAGCTGGTAGCCGCTCATGTCGGGAAGCCGGATGTCGGAGATGATCACGTCGTAGGCGTCGGCGCCGCCGGCTCGAACGAGCGATGCGGCTTCGGCGGCGTCGCGGGCGGTCTCCACCGTGCAGCCCGAGCGTTCGAGCAGGGCGTGGGCTGCGACCCGCACCTGCTCGTCGGCATCCACGACGAGAATCCGGCGGCCCGCCAGGGCCCGTCGCCGTTCCCCCTGCCGCCGCTGCGTGTGGGCGGAGCTGGGGGTCATCTGCTCGCCGACGCGGTGGATCACCTGCTTGATGTCGCGGGCGTTCCGCAGGATCCGCTGAAGCCGCTCCACGACGTCGGCGTCGTGGCCGATGTAGCGTTCCATCACGCTGCAGGCGTCGTTGAGGATGTCGTCCACGGGGAGGGCGACGGCGCCGTGGATGGCCTCGATGCTCTCCGCGGCGGTCGATGCCTTCTCGGCCACGAGCAGTTCCAGCGTGTTGAGGGCGGCGGCCACGTCGCGGGAGAAGATCTCCAGGAACTGGAGGTCGGTCTGCGTGAAGCCGCCCGGCTCCGGGCTTTCCACGTTGAACGTGCCGATCACCTGGTCGTGCAGCATGAGCGGCACCGTGAGCGAGCTCTTGGCTCCCTTGCAGCCTTCCAGGTACAGCGAATCTTTCGTGGTATCGCTGCAGAAGTAGCTGTGGCCGGTGGCGGCCACGTAGCCCGTAACGCCGTTGTGCTCGGGGCGGGCATAGAGGATGCGGGCCTCGGCTTCGGGCTGCATGCCCTCGGCGAGCAGGGGCTCGAGCCGGCCGGTCTGCCGATCGAGGAGGCGAATTTCGACAACGTCGAACTGCAGCAGATCCTTCGAGTAGTGGAGAATGTTGCTCTTGAGCAGCTCGATCCGCTCGTCGACCGTCATGTCGGCGAGTTCCGTAGGGGAGAGATCGGCGAGCGACTGGCCGGCTGCATGGATCGCCGCCCGCTTCTGCTGCTCGAGGATCGTGTGCGTCACGTCGCGGATGGCCACGACGACCGGGGTGCCCGGAATCCCTGGAATCGTGAAGGCGGCCGATGATTGGGCGTCGAAGTACCGGTTGCTACCGGTGCGAACCAGAAGACGGGCCGGACGGCCGGCACGAACGGCGGCGCGAAATCCCTCGACCTCGCCGGCCATGACCTCGGCCGCGTCGAGCACGGCGAAGAAGTCGCACGGCGGCGCTCCGGAACCCGCCGTCAGCGACCGCTCGCACCAGGTGCGAAACAGGTCGTTGGCCCACTGCACGCGACAGTCGGCATCGATGATGACGATGCCGTCCGGAAGGTGGGCGAGAACGTCGGGATCGGGTGATTCCGAGGTCGCGGCGCTCGGCCGGGGCGGCGAGCCGCCAACCATCGAACCTTCGGAAACATCCGCCACCTGGCAGCCTCCAGCGCCACGCATCTGATTCCTCAAAGTATAAATTCCGCCGCAGCCGCCGCCAAATCACGCGGCGGCGTTGTCGCGATTCGCGTCGTCCCTATACTCCTGATGCCTGTGGCCGAGCCGCCTGTTGGTTGGCTTTGTGCGTGTTTCAGGCGGCATCGAGGTCCCGCCGTGAGCGAGTCGACACCGTCCTTCTTCGCCCGCAATCAGTTTCTCATCTATCGGTTGTTCTCGCTGTCAGGACTCCTGCCGGTGGGCGCATTCTTGGTCGTGCACCTGCTGACCAACGCCTCCATTCTCGGAGGAGCGGCGTCGTTTCAGTCGCGGGTGGACATGATTCACTCGCTCGGCCCGCTGCTGGTGCCGATCGAGTGGGGCTTCATTTTTCTGCCGATGCTGTTTCACGCGACCGTAGGGTTCGTGATCATCGCGAATGGCATGCCCAATGTCGGTTCGTATCCATATGTAGGAAACGTCCGTTACACGCTCCAGCGGGCTACGGGCATGGTCGCCTTCGCCTTCATCATCTGGCATGTCATCCAACTGCACTGGCTCGGAGCCCCGTTGGGCGGCGGCAAGTTCGACCCGCATCATGCGTCGAGTTCGGCATCGCTCGCCCTGCAGTCGCCGCTCGTGGCGATCCTCTATGCGATCGGCGTGCTCTCGACGGTGTTTCATTTTGCCAACGGCCTCTGGACGCTCGGCATCACCTGGGGGCTCTGGACGAGCCCGGCGGCGATGCGGCGGGCCAACGCGGTGAGCGTGGTCGTGGGCCTGGTGCTCGCGGCGGCCGGTCTCGGCGCCCTCGGCGGCATGCGGGCCGTCGATATCGAGCAGGCGCGGGCCACGGAAAAGCGGATGGAAGAGGTGAAGCGGCTCCTCGAAGGGCAGGATCCTGCCGCCGCGCCGGCCGCGTCGCATCCCATCTCGCAGAAGAGAGGAACCTGATCCCATGGCACAACCCCGGGTGCTCGTCGTCGGTGGCGGTCTGGCAGGCCTGGCGGCATCGATGCGGATGGCTGAGCTCGGCGTCGGCGTCGATTTGGTCAGCCTCGTGCCGGTGAAGCGGTCGCACAGCGTCTGTGCCCAGGGGGGCATCAACAGCGTCAACGCCCTCACCCGCCAGCAGGGCGACTCGGAGTGGAAGCACTTCGACGACACCGTCTACGGTGGCGACTTCCTCCAGCACCAGCCGCCGGTCAAAGAGATGGCTGACTGGGGGCCGCGGATCGTCGATCTCATGGATCGGCTCGGCGTGCCCTTCAACCGCACGCCCGAGGGATTCCGCGACCAGCGGCGGTTCGGCGGCACGCTCTACAAGCGGACCGCCTTTGCCGGCGCCACCACCGGCCAGCAACTTCTCTACGCGCTCGACGAACAGGTCCGCCGACGCGAGGTCGAAGGCAAGATCAAGAAGTGGGAATTCTGGGATTTTCTCGGGCCCGTGCTCGACGATGCAGGCAACTGTCGCGGCGCGATCTGCCAGGATCTCGTCACGATGCAGTTCAAGGCTTTCCAGGCCGACGCGGTCGTGCTCGCCACCGGAGGGAACGGCCTGATCTACGGCCGCTCGACGATGTCGATGGTCTGCACCGGTAGCGCCGTGAGCCGGGCCTATCGGGCTGGCGCGTGGTACGGCAACGGCGAGTTCATCCAGGTGCACCCGACGGCGATTCCTGGTGCCGACAAACTCCGGCTGATGAGCGAGAGCGCCCGCGGCGAAGGAGGTCGCGTGTGGGTGCCGAGGAAGCCGCAGGATCCTCGCGATCCGCGGGATATTCCCGAGGCCGAGCGGTGCTACTTCTTGGAGGAGCGGTATCCCAAGTATGGCAACCTCGTGCCTCGCGACATCGCGACCCGCGAGATCTTCGACATCTGCACGCGGGAGGGGCTGTCGGTCGAGAAGGATCGACTCTGTGTCTACCTCGACCTCACCCACATCCCCAAGGAAACACTCGACCGCAAACTCGGCGGCATCCTGGAGATCTACGAGAAGTTCCAGGGCGTCGATCCGCGGTCAATGCCGATGAAGATCTTCCCTGCCGTCCACTATTCGATGGGCGGGCTGTGGGTCGATTACGAGAAGAGTTCGTCGGGCGGCATGGTCGAGGGATCGCTGCGGAACCAGCAGACGAGTATTCCCGGCCTCTATGCGATCGGTGAGTGCGACTACCAATACCATGGCGCCAATCGGCTCGGCGCCAATTCGCTCCTCTCCTGCATCTTCAGTGGCCTGTTTGTGGCTCCGACGCTTCAGGCGGCCTGTGCCGCGAAGAAGGCCGACGCCCCGGCCCGGCTCTTCGAGTCGGCCCTGCGGCGGCAGGAGGAGCGGCACCAGGCGCTCTTGGCCCGCACCGCCGGCGACGAGAATCCGTATGACCTGCACCAGGAACTGGGCAGCCTCATGACCCGCGTCGCCACGGTCGTCCGCCGCAATGACGAACTGGCAGCGGCCTACGACGACGTGTGCGACATGGAGGCCCGTTGGCAGCGGTGCGCCGTTTCCGATACGGGCAACTGGACGAATCAAAACGTGGTGTTCACAAAGGCGCTCGGCGACATGTTCCCGCTGGCGAAGCTCATCTTGAAGGGTGCGCTGCTGCGGGATGAGTGCCGCGGCGCCCATTTCAAGCCGGAATTCGCGATGCCCGGTATCGCCGCGACCGACCCGGCCGGCAAGCGGCGGGAGGCGGAGCAATGGTGCGACCGGTTCGACGAGAACACGCGGAAGTGGCTGAAGTCCACGGTCGCCGCCTGCGAGCCCGACGGTAGCCCGCGGATCAGCTATCAGGATGTCGATACATCACTCATCACCCCTCGGCCCCGACTCTATGGGCTCGTCGGGGCCGACGTGATCGAGGAAGTGTGGAAGGAGCGGCAAGGTGGGGCGAATGGCCACGCCGCAGCCGCCGCCGGCCAACCGGTCGGCGCGGCCAGCTGAGCATCGAAGGAGAGTCGTCATGATCAAGGCAGTCGATTCCCACGTCACCGCGGCTGACCCCGCCCATGGCACGCATGGCAACGGCCACGAGCCTGTGGCCCGGCGGATCCGCGTCCGCATCCTGCGGCAGGACGTTTCCGGCGGCGAGAGCTACTGGGAGCGGTTCGAGGTGCCGCACGAGCCGAACATGAACGTGATCAGCGTGCTGCAAAAGATCGCTGCGCAGGCGAAGTCAAGAGACGGCCGCGCAGTGGCCCCGGTGGCCTGGGACTGCTGCTGTCTCGAGGAGGTCTGTGGTTCGTGCACGATGCTGATCAACGGCCGCACCCGGATGGCCTGCTCGGCGCTCGTCGACAAATTGCTCGACGAGGACGAAGAGATCGAACTCAAGCCGATGTCGAAGTTTCCTGTGGTTCGAGACCTGGTCGTGGATCGGCGGCGGCTGTTCCGGTCGCTCGAGCGGGTCGAGGCCTGGGTGCCCGTCGACGATTCCTACGACCATGGACCCGGGCCGCGGATTTCGCCCGAGGATCAGGAAGACGCCTACCCGCTCTCCACATGCATCAGCTGCGGCTGCTGCCTGGAGGCCTGCCCGCAGTTCAACAAGATCGAGGTTGTGCAGCGGGATGACGAAACGGCCGAGGCCTTCGAAAAGCGGCGCAAGGCGGCATTCGACGCCGCCTTCGTCGGTCCGCATGCGATCAGCCAGGCGATGCTCTTCAACTCTCATCCCACCGGCAAGATGATCGCCGACGAGCGGCTCGAGGCGCTCACCGATGCTGGTGGCATCCAGATGTGCGGCAACGCCCAGAACTGCGTGGCCGTCTGTCCGAAGAGCATCCCGCTCACGCGGTCGATCGCCCGGGCCGGCCGGGCCGCCACCGTGTGGGCGATCAAAAAGCTCTTCGATCGCTGAGCTCCCTCCGAGCGCCGTCCAAGCGATCCTGGATACAAGCCCTGAGCGCCAGCGAGGGGATCTGGCGGCGGAAGCCGCGGACGGGCCGAATCGATCGCGACTCAGTCGGCGCTTCCGCGTCGACATCCCCCGGCTCGCGCCCGGGGGCTTTTATGAGCGCCGCGTCGGCTTTGGCCTGCCCTGGTTTGCCGTGGGGGGCCGGGCGTGGTACTGTTCACTCATTCACGGGGCGGCTTTTCTCATCTGCCGCCCCCCGTGTTCTGCCGTGCGAGGGCAACAGGATGCCCGCGGATGAAGGTGGAGCACATCCGAGAGAAGCACGACAAGGGACCACGAGTGTTCGTCAGTTACAGGTCACGCCGCCCGGCGGAGTCGGGTCGGCAGGCCGGATCGAATCGTCGATCCGGAGTTCAAGAAGCCGTAGTTCACGAGGGTGCGGCAGAGCGGCAGGTTTCACGAAGCATCGAAGCGTTGGAGCCAGCAGTCGAACGGGAGCCGGCTCGGGACCGCGCTGCCGAACGCGCGAAGGAACATGTTCGGCAGGAGCCCGAGCGGCAGGACCGCCATGACCGCGCGGTTGCCCCGCCCGCTGCGCCGGCGGCTGCCGGCGGCGAAGGCAGTTTCCACACGCTCGGACTCTCCGCCGCCACGCTGGCCGCCGTCGATCGCGCCGGCTACACGATGCCCACGCCCGTGCAGGCGGGACTGATTCCGCGGGCGATCGCCGGCGTCGACGTACTCGGCCAGGCCCGCACCGGCACCGGCAAGACGGCCTCGTTCGTGCTGCCGATCCTGGAGCGGATGCACCAGCCGGGCCGCAGTGGAGGCCCGCGGGCGCTCGTGCTCGTGCCCACCCGCGAACTCGCCGTGCAGGTGAAGGACGAGTTCGAGAAGCTGGCCCACGGCTCGGGCATTCACTGCGTGGCCGTGTATGGCGGCAAGCCGATCAAGGGGCAGATCGACAAGCTCGCGAAGCATCCGGCCGTCATCGTCGGCACTCCGGGCCGCGTGCTCGATCACATGAGCCGCGGCACGCTCTCGTTTGCCTCGCTCGACATCGTCACGCTCGACGAGGCCGACCGGATGCTCGACATCGGGTTTCGGCCCGATATCGAAAAGATCCTGCGGCGCTGCCCGGAGAGCCGGCAGACGCTCCTGCTTTCGGCCACGGTGCCGCCGCCGGTGCAAAAGCTGGCCACGCGGTACATGCGGGATCCCGAGATCCTCGACTTCTCCACCAACGAACTGGCGGTGGAGACGATCGAACAGCGGTACTTCACGGTCGATCCCACGCGGAAGTTCGACCTGCTCGAGAAGCTCATCGAGCGGGAGCAGCCGCGGCAGGCGATCGTGTTCTGCCGTACCAAGCGGGGCACCGACAAGATCTACGAGAAGCTGGCCCGCCGCCGCTCACGGAACCCCGACGAAGTGGCCTGCATCCATGGTGATCTTTCGCAGAGCATTCGTGACCGAGTGATGCGGCAGTTCCGCGACGGCACGGTGAAGATCCTGGTGGCCACCGACGTGGTGGGCCGCGGCATCGACGTGTCGAGCGTGTCGCACATCGTGAACTACGACATCCCCGAGTTCTGTGACGACTACGTCCATCGCGTCGGCCGCACCGGCCGCATGGGCCGCGAAGGTATCGCCTTCTCATTCGTCGCGCCCGAGGAGGGGCCGCAACTCACGCGGATCGAGATGCGGATCGAGCGGCTGCTGCAACGGGACGAGATCGCTGGCTTCGAGGCATTCGACCGCCGGGCGAAGCCCGTGGCCCAGGTGCAGGCGCTGCCCACGGGCGGCTTCGACCGGTCTACGGCCGGCGGCGAAGCCGAGCCCGCCGCGCCGGAAGAGCCGAAGAAGCCGCCGGCGTCGACGCTCCTCGGCAAGGGCCGTACCCCGAAGCGATTCCGCCGCGCACTCTAGCGAACATCGATCGATGTAGAGCATTGTTGCAGCCAACCAGAGCGGGTAGGCGGAGGGGGTCGGTGCAAGCTCGAGGAGCATGGACCGAGTCCGCGAGGTCCACCGCGACGAGACTTGTGCCGCCCCCGAGCCGAGATTGCCATGAGTGAACGAAATCCCAGGGCCGTCAAGCAACGGCTGCAGAGCCTGGCGGACGCGGGTGTACAGTCGCTTCCGAAGCGGGGGCGCGCTGGCACGGCCAGGCCTGCCGAGGCGGTTGCGAAGTCTGCAGCGCCGCGGGCGGCTGCCACGCCGCCGGCGGGTAACGCCGCCGATCGCGTTCGGTCGCTGGCGATTCTGCGGCAGCAGGTGGTCGACTGCACGCGGTGCACGGAACTGGCGGCCACGCGGACACAGACGGTGTTCGGCGTGGGGCGGCCTGATGCCCGGCTCTGCTTCTTCGGCGAGGCGCCGGGGGGCGACGAAGATGCGTCGGGCGAGCCCTTCGTGGGGCGGGCGGGCCAGTTGCTCACGAAGATCATCGAGGCCTGCACGCTCTCCCGCGACGACGTCTACATCCTCAACGTCCTGAAGTGCCGCCCGCCCGGCAACCGCACGCCGCTGCCCGACGAGGTGGCCAACTGCCGCAGCTTTTTCGAGCGGCAGTTCGCGACGATCACGCCGGAGTTCATCTGCTGCCTGGGGACGACGGCCGCCCAGGCCCTGTTGCAGACCGCTGAGCCGATCGGCAAGCTGCGGCGCCGCTGGTTCACCTACGGCTCGGCCCAGGTGATCTGCACCTACCATCCGTCCTACCTGCTGCGGAATCCGAACGCGAAGCGGGACGTCTGGGACGACATGAAGCTCCTGATGGCGAAAATGGGCCTGCCCGTGCCGCAGTGAGTGGGCTGTTCCGGTTTTTCTGAAGAGAGGGGTCGTAACGGCCCGATACCTGTCCTGGGTCGCAGGGTGGGGGAACAGCCGCTGAACGGCCGCAGGGATGCGGCAGGTCGCGGGCCGGAATGGGGATCCGGCCCGCGGACGCACGGAAGGAACTGCCCGCACCATGAACAGGTTTGTCGCCGCGGTCGTGCTGACCGCCGCCACCGGCTGCACGATGTGCCCGGATCCGTACGACTACTCGGGTCCGGTGCCCAACGGGTCGGCGCCGCAAAACGACTTCCGAGCCCGCAGCAACGGTATCCTCCCGATCGGCGCGGCGCCCAAGCCGTGGCCGCCGATCGTCGAGCGAAAAGCTGAAACGCCGGGTAACGAGGCCGTCGTGTCGGCGGGTGACGTGCGGGTGCCTGATCTCGTCGCCAAGGCGCTCGCTGCCGACCTGGCCAACGACATGGGGCCGGAGGACGACGCCTCGATTGCCGTTGCCCGCGTGTCGGCCGAGGAAGTGGAGACGACCGAGTCCGACGAATCTGGCACCGAGCCGATCGTGGTGCCGGAGGTCGAGCTCGCCCCGGTGGAAGAAGAGGCTGCGTCGGTCGAAGCAGATCCGCCCTCAGAGGTCGACACAGGGATGGACGAACCGGTCGCGATCCTCCCGCCTCCGCAGCCTGCTTCCGAGGTTCCCGTCGGCCCGGTGCCGCGCGAAACCCCTGGCTGGCGGCCCCGCTCGCAGTAAATGCGGCGAGGCGAGCCGGCGATGCACGAAACGCTGACGTGCCCCTACGCCGTCGCGGGCTTCACGAGGCCCGGCTCGGGGATCCAGCCGTCGGGCACGATGGCGTCCTTGGGAATGACCGCGATGCCGTCACGAACCGTGAAGCGGTCGCTGTCGGCCGTGTTGTCCCAGTGATGCTCGTTGACGATGCGAGCCCGGCGGCCGATTCGCACATTCTTATCGACGATCGCCCCCTCGATGATCGTGCCGTCACCGATGCCGAGCGGCGGCGCGCCGTTCGACGAACGGGCGGCCATGTCGTCGGCCGTCTCGTAGAAGTCGTTGCCGAGGATCACCGAGTTGCGGATGACGACATTGCGGCCAATCCGACACCGCAGGCCGATCACGCTGTTCTCGATCACGGCCCCCTCGCCGATCATGCAGCCGTCGGAGACGAGGCTCCGTTTCACGCTCGCTCCGTCGAGCCGGGACGGAGGCAGGAAGCGGCCGCGGGAGTAGATCGGAGCCTCGGGGTCCGCGAGGTCGAACGGGGCGTCGGCCCCCGCGAGGTCGAGGTTGCACTGGTAGTAGGAGCGGATCGTGCCGATGTCCTCCCAATAGCCGTCGAAGGTGTGCAGGTGCACCTTCTTCGTGCGGATCGCGGCAGGGAACACCTCGCGACCGAAGTCCTGGTAGTCGGTCTTCGTCAGTAGGTCGAGCAGGCAGTCACGGTCGAAGAGGTAGATGCCCATGCTTGCCATCAGCGAGCGGCCCTTGGCGGGCACGCCCTGCCGCTCGATCCAGGCCGGGTCGGTCCGCATCATCTCCAGTTCCGGCTTCGTTTGCGGCTTCTCGAGGAAGCCCTCCACGCGGCCCGCCGTATCGAGCCGCATGATGCCGAGGGCGGAGGCGGCCTCGTCGGCCACCGGGATGCCCGCGATCGTCACGTCGGCCTTGCAGTCGAGGTGGGTGGCGAGCATGTCGGCGTAGTTCATCCGGTAGAGCTGGTCGCCCGAGAGGATGAGCACGTGCTTGATGTCGGACTGTTGCAGGTAGCGGACGTTCTGCCGCACGGCGTCGGCCGTGCCCTGATACCAGCCGGCGCTGTCGAGCGTCTGCTGGGCCGCGAGGATCTCCACGAAGCCACCGCTGAACGGGTCGAACGTGTAGGTGCGGCGGATGTGCCGGTGAAGGCTCACGGAGTTGAACTGCGTGAGCACGTAGATCCGCTGGACGCCGCTATTGATGCAGTTGGAGAGCGGCACGTCGATGATGCGGTATTTGCCGGCCAGGGGCACGGCCGGCTTGGATCGATCGCGGGTGAGGGGATAGAGCCGGGTGCCACGGCCGCCGCCGAGCACGAGAGCCAACACACGCCGCACGGTCATCGCACGTTCCTCAGGGGCTGCCTTGCCGAAGTGCCATCAATCTACGGAACCCCCCCCTGGCCGCCAAACCCGAGATTTTGTCGTCGATGACCGGGCCGCATCCTGCCCCACACGACCCAGACGGCAGACAAATCAGGCGTCGGAGCGGCCCCTTGGGAACGCTGACAGTCATCCCTGTGGTCCGGGTGATTCCGTTCACCGAGGTATCTTGTGCGGAAAGAGGCACGGTAGCGCCTCCCGCCACCCATCGCCGTCGCTACTCTGGAACACCGTCCATGGACCATCACGATCCGGCCTCCGCGCACGCCGCCTTTTGGCGGGCCGCCACGCGGCGGCTCACGCGGCAGATCAACGCGGGCTGGTGGCTCTCCGGCTGGCTGCCGTTGGCGGCCGTGATCGGCCTCGCCGGCATGGTGGCCGTGCTCTACGCCCGCTGGCGGGCCGCCGACGCGGCTGTCTGGGTGTGGGGGTGCATCGCCGCGGCGTTCGTCGCAGCCGGCGTGGCGGCCTGGTGGCGAGGGCGAGGCCGGTTCGAGTCGGAGGCGTCGGCCCGCGTGCGACTCGAGGAGTCGCTTGGGCTGCAGGCCCGGCTTACCGCTGCGAGCGCGGGCGTGGGGGCCTGGCCGGCACGGCCATCGCCCACCGACCACAGGTGGCCTGTCATGTGGCAGTGGCGACAGCCCGCAGCCGCGGTCTCGTTCATCGGGGCGATGCTCGCCCTCGCGACCTGGGTGCCCATCGCCGAGGCGGTTGCGACCCGCAAGCACGTGATCGAGAAGCCGACCGACGCCCGGATGGTTGAGCAGTGGGTCGACGAGCTGCGCCGCGAGGAGATCATCAACGAGCCCTCCGCCGACGAGGTGCAGCGGGCGATCAAGGAGCTGACTGAGCGGCCGGCCGAGGAGTGGTATGAACACGCGACCCTGGAGGCCGCCGGAACGCTCAAGGAGCAGACCGCGTCGCAGATGCGCGAGATGGCCGAGAACGTCGCCGCCGCCGAGCGGGCGGCGGCCGCCCTGCAGTCGATGCAGGAGTCGCTGCCGGCACCGCTTCGCGAGTCGCTGGCGAAGGATCTGGCGTCGGCGTTGAAGGCACTCGAGCTCGGCGGCTTCAAGCCAGCCGGCGATCTGGCCAAGCTTCTGCGCGAAGTGGCGCCGGCCGATCTTGGCCAGCTCACGCCGGAACAGCGTGCCGCACTGGCGAAGCGGCTGGCCGCCAATCGCAAGGCGCTGCTGGCCGCGCTCGCGAAGTGCAAGGGTTTCAACCTCAGTGACGTCGAAGGCTGGTGCGAAGAATGCTCGGGCTGCAAGCCCTGCGGCGAGTGCAAGGGCTGCAAAGACGGCAAGGCGTGTCGGAAGACATGTTCGAAGTGTGGTCGTCCCGGCCTCAGGCCGGGACGCGGAGGCATCAACCGTGGCCGCGGCGATGCCGAGATGTCGTTCGGTGAGCGGAATGACCTGGGCACGACGCGGACGGAGAAGGTCCAGCAGGAGATCGATGCCCAGCGGGCTGCGCCGGAAGACGTGCTGGCAGTCGTCGACGGCGAGCACGACGTGGATGAGTCGGCCTACACTGGCCCACAGGCCGGCGGCGGGATTGCCAGCGAAGGCGACGGCGGCGCCGCCGTGCAGGTCGATTCGCTGCTGCCCGCCGAGCAGTCGGCCGTCCGCCGCTTCTTTGAATAGATCCCAGGCGGAGACTCCTCTGGATGGCTGAGCAGTCGCCCACAGCGTCGGTCCGGTTTCAGCCGTGGCACGACCTCCGCTGGATTACCGGCTGTGTCGTGGCGATCGGCCTCGGCTGGCTGGCCTGGAACCTCTTCGGCCCCGAGCCGCCGATCCGTGTGTCGCGCGAGACGACGTTCATCACGGAGCCGCTCGCCGCCGACGGACTGCCCGATTATCTCGCTGCGGTCCTCGCGGTCATCGGCCCCGCCCCGCCTGCGGAGGAGAACGCTGCGGCAGGGCTCCTGCAGACGCTCTGGCCGTTGGGCATTGCCGGCGGCGACCAGCCGGCCGTCTGCAAGGCGCTCGGGATTCCGAATGAGCCGCCGGCGCAACCGCTTCGCGAGCCCACGCGGGATGCCGCAGCCGGCATCACCGACGACGTGTATGCGGCCTCGTACGCGGGACCGTGGACCGCTGAGGATTTCCCCGCACTCGATTCCTGGATGCAGGCGCATGCCACGGCGATCGACCGCTTGGTCGCGGCGGCGGATCGGCCGCGGTACTGGCTGCCGAGCCCGACGCTTCTGAAAACCGGGCCGCAGATGCTCGTCGGCATGCTTCTGCCCGACATCCAGGAAGTGCGGGTCGCGAGCCGACTGCTCGTCTCGCGGGCCATGTGGCATCTCGGCGGCAACCGTCCCGCCGAGGCCTGGCGGGACATCCGCGCGGCCTATCGGCTTAGCCGCCTCCTCGCCGCGCCGGAATCGGGGCCAACGTGGCTCGTGACGCAGTTGGTCGCCATCGCCACCGGCGCGATGGCCGATGCCGCTGCCCTGCAGCTGCTGGCGCTGCCCGTCCTGCCGGCCGATCTCCTCGCCGAGATCCGCCGCGACCTCGACGCGCTCGCGGCATTGCCGGCTCCCGCCGCCGGTGCGGCGTTCGAGCGGTTGATGGGCGTTGATGCGATCGTGTGGATGGCGCGCCGCCAGCCGGGGGGCCGCAGTGCGCGGGCGAACGCGCTGACGATGTACGGCTCTGGTCCCGGCGTTTCCCCTCTCGCCGGGCTGGCCCTCACCAGCCTCGACTGGAACGTCATGCTCGAGCGCATGAATACGGCCTACGACGATCTCGACGCCGCCTGCGGGCTACCGACGCACGCTGCGCGGCGAACGGCCTTGGAACGGCAACGGCAGCAGGTGATCGACCGGGCCGCGGCGCCCTGGCGATCCTGGTGGACCGCGGCTGGCAACATGCTCCTGCTCGCCAGCAACCGGGGCCAACGGAGCGCCGCCGTGGGTGACTTGTTCCAGGCCATGCTCCTGCCCGCGCTCTCGAGCTGGTCAGACGCAGTGGCGCGGGGCCCAGCCCAGTTCGACCTCACGCGGACGGCCGCAGCGCTGGCGGCGTGGCGGGCCGACCGGGAGGCGGGCAGTCCCGAGTATCCCGAGCGGCTCCACGACCTCGTGCCGCGGTATCTCGCCGCGGTGCCAATCGATCCGTTCTCGGAAAAGCCCTTCCTCTACGAGCGTCGCAGCGACGGCTATCTGATGTATAGCGTGGGAAGCAACGGCATTGATGACGGCGGCGATCACTTTTCCGGCGAAATCATAAACGGCGAGTGGCAGGAAGCACGGCAGGAAATCGACCCCAGAAATTCCGACATCGTGGTGCGGATGCCGATCCCCCGAAGACCGGTGAAGCCATGAGCGACGGGAAGACCGCCACGGCATCACCGAATCCCTCAGGACGGACGCTCCCGTGGCGGGATCTCCGCTGGATATCGTCGGGTGTGCTGCTGTCCTTTCTGGCGTTCGTGCTCTGGGGGCTCTTCGGCCCGGAGCCGCCGATCGTCGTGTCGCGGGCGACGACATTCGTCACGGAGCCGCTCGCGGCAGACGGGCTGCCCGACTATTCGGCCGCGGTGGTCGCGGCCTACGGCCCTCGGCCGCCGCCCGAGGAGAACGCCGCTGTGCCGCTCGTCGTGATGCACCGGGATCTCATGGAACGTCCCGCGATGGTGCCGATCATTCTGGGGTGGCTCGGCCGGGAATTGCCCGCTGCGGGGCAAGACGACGGACCCGCGCTGCGGCCCGAGGATGTGACCTGCATCATCAGGGAGTTAATCGAAGATCCGTTTGTCCCCAGTGTCGCCGATGTGCGAGACCATCTGGTCGAGGCGGCGATCGCCAAGCCCGAGGTGGCCGCCGCGATCGGTCGCTCCGCCGCCGCGCTCGACGGGCTGGTCGAGGTGTCGCGGCTGCCGGGATATTGGTGTCCCGGTGTCGCGTGGATCGCGACGCCGCCGGGGCACACTGGCCCGCGGCTGCCGCGCCTCGACTCCGCCGTGGAAGACGCGGTGGAGCAGGGGGCCGTGCTCCTCTTGTGCCGGGCCGCCTGGCACGCCCGCGGCGGCCGTTTCCCGGAGGCCTGGCAGGATCTTCTGGCCATGCATCGGCTGGCGCGGCTCATGGCGGCCGTGCGGCCGGCTCGATCACTCGCCTCGCTCCGCATCGCGGCGTTCGCCTCTGACGGCGCGAAGCGGCTTCTCACCCTGCCCGGGCTGCCGGCTGCGGAGCGGGCCATCATCCGCCGCGATCTCGACGCACTGCCCCCGCTGGTCGACTGCGGCGGGTGGCTCACGTTGCACCGCCTCGAGGATCTTGAACGCATCGTCTGGATGGCCCGACGCTGCCCCACGGGCCGATCCGGCCGTGGCGCAGCGTGGCCCTGGGTGGGCAAGCCGCCATGGCTGTTCATGAGCCTCGATTGGAATGTCGTGCTGCGCCGGGTGAACGAGCGACTGGACGAAGGCGAGGCGGTGGCCAGCTTGCCGCTCGCGGCCGACAGGCAGGCCGCCTGGGGGCAGATGGAGAGTGACTGGCCGACTGCCAGGCCTCCGCAGGGGTGGCGAGCGGTGGCTTCACCGATCGCGTACGCCGTCAGCCGCGAGGCGCGGAGCGTCTTCGTGGCAGATGAATTCCTCAAGCAGTACTTTTTCGAGCGGCCCAGGGACGCGGATGAGCATCTCGTGCGGGCGCGCGAGGCGTTCGCGCAGGCCCGGGCGGCCGCGTCGGATTTCCGGGGCCGTCACCAAGTCAGGTAGTCTTTGGTCTCCCCTTGTGGCAGGTGCAAGATGCCGTCTCTTTCCGTCGAACCCCTCTCCGAACGCGAGGCCGATGACGCGGCTAAATCGATCGGTCGGCTCGCCGCTGCGCTCAATGCCGTGCTCTTTGGCCAGGAGCGGCTCATCGACATGGTGCTCGTGGGCCTGCTCGCCCGCGGCCACATCCTGCTCGAAGGCCTGCCCGGGCTCGGCAAGACGGAGCTCGTGAAGGGGCTCTCCAAGGCGCTCGCGCTCGTGAGCAAGCGGGTGCAGTTCACGCCCGACCTCCTGCCGGGCGACATCACGGGCAACCCCGTCCTGGAGGAGGTGGACGGCAAGCGGAGGTTCGTGTTCCAGCCGGGCCCGGTGTTCGCCAACATCCTCCTCGCCGACGAAATCAACCGCGCGAGCCCCAAGACGCAGTCGGCGATGCTGGAGGCGATGCAGGAGCGGCGGGTGACCGTGATGGGGCAGACGCATCCGCTGCCGGCTCCCTTCTTCGTGCTCGCCACGCAGAATCCGATCGAGCTCGAGGGTACGTATCCGCTGCCCGAGGCCCAGCTCGACCGGTTCCTCTTCAAGCTCGACGTGAAGAGCAACGACGTGGACACGCTCGAGCGGATCGTGCTCCACCGCGAAATCGGCGTCGAGCCGGCCGTGCCGCAGGTGATGGATGCGCCGCAGCTCGATTCCCTGCTCGGCCAGGTCCGCCGCGTCTACATGCCGCCGACCGTGGCCAACTACATCGCCCGGCTGGTGCAGGCCACGCACCCCAGCGAGCCGCACGCCGCGGGCGTGAAGTTCGGAGCCTCGCCCCGGGCGGCACTCGCGCTCGCCGCCGCCGCCAAGGCCAAGGCCGTCTGCGACCGGCGGATCAATGCCTCCTATGAAGACGTCCGGGCCGTGGCGGCGCCCGTGCTCCGGCATCGCATCGTGCTCGACTACGGGGCGAAGCTCGAGGGCCTCTCGACCGATGCTCTCGTGGCCAGGCTTCTGGAGCAGGTGCCGGCCCAGGACAAGCCGCTGCCGTCGAGCCTCGCGGCCGCGAAGGTGTGAGCCATGCGCTGGATCACACAAGCCCGCGCCTGGCTGCTGCCCTGGTGTCTCGCCGCTCTCGGTCTTCCAGCGGCTGCCGCGGGAGAGGCGATGCAACTGCCCACCGTGCCCGAAAGCGGAATCGCGGTCGAGATCACCGGCTGGGCGGGCATCACATGGCACAACACGGCCGGACGTGATCTCGGGCTCGTGCCGCTCGTCGTCACGATCACGAACAAGTCACCCTTTGATCGCGCCTGGACGATCGAGCCCGATCGAACCAGTGGACGGCTGCCGGCGACGGCAATGCCGGCGGTCACGATCCCCGTGGCCGCCGGCGACGAGGCCACGTCCACCGTCTACATCGATCCCGGCTCGCCCACGACCTGGGGCAACCCATACATCAAAGTCAGCGGATATGGCCTCGTCGATGGCGAGCAGCGATTCCCGGTCCAGGCATTCAGCCATGGCGGAGGGGGTGCGGCGGGTACGACGCCGAAGCCCGTGTTTCCGTCCGCCATCTCCAGTGGTGTGGTGTCGAAGGCAGGCAAGGGCCTGTTGGAGAAGTATCTGATTCCCGGCGGCATGGGGCTCGGCCTCGGGCAGGCGCCGGATGACTGGCGGGGCTGGTCGGTCTTCAGCTGCCTCTTGCTCGACGACTCGGAGTGGATCGCGATGCCGGCAGGCGGCCGCAAGGCGCTGCTCGACTGGGTCGGTCTTGGCGGCAAGCTGGGCGTGATGGTCGTCGAGGCGTCAGCCGACCGGCTCGACGCCATCGGCCTGCCACGGGCGGACGCCGACGGCCGCCGCCGTGTCGGAGCCGGCGAGATCGTGCCGCTCGAGTGGGACGGCAGGGAACTCGCTCCGACCCACCTCGAGCGATTTCTGGCGGGAAGCTCCGAGCATCCGAGGGCAGACAGCGTCGGTGACTACGTCGATTCGGCGAGCGGACGGTGGGCAGATGGCTTCAAGAAGCTGGTCGACGTGTTCGGTCCGCGACTCCTGCCGTCCACGGCAATTCTCGGCTTCCTCGTGATCTTCGGCCTGGTGGCGGGGCCGCTCAATGTGATGGTGCTGGCCGGCCCCGGCCGGCGGCCGCGGATGTTCTGGACGACTCCGCTCATCTCGCTGGCGGCGACCATGTTTCTGCTCGCGCTCATGTTCCTGCGCGACGGCGTCGGCGGTGCCGGGGCCCGCCGGATGCTCGGACTGCTCATGCCCGACCAGAACGGCATGGCGATCATCCAGGAGCAGTTCAGCCGCACCGGCGTGCTGCTCGGCAATGCATTCCCGATCCGCGAGCCCTCGTGGATGCGGCCGCTGGGGAATGTCGAGGCTGAGAGTGGATTTCTTGAAGTGGACGGCCACCGCCGGGAAGGCGACTGGTTTCTGAGCCGGTCCGACCAGGCCTATCTGGTCGAGACCGTGCGGCCCTCGCGGGCGAAACTCGAACTCGTTGCCGACGCCGATGGCACGCCTGCCATCGTCTCCAGCATCGAAGTGCCGCTCGATCGCGTGTTCGTGATCGACGAAGAGGGGACGTACTGGACCGCCACCGAGGTCGGCACCGGTGAGCGGAAGCCGCTCGACCGCAGCGACGCCGATGCCTACGCGACGTGGTTCGAGACGCTTGCGGCCGATGCCGGGCCGATCCGCCGCGCGGCCCTCGAGGCCGTGCGAAACCGACGCGGCCACGCCTACGCAGAGACCATGCAGGGGGCGAAGGCAGCCGTGCAGACGCTGTCATCGATCCGCTGGATCGATGACAAGGCCGCCTTCGCGGGGCCGTTCACGAGGACCGCTGACAAATGACCGAGGCAGGCCCGCAGGCATCCGTGACCGCGCCGGCACGAGCAGAAACGCTCGTTGAGGTCGCCGGCCTGAACCGCGTGTTCGACACGGTGCATGCCGTCCGTGATCTCTCCTTCATAATCCCGCGTGGCTCCGTCGTCGGCTTCATCGGTGCGAACGGGGCGGGCAAGACGACGACAATGCGGATCATGGCCACGCTCGATGAGCCGACGTCAGGGAGTGTCGTGATCGACGGCCACGACGTCGTGGACGACCCACGGCCCGTCCGCCGGCTCGTCGGCTGGATGCCCGACTCGTTTGGCACCTATCCGAACATGAGCGTGTTCGAATACCTCGACTTCTTCGCCCGCTCCTACGGCTTCAGCCGCGGTGAGCGGCGGGCCCGCGTCGAGGACGTCATGGACTTTGCCGATCTCACGCCGCTGGCCGACCGGCAGATGGGCCGGCTCAGCAAGGGCATGGCCCAGCGGCTGTGCTTCGGCCGAATGCTCATCCCCGACCCGGCCTTTCTGATTCTCGACGAGCCGGCTGCCGGCCTCGACCCGAAGGCCCGGCTCGAATTCAAGAACCTCGTCCGCCTGCTCGCCGCCCGCGGCAAGACGCTCTTCATTTCGAGCCACATCCTCAGCGAACTGGGCGAGATGTGCGATTCGCTGCTCTTCATCGACGGTGGCCGGCTCGTCTTCCACGGCGAGGCCGAGGCGCTCAAGCACGGCACGCTGCCCGGCGCTGAGGCGGCGGCTGCGATGGTGCAGGTGGTCGTGGCAGGCGATCCAGAGCCGCTCGTGGAGTGGGCCGAGACGAACCGCGGCTGGCGGGTGATCGACGTGAAGCGGGATGGGGCGCGGCTGGAATGCGAGGCGGGTGATGCCGCGGCGCTCGCCGATGGGCTCAGGCGAATGGTGGCGGCGGGGATTGCCGTCGTCGAGTTTCGGCGGGAGCAGCGGCGGCTCGAGGAGGCCTTCGTGGAGATGGTGAAGGGCGGCACGCGCCGCGGCGAATCATGAGTTGCATCAACTGGTGTGGGGCGCCGGAACGGCAGAAGTCTCGTCGCGGTGGGCCGCGGCGGCCCAAGGCTCCTCGAGCTTCCGCCGATTCCGGCTCACCGTTGGAGGTGCGGCAGTGACTCCAGGTGTTCATGCGGCTTTGCCGCCCGCTGAAATGAAGAAGTGGCGGGGGGATGATTTTCCCTCGTGGCTCAGCCCGATGGTGGTGAAGGAACTGCGGCAGGGGGTGCAGTCGGGGGCGTTTGCCTGGACGTTCATCGGCCTCCAGGCGGCCATGTTTCTGCTGATATCGTGGGGCCTCACCTTCTTCGAGCCGGGGAGTCGTGGGCCTGGCCAGGAGATGTTTGGTTTCTTTTTCTGGCTTATCGTGTCCGTCGGGGTGCTCTTGATCCTTCCGCTCCGCGGCCTGGGGGCCATCAGCAGCGAGCGGGTGGGCAACAACCTCGACCTCGTGCGGCTCACGCGGCTCTCGGCGACGCGGATCGTCCTCGGTAAGTGGCTGGCGATCGTCGCGCAGTCCGCGCTGCTCGTGGCCGCAATCCTCCCCTACCTCGTGTTGCGATATTTCTTCGGCGGCGTGAACGTGGTGCGCGATCTGGAGGTCATCGGCTGGCTGTTCGCCGGCTCGATGGTCGTCACGGCCGGGGCGCTGGCGCTCTCGACGCTGCCACTCTGGGTGCGGATCGCCGCGGGCGCGCTCGCTATGCCACCCGCAATCGGGTTTTTTATCAGATTCATCGAGAGCGGCGGGACAGTGTCATTTGGCCGCAACGAACGCCTCGCCGGGCTGGCCCTCCTTGTGCTGTATACGGTCGTACTTCTGGAATACACCGCGTCGCGGATCGCCCCGCTAGCGGAGAACCATGCCCTGCGGAAGCGGACGATCGCGTTGCTCATCGGCTTCGCTTGGCTGGCGATTGGCGCGCGGGCACCTCAGCCGTGGGTGGCCGTAGCGATGGTCGCGTTGCTGCCTCTGGTGCTCACCTACGCGGTCGAGTCTCTCTTGGAGCGGCCGGTGCACCTCCCGTCACAGGCGGCGGCGTTGGCCAGGTTCAGTCTGCCCGGCCGGCTTGCGGCCCGGCTGCTCACGCCTGGCTGGGCGACGGGTCTCGTGTTCGTGTTCACGCTCGCGTTGCCCTGCGCGGCGTGCGCATGGATGTGCGCTTGGCGATTCGGAACCGAACGCGAGCGACTGGCGGTGGCCGCGTTCGTCCCGCTGTTTCTGGCGACGGTGCTCTTCCCGCTCCCGGCGGTCGTTTGGCTCCCCCGCGTGCGGTATCGGCTGCTGCTCTACGCTTTCGTGCAGCTCCTCTGCTTCATGGTGTTCATCTACACCAATGCCATGAAGCCGCCAGGCCTGGCTTGGAAGGACTGGACGCTCGGCTGCCAGTTGATGCGACCCCTGCCGCTCGCGTCGCTCGCGTCGTTGATGGCAAGTAATGGCAGCGAGGAGGTCGCTCGCGCGTGCCTCCCGTGGAGCGGCATCATGATCGCGACCGTCTGCCTCGCGGTGGCGAAGCCGTGGCTGCGGGAAATGCGGGAGACGAGCTGCGTGCTCGCGGCAGCGCGGGCCGGAAGATCCGCCCGGGCCGCTTCGGTCCGCGCCGGAGCGCTGGCATGAATCTGCGCGAGATCCACGCCCGCATGAAGGCGGCCGCGGCCGTGGCCCGGCTGCCGTTGCGGAGCGGTCGGTGGACGGGCACGGCCGGCAACGTGCTCGGCCGCGGCACCGGCAGTTCGATCGACTTCCAGGATCATCGGCAGTATGTGCCGGGCGACGACCCGCGGCATCTCAACTGGCAGGCCTATGCCCGCACCGGTCACTACACGATGAAGCTGTACCGCGAGGAAGTGACGCCACGCATCGACCTCGTCTACGACCTGAGCGGCTCGATGTTTCTCGATGCCGCAAAGGAGGCCCGCGTCTGGGAACTGGTGTACTTCTGCCTGGAGAGCGGACTGCGGATCGGCGGCCACCTGAAGCTCTTCGTGCTCGGTCGGGCGGCGGCCGACGCCCCCGTTGAACTGCCTGTGCAGCAGGCGCTCGCCGACGGCTGGCCGGCGACGGCAGGCCGGGCGCGTGATGGTGTGGCCGCTGCCGCTCGGGGCAGGGAGCAGGACGTGGCCTCGCCGGCGCTGCTCGTCGACCAGCTCGACCGCGTGCCGTTTCGCGCTGGCTCGCTCCGCGTGCTCGTGAGCGACCTCCTCGACGAGTCGCCCCCTGGCAGGGCCGCGGCCACGCTCGTGGCGGCCCGCAGCCGGGGGCTCGTGCTCGCGCCGTTCGCCCGCGCGGAAAGCAATCCCGACTGGTCGGGCAACATCGACTTCCAGGATGCCGAGCGGCTCACCCACCGCCGGCAGCGGGTCGAGCCCGACCTGCTCGAGCGCTACCGGCAGGCCTATCACCGGCACTTCGCCGTCTGGCGGGAGGAGTGCGCCCGTCGCGGCGTGGGCTTCGCGCGGGTGGCCGATGTCGGCGACTTTCTGTCTGCGGTGCGCGGCGAGGCCGTGCCGGCAGGCGTGATCGACATGGAGGCCGCGGGCTGACCCGATGAGCTTCTTTCTCGCCAACCCCTGGGGCCTGCTCGCGCTCTCCGTGATCCCGGTGATCGTGGCAATCCATTTTCTCCAGGAGCAGTCCCGCCGCGTGCGGACGAGCACGCTCTTTCTGCTCGAGCACGCGCAGCCGACGAGCGAGGGAGGCTTCCGGCTGGAGCGATTCCGGAACTCGCTCCCGTTCTGGATGCAGATCCTGGCGGCCTGTGCACTGGCCTGGCTGCTCGCCGATCCGCGGTGGGTGCAGTCCCAGGCGCGACAGACCGTCGCCGTCGTGCTCGACAGCACCGCCTCGATGCAGGCCTTCCGCCGCGAGACGCTTGACGGCCTTGCGGCCCGGCTGCGGAGTTGGGAGGCGGCCGCCGACCGCACCGACTGGCATCTGCTCGAGACCGGGCCGCGGCGGCCGCCGCTCTACGCGGGGCGAAGCCTCACCGAACTCCTCGCGGCGGCCGAGGCTCGCTGGCAGCCCATGCTCGGCAGCCATGCGTTCGACGATGCGCTCGTCGCCGCCCGGGCGCTCGTGCCCGGAGATGCCGGGGGCGTGATCCTCGTGACGGACCGCCCCGCCGACGTGCCGGCCGATGTCGCCGTGCTCTCCGTCGGTGAGCCGTTCGACAACGTCGGCTTCTCGGGGGGCAGCGTGGATGTCGCCGCCGGCAAGGCCGCCTGGCGGGTGCTCGTGACGCATCATGGCGACACACCGCGGACCCAGGAACTCGTGGTGCGGGCAGCCGGAGCAAGCGGGCTCGTGGACGGCGCGCCGTTGTCGCCGGCCAGCCCGCTCGACCTGGGGCCGAAGCAGCGCCGCCCCCTCATGGCCGAATGGCCCGCCGACGGCCGCGACCGGCTCGTACTCACGCTGCGGCCCGATCGGTTCGCGTTCGACGACGCGCTGCCGCTCATGAAGCCGGTGCCGCGGCGGGTGCGGCTCCACAACCGGCTCTCGGGACCGGCGGGCGAGTTGCTGGCGAAGATGGCGTCGGTCGTGGATGGCGTCGATCTGGTTGCTGCAGGCGATGAGCCAGATCTCGTCATCGACGCGGTTGGAGCCGAGCCGACGGTGAGCAGCGTGCTCGTCGCGGGTGATGACGCGATGAGCGAGGAGACGAAGCAGGTGTTCGATCCGGCCTGGGTCGCGGCTGAAGATCATCCGCTCGTTCGCGATCTGGGCTGGGGCGGCCTGCTCTCCGGGCCGGCGGGCGGCGTCACGGTCACCGCCAACGACACGCCGCTGCTCTGGAAAGGCGGAAAGCCGCTCGCGTTCCTTCGTACCACGGGAGGCGCACGTGAGAGGCGCACCGAGTCGCTTGTCCTCAACTGGAACCTGACGAACTCGACCGCGGCGCGGACATCGGCGGTCGTCGTGATGCTCTCGCGGTTCGTGGAGCGGGTGCGAGAGCGGATTCCTCGTGGCTGGACCGAGAACGTCGAGACCGGCCAGGCGATCCCGCTGCCTGACGGCCGACAGGCCCGGGCTCCGGAGACGCCCGGGTTCTTCAGCGTGCCGCTCGCGGCCGCGGCCGGCGATGCTCGGCAGGTGATGATCGGGGCGGCACAGTTCGCCGACACCCGCGAGTGCGACTTCCGTAGGGCGGCGCCGATCGACACGCTCGACAGCCTCCGCATGGAACGGATCGTGAAGCGGTCGGTGGAGGATCCGTGGGCGCCCCTGTGGGTGACGGTGGCCGCCGCGGCGCTGCTCGTGGCGTGGGGGTGGAGGTCGCGAACGTGATGCGCTTTCTGGCTCCGCAGTGGTTTCTGCTCCTGCCGGCGCTGGCCGCCGCGGGCTGGTATTGGCGCGGGCTGCATCTGGAGCGGCCGCTGCGGGCGGCCTGCCTCATGCTCGCCGTGCTGCTGCTCGCCGAGCCGCAGGTGAGACGGCAGGGGGATGGGCTCGACCTGTGGGTGCTCGTCGATCAGAGCGACTCCGCCTGGGAATATGCCCAGCCGCGGCTTCAGGAATGGCAAACGATCTTGGAGAAGTCGAAGGGGATCGACGATCGGGTCCTGTATGTCGATTTCGCCGACGAGGCCGTGATGCGGGGTGCCGTGCTCGCGGGTGGGCCAGGGGGTACGGAGTACTCGGGGAAGCGGACGGCCACGCGGCTGGCCTCGGCGGTGACCTATGCCTTGGGTCAGATGCCCGAGCACCGGGCTGCTCGGCTGCTCGCGATCACCGACGGGTTCAGCACCGAGCCGCTCGAAGGCCTCGCCGAGAAGCTCCGCGCCAAGGAGACGCCGCTCGACATCCGGCTGCCCCCCGGCCGCACCGAGGCAGACTTCTCCGTGGCGGCGTTCGTCGTGCCGCGGCGGGTGCAGCTCCGCGAGGGCATGCTTGCCGAGGTGGCGGTTCACGGGAGCATCGATGCCAGCGTGCCGTTCGAGATCCTTCGCGATGGCAAGGTGATCGGCCAACGCACCGCCGAGGTGATCGATGGCGTGGCGCGGGTGCGGTTCACCGACCGGATCGGCACGCCCGGTTCCCACCGCTACGGCGTGCGGATCCTTCCCGAGACGGATGCGATCCGGGGCAACAACGCCGCGGAGCGGTGGGTGGAAGTGCAGGGGGGGCCGCGGATCGTGCTCGTCACGGCCTATGCCGACGATCCGTTGGCGACGGTGCTGCGGGCCCAGGGGTTCGCGGTGCAGGTGATCGACGACCTCGCGGCCGCCAACGTCGGTGTGCTCTCCGGCGCCGAGGCCGTGATCCTCAACAACGTGCCTGCCTACGCGCTGGACGCCGGCTTCGTGAAGGGCCTCGATTTTTTCGTCACCGCCCAGGGGGGGGGGCTCGTGATGATCGGCGGCAAGACGAGCTTCGCGGCGGGCGGCTGGTTCGGCTCCGCGATCGACGAGCTTCTGCCGGTGAGCATGGAACTCAAGCAGGAGCAGCGCAAGCTGGCAGTGGCGATGGCGATCGTGATGGACCGCTCCGGCAGCATGGCCATGACGGCGCCCGGCACGACCCAGACGAAGATGTCCCTGGCCGACGAAGGCGCCGCCCGGGCGATCGAGCTGCTCGGGGCGAACGACTTCGCGGTCTTGATCCCCGTCGACAGCGCCGCCCATCCGCTGTCCGACGATATGGTGCAGGTCGGCCCGAATAGGGCCAGCCTCGTCGCTGCCGCGCGGAGCGTGGTGAGCACCGGAGGGGGCATCTTCTGCTACACGGGACTCAAGGCGGCCTGGGACATCCTCAAGGAGTCGCCGATCGGTCAGCGACACGTGATCCTGTTTGCCGACGCGATGGATGCCGAGGAGCCGGGCGACTACAAGGAGCTGCTCGCCGAGATGACCGCCGCAAAGTGCTCGGTGAGCGTGATCGGCCTTGGCACTGACAAAGACGTCGATGCCGACTTTCTCAAGGACATCGCAAACCGTGGGAAGGGGCGGGTGTTCTTCAATGCCGATGCGAACGAACTACCGGCGCTGTTCGAGATGGAGACGGCCACGATCGCCCGCTCGGCGTTTCTGGAGGAGCCCGTGGCCATCAAGGGCACGCCCGGCTGGAGCGAGATCGCGGCCGAGCCGATCGAATGGCTCCCGCAGGTGGATGGCTACAACCTCTGCTATCTCAAGCCGAAGGCGGCACAGGCCGCGGTCTCGGGCGACGAGTATGCGGCGCCGCTCGTCGCCTTCTGGCGAAAGGGCACGGGCCGTGTGGCCGCGGTCACGTTTCCGCTGGGGGGCGACTTCTCGGCGCTCACGCGCGAGTGGGATGGCTACGGGGGCTTTGCGCAAAGCCTCGCCCGCTGGCTGATGGGGCCGCCGCTGCCGCCGGGGTTTGGGCTGCGGACCGATGTCGATGGGAGCCGTGTGAAGGTCGATCTGTTCTACGACGCGGCCGACGCGACGTTGGCCGACCGGATCGCGTCCGACCCGCCGGAGCTGACCGTGGCCCGCGGGGCTGGAGGGAGGGCCACGGAGGTCACATGGGAGCGGCTCGCCCCGGGCCACTTCGCTGCCGCGGTCGATGCAGCCGACGTCGAGTACGTCCGCGGCGCGATCCGGCTGGGCGACGAGGCGATCCCGCTCGGGCCCGTGAACGTGACGATGAATCCTGAGTGGACCTTCGACCGGTCACGGCTCGACGAGCTTTCGGCCGTGTGCATCCGCAGCGGCGGCGAGCCGCGGGTCGATCTCAGCGACGTGTGGACGGCACCGCGGCCGATGGCCTTTCGCAGCATCCGCCGTTGGCTGATCCCGCTCCTCCTCCTGGCGATCTTGCTCGAGGCGCTGCAGACGCAGACGGGCTGGGGCATTCGTCGGGACGGCGCCGGCCGCGCAGAACCCGTTTCAGCGTGACCCCGAATCGGCCGTGGTGAACCGGCCCGGCAGGGTGTCGGCCAGAATCTCACGGATCGCCTGCCGCTCTGCGACGGCGAGGCGGGCTGCGGGCCCGTCGGTCGCCTCGGCTGCGAGGGCCGCCCACAGCTGCCGTTCCGCCTCCTCCTTGAGCGCCGGGGGCAGTTCCTGGAAACACCTCGCATAGACGAGATAGCTGCACGGATGCGTGAACAGCCGGGTTTCGAGGTCGAATTCCCTGAGCGACCGGCCGTGGCTGTCGAACGGGCCTCGCTTGGCGAACTTCCGCGTGAAGCCCGACGAACCCGTGATCGCATCGGTGAGTGGCGATTCGTCGGCCAGGAGCAGGGCCGCCACGACCGCCTCGGCTGCATGGCCGATCGTGGCGGTGAGTTCGGTGGCGGCATCGGGATCGCCGGCAGCCTCCGCTGCCCGATGTTCGGCGATACGGGTTTCGAGCGAGGCTCGGGCGAGCGCATTGTGCACCGTGACCTGATGCTCCATCACCATCAGGGCCACGATGTCGCTGTGGCCTGAAAGATGCAGGAGCGTGTTGAACCGATCACGAAGATCGGCGCGGTTGGCCCCGGCATCGAGATCCACGGGCCGATCGCCCTGCCGAGTGAAGGCGTTCCCGAGATGCCGCTGCCGGCCATGCTCGCCGGTGACATACCAGCCGCCCCACCGCTCGTGGAGCGGGCTCGAGTGGCCGCTGAGATACGCGCGGCCATTCGTCACGGGCGTTCCATCAGGGCCGGTGGCCACCGACCGCACAACGTGCCCGGGCACGCCGTCGGTCATCACCGAGCCGTGGCACTGGAGGCACTCGTGATCGTGGCGGATGAATCGCGGCCGCTCCGCCTCTGCCTGCTCGAGGAGGTAAAAATTTGCGCCGAGCCGTGGATCGACCGTCGAGATCTCGATGTGGCCCCCCGGCATCCAGCCGACGTAGGTGTCGTCGTTGAAGTAGATCGCTCGCGGCGACTGGGGCGAAATCCGGCTCACCTGCAGGCTCGTCTTGGAAAACACGAGAGCCTGTGAGGCGACGGGCACCTTCAACTCCCGCAGCACCGCCTGGAGGTAGCCAAAGTGAGGCTCGAACCGGATCGCGGTCTCGCCGGCATCGAGCCGCCCCTGCAGTTCCGAGACGGCGTCATCGGGAGCCGTATCGAAATACCGAATCGGGGGCGCGGCGAGATCGATCTCAGCCCACGCGACGGCGGCGAGGGGCCACAGGCAGGCAGCCACGACGATACGACGAATATCGGACATGCGTATCCATAATATTGTCCGCCGGGGTGGGCTGCAATCAGGGAAATCGCCTCACGCTGTCTCTCGAGTGCCCGCTCGGTACGTCACCGGCTCGGGGGCGGTACAAGTCTCGTCGCGGGACCTCGAAGACTCGGTCCACATGCTCCTCGAGCTTGCACCGACCCCCGAGCCTACCCACTGTGGAGGCGAGGGACTGCCCATGCCCCGGGAGCCGGCGTATGCCGCCGAGCGCAGCCAGGATGGCGAAGCGAAGGCGGCATGCGAGCGAGCGGAGGGCATGGATGCCCGCAGCGAGCGTCCGGCGATGGGGCGTGGGCAGCCCCTCACTATCACCACAGGAGGTTGACCCGCTGCAGAGTCGACCGGCCTGCGGTATTCAAACCGCGGGCCGCATTCGGACTACGGCGCAAGCGGAGCAACGGGCCTACAGAC
>JBAVTF010000145.1:0-6425 GCA_049695995.1 Pirellulales bacterium | reverse complement strand
TCCGAATGTTGCTGATTCCGCTGGGCACGACCCAAGTCGTCTCAGCACCGGTAAATGAAAAGCTGACCAAGACTTCTCCAAAACAATTTCCCGTTCCTAAGAAAAAGACCCATGCTGAAGTCAGTGTCACCAGACGTCTGAAAAATAAAAAAGAAACCATTTGCTTGACTTCGCTACACCGACAAACAAATCCAAAAATCAAACGATGAGGGTGGGTCGGCTAATAATACTTCGGCTAGCGTCGGCCGCGTACCCGTTCCCTCCGCCCTGCCAATCCGTTTCCCAAGACCTTCTATATGGGTTCAGAATGGGTTCGCGACTTTGTCCTCGGGAGCCGCCCAACTCGCGAGGATCAGAAACCCCTAGAAAACAAATGCCGGAGGTGGGACTTGAACCCACACGCCCTTGCGGGCAACGGATTTTGAGTCCGCCGCGTCTGCCATTCCGCCACTCCGGCTCGTGAGGGGCGTCGCCGATTCCGAAGCCTACGCCGACACGCGCGGCATTGCCAGTCGCGGTAGAGTGTCTGGGCCGATCCTGCTGGTTTTGTGCGCTTCGGGAGTGTGCCCGCATGAATGTCGTCGTGTTCGAGGATGCCGCCGTCGCACAGCTCGGTGACCTCGTCGTCGCCCGCCCCACCTGCGACCTCACGCTCGGATCCCACACGCTCGTCGAGGTGCTCGGTCATCTCGGTCACGTGCGGCGGGCCGTGCGGCCGCACCTGGCGGCGCATCTCGCCGGTCTTGGCGGTCGCCTCGCCGTCTGGGGCGGCGCGGCTGACGCGGGCTGGCAGCCGCACGCGTCTCGGCACGGCGCCGTCGGCCTACTCGTCAACGCGCGGGTCGTGCCGAGCCGTGAGAACCTCTTCGCGATTCGCGGGCTCGTGGAGGCCGGGCACCGTGGCGCGGTGCGGCAGTCGGGCAGCATCGCCGCGGCCGTCCTCCATCTGGACGCCGACGGCGGCGGACCCGACCAGGCTGTCGTCGAACGACTCCTCGCCGGTGGCCAGGATCCCGTTGCCGCGATCGATTCGCTCGCGCTGCCGGATGCAGCGGCAGAGCTCGCAGTCATCGCCGCGCCGCACGACATTATCACAGCCCACGAGCGAGCGATCGACGGATCACTCGCAGTGCGAATCGACTCCGGGGCCTATCAGGAAATCCGGCCCGGTCTGTTCGTCGCCGCGGGGGGCACGGTGGCCGACGCCGTCGTGGTCCGCGGTGGCCCGGTTGTGGTCGAGGCCGGCGCCGAGATCGGTCCATTTGTCTGCCTTGATGGTCCGATCTGGATCGGGCCGGGCGCCCGCGTGAATCCGCACGCCTGGCTGCGGGCCGGCGCGGCCGTGGGCCGCAGCTGCCGCGTGGGGGGCGAGGTGGAGGCGAGCGTGCTCGAGCCATTCTCCAATAAGGCCCACGAGGGCTTCCTCGGCCACAGCCATCTGGGCAGCTGGGTGAATCTCGGAGCGGGCACGATCACGAGCAACCTGAAGACGAGCTACGGTCCGATCCGGCTCCACGAGCCGCGGTGTGACGGTGGCACCGACGTGATCGACACCGGCCGGCAGTTTCTCGGTGCGTTGATCGGCGACTTCTCGAAGACCGCCATCCATACGTCGCTTCCCTGCGGCTGCCGCATCGGCCCGGCGACCACGGTCGGGGGCAACGCGCCGGAGGTCGTGCCCGGGTTTTCCACCATGATCAGCGGTGGCCCGAGCGGCAGCCGTGCGACGGTCGAGCAGGTGGCCACCGTGCTCGGCCGGATGATGGCCCGTCGCGGCCTCGAACTCTTGCCCGCTGACCGCGACCTCGTGCAGGCCGTCGCCGGCCTCGCCGTCCCCGCGGTTGGCTGATTCCGCTTCTTCCCGGGGCGGGCTACGATACACGGCCATGACGCTCACAAACGCCTACGCCACCGGTCGGTTCGGACTCTCGTTCGAGCTGTTTCCCCCAAAGACGCCCGAGTCGGAGGCCGTGATGTGGCGCACGGTCGATGAGCTCATGGCCTACCAGCCTGCACTCATCACGTGCACCTACGGCGCCGGTGGCTCGACGCAGTCGAAGACACTCGACGTGATCTCGGGAGTGAAGGCCCGACACGACGTGCCGGTAGCCAGCCACCTCACCTGCGTGGGCAGTTCGGTGGACGAACTCCGTCACTACCTGCGCGAGGCCCGCGACCGCGGCGTGGCGGCGATCGTGGCGCTGCGAGGCGATCCGCCGAAAGGTGAAACCTCGTTTACGCCCGTGGCCGGTGGTCTGCGGTATGCATCGGAGCTCGTGGCTCTGATCCGTAGCGAGTTTCCCGAGTTCGGCATCCTCGTGGCCGGCTACCCGGAAACGCACCAGGAGGCCGTGAGCGCTACAGCCGATCTCGAGAACCTCAAGCGGAAGTGCGACGCCGGCGGCGACGTCGTGGTGACGCAACTCTTCTACGACAACGCCGACTTCCTGCGGTTTCGCGAGCAGTGCGATGCGCTCGGGATCACGGCGCCGATCGTGCCGGGCGTGATGCCCGTCACCAATTACGCCCAGATCCGCCGCATCGCCAGCCTGTGCAAGGCGCGGCTCCCCGACGACTTCACTCGCGAGTTCGAGGCGGCGGGGGATGACGAGGCGGCGCAGTTCGAGGCCGGCGTGGCCCTCGCTGCGCGGCAGGTGGAGGGGCTAATGGCCGCGGGTGTGCCCGGTATCCACTTCTACGTGCTCAACAAGTCACCCGCGACGAAACGCGTGCTGGAGCACGTCGGCTTCCGGCCGAGGATGTAGGCAAACCGCCGTGAGGGGCTGCCCATGCCCCGAGAGCCGGCGTTGCTGACCAGCGCAGGCCGGATGCCGGAGCGCAGTCGGCATCGAGCGAGCGAAGGCATGGATGCCGCAGCGAGCGTCCGGCGACGGGGCGTGGGCAGCCCCGAGCTTTCGCCATAGGAGGTCGGCCCGCGGAGGACTAGACGGGCCTGCGGTGTTTCGACCGTGGGCCGCACACGGAGTGTGCGGACTACGGGGGAGTGATGAGCGTCAGCGCGGTGGCTGGTCGTCGTCCATCGTGCGGATGTAGCTCCGCAGCCGCTCCAGCTCATCGCTCACGTGGCGGAGCTTGAGCATGTTCTCGACCCGCTTCACGAGCTCCACCTTGTTGACGGGCTTCGAAAGAAAGTCGTCGGTGCCCGCCTCCACGGCCCGCTCGATGTCGCCGAGCTCGCCGAGGGCCGTCACCATCAGGATCATGATCCGGCTGGTGGCGGGATTGGACTTCAGCTGCTGGCAGACCTCGAAGCCGGAGAGCTTCGGCATCATCACGTCGAGCAGAATGACGTCGGGATCGAAGCTCGCCACCTTGTCGAGCGTGTCGCGGCCATCGACGGCGGTCGCGATCGTGCAGTCGACGTCGGCGAGATAGACCTCGAGCAGCTCGCGGTTCGGCTCGTTGTCGTCGGCGATGAGCACGCGGCTCCGGCGGGCCACGGTGGCGGCTGCCGCGGGGGACTGCGAGGGGGCAGGGGCAGGCTTCGGCATGGATGATTCCAGATGAGTGGCGGCCCGATCAGGCGAACTCGAAGAGCGACTGGCTCTTCACGATCGCCCGATCCTCGGGGAACGTGTGGAACGCCTGCACGAGCAGGCCGCGGGGCCGGGTTTCGATGTCGATGAAGCTCACGGCGCCGAGGGCCAGCCGGCCTCCATCCTGAAAGCGATGGAGCAGGCCCCGCTTGGTCCCGGCCGCCACCAGCTCCTGCTGAAACGACCACAGGACGTCGTCCGTCACCGTCTCGAGCTGGAAGCAGGTCTCGTAGGTCGTGCCGCCACGGCACTCCATCCGGTCGCCCCGTTCGCCCACGATGCGGTGCGACAGCAGCCGGCGCTTGAGCGGCAGCGGCTGGGACGCGTCGGTGGCCACCTCGGTCAGCGTGAGACCCTCCCGCCGCCAGGTGAGCACGTGGCCGGCCGTCGTGATCGCGATGCTGGCCGAGTAGCCGCCGCGATCGATCGACCGCGACGCGCAGATCGTGAACAGCTCAGGGTGCACGATCCGCCCGTACAGCTGAAACACGAGGTCCGCAGCCTTGGGCCGAACCGATAACACGATGGTGACTCTCCCTGCCACAGCGGTCTCGAGCCGCGCGGCCCGACTGACACGCAGTGCATGACGACAGCGTCAAAGTATAGGAGGAGCCTGCGGGGGCCACCAAGCGACGGCAGGCACGCACGTGCTGCCCGGCGATCAGGCGACTACAGCAGCCCTACGAGAAGGTCGTAGAACGCATGAGTGCCCGCAGCGATGCCGAACCCGCGCAGCAGAAACACGACGGAAAAAAACACACCAGCCGCGAGTCGGAATGAAAAGCTGTAGAGTTCGAAGGTGTCGCCAAGCGGGCCGACATAGTGGGCGAGGCTGAAGAGCGTGCTCGTGATCAAAATGGCCCAGACTGCCGCGGTGATCGGCCCGCTGCCGAGCCGCCCGAGCAGCCACGCCACCGCCGGCAGGAGCAGCAGCCGGAACAGCACCTCTTCGTAGAGGCCGGCGCCGCAGTAGCCGATGATGCGGGCCAGAGCTCCTTCCAGCAGGCCCGCAGGCGGCCCTGACGCTGCTGCGAGTGGCCACACCGCCATCGACTGGAAATCAAGGGGCCACAGCTGCTGCTGGAGCCGCGCGATTCCGACGAGGGCCACTGCCCAGAGCACGCATTCGCCAGCCATGCCCAGGAGCACGGCCGGGCTGAAATGCCAGCGGTCGTGCTCCACGTGGTGCCAGGCGAGGAGGCCCAGGATCGTGACCGCTGGCAGCAGGAAATAGGCCCCGAAACCGCAGGCATCGAGCAATTGCCGGAGCCAGACGTCGGCGCCGTTGCGGGGCGTGCCGCGGCCAAGCCAGAGCACGCCCCCTTCGTACGCCAGCACCAGCGGCAGCGAGAAGACGAGGCTCGTCAGCGGCGTGCGTGAGACCGCCCAGTAGCTCGGCGCTGAAGGCGGCTCCGAAGCGCCAGCGGTATTTTCCGGGTCGAAATCCGTGGCTCCCGCGAGAACGTCGTCGTCTGCACGCCCGAAGCCCGCGCGAACTGCGTTGGCATCCGGGTATTCGTCATCGACATGATCATCGGGGAGAGCGGACATCGTGTGATTTTCTCAAGACGCATGCGCAGCGCGTGTCGCGCAGCTCATTTTTGCGCGCGTTCCTCGCCTGTGCCGGCGTTGCCTTGACAACATGCCGTGCATTCACAGAATGCGTCTCATCATCGCACCGCGTTGGCCGTGACAGCCAGCCTCGCGACACACGAACAAAGGAATTTCGTCGGTTAGTTCGGGGGGCGACGACTTGAGGGATCGACTGTCGACGACCTTGGTCGTGGCCTGGATGTCCCCCCCGTTTTCCGGCGACTTTCCCTGTTTTGAGCCGCTGGTGTGTGCCCGTCCGCCCGCCATGCGGTCGAGAATTTGCCCCGTCGGGCCCGGCGGCCTGTAGAATACGGCGTCCGACTCGCTCAAGGGACGGGACAGCCATGGCACGATGCCTCATCGGATGCGGCTCCAATCTGGGCAGGCGGCGTGAGCAGCTCGACAGGGCTGTCGAACTGTTGCGTTTCATGCCGGGCGTGGCGCTCGTCGCCGTCAGCCGCTTTCGCGAGACGCAACCGGTGGGCGGTCCTGCGGGGCAGGATCCGTATCTCAACGGCGCATGCCTGATCGAGACCGACCTCCCGCCGCGGGACGTGTTGGGGATGCTCGCAGCCGTGGAAAACACGCTGCATCGCGAGCGGCATGAACGATGGGGTGAGCGGACGATCGATCTCGATCTGCTCCTCTACGACGAGCTCGTGGTCGAGACGGAGTCGCTCACGCTGCCGCACCCGCGGATGACCACCCGGCGATTCGTGCTCGAGCCGTCCGTCGAGATCGCCCCCGATCTCACCGTGCCGACGGCCGCCTGCACCGTGCGGGATCTCCTCGACAACATCTCCGTGTCGCATCCGCTCGTGGCCGTCGTGGGCGTGCCCGGCAGCGGAGCGCACGAGGTGGCCGAGGCGGTGGCTGACGCCACGCTCTCGCGGCTCGTGCGGGCGCCCGCGCCGTTGCCCGCGGGGCTGCCGCCGGGATCGGCTGCCTGGTCGCAGACGCTCTCCGCCTGGGCGCGGCCGCTGGCCATCACGAGCTGGCACGACGAGCCGCACGGCGCGATCGCCGATTTCTGGCTCGACGCGGTCGCGGTGGCGGCGGCCGAGGAACTGCCCCGCGAGTCGCTCGCCCGACTCGAAGCCGAGCTCGACGCCGTCGCCCGCACGACGATCCAGCCGCACGTGGCGATCCTGCTCGTCGCCGACGCGGCGACCCTCGAGGAGCGGATCGCATTCAGCTGTCGGCAGGCAGATCGCTGGTCGAACGTGTTTGCCGACGTGGCGCGGGCCGGCGCCGCCGTCTGCGACGCGCCCGATG
>JBAVTF010000144.1:0-1719 GCA_049695995.1 Pirellulales bacterium | reverse complement strand
ACACAACTCTGAGCACATCCAGTTCTTCCAGCACCTTCCCGGCGCCAACGGCGACGCAGGTCAACGGGTCAGGTGCGACCCAACAGCGCATCTTGGTCTCTTCGGTCAGCCGCTGCGCCAGGCACTGAAGCAGGCTGCCCCCGCCGCCGAGGACGACCCCGGTTTCCATCAGATCGGCGATCAGCTCGGGGGGAGTGCTATCCAGCGTGGTCTTGATCGTGTCCACGATGACGTTGACCGAGTTGGCCAGCGCCTCGCGGATCTCGATGGAAGACACGTCTACGGCTTCCGGTAGCCCTGTCACCAGATTCCGACCACGGATCGTCATGACCTTTTCTTCCGGCAGCGGGTAAGCTGAGCCGATCTCGATCTTGACGCGCTCGGCCATTCGTTCGCCGATAAGCAGGTTATACTTTTGCCGGACGTACTGCATGATATCTTCGTCCATCTCGTCGCCGGCCACGCGGATGGAGCGGGACACCACGATGCCGCCCAGCGAAAAGACGGCCACTTCTGTGGTGCCGCCGCCAATGTCCACGATCATGCTCCCCCGGCTTTCGATCACCGGCAGACCCACGCCGATCGCGGCTGCGATTGGCTCTTCGATCAGGTACGCTTCACGTGCGCCGGCGCTGACAGCCGCATCGTATACGGCGCGCTTTTCCACTTCGGTCACGCCGCTGGGAATGCCGATGACCACGCGAGGGCGCGGGATGGGCAGCAAAAGCTGGCTGTGCGCCTTTTTGATAAAGTAATCCAGCATCGCTTCAGTGACTTCGAACTCTGAGATGACGCCGTCGCGGAGCGGACGGATCGCGACGATGTTGGCCGGCGTGCGCCCGACCATCTCTTTGGCCTCGCTCCCGATCGCCAGAACGCGTTTACTTCGTTTTTCGATCGCCACCCATGAGGGTTCGTTTATGACAATTCCCTTGCCTCGAACACAGACCAGTGTGTTTGCGGTCCCCAGGTCAATGCCGATATCAAGAGAAAAGAGGCCCAGGATGGCGTTAATGGGGTTAAACAACTTTATCTCCTCAGGGGGCCTTGGAGGCCAACTGCCGAACGGCGATTATACCACACCGCCACGTGTGAGCAACTCGCATTTTGGGGCCGGCCCTGCTATAATCTGGGTCGAGGCTGCGGGAGCAGGAGGCAGGGGTGCGGGCGCTGGTCAACGGAATCCACTTGCATTATGTTCAGGCCGGAGAAGGCATTCCCTTGCTCTTGATCCATGGCTACCCTCTCGATCACGCCATGTGGCAGCCACAGCTTGGCGGTCTGGGTGATCTCGCTCAAGTGATCGCGCCGGATTTGCGAGGGTTTGGGCAGAGCGATGCGCCCCAAGGCGTTTATGCTATGGACGCGTACGCCGGCGACCTGTGTGCGCTCTTGGATGCGCTCCACATCCGGCGGGCGGTGTTGTGCGGCTTCTCGATGGGGGGGTATATTGCGCTTGCATTCTGGCGCAGCTATGCCTCGCGCGTCCTTGCCCTGATCCTGGTGGATACGCGCGCTGGAGCAGATACGCCCGAAGTGAGACTGGCGCGCCTGGAGATGGCGGAGCAGGTGAAGCAGCGCGGTTCTGCCCCGGCCATTGAGGTAATGCTGCCGCGCTTGCTGGCCGAATCCACGCGCCAGTCGCGCCCCGACTTGGTCGAGTCCGTCCACGCGATGATGCTGCGCCAGCGACCCAATGGCATCATCGGCGCGCAACTC
>JBAVTF010000143.1:0-30226 GCA_049695995.1 Pirellulales bacterium | reverse complement strand
CCGCTGTTCGCGGTCGATGCCCCGCTCCCGCAGGAACGCGGCCACGTCTGCCGCCGGCTCGGCCGACCGAACCTCGCCCGCGATCACGAGCGACACGATAGCCAACAGGATCACCGCCGCAATGCGTGAAATACCGATCATCGAGAGTCCTCCTCGGTGGATCCGTCGTCGCGGGCCAGTTGGCGGAGCGACTCTTCCGTCGAAAACGGCGTGTACTCCCGCAGCGACGCATCAAGGTCGACCGGCGCGTGAGCGGTCCGCCGCTCGCTCCAGCCGGCCCAGCGCATGCCGATCAGCGTCGCCGCAACGAGGGCCGCCATCGTAACGATCGCCACGGTGCCGAGCGAGGTGCCCCCCGGCGTGACGGGCGGCAGCGGCCTCCATGCCGGCTCCAGGGCCATCAAGAGGGGGGCCACCCGGATCGTGTCGGCGGCGTTGTAGGCATACCGCTTGAAGAAGTAGCCCGTCACGTCGACGGGCTCGTGGACCTTCATCCCGGCAGGCATGCCCTCGGGCAGCTGCAAAAACTGGACGACGATCGGCGAGGCCGGGCCGCCAGCCGGCTCGAGCCAGCCCTGCCAGTAGCGGTCGATGCCGTAATGGTTCTCAGGCGCCTTCAGTTCCTCGACGCGATGAAACACGCCCTTGATCCGCACGAGACGTCCCCGAAACGACCGCGGCTGGCCGAAGAGCTCCGCGAAGCTCACGCGGGGGGCCGGCGCCGTGGTGAGCGTGTCGCGGCCCGCCGCCTGGAGCGTGTTCCAGGTCTGCAGCCAGGCGTCCATGTCGCCCTCGCGAAAGAACGTGTCGTCGCGAACGCGGCCGAGTGATCCGGCATCGGCGCTGAGGTCGTCGGCTTCCGCGACGAACGGCTCCGGCTCCGGCTCGATGACCACCTCGTCGCCCGCCGGGGGACGACCGCGGACCGCGTCGAGCGCCGTGTCGATCGGCGGCGCGGCAGGCTGCCGCCGCACTGGAAACCAGATCCGCTCGATCACCGTCAGCCCGAGCAGCAGCGCCAGCGCCGCGGGCATGAACCGCCAGAGCAGCCGCCGGCGTTCACTCCGCTCGAAGTAATTGCGCGGACCGCTCACGGCTCGTGGCTCGCCGCCTGCTCCCGCTGCTGTCGCCGCATCTCACGCCAGACGTAGCAGCCGAACGAACCGATCAGCGTGAACGGCATCGCGAGCATCAGGAGGATGCTGTAGAAGTAGCCGCGGGCGAGGTTCAGCCCGTCGGGGTCGGACGTGTTGACCGCGTCCTTGCAGTTGGGACAGCCGAGGGCGTCGGCCGTGATGACAGCCGCGGCAACGAGCGACAGGACTGCGAGCGGGACCAGACGTTTCATGAGGGGATCCTCGGGGACCGACTTCTGATCATTGTAGCGTCGAGAAGGCGGACGGCCCGTAGTCCTCGTAGGCCCGTCACTCCGTGACGGGCTCGCTTGCTGCCCGTTGCGGAGCAACGGGCCTGCGGAGCCTCTACACGCCGTGGTAGAGCATGAGGTAGATCACGACGCCGGTCACCGACACATAGAGCCAGATCGGCAGCGTGATGCGGCCCAGCCGCCGGTGGGCATCCCAGCGTTGCTTCCAGGCGAGGAAGAACATCCGCAGGGCGAGCACGGGCACGGCGGCGGCCAGGATCACGTGCGAGATCAGGATGGCGAAGTAGACGATCCGCACGGTCCCCTGCCCCTTGAACGGCACGCTCCCCGCGATCGCGTGATAGGTGAGATACGAGACGAGGAAGACCGCCGAGACGGCGAACGCCGCCACCATCGCCGCGCGATGGGCCTTCCAGTTGCCCCGGGCGATCGTGACCCAGCCGATCACGAGCAGGACCGCCGCGATCGAGTTGAGTACGGCATTGAGCGTGGCCAGCGGATGCGCGGCCACGAGCGGAACGAGCGCGGGGCCGACACTCATTGGGCGGTCTCCGCCGCGGCCGGCTGCGCTGCCTCGTCGGATCGCAGTCCCTTCTCGGCGAGCACCTCGCGGATCAGCTTCTTGAGCTCGTTCACGCGATCCTGCTGGAGCAGGTGGTAGCCGCCGCGCAGTCGACCCTGCCGGTCGAATACGACGCCGCGCTCTGAGTGCACGCCCACTTCCACCGGCAGTTTGAAAGTCTTCAGGCCCACGTCGCTGATCACCTTCATGTCGCCGGTAAGAAACTTCCAGCGGCCGGGATCGGCCGAGAACCGATCGGCATACCGGCGCAGCACGTCAGGCGTGTCGTTGACGGGATCACAGGTGAGACTCACGACGACGAAATCAGGATCATCGATCTCCTTCAAGATGTCGGCGATCGCCTGGTTCTCCCGAAAGCACGGCCCTGGGCAGTTCGAGAAGAAGATCGCCCCCATCCAGACCTTGCCGGCGAGCGCCTGCGAGCTGAACTCCGCCCCGGTCTGATCGGTGAGCGTGAAGGGCGTGTCGGCGATGTTCCCAGCCGACTCCTCATCGACCTCCACCTTCCCCGCCACCGGCAACGGCGACTCCACCCGCCGAGTTGACTCGTCAGCCACGGGTCGACAGCCCCCCACCACGATCACAACCCCGAACAACCACATGAGCAAGCCGGGATCGGCGGAAGCTCGAGGAGCATTTGGACCGAGTCTTCGAGGTCCACCGCGACGAGACTTCTGCCGTCCCGGCGGATTTGGCTCGTCGACCAAGGGCTCAGTGTGCCGCCGCATCGGCCGCCGCCTCCGCCGCCTTCTCGAGGAGCTTGAGGTCCGACCCCCGGGCCATGTGGAGGGCCCGCTCCTGCGAGACCATGCGGTTCCGCATCCCGATGTCGGGAATGAGCATGATCGCAAGAAAGATGGCCATCATCGCGGCCGGGATCGTGAGCACGTACTTCCAGTTGGCCTCCCAGAGAACGTGCATGAAGAACAGCACGACGAGCATCGCCTTCGTGCAGGACACGGCCATCATGAACGCCCAGCCCACCTGCGGCTGGTCGCGCCACGGCCAAGCCGGGGAGTAGGTGAGGAACGACATCGTCGTGAGGCCGCAAAGAGCGAGGAACACGAGCAGGTATTTGCCGACGCCCCCGTGGCCGTGGTCGTCGCCGTGGTCGTGCGCGGCGGAGTGCTCGAGCGCCTCGTCGGCGGTCTCGCCGGGCCGGGTGACAGGGCCGTGGGGATCGTGTGCGGGGTGGCTCATGATCGGGTGATGCCTCGGAATGTCGGAATCAGAACAGGTAGAGCAGCGGGAACAGGAAGATCCACACGAGATCGACGAAGTGCCAGTAAAGACCGGCGTTCTCGATCATGCCGGCCCGTTTTGCGTCGAGCCGATAGGAGAGCAGGATCGCGAACACGATCAGGCCCACGAGCACGTGGATGGCGTGAAAGCCAGTCATCAGGAAGTAGGTGCTTGCCCACATGTTGCCGCCGGGGATCACGATCGGCAGCCGCAGCCAGGGGAAGATGTCGTTGAGTCCGCCGCCGTGGCCGCCATGCCCGTCACCATGCGTGGCCCCTTCGGCGGGCAGCGGCATGATCTGGTCGGCGACGACCGCGAGATCGAAGGCCTGCTGGTCGGGGCTCGCGACCATCTTCCGCACCTGCTGCAGGCGGGTGCGGGCGGCAACCTGATCCGGCGGGAGCTGGTCCGCGGGGGTGTCGTCGAGTTCTTTGAGCCGGTCGATCATCGCCGGCTCGCCGAGCCGGGCCCGCACGGCGGAGCCGTAGTAGAGATCGGGCCGCTCGTAGATCAGGCCGCGGGGCTTCCACGGATAGATGCCGTGAGAGAACTTGGCCTGGTATTCGTAGGCCTTGATCCCGAGAAAGAGCGTGCCGAGCAGGAGCGTGAGCAACATCCAGATCTTGGCAAGGCCCACCTTGTTGACTCGGGCAGCCTCGAGGGCGAGCACGATCGTGACGCTGGAGCAGATGAGCACGAACGTATTGAAGGCACCGATCGGCTCGCTGAGGTGCACGTGGTGCGGTTTGGGCCAGACGGCGGCTCCGAATCGCAGCACGACGTAGCTGCCGAGGAGGGCCGCGAAGAACATGATCTCCGTCGAGAGGAAGAGCCACATGATCAGCTTGCCCTTCGAGAGGGGCAGGCCGGGCTGGTACTGCAGCGTCACATGGCCGTGGTGGCCGTGACCGTCGTGATGCCCGTGGTCGTGGCCGTGAGGAACGGAGATGGCGGAGGCGTTCATCGTCGATGCCTGGTTGGGATGATGGTCTGCAGGAATGAGCGGGGTGATGACTGGTGTCGGACGAATCACACAGGCCGACCGAAGGCGACGGCCGCGCAGAGCAGCCCGAGCAACGTTGCCAGCGACGTAAGCAGGAGCGTGCGGGCCGTGGCGTCGTCGCGACGAATCGCGAACCTCACCGTGGCCACAGCATACGCGACGGCTGCTACGGCCGCCGCCAGGAACAGCCGCACACTGCCCGAGGGCACGGCGAGCACCAGGCTGACCGGCACCATGGCGAGGGCGGCGGAGAGGGCCTGGCCGGCCGCCCGCAGTCCCGTGGGATCGACGACCGTGAGCATCTGCAGGCCGGCGGCGGCATAGTGGCGGCGGTAGAGCCAGGCAATCGCCATGAAGTGCGGGAATTGCCAGAGATAGAGCACGCCGGCGAGGGCCGCCGCCGCAAGTGCCCCGCGGGCATCGCCGGCGGTCAGACGGGCCGGGCCATCCGCGGCCAGCCAGCCGATCGCGACGGGAAGCGCGCCGGCGATCGCACCGACCGCGGTATTGAGCGGCGAGACGAGCTTCATCGGCGTGTAGACGACGACATAGAGCAGCCACGTGGCGACTGCTGCCGCGGCCGCGGGCAAGCCCCCCGCCACGGTGACGATCGCAGCGCCGAGAACGAGCAGCGCCGCCGACCACCAGGCTGCCAGCGACACGGACATGTCGCCCGTGGCCAGCGGACGACTGGACGTCCGCGGCATGAGGCGGTCGGTGCGGCGTTCCAGAATCTGGTTGACGATGCTCGAACTAGCCGCCACGAGTGCGGTGCCGACGAGCACCATCACCAGCCGCAGCGGCTCGACAGGACGACCGCCGGTGAGCCAGGCCGCCGTGGCCACCGTCGCGAGCACCATGACCGCGATCCGTGGCCGCACGAGCTGCGATATCGTGGCCGCAAGCGACCGCGAGGCGGCGGCGTGCCCCCGGGCGACCGGAGCCGCGCCGGCCACGGCCAGGTCGGCCGTGGGCATGAGCTCGGGAGGTGCGGTGGCGACGGCCGTCATGCGAAGGCCCTCTCGCCGGCAGCAGGCTTCGTGAGCCGACCGCGGTCGAACGCCCCGGACACGATCGCGAGCACGACCGAACCGCCGAGGATCAGCATTCCGAGCACGACGTGGCCGGTGACCACCCAGGCCGACCAGGCACTGCGAGCCAGCCGGGCGTCAGCCGACTGCCAGCCGTCCGGCAGGATGCCATCGGGCATACCCCAGTTCGCAATCCAGGCACCGCCGCCGAGCAGGAACTGGCAGACGACGACCGCCACGAGGGCCCGCGCCCACCACCGTGCCGGCGACGGACCGTCAGGCACGCCAGCCAGTGCTGCCGCGGCGAGCGCCGCGACGGCACAGGCCCCGAAGAGATGCAGGGCGACGAGCCAACCGAACGTGGCAGGGTCGATCGTCGCATCGGCATGTCGCAGTTGAGCGCCGGCCACGAGTTGCACGTACGATGCGACGAGCAGTGCAGCGGCCGCCCGACTGGCACCGGCAGGCGGCACCATCGTCTGCCGCCGCGTGAGCGTGGCCACCGCGACGGCCACGGCGAAGAACAACGGTCCGGTGCAGGCATGCACCTTCGCGACGGTCTTGTCATCGAGCAACACGCGGGCACCACCGAGCAGCCCCTGCACCACCACGAGCAGCACCGCGGCCGCCGCCAGCGCCCGCACGGCCGGCGTGGCCCCTGACCGCCAGACGACGGCGACCATCACGAGCGTGATCATCCCCACGAGTGCCCCGAGCAGCCGGTGCCCGTGCTCCAAAAACAGATCCCAGGGGCCGTGAAACCACTCGGCAAACGGAAACAAAAACATGTTGTGACCGTAGGTGCCCGGCCAATCGGGCACCGCCATCGCCGCCTCGTACGTCGTCACGAGCGCCCCGAACGACAGCAGCACCGCCGTCACCCCGACGAGCATGCAGCTCACCAGATGCGGCCAGTTCCAAGATGTCGGCGAGGATTGAGGCATCAAATGTTCCGTGATTCTTCCCAGCCGCCTCCGCTCAGCGGGAGGTGAGGGATCGGTGCGAGGATCCCGAGCCTTAGGCCGCCGCGGCCTTCAGCGAGGGAACTCGCACCGTCCCTCGCCGGCTTGGGCCATACGACTTCTCCGGTGAGCTAGTGCGAAGCCAATGCCGCTGCCGCAGCCGCCGCGTTCGGCGGATCGGTCTGCATGAGGTGGTCCTTCTCGCAGCCGGGCACCGAGTACTCGTAGGGGCCGCGGTGCACGACAGGCTGGAAGTCGAAGTTGCCGTGGCCCGGCGGGCTCGGCGCGGTCCACTCGAGCGTATTGGCATTCCACGGATTCCGCCCGGCGACCGGGCCGTAGAACATGCTCCAGAAGAAGTTCGCCGCGAAGATGATCTGCGAGGCGACCATGCCGATCGCACACCACGTCATGAACGCATTGAGCGGCTGGAGGTGGTGGAACGTCTCGTAGTGGTAGGCATCGGCCAGCCGACGAGGGAAGCCGACGGCGCCGAGGATGTGCATGGTGAAGAAGGTGCCGTTCATGAAGATGAACGTGAGGAAGAAGTGCACTTTCCCCCAGAACTCGTTCATCGTGCGACCGAACATCTTCGGGAACCAAAAGTAGATGGCCGCCCAGACGCCCATCGCCGTGCCCGCGAAGAGCACGTAGTGGAAGTGGGCCACGATGAAGTAGGTGTCGTGGATGAAGATATCCACGGGCGTGGCAGCCATGAAGATGCCCGACAGGCCGCCGATGATGAACATCGACACGAAGGCGAGGGCGAAGAGCATGCTCGTCGTAAACTGGATCCGGCCGCCCCAGATCGTGCCCAGCCAGTTGAACGTCTTCACGGCACTCGGCAGGGCGATCATCATGGTCGACACCATGAAGGTGATGCCGAGGGCCGGGTTCATGCCCGACATGAACATGTGGTGGCCCCAGACGATGAAGCCGAGGCCGGCGATGCCCGCCACGGAGTAGACCATCGGCCGGTAGCCGAAGAGCGGCTTGCGGGCGAACGTGGTGAGGATGTCGCTCACCATGCCCATTGCCGGCAGGATCATGATGTAGACGGCGGGGTGGCTGTAAAACCAGAAGAGATGCTGCCAGAGCAGCGGCTGGCCACCACCGGCTCCCGGCACCGCGTTATTGACGATCAGGCCTTCGGGCGAGAAGAAGCCGGTGCCGAGCGTGCGGTCAGCCAACTGCATGAAGCCGGCCGCGGTGAGCACCGGCAGGGCGAACGCCTGGAGGATCGCGGTGATGAACATGCCCCAGATCGTCATCGGTAGCCGGAACATCGTCATCCCGGGGGCCCGCATGAGGATGATGGTCGTCATGTAGTTGACGCTGCCGAGCATCGACGACACACCCACCATCGTCAGGCCCAGGAGCCAGAGGGTCTGGCCCCAGCCACTCGCCGGAGACGAGGCCGTGCTGGTGGAGAGCGGCGGGTAGCTCGTCCAGCCGCCGGACGCCGCTCCACCCTCCACGAAGAAGCTGGCACCGAAAAAGAAGAACGCCGGCCACATGAACCAGTACGACAGCATGTTGAGCGTGGGGAACGCCATGTCGTCGGCCCCGATCATGAGCGGAATGAGGTAGTTGCCGAACGCCCCTGCAAGGATCGGGATGATCACGAGGAAGATCATCACCGAGGCATGCATGGTGAAGAGCATCGTGTAGAACTCGGGCGCCATCTGGCCGCCCTCTTGGGCGAAGAGCTTGCCGAGCACCGGCACGTCGGACCACGGCCAGGCGATCTGCCAGCGAACGGCGAGCGCGAGGAGGCCGCCGATGAGGAACCACACGAGCGTTGAAAAGAGGAACTGTAGGCCGATAACCTTGTGGTCCTTGGAGAAGACGTAGGTCGAGAGGAAGTGCCCGAGTCCGCCCTTGGGGGAATGTAACTCGCGGGCATGAGCCGGCGCGGACACGGTAACGTGGCCGTGATCGACAGCGGTGGCGGTGGGAGGTGTCATGGTCGTGTTCTCCGGATTCCTCTCGGCCTCGGTGGTCTGTCAGGTGATCAATTGGCGACGAGCGATTCGCCGGCTTCGGGCGGAGGCTGCGTGGCCTCTTGCTCGGCATACTTCCGCTCGAGCCAGGCGTCGAACTCGGCCCGGGGTTCGAACGTCACCCGGCCCTTCATCTTGTAGTGGCCCCAGCCGCAGAGCTCGGCACAGACGATGTCGAATTCGCCGGTCTCACGGGCCTTGAACCAGACGGGGATCTTCATGCCGGGCACTGCGTCCTGCTTGATCCGAACGTTGGGCAGGAAGAAGCTGTGGAGCACGTCCATGCTCTTGAGCTGAATGAGCACGTCCTCGTCGATCGGCAGATGGAGATCGTTGGTGAGGTGAAGGTCATCGGGCGTGCCGAGTTCGCCGTCACGGCCGGGATACCTGAGCCGCCACTCGAACTGCCGTGCTACCACCTCGACCGTCGGCGACATGTCGGGCCGCCGCATCTTCACGTCGGCCCAGGCGTTCATTTGGTAGATCGCGAGGAAGAGCAGCGTGGCCGCTGGAATGATCGTCCACACCACTTCGAGCGTGTGGCTGCCATGGATGTACGTGGCGGGCCGGTCGTTCTTCGCCGCGTCGTACTTCCAGAGGAACCAGAACAGCAGCACCTCGGTGACCACGAACACGACCCCGGTCAGGGCCAGGATGAAGTAGAAGAGCGAGTCGATCTGCGTCCCGTGGGTCGAGACGTCCTTGGGCAGCCAGTGGTCGAACGCCGGCGCCACCGCGAACGTCGCCACGCCGAGCACCGGCACGGCAAGGAACAGTAGGCCCCAGAAGATTCCCGACAGACGGTTCCGCACGACTTGGCTCCTGACTCAGGCTCTCGTCTCACCGGGCATATGTCGCCCGCTCATCTTCCCTGCGCCACCAGCGTGCGATCTGCCCCGAGTTCACCATCGAACTCGTAGGGCAGCGACAGCACGTAGTTCACGATATGCCAGATATCCTCGGGCGGCACCGTGCCCTTGGCCGCGGGCATCGGCGCACCGTTGATGCCGGCATGGATACGGTAGTAGAGGTCGAGCGGCCGACGGCCACCACGGTAGATGCCGTGCCGCAGATTCCGCGGCGGGATCGTCCGCGGCCGGAGGGCATCTCCCTCCAACACATCACCAAAGCGATCGAGCCAGGCGAGTTGGGCCCGATGCTCGGCGACTTCGTCCGCGCTCATGCCGGAGGTAGATGTCTCACCAGCCTTGGCCAACCCACTCTGCACCTCTTTCCCGATCTCCACGATCGCCTTGTTCCAATCGTCGTAGTCGTTGGCCTGGCCGTCACCCAGACCGGTCGGCCCGTGGCACTTCACACAGTTGGCTTTGTCGCCATAGAAGAGCTCCTTGCCCTTGGCGATCGAGGACGCGAGTTCGAGGCCGGCCGGCATCTCGGGCACGGCGATCCGGGCGTCAGCGGCGGCCTGCCACTTCTCGGCCACCGGCACGAGCGTCTCGGCGACGAGAAACTCCTGAGTCTCGGGGAGCTTGCCCTCGGCGTCATCGTCCAACTCGAAGTAGGCCCGCATCAAGGCCAGCTCCGTCTCTCCACGGATCGAGAGGTACTTCACGTATTCAGCGAGGGCATCGACCTGCACCTCGCTCAAGAGCGCAAAAGACGGCATCGACGTGCCGGGGATCCCGTTGTGCAGGATCCGCACGAGGTCGTCGTGCGTCGGCTTGTCGGACCGCTCCGTGCTCTTGAACTTGAACACGCCGGGACGGTAGTCGCGCGGATACGGATTGAGGAACGCAGCAGTCGGCCCCATCGCATCGCCCGTGATGCCGTGGCAGTGGGCACAGTGCTCGCGATAGAGACCGTTCTTGCGGCCGGCGATGTCGCTCCGGACCGGCCCCGCAGCCAGCTTCAATTTGGCCAGATCGAGTCCCGTCTCCGGCAACGCCACCGGGTCGTCAGGCGTGCCGAACATGGCCAGCAGAATCGTCGCCACCTGCCGCTCCTGATCGGACGATAGCCGCTGCTTCGTGGCCTCGACCATGTTGAGGCGGAAGTATGCCGGCGGGGTACGACCACAGCCGGTCGATCCGGCCAAGAGCAGTGCAAACAGCGCACAACAGCAGAGCGAAGCGGACGAAGAGGCACGGGTGTTCATGGATGAATTCGTCGGCATGGCGATGAATGATGCGAATCAGGTTCCCAGGGCACCGGCCGGCACTTCCAGCGTGCCGAGATCCTTCACGTCGTCGGGGTCGAGTTGGATTTGAAACCTGCCCTTCGGTGTCCACTTGAGTTCCGGCTTCGACAGGCCCACGGCGCCGCTCGGACCGGACGACCGCTCGTGCCAGACTTGGAACTCGAGCATCTCGCCGGCCGGCAGATCGGGAATCATGAAGGTGCCATCGGCAGCCGACACCGCCACGTAGCCATCCTTGCGGAAGACGCAGTAGGCCTTCATCCAGGGATGGATGTTGCAGGTCACCATGGTGGGCATGCCGGTCTCGGAGTCGGGCTTGTAGACCGTGCCGGCGCCCGCCGGAATCAATTGATTGAAGCTCGAACCGGCAATGTTGGTGTTGTGGCCGATCGGGTCGCTGTTGCGAACATCGACGGGCTGCCCGACACGGGCGGCGAAGACCGGCGCGAGGAACTCGCAGTTCTTCTGGTCGAACACGAGCGGCGTGTCGGACACGGGGTTTTTCACCCGGGTCGTCTTCCTGGCAAACACCACGACGTTGGCGAGGCCCTTCGACGACGGATCGACCAGAAGCGAACGGTCGAAGAGTTTCATGCCCCCCTTCGAGCAGACCTCGGTGTCCTTGTCGACGACCAGGGCCTTCGGCTCACCGACCGTGCCGGCATACACGAACCGCCCCTTGAGCGTCGCCCAGCCGGTGCCGGTGGCCGCAGCAGCCTCGGACTGCCCGCCGGCCGCGGGCGCCGAAACGAGCGTCGCCCGAAGCGTGCCGGCAGCCTCGGCATCGGCGTCCGGCACGGAAACCCGTGCCGGACGGCAGCCGGAGAGCAGGCAGAACGAAATGCTGACAACAGAAAGAAACCGCGATGCGACCATCACCATGACCTTCACTTCTGGAACACGCCCGGGGCCAGGACGATCTCGCCCAGGTCGGTGCCGGTGGCCGCGACGGCGACCTTCTTCCGGCCCTTGGCAGCCTTTTCGGCCTTGCCGCCCATCGTCATCTCGCCGATGTAGCCGGCCTTCTCATGCCAGAACTGCAGCTCGACCTCGCCGGCGGGCACGCCCTTGATCTCAAAGCTGCCGTCGGCCTTCGACACGGCCGCGTAGGGATTGGGACGCACGACCAGCCAGGCCTTCATCCACGGGTGGATGTTGCAGGTCACCTGGGCGGGGATCGCCTCATCGCTGGTGAACTTCACCGTGGACTGGCCGCCCGCCGGGATCAGGTTGTTCGACGGCGGATTCTTCACCGTGGCCACGTTGCTGTTGTGGCCGACCGAGTCGGAGTTCTTGATGATGAACTCCTGTCCGGTCTGCACGAACTGGACGTGCGGTTCGAACCGGCAGTCCTTGTTATCCAGCTCCGGCTTCTGGCTCGCGGCAGCGGCCGCCAGCTCCGGATTGACCTTCACGCCCTTGTCGCGGACATAGACGACGACGTTCGCAATGCCCTTGTCGGCACCAACGACGAGTTCCTCTGCGACGAGCTTGTGCTTGCCGCACACTTCGACGTCCTTGTCGGCCTTCAGCTCCGACGCCGCCGGGGCATCGCCGCCGAACACGAAGCGGCCCTTGATCGAACCCCATTCGTCGGCATGCGCGGCCGACACGCCGCAGCAGGCGGCAGCCACAACGAAAGACCGAGCGATCGACTTGACCATGACTGTTCTCCGGAGGATCGAGGCGGGAATCGAACGAGGCGGAACGCTCGCGGCTTGAACCCAGCCGCCACCGTCTCCACCACTCCTTATCAGTTTAGTGCGACGCCACCCGGAGGCGAGCGAACGGCAGACGTGGAAACGGCGGGCGCAGGGACGGGGGGTGACGAACCGACAGGCGAGGGAACGGCCGGCACGGCCTGCGTTTGCCGCGGCTCCGCCGGTGCCGGCTGCTTGAGGAAGGCCTCGAGCGACAGGCTGCGCTTCGCGAACAGGTCAAAGTGCATGAGGAGATCGGTGAGGGCCTCCACCTGCTGCTCGCTCGTGCCCGCGTACAGATCCTGACTCACCGGCTTGTCGAACGGAATGTTCACGGGCATGCCCGTGTAGGGCAGGAACCGCTTGGGATTGGCGATCCAGTTGTGCACGTAATCCGGTCGAAGCCGTTCGTGCACCCGCTCGAGCTGCGGCGCCAACGCCTTCGGATTGCCCGGAGGCGAGTAGCTGCCCACAAGATGACACTTCACGCAGTAGTTCGTGTTGGTGACGATCTTAAGGGCGCCCTCCAGGTGGCCGGGCTTGACCGCCTCCTTCGCCGCGACCGCACTCTCGTCGAGCCGCGGGTCGTAGACGTACGGATACTCCGCTCCGTCGACCGCCGCGAAGTAGTTGACGAGCGCGCCGGCCTGATGCGAGCTGAAGTTGAACTTCGGCATCCGCAGCACCGCGGGCGGACGGATCGGGTGCGGATTGAGCAGGAACTTGTGCAGCCACGCCGACTGCACCTTCCGCCCCTCGCCCACCAACGGCGGTGGCAGCCAGCCCCAGGCATCATCCGGCTTCACGTTCGGATTGATCTGCTTCTCGTCGGCGATGACGACCGGAAAGAGGAGCTTCGCAAGATCTCCTCCCTTGGCCGGGTAGTGACGGCCGGCCGCGATCGCGTCGTCAGGCACGACCAGATTCTGCGCACCGACCTGGCGGGCTTCTCCGTCGATCAGCACGTCGCGCCAGAGCATGAAGGGGCGATGGACCACCGCCTCCTCGTCGCCCTCTTCGATCGGCACGCCATCCTCGTCGACAAGTTGCGGCTTGCCGGTGACGGGATCGAGCAGCGACATCCCGACGAGCGAGGCCTTCCGCCTCCCCTGCCGATCCGTCGCGAGCGACGAGGCCACCTGCTGATCCGTGAAGTGCGGCGACAGGTAGGGGTAGTCGGCGATCTCGGTCGCCTCACCGAGCGAGCCCGGCTTGTAGCGGATGTCCCAGCGGTCCATCTGCAGGGCGTGGCAGCCGCCGCAATTGTACTGCTCCGCCACGACGAGACCGTCGAGACGGGCCTGCTCCTTGGGCCCGGGCTTGTGCACGTACTGCGGCGCCGGCGGCTCGGCCACGAGACCGAGCACGAACGTCATCACCGCCTCCCGCTGCTTCGCATCGAACGGGAACTGCGGCATGCGATACCGCTCGTTGTAGGTCTTGTTCTCAGCCTTCTTGTAGTCGTAGCTCCGCGGCGCCCGCAGCTTCTGCCAGAGGAAGCCCTCGCGCTCGTGACCGAGCAGCTTTTGCACGAAGTAGCCGGTGTCGGGGTCGAGCGACTCGACATCGAGGTGTTCGCCCTCGTGCTTCACGCCGTAGGCGAGCTCCTTCGGGAAGGGATCGTCGCCGGCTGCGGGCGACTGGCCATGATCCTCCCCAGACGGGCCATGGCCGTGATGGCCGCCATGACCGCCCGCGAGTTGGTGCATCACGAAGTGCGACACCTGCTCGAACGCGATCCGCGACGGGTCCTTGCGGCCCCAATCGGCGAGCGCCGCCCCGGCCGCCTTGCCATCCTCGAACCCGGGGATGTCGTGGCAGGAGTAGCAGGCGAGCTTGGCGATCGTCTTCTTGCCGACGTAGTGGAGCAGCGTGGCGTCACGGTTTTGCCCGAGGCGTGCGAGCAACTGCTCGTCGCCCTTGATCCCCGTCTGCTGGGCGGCCGCGAGCCCATCTTTCAGAATGACCTCCGCCCGGGCGGTCGGAAACCGCTCCTTGAGGTACATCAACGCGAGCTCGTCGAGCGCAGCCCGCTCGTCCTGCGTGAGCGACGTGGCGGACGGAACGTTCTCCGGCTTCCAGTTTTCCGTCGACCGCATCAGGTATTCCGTGGCGTCGGCCGCCGGATCGGAGACGGTGCCGTCGGCCAGCTTCTCGGGCTCGAGGAGCACGTTGGGCATGATCGTCTTCGGGTGATAGCGGGCCGGTTCCCGAAGCCAGCTATAGAGCCACTCACGGCCGCGGGGATTCGAGGCGGCCTTCGCTCCGATCCGCGACAGGTTCGGGCCGTGGGTGCTCTTCGCCTCGGGGAAGTCGGCATGCTGGTGGCAGGCCAAACAGCCGCGAAGTTGCACGACCTTGCGGCCCCTCACCGGGTCGGCCGCGGCCGTGATGCCCTCGTAGGGCTTCACGTAGTCGAACGGTGCGCTTGCCTGGGTCATGTAGTGGATCATCGAGCGGATTTCGAGCGGCTCGTACCGCATCGATTCCTCCAGGCCCTTCCCCTCCAGGTGATCCCAGAGCCCGAAGAACCGCGGCATCTTCGTCGACGGACGGAAGTCCTGGGGATTCCGCAGCCACGAGTAGAGCCAGTCGAAGCCCACCTTGCTGGCTACGTGCCGCAGGCTCGGACCGACCTTCGGCAGCGTGCCGGGGGTTTCTGGATCCTTGAGCAGCGCAGCCAGTTCGTGCGATCGCGTTGATAGCTTCGCCTCCTCACCCGCTGCCGCATCCCGCTCGATTGCCTCACGAAGCCGCTCGCGGGCCGTACTGCCGTCGGGACTCGACTTCACCTCCTCGAGCCAGCGGCCGACCGTCGGCCCGAGCGCGGCGAGGCCGCCATCGACCGCGAGCGCCTCGGCGACCTCGTGGTAATTCGGAGCCAGACGCATGTCCGGGCCGAGCCGCTTGTCGGGCCCCGACCAGCCGTTGATCTCGTGGCAGCCGTAGCAGCCGTATTGCCGAATGAGGTGATAGCCCTCGACGAGCTTGGGGGCCGGAGGCTCGGGGAACTTCTCGCTCGGCTCCAGATCCACCACCTGGTGATGGCACTTCAGGCAGCTCGACTCCTCGAACCGTTGCGGCAGCATCGGCAGGATCCAGTGGTGGTTGTTGAACCAGCCATGATCGTCGTGCCACTCGTGCGCCTGCTTGGGCGAGTTTGGGGAGTGCGAGGCCCACTTGAAACTCGTGGAACTCCCCTGCCCCTGATGGCAGATGGTGCAGCCGAACGTCTTCATCGGATGCGGGCTCGAATCGCCCACGAAGAGGTCGAGCCGCGGATGCGACGAATAGGGCTGCGGCACGCCACGGCGGACTTCGACGGCGAGCGGCTTACCCCACTGCGGGGTCTCGATCAGGGAGGTCAGCGCGACCGACCGGCCGAGCGTCTTGCCACCGCCGATTTCGGCAATCACGTCACCGACAGCGAGGCCGGCTTCGGCGGCAGGCGACTCGGGCACCACGACGCTCACGGTCGGATCATCGGCATTGAACAGGCCGGCGGGCGCCAACTGGAAGCCATACAGCTTCTCGAGTTGGGCGTTGCCGTCGCCCTGAGTCGTCGTCGATTCGGGGGCGGCTGCCGGTGTAGGAAGCGTGAGCGATACGAGCTGCGACTGCTTGTAGGCCGCCTCGGTCGGTGCCCCGGGCACCGACTTGTCCATGCCGCGGTGGCAGGTGGTGCAGCGGTCAAAGCGGGCGACTTCACGAAAGTTGTTGTTGAGCGTGAGCTGCGGCAGCCAGAGCTGGTCCACACGGAGCGGACCATTGAACGCGTCGAGCACGGGCAGTTCGAGCACCGCCTTGCCGGCATTCGGCTTCCGGTCGGCCAGTGTCTTCTGGAGCTGAGCCAGCTTGCCGCGGTGGTCGGCCACGGCCTTGGCGGCGGCGTCTTCCTCGGCCGTGAGCTTCACGAGCGTGGCATCCAGCCCTTTGCGATGCGTGTTGGCAGCCTGGAATTCGAGCGTGGCCGCGGCGACTTCCGCTCGCTTGGCGTCCGCGAGAGCCAACAACTCCGTCTGCCGCTGCTGCGGCAGCCCTTCGGCAACGGCGAGCTCGTAATCGGCCCGGTTCTTGTCGAGCTCCGCCTTGCGAAGCTTCAGCGCACCGGCGAGCAGGTCCTCGCGGAACTTGGCCCGCTTGGCGATGTCACGAAGCCGCTCCAGGAGATCGCCGCGGAGGGCGAGCCGCTCCTGAGGATCGGTCTGGCTCACGAGCTGATCGACGTCGAGTTCGGCCCGATCGGCAGCTTCAGCATCAGCCGGCACCGTCCGCACCTGGGCGATGAACTGCTTGGCCAGACCGGCATCGAGATCGGCTCGCCGCGCCGCTGCCAGTTGATCCTCGAGTTCCTTTCGCCGCGACTCGTACGCGGCCGAGTCCTGCTCGGCCACACGGGCGGCTGCGGACCATGTTTCAAGGTTCCGGAAACCACGGGCGTACTTCTTCCAGGGCCGGTTGTGGTCGGCCGCGAGCATGAGCACCGTGGCGAGCAGCAGCACGATCGCCACCAGGCCGAAGACCACGTGGAGGATCTTGAGATTGCGCCAGGTTTGTTCTGTAGCAGGCATGGATGTGTTTCAAAGAAGCCGAGCGCGAAGCCGAAAGCCCGGCGTTAAAAGTTCAGCGACAACTCCGGAATACTGATGATGTACTTCAGGTTGAGCGTCCACCGCAGAAGCATCTTGATCGGCAGCGTGAGCATGAGCAGCATCAGGTTCGCCATGATCATGTAGCGGATGAAACCCATCTTGGCGAAGAAGCCGCGAAACACGGTGACGGCCAACAGCGGCGGCAGGAGCAGCAGGTAGGCCCCGAGCAGGACGAGCCCGGGCGCCTCCCGCAGCAGGATGTAGCCGATCTGGGAGAGCGTGCCCGCCCCCTGCGGCGGCCGGGGCAGCGGCCGATCGAGCAGGTTCACCCAGAACATCTGCGGCAGATCGACGTTGTTGAGCACTTCCACCTTGTAGGGCGTCCAATACTCGAACGGGCCGTAGAAGTTCCAGTTCGGGCCTCGCAGGAACGTGCCGAGGATGATGAGCGTGATCCAGAGCACGAAGAAGCCGAACTGATACGTCAGATAGCTGAACTTGCGCTCTTCGATCGAATAGTAGCCGTTCCCCTTCTTGTTGAAGTCGAGGTACGGCATGGCCATCAGGCCGAAGACGACCAGGCTCGGCAGCACGACGCCCGCATACCACGGATCGAAATAGACGAGCATCTCCTGGAGGCCGAGGAAGTACCACGGGGCCTTCGACGGATTCGGCGTCTTCACGCTCGAAGCGGGCTCCTCGAGCGGGGCCGGGAGGAAGATCGCCCAGAAGAGCAGGAAGGCCGATACGGCCACCATGCAGATCAGTTCGGTGTAGACGAGATCGGGCCACACGAGCACCTTTTCGTCGTCGAGCTTTTCCATCGGCGGCAGTCCTTGCGCGATCCGCTCGTCATTGACGACGGCCTGTTTGGTGGCCACCCACGTGAAGAACGCGAGCAGAAACACAAGACCGACGATCGGCACGTTGTCGGGCTTCATGACGATGGCGGCGAAATTCTCGTCGGCCATCGAGAGCCCCATCAGGACCATGGCGATATTCAGAATCGACCAGGCCACCATCGGCTGCACGAAGAACTTCCGAAAGACGAACAGCGCGGTGAACAGCGCCATCGTGCCGACCGTGTAGAGCATCGGGCCCGAGAGCTTGTTGACGACCGTGCGGACGGCGGCCGGCAGAGCCGGCACCATCGACTCCGATCCCGAGAGCGCGAGACTGGCGAGCACCATCATCGCGCCGGCGAAGACCGACCACACGAGAGCCCAGCCCGGCCGGTTCTTTTGTTTCCAGAGCAGGAGCGCCGCCACGCCGTTCATCAGGGCGATGAACGTGTAATAGCCGCCCAGGAAGCCGGCGACGTCTTTGAGAAAAAAGCCATTGGAATGCATCGGAGATTCAGAGCGGCCCGCTGATGCCGCCATCCTTTCGCACGCGCCAGAAATGGATCGCCAACAGCAGCGCCACGGCCAGTGGGATGGCGATGCAATGGAGCACGTAGAACCGGTTGAGCGTCTCCTCGCCCACGAACCGGGCGCCGAGCAGACCGAATCGGGCATCCGACCCGTCGGTGATCATGTCGATGCCGCCGATCGTGAGCAACTGCTGCCCCGGGCCCTCGTAGCCGAGGAACGGCGTGGCCCGGGCCATGTTGGAGCCCACCGTGATGGCCCAGATGGCCAGCTGATCCCACGGCAGGAGATACCCGGTGAAGGAAAGGAGCAGCGTGAGCAGGAGCAGGATCACGCCGATCACCCAGTTGAACTCACGCGGCGGCTTGTAGCTGCCCGTGAGAAACACGCGATACATGTGGAGCCAGGTCGTAATCACCATCGCGTGCGCGCCCCAGCGGTGCAGCTCACGGAGGATGCCGAGGCTGGTCACGTCGCGAAGCGCCAGGATGTCGTTGTAAGCCCACTCGAGCGTGGGCCGGTAATAGAACATGAGGAGCACGCCGGTGACCGTTTCCACGAGGAACAGGAAGAAGGTCACGCCCCCCATGCACCACGTGAACGACAGGGCGATGCCCTGCTTCTTGATCGATACCGGATGGAGATGCAGAAAGAAGTTGGTGAGCATGACGACGATCCGATTCCGCCTGTCGAGCGGCATCGGATGCCGGAAGATGCTCTTCCAAATCTGTGAATTACGAATCGTTTCGCCGATGGCCATGGCCTGAAAACGGTCCCTTCCTCAGACGGTGACAAACGAATCGGGATCGGCCCATTGGCCGAGCTCTTCTTGGAAGGCCCGGCTCTTATCCACTTCGAGCTGGCCGTCGTCGGCCATGCGGATCGCATACCGCTCCAGCGGCCGGGGCGCGGGCCCTTCAAAGTTGATGCCGTCCTTGTAGAAGCCGCTGCCGTGGCAGGGGCACTTGAACTTCTGCTCGGCCTCGAGCCAGCTCGGCGTGCAACCCAGGTGGGTGCACACGGTCTTGAGGGCATAGATCTGCTGCTGGCCCGAGAATTCGCCGTTCACGACCCACACGCCGTACTGGGCCACGAACTTCGTCTCGACCTTGCCGGATGGAAATCCGTCCTTGAAGCCCACCTTGAATCGGCTGGGTGGCTCGGCGAGCACGTTGGGGAACAGGTAGCGGGCCAGCCCGAGCGTGAAGAGCCCGCCCGTCACCGACAAGGCCGTGAACCCCATTGCCATGAACGAGCCGAGGGCAATTTGGAGAAAGCCGCGGCGATCCTCCTCGTCGGCCTTCTTCGCCGCCGACTTCACAGGCTTGACCGGCATGGGAGGAGCCACGCGGGCAGGCTCGGCCACCTTCTCGGCAGCAGGCTTGGGCTTCGGGGCTGGCCGCGCCGGCGCATCAGCCTTGCTCACAGGACCTGGCTTCGCACCGGCACGAGCCGCGGCCAGGATGCTCGCCGTATCCCGCTGCACGCCCGTTTTCGGGCCGCCTTTGGCCGTGGCAGGAGCGGGCTTGGAGGCAGGTTTGGCCACCGGCTTCTCAGCTGCCGCAGGCTTGGCGGCGGGCTTGGGAACCGCTGCCGTCTCACCCTCCGCTTTCTTGGCCCGGGCCATTGCCAGAATGTCGGCCACGCTCGGACGGCTGCCGTCCCCCTTCGCGGCGGCCTTGGGCGCCGCAGGCTTTTGGGCAGCCGGCGTCGCCTCCGCCTCGGGTTCAGACGCTGAAGCCGGGGCCGGTGTCGGCGCTGCACCAGACTGACCATCGGCCGCACGCGCGGCCGCAAGGATCTCGGCGACCGACATTTTCTTCTTGTCTGCCATCGCTCACCGTGGTGAACGGAATGGGCCACGGCGAACAGCCACCGCCAGCAGATGCCCGCTGGGCCCAAAACCGTCGTTTCGCTCGGGAAATACGGAGTTCGTGATTTTTTTCACGAACTCCTTCTAACTGTATCGGCACCACCGGGGGTGTCAATGTCGCTTGCCCAGCACCCCCCTCCCCCCTCCGCCACCGAACGGCCGGCGTCGGGTACAACCACGCCTCTGCCAAACCTTTTTGACCGCAGGAGTTGCACAGTGACCACATCCCGCCGCGTCCTCGTCGTGGGCAGCGGGGGCCGCGAGCACGCGATCGCCTGGAAAGTTGTCCAGGACGGCGCCGAGGTCCTCTGCGCTCCCGGCAATGCGGGCACCGCCGCAATCGCCGAGAACGTGGCCGTTTCCGCAACCGACATTCCCGCCCTGGTGGAACTCGCCCGGAGCCGCGGCGTGGATCTCACGGTCGTGGGCCCCGAGGCACCCCTGGTGGCCGGGCTCGTCGATGCCTTTCGCGCTGCCGGCCTGCGGGCCTTCGGCCCCACGGCCGCTGCCGCGCAATTGGAAGGCAGCAAGATCTTCTGCAAGCAGATCCTGCACCGCGGCGATGTGCCGACCGCGATGTTCCGCGAGTTTCGCTCGGCTGCCCAGGCTCGCGAATACCTGGAGGCCCGCGAAGACGCGCCGGTCGTGGTGAAGGCCGACGGCCTCGCGGCCGGCAAGGGTGTGTTCGTGTGTGCTGACCGCGCCGAGGCACTGGAGGCGGTGGTAACGCTCGCCGGCGACCCGCAATTCACCGCCGCGGCCAAGGGCATCCTCATCGAAGAGCGACTCGATGGCGTCGAGGTGAGCGTGCTGGCGATCACCGATGGCCGCACGATCGTCACGCTGCCACCGCTGCAGGATCACAAGGCGGCCCACGACGGCGACACCGGCCCCAATACGGGCGGCATGGGGGCCTACTGCCCCACGCCCTTCGTCGACGATGCGCTCTTGGCCGACATCGAGGCCCGGATCCTCGTGCCGACGGTGCATGCGATGCGGCGGTCCAAGGTGCCCTTTCACGGCGTTCTCTATGCCGGACTGATGCTCACGTCGCAGGGGCCAAAGGTGCTCGAGTTCAACGCGCGGTTCGGCGATCCGGAGTGCGAGGCGCTGCTCGTGCGATTGGAGTCGAGCCTACTGGAACTGCTCGATGCCGCGGTCGATCGCACGCTCGACGCCGTCGCTCAGCCGCGCTGGCGCGACGAAGCCAGCGTGACCGTGGTGATGGCGGCCGAGGGATATCCGGGGAGCGTCGAGCGCGGGCGGCCGATCACCGGTCTGACTGCCGCGGCCGCCGTGCCCGGTGTGCAGGTGTTTCACGCCGCGACGACATTCGGCGGTGCGGCAGAGGCGGCCGAGAGACCGGTGCTCACCGATGGCGGCCGCGTGCTCGCGGTGACGGCCCTCGGGCCCTCGCTCGCGCGGGCGAAACTCCAGGCCTACACCGCCGTCAAAGAGATTCGCTGGCCCGGCGCCTGGTGCCGCAAGGACATCTCCGACAAGGGGCTGCGGCAGGAACACGCGCTGCTCGCGGCCGCCGGTGAGGCGACCGCGCCAACGTCAGCTCAGGAAGCCGTTCCATGAGACTCCGGGTCGGCATCGTGGGACTTGGGCCGCAGTGGGAGTCGCGGTATCTCCCCGCGCTCCGGCTGCTCACCGATCGATTCGAGGTGCGGGGCGTATGCGAGCAGGTGGCCCACCGCGCCGAGCGGGCGGCCGCAGCCGTCGGCGCCGTCGCGGTCGATGGATTTCGCACGCTGGTGGCCCGCGACGACGTCGATGCCATCCTCTACCTCGCCGACCAGTGGTATGGCGCCACGCCGATTCTCGCCGCCTGTGAGCATGGGAAGGCCGTCTACTCCGCCATCTCGCTGCCGTTCAATCCGGCGGATGCCCAGGAGCTCCGCAGCCGCGTGGACAAGTCGGGCATCGCGTTCATGGCCGAGCTGCCGCGGCGACACGCGCCGGCCACGGTGCGGCTCAAGGAGCTCATCGCCACGCGGCTTGGCCGGCCACGGATGCTCTTCTGCCATCGCCGGATCCCGCTCTCCGACACCGTCCAGCCGATGCCCCAGCGGGATTCCGACAGCGAGTCGCGGGACCTCATGGAGCTCGCGGACTGGTGCCGCTACGTGGCGGGCACCGAGCCGACCAGCGTCGTGGCGGTGCGGCACGCCGAAACGCCGGGCAGCGACCTCGATGATTACCAGATGATGAGCCTCGACTTTTCCCAGACGGGCCGGACCGGCGACGGGGCGATCGCTCAGATCAGCTGCGGCTACTACATGCCGCGGCAATGGGAAGAGGCCGTCGGGTTCCGTCCGCCCCCCGCGCTCCAGGTGGTCTGCGAAAACGGGATCGCGTTCATCGACCTGCCCGCGAGCCTCGTCTGGTTCGACACAGCCGGCCGGCATCAGGAGTCGCTGGAGAGCGACCGGCCGGTGGGGGAGCAGATGCTGCTCCAGTTCCATCGCTCGGTCACGAGCCTTATCCGCCACCTGAGCGGCCTCGACGACGCGCTCACGGCAATGGAGATCGTCCGGGCAGCATCCCAAAGCCAGGCCGAAGGCCGACGGGTGCGGCTCTAGACGAGCGCTAGAGACCCGCCACGACGAGGTCGCCGACTTCCTTCGTGCCGTAGCCCATCTTTCCGGCGGCCTGGCTCTTCATCTTCGTGCCCGTGACGTGGGCGACGGCCGTGTCAATCCGCTTGCCCGCGGCGGGATGGCCCGAGTGCTCGAGCAGCATCGCCATCGCGTTGATCGCGGCGATCGGGTTGATCACGTTCTGGCCGGTGTACTTGGGCGCGCTGCCCCCCATCGGCTCGAACATGCTCACGCCCCCCTTGTCAGGATTCAGGTTGGCCCCCGCGGCCACGCCCATGCCCCCCTGCAGGATGCCGCCGAGATCCGTGATGATGTCGCCGAACATGTTCGTGGTCACGATCACGTCGTAGGCGTCGGGATTCTTCACCATCCACATGCAGCAGGCGTCGACGTGGTTGTAGTCGGTCTTCACGTCGGGGTATTCCTTCGCCACGTCCTGGAACGTCCGCCACCAGAGGTCGTGGCCGAACGTCAGCACGTTCGTCTTGGCGACGAGCGTGAGCGTCTTCTTGGGGCTGTTTCGCTGCCGGGTGTATTCGAAGGCCCAGCGGATGCACCGCTCGCAGCCCTTCCGCGTGTAGACGGCCTGCTGCACGGCCACCTCGTCGGGCGTGCCCTTCTTGAGATAGCCGCCGACGCCGCAGTAAAGGTCTTCGGTGTTCTCACGGACGACGACGAAGTCGATGTCCTTGGGGCCGCGGCCGGCCAGCGGCGTCTCCACACCGGGCAGCAACTTCACAGGCCGCAGGTTGATGTATTGGTCGAGCTTGAACCGCAGGTCGAGGAGCAGCCCCTTCTCGAGGATACCCGGCGCTACTTGCGGATGGCCGATCGCGCCCAGGAAAACCGCGTCCTTTGTCCGCAGGAGATCGAGGCCGCCCTCGGGGATGATCTCGCCCGTCTTGAGGTACCGGTCTCCACCCCAGTCGAGCGTCTCGACGTCGTAGGTGAACCCCTCGAGCTTCGCGACCGCCGCCAGCACCTTCATGGCCTCGGCCGTGACTTCCGGCCCGGTGCCGTCTCCAGGAATGGCAGCGATCTTCAGCGTCTTTCCGGCCATGAGTGCAGGTGCTCCTCGGGTGCGTGAACGGGGCCCGAAATCTAGCCGACTTCACGCATGGGGAAAACCGGCGGCCGTCTTCTCCGGCTCACACTTGCGTTCGACGAAGTCTTGCATGGGTCGGGGTTGCCCACGCCCCGTCGCCGGACGCTCGCTTCGAACATCCTGTTCTTCGCTCGCTCGATGCTGACTGCGCTTCGCCATCCTGGCTGCGCTGGTCAGCAAACGCCGGCTCCCAGGGCATGGGCAACCCCTCCCGACACCTCTCTCTCGACGTGAGAAACCAGAGCGGGAAGGCGAGGGGGTCGGTGCAAGCTCGAGGAGCATTTGGACCGAGTCTTCGAGGTCCCGCGACGAGACTTGTACCGCCCCGGAGCCGGCGCCCTCTCTACGACCCGCAGCGATCTAGTTCTGGCTGAAGTCGAGCTTCTTGCCCGATGTCACGCCGAGCGGGTTGCGGACGAATCGCCGACGGCACTGCTCGCAGAGATCGAATCGCATCGAGCGGGCGTCGTCGAGATCGTCGCACTCGTCTTCTTCAATGCGGTCAAGCAGTTCCTCGACCTCCTCGAGATGATCGGCATCGGCGGCGAGGACGTCGGTCTCGCCACAGCACTCCTGGTCCTCGATCGCGGTGAACACCTCGATCTTCACGACGTGCCGCACGTCGGTGTGGGGATCGATCATGCGTTTGCACAGGTCGCACGAGTAATGGAGCATCTGGTTCTCCGGGCGTGTGAAGGGGGCGGGCAGCAACCGCGGCCTCCGCCGTCCCAACCGCGAGTTCGATTCGTCTGAGTGTGACTCGATTCACCGACCGTGGCAAGCGTTGCGCCTGCCCGCGTGGCGGTTTTTTTGCGCCCCATGCCCCACAGCGGATTGAGGGACTTCGGCCCCCGTCGCAGCGCGGAGTTTGCGGCAGTTCGCGCGGCTGCGTTAAACTGCGGGGGTTCGTGGGAGCCGCATCGCCAATGCGGCCCGGATGGAGGTGCCATGTCGACACTCGCACTGCCGTCGCAGGCGGCGCCGAGCACGTTGGGGCTCAGCGTGCTGGTGCTGAACCGCTCCTTCGTCGCCGTTCACATCACGAACGTGCGGCGAGCGATCACACTCTTGTTCCGCCAACTCGCGGAAGTCGTGCATATCGAAGAGGGGCAGTATGCCGCCTATTCGCTCGATTCGTGGCGGGAGCTCTCGGCGATGCAGGCGGCGTTTCGCCGGCCGGATCAGGACTGGGTGCGGGCCGTGGGCTACGAACTGCAGGCCCCGCGAGTGATTCGCCTCGTGGGCTGTGACCGCAGCCCGCGTCAGGGGCTGCGGTTCAACCGGCGCAACGTGTTTGCCCGCGATGGCAACCTTTGCCAATACTGCGGCCGGCACTTTCCCACGAGCGAGCTCTCGCTCGATCACGTGGTGCCTCGGAGTCGCGGCGGCTTGGCCAGCTGGGAGAACATCGTCTGCGCCTGCGTGGCCTGCAATGTCCGCAAGGGTGGCCGCACGCCGCAGGAAGCCCGCATGCAGCTCATCCGGCAGCCGGCCAAACCGAAGCGCAGCCCGCTGCTCACGATCAAGCTCGGCAACCCGAAGTACGCGAGTTGGAAGAGCTTTGTCGAGAGCGCCTATTGGCTCGCCGACCTGACGTGACGCTACGCAGATTCCCTTCGCTTGCAGTTCTGGCTACCAAAGCAGCGGCAAGCCTGACGGCTCACTCGCCGCCGCAGAGGGGATCTTTCTTCTCGGTGATCACCGGCAGCTGCGGGGCCATTTCGGCGTTGAGGGCCGTGAAGTCCTTCCACTCGGCGGGCAGATTGTCTTCGTGGAAGATCGCCTCGACCGGGCACTCGGGCACGCACGCCTCGCAGTCGATGCACTCGTCGGGATGGATGTAGACCATCTTGTCCCCCTCGTAGAAGCACTCCACGGGGCATACGACCACGCAATCGGTGTACTTGCAGGCGAAGCAGGGTTCGGCAACGACGTGCGTCATGGTCGGCGACACTCCAGTAACGAGGGTTCGGGGCGGACGGTTGGGCGACGGTTCCGGGCGTGCGGACTCGGCAAGATCGGTCGACCTTGACGGCCGAGTTCGACGCTGCGCGGCATCCTAGGTGCCTCCCGAAACGCTGTCAACGAACTGAATGTCGGCCGGATCACCGCCGTTTCCTAAATCGGCGTTGTTGCGGCCTTGGAGGCTGTCGGCCATGGCTCCTATCATTTGGTTTCCACAGGAGCGGAGAGCAGTGAACGAGCCGACGACGCCGCAGGCTGCTCCCCCCGCCACCGCGGCCGTGCCGCTGGCGGCACCCGACGATCAGCGGCTTCTAGCGGCCTGCCTGACAGGCGATCCGGCCGGCTGGGACGAGTTCGTCCAGCGTTTCGGCAGGCTCTTCGTCCACGTCGCAGAGCGGACGGCCGTGCAGCGGCGGACGCCTCTCACGGGGCCGGACCGCGACGACCTCGTGGCCGAGATCCTGCTCACCTGCGTCCGCAACGACGCTGCCGTGCTGCGTGCCTTCGCCGGCCGAGCGAGCCTGCCGACGTATCTCACCGTGATCGCCCGCCGAGTCGTGGCCCGGGCTCTGGTCCGCCGGCTTGAGTCGGGCCGCCTCATTTCCCCGTCGGCAGCCGTCGAGACCGCGGCCACCCCGCGAAACGACGTCGCCCGCGCGGTCGACCGCGAGCATGTCGAATCGCTCCTCCAGCGGCTCGACACCGACGAGGCGAAGCTCGTGCGGCTGCATCATCTCGAAGGCCGCAGCTACGGCGAAATCAGCCGGCTTACCGGCATGCCCCTCGGCTCGATCGGGCCCGCCCTCTCCCGCGCCAAGGCGAAGATGCGGGCGTGAGCTTCACGGCGTAGTGGGCGACGGGCCGAGCGTCACGGACGGGTCGGCAAGATCGACGGGCTCGTAGCCCGGATACGCCGGCATCTGCCAGAGCTGGGCCGGATCGGCCGTTGGCAGGTTTGCGGTGACCGACGCCAACTCGAGCTTGAAGTCGACCTTGGCCGTCGGCCACGACACCTCGATGACATGAGGCAAGGCCGCGCCCGAACCGGGATCGACCCGATGCCGCGTCGTCCGCACGCTTGCGAGCCGCTCGCCAGCTGGCGTGAAGAGATGCTGCTCCGCGACAAGGCCGGTCGTCGCGTCGAGGATCGTCGACTTGAGCAGTTCACCTTCCGTGTCGCGGATCCGGCTGCGGATCTCGATCCGGCCATCGGGCAGGGGGAACGGCCCCTCGTGGGCATCCTCCGGCCGAAAGTTCACGAGGCCCAAGAGCTCGGGCATCCAGTCGGCCCGGATCGGCAAGAGCTGTCGGGCCTTCGACTGGGCGTATTGGTCGTGCCTGCAGAAGGCGGTGATCGGTGGCGTGTGCTGCCGCAGCCAGAGCCAAAAGAGGTCGTCGTTGCTGCCGATGTCGAGCTCAGGGCCGGTGATCGCGGTCTGGGCCTGGAGGCGAAACCGCCGCGGCGGCTCGCAGGCCACGCGGGCGGAGAGCCGCGGCACGCCGGGCACCACGAGCACCGCCTGCGGCGCCGACACGCTCCGCACTCGCGCCGTGTTGTCGTGCACTGCCGCGATCACCTGATCGAGCGTCGGCTGCGGCGGCAGCGCCCGCGGCAGCGGCATCGTGCCGATCTGGTAGCCGCGGAGCACGTTCGGGCACGACGCACCGCTCGAGGCGCAGCAGGCAACGACGAGCGCGAAGGCGACGAGCCGGGATCGCGTGAGCGAGGATGGACGCGAGCGGGACGACATCAGGCAGCCTCCCCCGACCAGAGCAGCGCTGCCAGTCGCTCGCCGGTGCCCGGCGCAGCAGCCTCGGCTGCGGTCACGGGCCGCACGCGGTACTCGCGATCGCGACGGCGACAGGCCAGCACGAGATCAGCGGTCGGTTCCGCAGCCGGCGACGCATCGACGATCCGCAGCACCCGGCGGCGCACGAGCTGCAGCGCGAGCAGGTAGCGGACGGCCGCGTCATCGGGATTCCGCTCCAGCTCATCGAGCACATCGAGGAGAACGTCCACCGGCGCGAGTTCAGGGCCGCCCGATTCGGCGGCCGGATAGGCCGACCGCCACGCGGCGAGCGTCTCGGCGGGCGGTCCGGTCCATACCTCCGCCGCGATGTCGATCCGCTCGAGGCCGGCTGTGGTGCGGACGAGCGTTGAATGAAACACCTCACCCGGCACGAATGCCCGGCCGCTGATGGTGCAGGTTCCACGCGGGCGGTGAATTTTGAGGTCCATGGCACGTGGGGATATAGGGGCGCCCCACGGTCACCACAATCGCACCACCGCCGGGCGCCCCGGACCGACTCCTGCCGACGCAAGCGACGCAGCCTAGGCAAGCCCGGCAAGCAGCAGTTCAGCCACGTCGGCAATGCCAGCCGCGTCGCTCGTGCCCACGACCCGATCGGCTACCGCCTGCACCTCGGCCACGGCATTGCCCATCGCCACACCCAGACCCGCCGCGCGGATCATCGGCAGATCGTTCACATCGTCGCCCACGGCGCAGATCTCGGCGGCCCCGAGCCCCAACTCCCGAGCCACGGCCATGATGCCCGACCACTTCGTCACTCCCGCCGGCGCGATCTCGCACAGCCAGTCGCGATACCGCGGGCTGCGGATCACGTGCACCGACAGTTGCTCGGGAAGGGCCGCGTCCAGAGCCGCCTCCAGCGCGAGCATGTCGCGATGCGGCCCCATCGCGAACCCTGCGAACACCCCCGGCGGCACCGCTTCGTGCAGGTCGGGCTGCACCCGTGCGAGCCCGGCATTGCGGGCAAGATACTCCTCGAGACCGCGGGCCTCACCGTCCGGCGGCAGATCGCACTGGCGGCAGTGAAAGTCGAAACCCTCCGCGTAGCTATCGGTGTAGAGCACGGGTTCGTGACCAGCCCCGACGATCATGCCTACCACCTGCTCCATGACACCTGGCTCGAACGCAGCCCGGTGGAGCGTGGCATGCGTCGGCGGCGCCTTCACGAGCGCGCCCGAGGCGGTGACAAGCGGCGAGTCGAGCCCAAGCGCCGCCGCAACGGGCAGCGTGTCGCGATAGCGACGGCCCGTGGCCAGCATCACGCGGACGCCAGCCTCCCGCACCCGTTGCACGGCCCGCAGCGTGGCCTCGGGGATCTCATGCCGGGCATCGGTGACCGTGCCGTCGACGTCGAGGACGAGCAGGCGAATCCGCGGCGACGTTGCCCGCACCGACGAAGCATTCATGCCCGCTATGATAGCGGCGGAGGTTCTTGCAGATGGACGACACCCCAGCCAGAGACGCCCTGCCCTTCACGCCGGTCGCGAAGACCGGATCGATCCCGGCGGGCGAGGGCCGCACGTTCGAGGTCAACGGCCGACTCGTGGCCGTGTTCTTCGACGGGGCTACCTATCACGCCATGGACGACCTCTGCCCGCACATGGGCGCCTCGCTCGGGTCCGGGCCGTTCGTCGACGGCTTCGTCACCTGCCCCTGGCACGCCTGGCGATTCCGCGCCTGCGATGGCGCCTGGTGCGACAACGAGAAGCTGAAGGTGGATGTCTTTCCGGTGCGGACCGAGGGGGACTCGATCTATGTGCAGGTGCCCCCGACCAAGCCGGTCGAACTGCCGGCTACCCGATCCTGACCGATTCGCCGGGCACGAGCACCTTCGCGTCGGCCTGCGTGGCCTCCCGCACTCGCGCGGCCCAGGCCGCTCCGTCCTGCGCGATCGGCGGCCAGGTGCCATAGTGGTTCGGCAGCGCGAGCGTCGGATTCAGGAGCCGCACCGCCTCGACCGCGTCGTCGGGCCCCATCGTGAAGCAATCGCCGATCGGCAGCACCGCCACGTCGAGCCCGCGGCCCTTGTGCGGCCGGCCGATCCGCTCCATGTCGGAGAATAGCGCCGTGTCGCCGGCGAAGTAGATCCGCACGCCGCCGACGTCGAGCAGCCAGCCCACGGGAGTGCCGCCATACGTGCCATCGGGCAGGCTCGACGAGTGCCAGGCGATTTCCATCTTCGCCGTCCCGCCCGGAACGGCCGCCTGGCCACCGAGGTTCATCGGCTGCGTATTGGCGATGCCATGCTTCCCGAGCCACTGGGCGATCTCGAACGTGCAAAGCACCTTCGCCCCGGTCCGCTTCGCGATCGACACGAGATCGGCCACGTGATCGAAGTGGCCGTGCGTGACGAGGATCGCGTCGCACGTCACATCGGCCGCTTTCATACTCGCTGTCGGGCACTCGTCGAAGAACGGATCGACGACCAGCCGGCCGGCCCCGGTATCGACGAGCCAGGTGGCATGGCCGGTCCACGTGAGCGTAACGGACATGAGCAAAGCCTCCGCGGGGTGACAGATCGCAAAACTATATCCGCTTCATGCGGTCACCGCTTAACGCGTAAGCGGAGGCGAACCTCGACTCCCGATCGTGAGGAGGCCGGTCGGTGAGACCGGAGGAGGAGCGCAGGGATATCCGTAGCTGTGCGCGTGCCATCGGGTACGCGGGTGGCGGGAGGAATGCCGGAGCGACGACGGAGCCTCTTGCCGCCGGCCGAACCAATGCGGTCAAGTGCATGACTCCTGGGTGGGTCGGGGCTGCCCACGCCCCGTCGCCGGACGCTCGCTACGAACATCCTGTTCTTCGCTCGCTCGATGCCGGCTACGGGGCATGGGC
>JBAVTF010000142.1:0-28323 GCA_049695995.1 Pirellulales bacterium | reverse complement strand
CGGTGCGGCGGGGCTTGCGGGCATGCGCACGATGGCCGGCCGGCGGGGCGGCACCGGCGTCGCCGGAACCGTGAGCGTCGAGCCCGGCGGCAGGATGCGGGCCAGCCGACGGGCGGCGATCCGATCGCGAGGCAGGGCCGAGGCGGTCTCGGGCAGCGACACGAGCGTCGCGGTGGCCACCGTGAGGAGTCCGCGAATCACGAATCGAGTGGTGAGGCGGGGCAGCATGGGCATCTCCCAGGGGTGAGGGCCTGAGCATTATCGCCGCTCTCCCTGAAATTCGCGAGAGGTTTTCTGCGGCCGTGATTCGCAGCGCCGGCGGCACGGTTTCGATTGCCGCCGGCAAGCCGTTTGCCCTACAGTGGCTGAAACCACCAGTTTTCTCCGCCGATCTTCCCTGGATTGCCAGATGACGTCCTACAACCTCACCCACCTCCGCCAGCTCGAGGCCGAGAGCATCCACATCATCCGTGAGGTGGCGGCCGAGTTCGAAAACCCGGTGATGCTGTATTCGATCGGGAAGGACTCGGCGGTGATGGTGCGGCTCGCGGAGAAGGCCTTCTATCCCGCGAAGCCCCCCTTTCCGTTGATGCACATCGACACGACGTGGAAGTTTCGCGAGATGTACGACCTCCGCGACAACTACGTCGCGAAGGAGTTGGGCTTCAAGCTGCTCGTGTACACGAACGAAGAGGGGCGGAAGCAGGGCATCAATCCGATTACGCACGGCAGCAAGGTGCATACCGACGTGATGAAGACGCAGGCCCTACGGCAGGCGCTCGACAAGTACCGTTTCGACGCCGCCTTTGGCGGGGCCCGCCGCGACGAGGAAAAAAGCCGAGCCAAGGAGCGGGTGTTCTCCTTTCGCGACGAGTTTCACCGCTGGGATCCGAAGAACCAGCGGCCCGAGCTCTGGAACCTCTACAACACGAAGGTCCGCAAGAACGAGAGCATTCGGGTGTTTCCTCTCTCCAACTGGACCGAGCTGGACGTCTGGCAGTACATCCACCTCGAGAAGATCCCGATCGTGCCGCTCTACTTCGCGAAGGAGCGGCCGATCGTGTGGCGCGACGGCGTGATGATCATGCGCGACGACGATCGGCTACCGCTCGAGCCGGGCGAGGTGCCCGAGATGCGGCGAGTGCGGTTCCGCACGCTCGGCTGCTACCCGCTTTCCGGCGCGGTCGATTCGAATGCCACGACGCTCCCTGAGATCATCCAGGAGATGCTTCTGACGACGTTCTCGGAGCGGCAGGGAAGGCTCATCGATTCCGACGAGGCTGGCTCGATGGAAAAGAAGAAAAAGGAGGGGTATTTCTGAAGCGGCCTCTCCTCCCTCCGTTGCAGCGGACCTGCGGCCGCTGAACGGCACATGCGGCTGAAAAGCGGAAGGCCACCAGGATTTTCAAGATATGTCACATCAATCAGCGCTGATCGCCACCGACATCGACGAATACCTCGCTCAGCACGAGCGGAAGGAGTTGCTCAGGTTCATCACCTGCGGCAGCGTCGATGACGGGAAGAGCACGCTCATCGGCCGGCTCTTCTACGAGTCGAAGATGATCTACGAGGATCAGCTGGCGGCGATCGCGAAGGATTCGTCGCGGTACGGCACGACCGGCGGCGAGGTCGATCTGGCCCTCTTCACCGATGGCTTGGAGGACGAGCGGCAGCAGGGGATCACGATCGACGTAGCCTACCGCTACTTCTCGACCGACAAACGGAAGTTCATCATCGCCGACACGCCCGGCCACGAGCAGTACACGCGGAACATGGCCACAGGGGCCTCGACGGCCGACCTGGCCATCATCCTCATCGACGCCCGCCACGGCGTGCTCCCGCAGACGAAGCGTCACTCATTCATCGTATCGCTGCTTGGCATCAAGCACATCGTCGTGGCCGTCAACAAGATGGACATCGTCGGCTACGACCAGGCGGTGTTCGAGCGGATCCGGGCCGACTACACCGACTTCGCCTCGCGGCTCGAGCTGCCCGACGTCCACTTCATGCCGATCTCGGCGCTCAAGGGCGACAACGTCGTGGCCCACAGCCCGAACATGCCGTGGTATACGGGCTCGCCGCTGATGCCGCTGTTGGAGACGGTCTACATTGGTTCTGACCGCAACATGGAGGACTTCCGGTTCCCGGTGCAACTCGTGCTCCGGCCCAATCTCGACTTCCGCGGCTTCGCCGGCACCGTCGCCAGCGGCATCATCCGCAAGGGTGACGAAGTGATGTCGCTGCCCTCGCGGAAGAAGAGCCGCGTGAAGAGCATCGTGACGTTCGACGGCGAGCTGGAAGAAGCTTTCGCCCCCCAGTCGGTCACGCTCACGCTCGAGGACGAGATCGATTCCAGCCGCGGCGACATGCTCGTCCGGCCCGGCAACGTCCCGAAGGTCGATCACAAGTTTGACGCGATGGTCGTGTGGATGGCCGAAGAGCCGCTCGTGCCTGGCAAGCAGTATCTCTTCAAGCAGACGAGCAAAGTCGTGCCCGGTGCGGTGGGCTCGCTCCGCTACCGCGTCGACATCAATACGCTCCACCGTCAGCCGGCGCCCACGCTCGCCCTCAACGAGATCGGCCGCTGTGGCATCACGCTCACGAGCCCGATCGCCTACGACGCCTATCGCCGCAATCGGGCGACGGGCGGATTCATCATGATCGACCGGCTTACCAACGCGACGGTGGCTGCCGGCATGATCCTCGACCGCGAGCCGGAAGACGGCAGCAAGGCCCACTGGGACGACGAGCCCGCGGCCGAGCACATGCAGGCGGTCGCGAGCGGCGTGAGCGACGAGGAGCGGGCGGCCCGGTTCGGCCAGCAGCCCGCGACGGTGCTCTTCACTGGGCTCACGGGTTCCGGCAAGACGACGCTCGCCCGGGCCGTCGAGCGGAGGCTCTTCGACATGGGCCGGGCGGTGACCGTGCTCGACGGCCAGTCGCTGCGGCTCGGAATCAGCCGCGACCTCGGCTTCTCGGCGGAGGAGCGGAGCGAGAACCTCCGCCGTGGCGTCGAGGTGGCGCGGATCCTCAACGATGCCGGCCTTGTCTGCCTGGCCGCGTTCGTCGCGCCCGATGAATCCGTGCGGCAGAAGGCGGCGGAGCGGGTGGGCCGCGGTCGGTTTCTCGTCGTCCATCTCTCGGCGCCCGTCGAGGCCTGCCGGAAGCGCGACACCGACGGCACCTATGCCCGGGCCGATGCGGGCGAGATCACCAACTTCCCCGGTGTCTCGGCCGACTACGACGCACCGGCCGCGCCCGACCTCGCGTTGCCGACGCATGAGTGGCCGATCGGCAAGTGCGTCGATGCGGTCGTCTCGCTGCTCGAGGCCCGCGGCATCGTTTGAGATCCCCCCGCTTGCGCATGGGGGCTTCTAGAGGGCGGGTACGCGCACGTGGGCTTCCCACGGGGGCGTTGGTTCGGCGTCAGGCGGCCCAGCGCCGGCTGGCTGCTGCGTCCACGGGAACGAGCCGGCAGCCCCGGGCTGCCACCACTTCGCCATACACGGCGACGATCGACGAAAAGGCGGTCTCCATGCTGAGATCGAGTGCGCGGCGGCGGGCGGCGCGGCCCAGCGAGGCGCGGAGCCAGCGGTCGGCCGCCAGATGACGGAGCGTCGCGGTGAGTGTCGCGACGTCGGCGGCATCGTCGAGCACGATGGCGTCGTCGGACGAGAGTAGTTCGCTCGCGCCGTTGGCGCGGGTCGTCACCACGGGCAGGCCGCTGGCGAGCGACTCGAGCGTGGCGAGGCTGCAGGCGTCGTAGAACGTCGGCTGAACGGCGATGTCGGCCGCGGCGAAGCAGGCCGCCATGTCCGACACGCAGCCCAGCTCGACGATCGCGGCCTGGTCGCCGGAAGGCGACGCGGCACGGCCGCCACAGAGGAGTATCTTCAGCGGCAGGCCTTCGTGTCGCAGGCCGAGCACCGCGCGAGCGAGCACCGGCATGCCCTTGAGCCGCTGGTTGTGGGCCACGCCGATCACCACGACGTCGTCCGGGGCGAAGCCGCAGCGGCGGCGGAGGGCGGCGCCGGCATCGCGGTGCCGCGCCGGATTGAACCGCTCGGCATCGACGCCGTTGGGCACGAGCCGGATGCGGCCGGGCGAGACTCCGTGCAGCGTGGTCAAGTCGGCAGCGCCGCGGTGTGACAGCGCGATGCAGAGCGACTCGGCCGCGCCAAACTGCATGGCCGCCCGCGCCGCGATCCGGCGGCGGCGGACTGCCGATTGCACGAGTCGCCGGATGGGGCGATACCAGGCGGGCTGGGCCAGGTCAGCCGCCTGCTGGCAGGCCAGCGGCGAGCCGACGTGCGAGTGGAAGATGTCGCAGCCCACGGCCACGCCCATGTCGTGGGTCACGTCGGGGGCGATCGCGGCGATGCAGCTGCGTGCCTCGTGCACGAATGCGGCCCAGGAGCGGGTCGGCGGCAGCTGGTGAACCGTGATCGGCAGCGGCTGCTCGCGCGGCCCGCAGGTACGGCCGATCACGTGGACATCGCAGCCACGGGCAGCGAGCCAGTCGGCAAGATCGCGGGTGTAGGACTCCGCGCCCCCGCGGCCGTCGAAGCGATCGACGAGCAGGGCGATCCGTGGCGGCCGGACAGTTCCGGTGGAGTGCCGGAGCGAGTAGCGCAGCATGCAGAGGGTTTCGGAGCGGAACCCGTGCTTCCTCCATGCGGATTGGCTGGGGCAGGCGCGGTCCACGCAGCACTCTCTCCCAGCTTGTCTGTGCCGCCCAGCCCGCCGCTGTCCTGGGAGGTCTGCGCGGCTCACGAAAACCTTTCCGGCCCGACTGCATCGCGGGCCCTTCGGCCGCCGATCCTGTGCTGCGGTGCATCGTGCACCGACGTGGACCGTGGTCTGACCCGAGGTGGCTGTTCGTGCGGCGACTCCTGGCCCTCACCGAAGACGCCGACTTCGTCTGCTACCGCTACCGGCTGGCTGCCTGCGCACCCGCGCTGGCGGCGGCGGGCTGGAAGCTGGAGCCTTGGCCGCGGCGGCCGGGCCTGCGCGACTTCACCGCGATGCTGCAGGCGATCCGGGCCGCCGATGCGGTCGTCGTGCAGCGGCGGCTATTCAGCGCCGCGAAGGCGTGGCTCATCCGCCACGCCGCCCGCGTTCTCATCTTCGACTTCGACGATGCCATCTATTGCCGCGACAGCAACGCATCTCGTGCCGCGGCCGACCCGGTGCGGCTGGGGAGGTTCCGGCGTCTGGTTCGCCTCGCCGATGGCTGCCTGGCCGGATCCGAGCATCTCCGCCGCGCCGCCGATGCCTGTGGCGGCCGTCTGCCTGCGCAGCTGATGCCTACCTGCGTCGATGCGACCCGTTATCGGCTCGCCGCGCACGACCGTCCGGCGGGCGCTGCCGAGCTCGTCTGGATCGGGAGCCCGAGCACGGCAGCGTCGCTCGCCGATGCCAGACCCTGCCTTGCGGCAGCGGCGGCGGCCGTACCAGGTCTCCGGCTCCATGCCATCTGCGACGCGCGTGAGCGCGACTGCGGCGTGCCGGCGCGGCATTCAGACTGGTCGGCCGCGAGCGAGAGCGAGGACCTCGCCCGCGCCGACATCGGCATCACCTGGCTGCCCGATCACCCGTGGAGCGCGGGCAAGTGCGGCCTCAAGGTGCTGCAATACATGGCTGCCGGCCTGCCGGTCGTGGCCAACTCGATCGGCATCCATCGCCACCTGATCGACCATGGCACGACCGGGTTCCTGGCCGACACGCCGGCCGAGTGGCGGCGGGCGATCGCGACGCTCGCCGCCGATCCCGCGCTGCGGCGGACGATGGGCCACGCCGCACGACTGCGGCTCGAGCGGCACTGGAGCGTGCATACCTGGGGGCCGCGGCTCGTCGCGATCCTCGATCACGTGGTCAGTGGTCGCGCGAGCGATACCAAGCGGAGCGCGGCCGCATGAACGTCGAACGCGCCGAGCCGGGCACGCCGCAGTGGGCCGAGCTCGCCGCGCCGCATTTGGCTCGCTACCTCTTTGCTGCGGAGCGGGTCGGCGGCCGCCGCGTGCTCGATCTCGGCTCCGGGGCTGGCTATGGCGCCGCAGTCCTGCGGACCGCCGGGGCGGCCGCCGTGCTCGGCGTGGATGCCGACGCCACCGCCGTCGCGCGGGCGCAGGCAAGACATGGCGGTGAGGAGGTGTCGTTTACCGTTGGTGATTGCCAGGAGCTTGCCGATGTGGCTGGCGGCTGGGATGTGATCTCGTGCTTCGAGGTGATCGAGCACGTGCCACGGCCAGAGTCGCTCGTGGCCGGGGCTGCCCGCCGGCTTGCGGCCGATGGCACGTTCATCGTGTCGACGCCCGACCGGGCGGCCACGCCGCCGTTCGTCGCCGGCCGGCCACGGAATCGGTTTCACGAGCACGAGTGGCACCGCAACGAGTTCACCGCCCTGCTGCGGCGGCACTTTCATGACGTGGACGTCCGAGTGCAGGTGGAGACGGCTGCGGCGCAGGCGCGGCGCGATGCCGTGGAGGCACTGCGGACGGGCCTGATGGCGAGCAACCCGCTCTTCGTGTGGGTGTGGCGAAAGTGTTCGTGCGCGCGGCGCGATGCCCGCGGCTGGGCGAGGCTCGCAGGACTTGCGGCTCCGAGCATCACCGACTTCCCGATCGTGCCCGCTGCGGTCGCCGACGTGTATGGGTCAGCGTGGTTCACCGTCGCCATCTGCCGGCGGCCGATCACCGGGGAGACGCACTGATGGGCATGCTGACACGGACACCGTTGGGGCGGATGTGGGACGAGTGGCGACATCGCGGGCTGCAGGCGGGTGACGACGCCGAAGACTTCCTGCTCGTGACGTGGGACTCCTGCCGCTACGACGTCTATACCGCAGCCCACACGCCGGTGCTCGACCGCTACGGCCCCGCGCAGCGGGCCTGGGCGATGGCCACTTACACGCTGCCGGCGCATCAGGCGATGTTCAACGGCTTTCTGCCGCACGTGTTCGAGCCGCTGCCGCTCTACAACCGCTACGTTCAGCAGCTGTGGCGGATCTCGCACCGTAATCTCGCCGTGCGGCCGCTGGTGACGTTCCCGGAGGCCACCGTCAGCATCATCGAGGGCTTCCGCCGCCGCGGCTATGCCACGCTCGGCGTCGCGGCGATGGACTGGTTCGAGAAGCCGAGCCCGCTCCAGGACGGCTTCGAGTGGTTTCGGGTGACGGGCACGGCGGCCCGCGAGCAGATAACGCTCGTGTGCGAGCAGGTGGAGCGGCGGGCCCGTCGCCGGCCGTGCTTTGCCTTCATCAATTTCGGCGAGACGCACAGCCCGTTTCGCCACGAGGAGATGCCGTCGCTCGCGGCCGATCCCGTCACCGAGCGGATGAGTCTCGGTCGGCTCTTCAAGACGGGAGGCGTGACCGATGCGGCCGGCACGCTCGAACGCGGGCTCTGGGACCGGCAGAAGCAGTGCGTCGAGTATCTCGATCGACGCATGGCCGATCTTCTGGCCTGCTTCACCGCCCGCGGCCGCCCGACCACGGTGGTGGTGACGGCCGATCATGGCGAGTGCCTCGGCGAACAGGGGCTCTTCGGCCATGCCTTCCATCACGAGAAGGTGATGGAGGTGCCGCTCCTCATCTTCCGGCTGAACGCGCCGCCGCACGGTCTGCCTCAGTCATCTAGGCCCGTTGCTTCGCAACGGGCTCAGCCTGTCACGGAGTGACGGGCCTACGGTGGGACATTTGCAGGCGTGTGCTTCTACGGGCATGATGCGGGGCAGCAAGACTTGTTCATGTCGGCAGAGGAGCAGGAATGTTCACCACGGGTGCACGCATCGGACGTTCGCGCGGGGTCGTGCTCACGGTGATGTGGGCCGTGCTGGCGGTGTGCCTGCCGGTTCCAGCGGACGAGTCGTTCATGCCGGCCGCAGGTGCACGGTGAAGGAGGAGATGGCAGTGAACGAATTCGTGGAGCCGCTCGGGATGCGGGTGCTGATCCGCAAGGACGAGAGCCGGCACAAGACGCGGGGCGGCATTGTGCTGCCCGATCAGGCCGAGATTCCCACGATCACGGGCCGCGTGGTCGAGGTGAGCCTGCAGGTCGAGCGGGACGCCGACTTCCCGATCGCGAAGTATGACAAGGTGCTCTTCCACCCCAAGAACTCGATCCCCGTGGACTTCGAGCAGAACAACCTGCTCTACGTCGTGCCGATCGAAGACGTGGTCGCCGTCTTCCGCCGCGACGACGAATCGCGGCCGCAGCGCCGCGGCAAGACCGGCCAAGACGAACAGGCCGCGGGCGACGACGAGTAGAACGTCGTCAGGCGGCGATGGTGGGCTGCCGCTCGTGCAGCGGTGTGGCCCGCAGGAGGATGCAGCCCTGCAGCACTTCGGGACGGCCGGGGCTGCCGACCGCGGCGGTGGGGCAGGCGATCAGGCCGCGGAGCTGGCCCCAGGTCTGCTTGAGAGCGTGGGGCACCGAGCAGGCGCTCACGTTGCCCGTCCGCCGCGTGAGGCCGTTGACGAGTTCGCCGCGCACGCCGAGTTCGTCGAGCTTCATGCCGGTGAACCGCACGATGCCCGTGCCGGCCTGGTGGGGCACGACAAAGTTCACGTCTTCGCCGGTCAGCCCCGCGGCAGCGAGCGCCTTGGCGGTGGCCGCCGACATCGCCCGTGGCGCGAGCTCCGCGATCGCCATGCCGTCGAGTGAGTAGACGAGCCGTTCGGCTGCGTGCAGCCTGCCGCCGTCAGGGGCCGGGATGGCCACATGCTGCTGCACGTGGAAGTCGAAGGCGGGTCGCTCGGCCGCCTGCTTCTCCGCGTCGGCGTGCACGATCTCGAAGTGCACGGGATAGCGGCGGCTCGTGGCGGGAGCCAGGAGCGTGGCCGAGGCCATGTCGCCGAACAGGCCGGCGGTCTGCCCGCAGGCGAAGTCGGTGATCCGGCTGATGCGGGTGGCCACGACCACGAGCACGAATTCATCGCGGCCCAGGGCCAGTCGCGGCGCCCAGCGGCGGGAGACGACCGAGAACGCCCGGCTGTAGCCGCAGCAAAACCAGTTGAGGCCGATGGTGCGGCACCGCTCCAGGCCGAGCAGGCGGGCCAGTTCGTCGGCGGCGTGACTGGGTCGCTCGCGGATCACGTCGTCGGCGCCGAGATGCTGCCGGGCCACCGACGGCGGAATGAACGACGGCGTCACGAACGCGATGCCGCGGCAGTCGGTGAGATTGCAGCCGGTCTCACGCTGCAGCTGCCGCACGGCCTGCATCCCCATCGCCAGCTCGTCGTCGAGCGAGATGCCGCGGGCCTCGATGCCCGTGTGGTGGGAAAACTTGCGAGGCATCGTGTCGCCGAACCAGGCGTTCTCCAGCTCCCAGGCGGGCTGGTGAACCGCGATGGCAGAGATACCGAGCGACGGGTGACGGCGCGTGTCCATGAGATCGTGTGGAGAAAGGGGGATGGCGTACAGGACCGCCGGCCGTGGCGACGGGCTTCATCCTTGGGATCGGAACGAATGGCCGGGACAAAGGGTGGCCGGGACAAAGGGCCGGGAATTGTTGCGATCGACCGCCCCCGAAGCCAGCGGGAAATGACCGCAGAAACACGGCCCTGGCTGGCATCCGGAGTCAGTCGCCAAGGGTAATTCCGCCCCCAAGGCTCCGCCATGGTCCGGGCGGGTCAGCCCCCGGCCGCGTCAGCGCCTGGATTTTGGGCGGCAGCGGCTGCGGCCCCGGACTCCGGCGTTCCCCGGGAAAACCAGGTTTTCTGCAGCTCCACGGTGGCCGCGCCGAGGCCGTCGTAGTCGCGGTGGTTGCACGAAAGCACGATCAGCTGCAGTCCCCGATCGGCCGCCCGGTCGAGCATGGCCTGGATGCCGGCCAGCCGCGATGAGTCGGCGTTGACGAAAGCGTCGTCGAACACGATCGGCAGGCAGCCGCCGTGCTCTACGGCGAGGATCTCGGCCATCGCCAGCCGGAAGGCAGCCGCCACCTGCTCGCGGGCGCCGCCGCTGAGTCGCCTGAATGCCAAAGCAATGCCGCCAAAGTCTGGCCGCGTCAGCTCGAGCGTCGTGAACATGTCGCCCGCATAGCCGATCGACACGGTCGCATCAGCGCCGAACAAGCAACGCAAATAGCCAGCCACACGTTCTGACAGCGGTGCCACGAACTGTGCCTCGATCTCGGCCTTCTTCTCCGCGAACAGCCGCGCGAGCAACGCGTGGGCCCGGGCCTCACGGGCCGCCTGCCGCTGCGCCGCCTCGGCCACCCGCTCCGCGGCCAGCGCCTGGGCGAGATCGTCGCGCGGGTCGAGCGTGCCCTCGTTACGAAGCCGTTCCAGCGCGACCGTGCGCTCGGCGATCGCTGCACGGCTATCGGTGAGCAGTTTCTCGATCGCCCGCTGGAGCCGCGCGGCGGTCTTGCGGAGGAGTTCGGGCTGGAGCCGCTGCAAGACCGCCTGTGTCGCGGCCAGCTGCTCGTCGGCGGACGTGCGGGCGTGCGTCGCGGCGGCGATCGCCTCCTGTCGCTGGTCGCCATGCTCCTCCACGAGCACGTCCCACCGGACCTGTGCGTCGCGGAGCTCGCCATCGATTTCGCGGATCTCGTCGGCTGACTGCTCGCGTTGCAGGCGAGCCTCGGCGAGGAGCTGCTCCGCTGCCTGCTGCTCCGCGGCAGTCGTGGCGACGTCGTGCGCGAGGCTGCGGAGCCGCTCGGTGATCGCCTTGCGGGCGGCTGTGGCCGCCTCGAGCCCGATCGGGCGAGAGAAGTCCGGCCGCGTCTGGCCGCGGAGCGTCTCTTCCAGTTCGGTGAGCTCGGCGTCGAGCGCTGCGAGCTCGGCATCGGCCTTCGTGTCGCCGAGGTCGAAGATCGCCGACCGCTTGGCCTCGAGCGCAGCTTCCACCGTCTGCCGCAGCGGCTGCACCCGCCGGGCCTCGTCGAGATCGGTCACGCCGAGCTGGCGCAGGCGGTTTTCCAGGGCCGCAGCCGCCGCATCGCGAAGCCGCGTGGTCTCGGTCACGGAGGTGCCGCCGCCGGGCGTGATCACGAGCCGGGCACCGCCCGCCTCCAGCGGCGTATCGGCCACGATCGTTTCGGATCGGCCCACGGCCAGCTCGTGACCGCCGAGCCGCACAGCCGAGTCGGCAGTCACGAGTTCCACGCGAGTGGCGATCGCGTCGAGCTTCGCCTGGGCGGCATCGCGGCCGCGTTCGTGGCTGGCAAGGCCCGCCAGGTCGGCCGCAGTGACGGCCGGCAGGTCAGCGAGTCGCTTGTGGAGTGCGGCCGCCTCCTGCCTGAGGTCGGCGATCCGGCCGCAGCGTCCGGCGAGACCGGCCCGCTCGGTGCGCCGCTGTTCAAGATGCTCAGCCTGCCGATGAAGCTCGGCAAGTTCTCCCAGTTCCGCATGCTCCCGCTGCCGCTCACGGGCAGCGGCCAGGGCGGCCGCGAATCGCGTCGTCGCTTCGTGCTCAGCGGCGAGCGCCGCTGTCTGCCGCGCGGCCGTCGGCGTCCGCCGCGCCTCGATCGCCGTGATTCGGGTCTCGCAGTCACGGATCTGGCGGTCGGCATCGGCTATGGCCGCCAGCCGCGCGGCGGCCGCTGTCGCGGCGGCCTGCTGTTCCGCTTGACGCACTTCGAGCGATTGTGCCTCGAGCAGGAGTTGCTCGTTCTCTTCCTGTTCGGCCCGCCGGGCGACGAGGCTCGTTTCGCTCTCGGCGATGATCGTATCGGCCCGCTCGACGCTCGCGACGGCTGCCTCGAGCTGGCCGATCGCGGCGCGGGCGCCGGCCACGCGGGTGCGGGCCTCGGCGAGCGCTGCATCGGCTTTACCGAGCGGTGAATCGACCCGAGCCGCGCCGGTGTCGCGGGTGCGGGATGCATGGATCTCGGCCACCATCCTGCCGACCGTGGCGTCGGCCTGCGACTCGACCACGCCCCCTTCGTCGAGGCTACCGAGCCGGCCGCGCAGCCGTTCCAGCGGCTCCTGCATCGCGTCGCGATCGAGCGGATCAGATCCGGCCACGCCCTGCCACACCCAGAGGTGGGCCCACTGCATCCGCAGCTTGTCTTCGGAGTTGCGGCCGCCGATCGCCTCCGCTTGCACCAGCTCGCGGAGCGCCGTCTCCGCATCGTCGTTTCGCAGGGTCTGCCCGCCCGTCACGGCCAACGTGGTCGGCGCTGTGTTGGTGCCGGTGAACTGCTTTGTCACGGTGTAGACCGCGCCACTACTCTCGAACGTGAGTTCGACGGTCGGATGGCCCGGATGAAACGCCGACCGCATCGATTCGAGCACGGCTCCCGAGGCCCGACTGCGGAGAAAGAGGGCGCGGTGTACGGCCTCCACGATCGTGGTCTTGCCTGCCTCATTGGGCCCGCCGATCACCGTGAGCGCCTCGTCGAAGGCGACGGTGAGCTCCTTGTGGATCCGGTAATTGCGGACGGTGATGGACTGCAGCTTCATCCCGTAGCCTCCGCCTGCTGGCAGAGCCCGTGGAGAATGTTGACCGCCTCACGGGCGTCGTCGGCCTCCGCCGTGCAGGCCTCGATCTGGTGCACGAGCGCCTGCGCTACCCGCGAGATGATCGGATCGTCGGCCCGATCGACGAGTCCGCGGATCTCGTCGGCCGAAGGCACGAGCGTCACGTCGTCGCGGACGTCGAGCCGCAGAAGCCGGTGCGACCACGATTCCACCACGCGGTCGAGCTCCCGCCGGGCGGCGAGCGACACACGGCCGCTCAGCCCGAGATCGACGAGGCAGCGGTCGAAGCCCGCCTGCCGCGTGGCCGCTGCAAGCGTCTCTTCGACCCGCGAGGCTGCGTCGTCACCGAGATCAAGCGCGGTCTCCACCCAAGCGAACCGCCCCGTTGCGATCGGTTCCACCACCGGCACGCCCCCGCGAGTCACCGTGACGCAGGCCACCTGCCCCGGCCGCTGCCCCGCCTTTGGAAACCGGTCGGTCTCATGCGTGCCGGCATACCAGGCCTTTGGCCCGGCCTGACGGAAGCCGTGCCAGTCGCCCAGGGCCACGTAGTCGATCTCATCGAGTGGCAGGCTGTCGATCGCTACCACGTTGGATGGTCCGGCCACGTCCTCGCCGTCGGCCTGCGAGCCGAACGTGCCGGTGCTGCCGTGGGCGAGCACGATCCGCGGCCGATCGCCGTAACCCGTGAGATCGAGCTGGCGGATCCATGCCGTGGGATCGCTCGCCGTCTGACGTTGCAGGAGCGGGCAGGGGAGGATGACAGCGTCGTCGCGCTCCGCTGCCGTCTGTTCGAGCAGCACGTGCAGGTTCGGGGCCCGCGTGCGATGTTCGGAGAGAAAGAAGGGTTGCTCCCACAGGCAGCCGTGGCCGCCATGGTCGTGATTGCCCGGGATCACGTAGACGGGCACGGGGATCTCGCCGATCACGCCGAGCGCATGGGCGACGACCGTCTTGGTGGGCGTGGGGGAATCGAAGAGGTCGCCGGCCACCAGCACGAACCGGGCCTGCCGCGCCACGACCGCCTCACGAATCCGGCGGACGGCCTCGATCCGCTCCTGTTGCACGAGCGTGCGCCTGGCGGCGTCGCGGATGCCCGCGAACGGCTTGCCCAGCTGCCAGTCGGCGGTGTGGATGAACGTCGTCACGATGATCTGCCTGCGGTTGCCGCCGAGTGTATACCGGCGTTCAGTATGTGATCAAGAGGGCCGGCGAACGCCGAGGCGGTCGGCGAGGCCGGTCGCGCGGCGGATCGGCCGGGCGATCGCGGCGCGGATCACCTCTTCCGAGCCGACGATCGTCACCCGTCGGGTGGCCCGCGTGACGCCCGTGTAGAGCAGTTCACGGGTCACGATTCGGCTGGGCTGCTCCGGCAGCACCACGATCACGTGGGCATATTCCGAGCCCTGGCTCTTGTGGATCGTGAGGGCATGCACCGTGGTGACGTCCTCGAGCCGCGACACCGGCACCAGTCGCACGCCCTTGCCGACCGGGAAGGCCGCGTCGCTTCGTCCCGCCTCGGTGGCCGGCACCACCACGCCCATGTCGCCATTGAAGAGATCGAGCGCGGGATTGTTGCGGGCCACCATCAGCGGCCGGCCCGCATACCACCGCTCGCCCACCGCCACGCCGAGCCGCCGCTCCACGAGGGCGTTGAAGCCCGCGACGCCGAACCGTCCCTCGCGATGCGCGCAGAGCACCTGCAACTGCTGTCGGGCATCGACCGCGGCGCGGGCCTCGCCCCGCTCGGCGAGCTCACACACCCCGCGGGCATGCGCCACGACCTCCGCCACGAGTTCATCGAAGGCCGATGTATTCGGCTGCACCCAGCGGATCGCCGCGGCGTAGTCGGCCGGTGGCGTGCCTGCGTCGGCACGACGATCGGCCGCGGGTGTCCACCGGCCCGAGAGAATCTCCAGTGCCTGCGGGATGCCCGGCGCACCGGCCAGGATCGCATCGGCGAGCCCGCCGATCCGCGGCCCGAAGCGGTGGCGGACGGTGAGCGTGGTCGTGCGGTCGGCGAGCGGCGCGGCCGGATCGCGGGCGGCGGCGGCGATGTCGCCGAGCACCGACCCGGCATCGACGCTCGCCAGCTGGTGCGGATCCCCCACGAGCAACAGCCGCGTGCCCGCGCCGAGCGCCGCGAGCAGATGATGCATCAGCGAACTAGAGAGCATCGATGCCTCGTCCACTACCACGAGGTCGTAGCGCAATGGATTGTCGGCCGAGAAGCGATACCGCGGTGTGCCGTGCGGCCGGTAGCCGAGCAGCTTGTGGATCGTGACTGGTCGGGCCGCCTCGACCGCGGCCCGCACCTCGGGCGCCGCATGCCGCACCTCGTCGGGCGCGTGGTCGTCGTGCAGGCGGTTGCGAAGCGCCTCCTGCATCCGCGCCGCCGCCTTGCCCGTGGGCGCGGCCAGGGCGATCCGCGTGTCGGGCGCCGCGCGATAGACCTCGATCAGTCGCTTGGCCACCTGTGTCGTCTTGCCGGTGCCCGGGCCACCGAGCAGGATCTCGATCCCGCCGCCGTCGGTCGTCAGCCGCCGCGCGATCTCGCGCTCCTCGTGCAGCGAACGGGCGAGATAGAGGCGACTGCCGTCGAGGATGAACGGTGTCCGTGCGTCGGGGCCGCCGACGAGCGGGCCGGCCGTGGCCAGCGACTGCCGCCAGAGGTTGGCGTCAGTCGGCCAGTCGAGGTGGTCCGCCGCAGTGAGGTCGATGCCACCGGCCCAGTCAGCGATCTCGTCGAGCAGCACGCATGTGTGGCCGTCGCGGGGCGCGCGGAGCGCAAGGCTGAGCGCGAGCCAGGCCCGGAGGTCCGGCGCCGGGGGCATGGGCTCGCGGCTGGCGATCTCCACGAGCAGGGCAACGGCGGCCACGTCGTCGCCGCTGATCACGCCCGCGTCGACATAGGCCGCGAGTTCGGGGGGCGCCGTCATGACCGCACCCCCGTGAGATCACCAGCGAAGAGATCGCTGAGCCGCCGCCAGATTCCCACCGGCGGCTCCCAGGTGAACACGCCATACCGCCGGCCGTCGGCCACGGCGGGAGTGATCGGGCCCTGCATGCCGCGAATGAAGCCGTAGACGATCCCGGCGATGCACTCGCCCGGATCCCAGTCCGCGGGATGCCGTCGGCCGAGCCGCCAGCGGAGCATCCGCCACACGGCCGTGCCGTAGACGAGCGCCTGGAGCGGATAGTGGTGATGGGCCATCGCGGCATCGAGCCGCGCGGGTGCATAGGCCGCCAGCGGCTGCGGATCGTCGCGGCGATGCAGGCGGTTCGTCTTGTAGTCGGCGATCAGGAGCTGTGGACGATCCGGAGCGGAGCCGGGCACCCGCAGCACGGCGTCGATCGAGCCATTGATGAGGCCGGCGAGCGGCACGTCGAAGGCCCGCCCCGCGAGCGTGTCGGCATACTCGGCGAGCCGATCGCCGGGGGCGAGGAACTGCCGCAGCACCCGGCCGACGTCGCGGGCCCGCACGTCCCGGTCGAGGAGCGCGAGCCCCATCTCGAAGTTCATCTCCGCGAGCCGGTCGGCGGTGCCGAAGTCGGCGAACCGCAGAGTGCGAAACACCGCGGCATCTGGTCCACCGAACGGTGTCTCGAGTGCGGACGTGATCAGCGCCGCGAGCGCCGGCTGATGCGGCTGGAGCAGCTGCGACGTGCCCACCGCAGCGACGGCCGCGCGGACCGCCCCGGCCCGCTGGTCTGGCTCGACGTCGGGCCCTATCTCGATCCGCTCGAAGATTTCGTGGACGGCGCTGCCGAACGCGGTGCCAGCGGGAAGATCGGCGATCGTGAACGAGCCGAGGTCGGGCGTGTCGGCCGCGGCTGACTCGCCGTCGCCGGCCGCCTGATCCGCTGCCGCGTCGTGCGACTGATTCTCATCGTGGCCGCTGCCGACCGGCGCATGGGCGTCGAACGTCATGCGGCCTGCCCGGCTCGCGATGTCACTGAACGACGTGCGGCGGTAGGTCTGCGCAACCCGTGCAGGTGCCGGCGCGAGCGACTGCGGCGGTGGATCAGCGGTTTCAGAAACCGGCTGCCATCGCCGCGGCTTGGGCAGCTCGTCGATGGTCCGCACTGCGATCCATGTCGTGTGGGCCGCGTCGATGCCCGCAGCCGACTCGGGCGCCTGTGGCATCACGGCCGGCAGCAGCGACTGCGGCCAGCGGGCGTCGCGGATGATCGAGACGTGGTGCTCGGGCCGCGTCACGGCGACATAAATCAGCCGCCGCACCTCGTCGTGCTCGGCGGCGAGCACGGCCTCCTTCGACGCAACGGCCGTGCCCACGTCGGCGACGGCGTAGCCTACGTCGAGCCGGCGACTGCGGTCGGCGTAATAGACGGCCGGCTGCGAGGCTGACCGCTTCCGAGCCCAGCCATCCACCACGACCACCCCGGGAAACTGCAGCCCCTTCGCGGCGTGCACCGTCATGATCCGCACGGCCGCCGCGTCGCTCTCCACCCGGCGGCTGACGAGCTCGGCCTTCTCGTCCGTCGCCGTCAGCGCATCGACATGCTCGAGCATCTGCCGCGCATGAATTCCCTGGCCGCCGGCTGCGTCGTGGAGCAATTCAGCGAGGTGCGAGAAATCGACAATCCGCCGCTCGCCACCATCGCCCGCCGCCACTCGCTTCGCCACCTCGGCGTCGCCCATGATCGCCGTCGCCAGCGCGGCCATGCCCTGCGCCTGGAGCGTGGCATGCCACTCGGCGACCCGCTCCTGGATCCGCTGCTCCTCGGCCTCGCCGAGACTCGCGACCTCCGCAAGCGGCACGCCGAAGAAGGCCGTGGCCGCGGCTCGCCGCGTGCGGCCGATGTCGCTCGGCCGCTCCATCGCCGCCAGGAGGCTGCGGACGTCGGCGGCCATCTGCCCCGCCATCACGCTCGCCGTGCCGGTGGTCACGGCCGGGATCTTGAGGCTCACGAGCCGCTTCGCGATCTCCGCGCCGATGCGGTTGGATTTGACGAGCACGCAGACTTCATTCGGCTTGAACGGCCGTGTCGCGCCGGCGTCGGTCGGCCTGAAGACGGGCTCCGTGAGCAGTTCGTGCACCTTGCGGGCCGCAGCCGCCGTGAGCGAACCGGTGCCGGCGTCGAGAAACTCCACCGGCACGAGGCCATTGATCCGCGGGTTCTCCCGGCCCGGCGCCGGCTCCACCTCCATATAGCGGATGCCCGGGCCAAACGCCGCGCCGGCCATCAGGGCGTTGAGGCCGTGGAGCAGGGGGCCGTCGCTCCGGCGGTTCACCGTGAGCGTGCGACGCGGGGGCTCACCGTTCTCCGGCGGCACGCCGTCCTGGGCGTGCTGCACGTAGGCAGTCACATCGGCGCCGCGAAACCTATATATAGCCTGCTTCGGATCGCCGACCGCGATCAGCGGCCGCGGGCCGTCCGGCGGAAAGAGGGCATGCAGCAGCTCCCACTGCAGCCGGTTGGTGTCCTGGGCCTCGTCGACGATCGCGAGCTTGAACCGGCCGTGGAGCGTGGCCAGGAAGTCGCGTTTCTTCGCAGCCACGGCCGGCGGATCGGCGGGGAGAATCGTCACCTCCTCCCAGGCCCGCACGAGCAGGTCGTCGAAGCTCGGCGTGGCCCGCATCCGCTCGCGGACCCGCGCGGCGCAGGCCTGCACGAGGTCGGGCGCGAGGGCGAGCAGCTCGGCCTCCTCCGGCGTGCAGTCGCTCCGATCGGACCAGGCCTCGATGAACGGATCGCCCACGCAGCAGCGCACGAGCGGCCGCAGCCGCCGCTCGTCCCAGGCCCGGCCCGCCATCGCCTCGACCGCCACCGCGTCGTTCACCACCTCGTCGAGCACACGGTCACGCAGTTCCTCTTCACCGGTGTCGGCCGCCTCGATCCCCGCCAGCCGTAGCACGCGGGAGCAGATCGAGTGGATCGTGCCGATGATCGCCGTGTCGAACTCGGCGACGGCGCGTTCCAGCCGGCGGGCCATGGCCGGCTTGTCGGGCATTCCTGCCAGGTGGGCATCAAGCTCGTCGCCGCGGTAGCCCGCCGGCGGCTGGCGGCCGCGGAGCAGCTGGGCCGACACGACGAGCCGGCTGCGGATTCGCTCCCGCAGTTCGGCGGCCGCGTTGCGGGTGAACGTCGTGACCAGGATCTCACCGATGCGGAGGTCTTCCGTCGTCGCGATCGCGCGGGCGATGGAGGCCGCGACCATGTGCGTCTTGCCCGTGCCGGCGCTTGCTTCGACGAGCGTGCCGTTGGGCAGCGGCGCCTGGGTGATGTCGAAGTTGGCGTTCATGTGAGCGTGTAGGTGGTGCTGGACGACGTGAGGCGGAAGAGGCGGCTGTAGCGGTCGAGAAATGCCCGTTCGGGGGCATCCTCGCGAAACACCTCGGCAAAGACTGGCGTCAGGCCGTAGGCGATCGCCTCGGTCGTGCTGGGATAGAGCGACTCACCCGTTTCGGGATGGCGGCTGGCGATGAACGACTCGAACGCGTCGGCTCGCTTTTGTGGATCGACGCCGTCGAGGCCGAAGAGGCCGCGGCGGCTAGAGAGCGCCTCGCGGGCCAGGCGGCACCAGTCGGCCAGCCGCGCGAGCGGATCGACGTCGGAGCCGAGCACCACCCTGCGGATCTGACAGGGCTCCACCGGCCGGCCGGCCTTCGTGGTGGCGCCGGGAGCCCAGTCGTTGTGACGGGCCACGACCTGCACCTCGTCGATCGCCAGCCCCGCGGCCCGTGCCACCACGAGCTGCAGCGCTGCCATGTGGAGCGGCCGGTCATACTCGTCCTTGCCCCCCTTGCCGGCGCGGACGGTCACGATCTGCCGCGTCGCCTCGTGCAGGCCGGTGAGGTGGCCGATCACCTGCTCGCGACCGACGGCCAGCCGCACCTCGCGCGACTCCGCGCCGACGAGCGGCACGTCGGACCGCTGCGCCTTCGTGAGGATGCCGGCCGCTAGCTGCTCGATCTCCGCGAGCTGCCACTCGCCGAGCGGGCCGAAGGGGAGCCGGCCACTCGCGCGGACGGCCTCCCGCCAGGCGTCGATGCCCGCGGGATCGGCCAGCGCGACGGCGAGCCGTTCGAGCGTCAGCTCACGAACCTGCTTCTTACGGAGCACGAGTGGCAGCGTGGCGGGGGTGACGTCGGCGGACGACCGCCACGTGTCGATGCCGAGCGTCTCTTCGAGGAACAGGAGCAGCGGATCGCGGACGAGCTTTTCGAGAGCGGTGAGTTCCAGGAGCGGCTCGCCGGCGGCGGGCGGCGTGCCGGCCGGCCGTGGCTGCGATCCGGTTCCGGCAGCGTCGGCGACCGGGTCGGTGCCGATGACGTTCGCGATCTCGAGCGCGACGGGATCGTGGCTCCAGGCACCGCCGGGCTGCACGCGATCGGGCGTGAAGTTGTCGGGACTCAGGTGGTGCCGCGGATGCTCGATCTCAATGCCGCACGGCTTGTCGTGCTTTTCGCGGCGGACGCCGTGCCGCACGGCGAAGTCGGTGAGCTCGGCCAGGGGCGTGACGAGCGGGAGCGGCTCGTTGGTCTTCACGCTGCGGCCGTTGCAGGTGATCACGAGCCGGTCGCGGGCGGCCAGCATGCAGTCGAGCAGCGATCGCCGCTGGTCGGCCCGCGGATCGACATCGCCCACGAGCTGCTGCCGCGCCACGAGGTCGTCGCCATCGGCCTCCGATACGCCCACCGCGCCGTCGTCGTAGCCGATCACGCACACCACCCGAAACGGCACGCCTCGCACCGGCACCATCGACGTGGCCGTGATCGCGCCGGTGTGCAGCCGCTGCCGGCCCGACTTCTCCGCAAACCAGTCGCCGAGCAGCCCCCGCACGTCGGCGAACGGCACCGGCTGTTCCGCCGCGGCCGTGTTGTGGGCCGCCAGCCGCAGCCGCCGCAGCTGGGCGAGCGGCTCGGCGAGATCGCCGCACTCGGCGCCGCACAGGTCGGCCAGGGCCTGCTCGATCGCGTCGCACCAGGCGGCGACGGGCCGCGGATCGGCGGTCGCGGTGTCGAGCGTGCGGACCACGTCGAGGATGCGGATGAGCTTCGTAATCGGGGCGATGTCGGCCGGGTCGAGGCCGGCCAGTGGCACAACGCCGCCGAGCTCGGGCCGGGCCGCCGCGTCGGGGAGCGTGGCTCCGAGCAGCATTCGTTCGAGGCCGAGCTTCCAGGTGTGCACGTCGGGAGCGGCGTCGAGCGTGAGGCCGTGGCGGGCCCGATGGCCGGCGTCGAGGCCCCAACGGATCGCCGTCCGCTCCGTGAAGTCGGCCCACGTGGCGACGGTGTCGTCATCGACGCCGAACCGCGGCCGCACGAGCGGATGGCCGGCGACGCCGAGCACGTCGTCCACCGAGCATCGCGATCCCGGCAGGGCAAGGATCGCTTCGAGCAGTTCGACTCCCGCGCTCACCTCGCGGATGACGCGGTCGGCCACGACGAGCGGCATCGAGATCGTTCGCTTGCGGCCGGCTGCATCCTCGACAGTGATCGTGCGGGCAAACACCGCCTCGAGATGCGGCGCAGCCTGCTCGATGCACGGGCTCACGATCGCCACCTCATGCGGCTCGAGGCCGTCGAGCTCCGCGAAGGCCTGAAGGAGCGCGTCGTGCAGCACCTCCGCCTGCCGGGAGAGGCTGTGGCAGCGATGGATCACGAGCGAGCGGTCGCCGGCGAGATCGTGGGGGACAGGCGTCGCCTCTGCTCCCTCCGCGATCGTGCGCTGCATGCGCGACAGAAGCGTGTGCGATGGCCGCGTCGTCTCGGTCGCATGCGCCGCCACGTCGACGCCCTGGGCGGTGAGCAACTCCTGCAGGTCGCGGGCCCCCGCGAGCCACACCGTCAGCAGTTGATCCACGCCGTCGAGAAGCTCGGGCTCGAGCCGTCGCTGCACCGGCCGGCCGCGGAGCTTGGGCTCCAGTGGCTGCTGGCCGATGGCCGACCATCTGCTGTGCAGGCCGGGTGATGGATGCACGAGCAGCACGTCCACCTCGCAGGCCGTGCCCAACTCCTGCAGGCAGTCGAGCTGTGGCAGCGACAGCGACTGCAGGCCGGCCACGAGGATCGGGTCACGGCGCGACAGATGAGTGACGCTGCGGCGGGCCGGCGGAGAGTTCGTGTCGATGTGCCGCCGCACTGCCCGCCAGAGATCGAACTGCCACTGGTCGGCGTCGCGGAGCAGGGCGGGCACCGGGATGCCGTCCCGCTGCTCGTCGTTGGCCGTAGGGGCGAGCACGCGGTTCCCGCCCGGCCGTTCCCATTCGAGGATCATGCCCGGCCGCCGCACCTGGTAGGCGTCGAAGAGGCCCGCGATTCGCCGCGCGGCCGAGAGCGGCTCGCGATGCACGTCGAACGGTATGCCGAGCTGATCGGCATCCGGCTGCGTGATCACATGGAGAACGGCGAACGTGAGCCGGTCGAACGACCAGGGATCGGGCTCGCGGCTTCGCGGCGGCTGGAGCAGAGACAGGATCGTGCCGGGGTAGGCCAGTTCAACGTGGGCGACGATGCCGTCGCCGCGGCCGGCCGGCCCGCCGCTCTGGCCCACGCGGCGGGCCAGTTCGCTCCAGAGCCATGCCTTCGCTCCGGCCGTCGGCACGACGATCCGCGGCTGGGCGAAGAGGTCGCGGTCGCGTTCGAGAAACTCGACCGCCGGGGCGACGACCTCCTCCAGATGCGACACGTAGCGGATGGCGAGCGGCATGACGGAGCAGGGTACACGGTCGGTCAATTGAGGGGGAGGAATGTACCGGCGCGGCTCATCGCGCCGGCCGCGAGACCATCGACTACTATGCTCCGGGACGGATGCCCTCGCAGCCTGCAGGCCGCAACGGAGTCGCGATTCGATGGCCAGTTTTCGCCGACATCTCCACGCCCTGTGTTCCGCGGGCCTGGGGCGCTTCGGCTCCGAGCAGACGCCCGTGGCCCGCATGCGCGAGGTGCTCGCGCGGCTGTGGCCGCGGGATCCGGGCATTCCGCTCATCCGGATCGGCCGCGAGTTCGACGGCGGCTATCTCGTGCCCGACGATCTCGCCGGCATCACGGCCTGTTTTTCACCAGGCGTGGACGTACATGCCAGCTTCGAGCAGGAACTGGCTCGCCGGGGTATCGCCTGCCATCTCGTCGATCCATCAGTGCCGGGGCCGCCGCCCGGATGCGAGGGGATGTCGTTCGAGCGGCGGTTTCTTGCTAGCTACGACTCCGATACCCACACGACGCTCGGCGCATGGGTCGCCCGACATGCGGCTGACGACGCGGGCGACATGCTCCTCCAGATGGACATCGAGGGGGCGGAGTTCGATGTCATTCCGAACGTCACCCCGGCGCTCCTGCGCCGGTTCCGCGTGCTCGTGATCGAACTCCACAAGCTCGACTGGATCGCCCAGCCGTTCGTCTGCGACCGGATCGAGAACTGCCTGACGAAGCTCGCGGTCGACTTCGTGCCCGTGCACCTGCATCCCAACAACGCGTCGCCCATGCGGGTGGCCGGGCCCCTGCGGGTGCCGCGGAGCATCGAAGTGACCTACCTCCGCCGAGACCGCTGCCCGCCCGTCATGCCGGAGGCCCGGCTGCCGCATCCACTCGATCGCGACAACGTGCCGGGCCGTCCGGCGAGCATCCTCTCGGCAGATTGGGGCGAGGGCCGGATCAGCTCAGCTGCAGGTTGACCGTGAAGCCCACCGCCAGCCGGTCGGACGGCGACTCGATCTCGATCACATAAGTCTGGCCGGCAACAACGGCGACCGTGCCGGAGGTTCTGCTCGAACGCTGTGATGACTCCAACTGCAGCAACTCCTGGCCGGTCGTGCCGTTCTTCAGTTCGAGTTCTGCATAGCGACCATTCGTGTCGGGGAGGACGGACACATTGAGCGTGCCTGACGACGTTGCGGTGAACGAATAGACGCTCTTCGTGTCTTCGCCCACGACCGTACCGGTCAGTTGGGCAAACCCGTTGGAGTCGAACATGACCGGCGTGACGGGGCCGGGGTTTACCGAGTGGTCATGGTCGTTGTCATAGCCGTCGCCGTCATCGTCACCGTCGCTGAACCGGTCGTCGCTGTCGTCCTCCCGGTCGAGTCCCGCACCGCCGACGAGTTGATCGCGGCCCGCACGGCCATCGAGATGATCATCGCCATCGTCACCGAACAGGCTGTCATCGCCGCCGTCACCGTACACATCGTCGTTGCCGGCACCACCACGCAGCGTGTCATTGCCGAGATTGCCGAACAGACGATCGTTGTCACCACCGCCGCGGATGTCGTCGGCGCCTGAGCCGCCACGGAGCGTATCGCGACCGAGGCCACCATCGACACGCGACCGAATCGCGGTGTTGTTGGTGAACGAGTCGTCGCCACCGAGGCCCTTGAAGTCAACGAGCTTCACCTGCGACGCCTTGAACGTCCGCGACGTAACGCCAGTCAGCGCGACGACGACGTTCTTCCCCTGCTGGCTCACGGTGGCCACGTCACCCGCTTCGCTGCCCATGATCGACACGACGCCCTGCCGGGCATCGAAGCCGATGCTGGCGGTGAGCACGACGCGACCCTCGAGCGACTCGACGGCGAGCTGCGACTCCGGGCGATAGGGACGCTTCAGGAGACGACGGTGTGAGTGGCGGCCGAACATGGCGGAAGTCCTTTCTGGAGATGGTCGCGAGAGCTGCTGCCCCGTGCTCTCATCGGCACAAGAGTAGATGCATGGCCGTCCGCCGGCTGCCGGGGAAACCTTGCATTCTCCGGCGCGGCCGGAAATAGGCCCTGCGACGGGGTTTTTCGGGCTGCACGCGGGGATCGCGTGGGGAACCTAGGAAGGTTCTGCGGCCAACAGGCCGGTTTCGAGGGCGAGCCTCGTCAGTTCGGACCGGTCTTTGAGACCGAGTTTCGTCATCAGCCGGGACCGGTACGACTCCACGGTTTTCACGCTCAGGAACAGTTTGTCGGCGATCTGCTGGTTGGAGTGTCCGCGGGCGATGAGCACGAGAACCTCGCGTTCCCGCCGGCTCAATGCGTCGATGGCCGGATGACCCGGGCTCACGGTCGTGTGCGGCTGCCTGCCTGCCGCCGCGACCGCGATGCCGCCATGCGTGCCACCGCGGGCGACGGTGCGGATCGCATCGAGCAGTTCGGTGTCGGCAGCGGACTTGACGACGAAGCCACTCGCCCCCGCGGCCATGGCCATGCGCGCGTAACTCGGGTCGTCGTGCATCGTGAGCACGACGACGCGGGTGTGGGGGTACTGGCGCACTATATCCTCGATCAGCGCTGCGGGTGAACCTCCCGGCATGGTGAGGTCGAGGGTCAGGATGTCCACCGCTCGGGGCGCCTTCTGAAGAAAGGCGAGCACGTCCCCGTGCGTGCCGCACTCGCCGGCCACGCGAATGTCCCGCTGGCTCGCGAGCAGGAGCCGCAGGCCGGCTCGCACTACGGCATGATCGTCGGCAATGAGCACGGAGAGTGGCTCGCTCATGGGGGCGCCTCTGGCGGGGGCAAGGGAATGCGGAACGTGGCCGTGGTGCCTGTGCCCGCCGAACTGCTGAACGTGACGGTACCCGCGAATGGCCGCAGCCGTTCCATCATGCCGAACAGGCCGAACGATGGCTGCCCGTTGTTGAGTAAGGCAGCTACGTCGAAGCCGCTGCCGGTATCGGCCACGCTCGCCGTCACGTCGTCTGGCCCGATCGTCACCGTGACCGTCAGGTGATCCGCCGCCGCATGTTTGAGCGTGTTGGTCACGGCCTCCTGGATCACGCGATAGAGCGCGGTCTCGATGGTGACCGGCAGCCGTCTGTCGTCGCAGCCGTGGCAGATGAGTGCCGTGTCGATCCCGCTTGCCGCCCGAGCGTCGGCGAGCTGCTTCTCCAGGGCCGCTCCCAGCCCGAGTTCCTCCAGAATGGGTGGACGGGTCTCGTGGACGAGCCGGCGGAGGTCGGCGAGTGCATCCGCCGTCACCTGCCTGATCGCGGCCACGTTGGCCCGCTCCGCCTCTCCGGTGCACGAGTCTTCCAAGACCCGCAGCCTGAGTAAAATCGATGTCAGCGACTGGCCGAGCCCGTCGTGAAGGTCGCGCGAGATCCGCGACCGCTCCTCCTCCTGGGCGGAGAGGATGTGGCCCATGAGCAGCCCGCGGGCGTCGTGCATCCGTGCGAGGGGGATGAGAAACACCCGCCAGGCGATCGGGCCGAGGATGACGGAAAGCAGCAGCGCATCCACGCAGCCGACCACGACGGGCGAGGCATCTTCGGGCAGAAGCCACGGCAGAAGCAGCATCACGAGCATCTCGACGGCGAACGTGATGAGCAGAAAAAACGCCAGCAGCCTGGCCGCACCCGCGGGGCCGGCCGTTCGCGCCATCAGGGCCTGTGTCAGGAGTCGCATCCGCCGCTGTTCCAGGGTGATCGGAGTGGATGGCACTCGATGCTCACGTCAGGGAAACGATAGGGCGCAGTGGCCACGGATCGCAAACGGCGTGTCGGACGGATGTTCGTGGTAGCGTTGAGTCCGTTCCGGGGTCTCGCCGAGGGGAAGGTCATCGTCGTCACCGGTCATGCCAGCAGTTTTTCTGCCCAAGAATCGCTGAGGGCGATGCGCCGAATCCGCGATCGCACACGTCGGCTCAGGTGAGCGACAACGGCCCGGGAGAGGCAGCGAGCAGTACCCGCGCGTGGGTACTTCGAAGCCCTCTTCGGCGGATTCGTCCCTGCTCGTGCCGGATTCGTCCCTTTTTCGGGCCTCAGCCGCCCGATGCCGCTTATGGCCGCTAGATTCCACAGACAAGGAATCGCCGCCGTGCACCGCCTCTGCATCCTGCTCGCCAGTGCCTTCGTGGCCCGCCGCCCGCGCGGAACCGCGCCGGCTGACGTGCTACCCATGCGATCCATCCGCGCATGGGCCGCCATACTCGCGTTGGCGGCGCTCGCCTCACCGTCGCTGGCCCTCGCGCAGAACGTGAACGAGACGAACAGCGCCCCGGTGACGCTCTCGGGTAACTACACCGTGGCCACGACCGGCCAGACGACGTTCGAAAAGACATCGCCCGGGGGCCTCGAGTTCACCGGGGCGATCTCCGGCGGGGGCAGCGGTGCCACCCTGTATCTGAACACCAGCGCTGCCGACAGCCTCACGACATTCACCTTTTCCGGGTCGAACTCGTTCACCGGACAGATCACGCTCAATCGCGGCAGCCTGGTGGTGAACAATCTTTCCGCCCTCGGCAACCCCGCCAACGTCGTGTACCTCAACAGCTACGTCAACAACACGGTGGGCAACCTGCGTTTCAATCTCTCGGGAACCTTTGCGAACCCCATCAACAACGCCCAGGTGACCTTCGACAACACCATCGGAGTCGGAGCCAACAACGTCACGCTCACGGGATCCATCTACGGCGGCGGCGGCCTCACCAAATACGGCATCGGGACGCTGACGATCACGGGCAGCAACACGTACGCAAACGGCACGACCATCTCGGCCGGCACGCTGCAGGTGGGCAACGGCAGCGCGACGGGCTCGCTCGGATCCGGCGCGGTCTCAAACAGCGGTGCGCTCGTCTTCAATCGCAGCGGATCGCTGACGGTGGCGGGCGCGATCTCGGGCACGGGGTCGCTGACGCAGGTGGGCCCCGGCACGACGGTGCTGACGGGGAGCAGCACCTACACGGGAGCGACGACCATCTCCTCCGGCACGCTGCAGGTCGGCAACGGCGGGTCGGGCAGCAGGCTCAGCGGCACCGGCGCGATCACGAACGACGCCGCGCTCGTCTTCAACATCGGCGACAGCCAGACGCTCTCCCGCCCGATTGCCGGCACGGGCAACTTCACCAAGTCGGGCGCCGGCACGCTCACGCTCGCCGGCACCAACTCGTACGCCGGCAGCACCACGATCAGCGGCGGCGACCTCAGCGTGGCGGGCGGGGCGAACCTCGGAACGGGCCCGGTGCGGTTCACCGCCCCGAGCGGACTCACCGTGACGGGCACCGCCGCCACGTTTGGCAATGCGTTCGACCTCGGCAGTGTCAGCGGCACGGTCACGCTGACCGTCCCGAACACGAGCTCGTCGGTCATCAACGGCGTTGTCAGCGGCGGGATCGCTGGCACAACGCTCTTTTTCACAAACGCGACGGCGGCGAACGGCGGCGTGCTGACGCTCAACGGCAGCAATTCGTTCCAAGGCTCGTTGGTCGTCTACCGCGGCCCGCTGATCCTCGGCAACGCGTCGGCCGCAGGCGCATCCACGATCAAGCTCAACGCCAACAACAACCCGGCCGGCGACCTCCAGTTCACGACGGGTTTTACGATTCCAAACAATGTGGAGCTCGTGAACGGCGGCGTCACCAACTGGATCGGCGTGCCCTCGGGCCAGACGAACGGCATCTCGGGCGTGATCTCCGGCAACGGCTTCACGAAGATCGGCGCGGGCACACTGGTGCTCGAGGCCGACAACAGCTACTCCGGCGGCACCACGTTCACGTCGGGCACGGTGCAGGTCGGCACCGGCGGCGCCGCGGGCTCGCTCGGAAGCGGCCCGGTCGCTAATGGTGGCGCCCTGGTCTTCAACCGCAGTGGCTCGGTGACGGTAGCGGGCGCGATCTCCGGTACGGGCTCGCTCGCGCAGGCCGGCCCCGGGGCGACGGTGCTGACGGGCGGCAATACGTACACGGGCGCGACGACGATCTCTTCAGGCACGCTCCAGGTAGGCAGCGGCGGGTCGGGCAGCACGCTCGGCGGCACGGGCGCGATTGCGAACAATGGCGCGCTCGTCTTCAACATCGGCGACAGCCAGACCCTCTCCCGGTCGATCACCGGCTCGGGCAATCTCGTCAAGTCGGGGGCCGGCACGCTCACACTCGCCGGCAATAACTCGTACGGCGGCGGCACGACGATCAGCGGCGGCACGCTCACCGTGGCGGGCACGTCGAGCATCGGCCCGG
>JBAVTF010000141.1:0-34315 GCA_049695995.1 Pirellulales bacterium | reverse complement strand
CGCGGCCACCAGCCGGCGGGGCGGGCTGGTCGCCGGTGGGTGCGGTCGGCGCGGGAGCCGCTGCCACGGGCTGTGGCACGGCCGATTCCAGGGCCGCATCCGTTCCTGTGGGCTCTGCGGCTTGCGGCTTGGCGGCCGGCGGCGAGATGTACTGATATTTTGGCGCGAGCGACGGCGGCTTGGCACCAGCCCGCTGCGTGCCGATCGCGATCCTGCGGGCCGGGGTCGACTCATTGGCCGCATCGGCAGCCGCCGGAAAACTTTCAGGGGATTCCATCGACTCCTCGTATCAGCCCCAGCCGAGCTTCAACCAAGCAAAAAGGGGCATGGATGCCCCGATCAACCCACCGGCCAAAAGCAAAAAGGGGCATGGATGCCCTTTTTGCGTATGTACTGCGGGAAACAGGACTTGAACCTGCACGGTATTACTACCACCAGGCCCTCAACCTGGCGCGTCTGCCAATTCCGCCATTCCCGCGGCGTGAGCGTGGCCCAAAAGCCACCGCCCCATTCTTGAATCGTTCGAATCCCAGTCAAGCCACGTCGCTGGCGGGCTTGGCCGGCGTCGTTTGTGCGGCTGCGGGCAGCGGCTGGAGCCACCGCGACGCGACCACATCGACCGCCCGAGCGAGGCCAGCCAGTCCCGTAAACGTGGCCGCGGTCCAGGCCACATCGCCCACCGGCATCCAGCGGTAAAAGGGGAGCGCTGCCGTGAAGCAAGCCAGCAGCCCCTCGGCCGTGTGCGGATACTCGGCAGTGAACCACCAGAAGGCGAGGTTCGTGGCCAGGAAAAACACGAGCGAACTGGCGAGCGCCCCGGCGAGCAGCGTGATTACGGCCGCAGCCCGGCCTCCCGTCACCATTCGCCGCAGCAGGCCGCCGAGCAGCACCGGCCACGCGGTCGCCGCAAACACGACGGCCGCCATCGGCAGGCTTTCGTAGGCATCGAGGCCGACGTTGCTCACGAGGAGTGCGGCGAGCGGCACCGTCGCGGCCACCAGCGGATGGGGAAACACGGCACCGGCTGCCAGCGCTACGGCCGCCATCGGCGTCACGTGCCATGCGGGCTGCCAGAGCCGGCCTGCCACGCCGAGGGATACGAGCGCCAGCCAGACGATCGCCAGTGCTGCGGGGGTGCTCCGCAACGAGCCGAGAACCGCGTCGCTGCCGGCAGCGGAACCGTGAACGCGGGCGTGCGGGGCGGTGGGGTGGGACATGGGCGGGGTCGTCCTCCGTGCGCGTGGGCTGCCCTGGCACCGGGCGCAGGGACGTGCGGACCCCCTCTGGGGCTCTCCGCGATAGCCGATACACTAGCCGTTTTCCCGCTTAGGGCAAGCGAAACCGTCGAAAGCTCCCCGCCATGCCGGCATCCGTCCGCGATCCTGCCACGCTCGCGGTCGAACGGCATTCCGACGGCCTCGTCGTGTTCACGTTCACCGTGCCGGATCACCGGCACAACGTGATCACGCCCCGATTTCTGGCCGACCTGGCCGCGGCCCTCGACGACCTCGAGCGGTCGTCTGGGCGGCTGATCCCCCGGGGACTCGTGCTGCGGTCGGGCCGCGAGGGGTCGTTTTTCGCGGGCGCCGACGTCTCCCGGCTCGACGCCCTCCGTGATCTGCCGGCGGCGGAAATCGCCCGGCTCTGCGACGCCGGTCGGAGTCTCTTCGCCCGGCTCTCGGCGGCCCCTTGGCCGAGCGTGGCGGTGATCGACGGCGTCTGTCTCGGGGGCGGCCTGGAGCTGGCGCTGGCCTGCGACCTGCGGGTGGCGACGACGGCTTCCCACACGAGCCTCGGATTTCCCGAGGTGAAGCTCGGCCTGCTGCCGGGCTGGGGGGGCACGGTGCGGCTGCCGCGACTGATCGGTCCGGGGCCAGCCATCGAACTGGCCGCGGCCGGGGAGAGCGTCACGGCGGAAGCGGCGGTCCGACTCGGCCTCGTCGATGCCTGCGTGCCCAGCGAACAGGCCCTCGAAACCGCCCGTCAGCTGATCGATGTGGAGACCACGACCGGCGGCATCGCCGCCCGGCGGCGGCGGCAGGCGGAGCCGGTCTCGCTCGACCCGCAGGAGCGGGCGTTTCTCGAGGCAACGACCGCGGCGGTGATCCTGGGCCGCACCGGCGGCCACTATCCCGCGCCCCCCGCCATCCTGCAGACGATTCTTGCCGGCAGCGACGTCGATGCAGCTACCGCCGCCGGGATCGAGTCGCAGGCCTTCGCGAAGCTCGCAGCAACGCCGGTGTCGGCGCAACTCGTGCGAGTGTTTCGGATCGGCGAGAGGAATCGCCACGATTCCGGCGTTGCCGGCGACGTTGCACCGGCCGAGGTGCGGGCCGCGGCGGTCGTGGGGGCGGGCATCATGGGCGCCGGCATCGCGGCGAGCCATCTGCGGGCCGGCGTGCCGGTGACGCTCGTCGATGTCAACGCCCAGACGCTCGCGGCGAGCGTGCCCGGCATCCTCGACGAGGCGGCCTGGGATCGGGCCACGAAACGCACCGACCCGGCGCGGGCGCTCGCGCTGGCCGGCGGACTCCGCACGGCCACGCACCTGGCAGCGATCGCCGGCGCCGATCTCGTGATCGAGAGCGTGACGGAGCGGCCCGACGTCAAGACGGCCGTGCTCGCCGACATCGAACGGACGGTCGGCCCCGATGCGGTGATCGCCACCAACACCTCGACCAACCCGATCGCGCGGCTGGCCGAGGCCGTCACCGACCCGACCCGCTTCTGCGGCATCCACTTCTTCAACCCCGTCCGCCGCATGACGCTCGTGGAAGTGGTCCGTGGGCCGGCCACGAGCGATGCCACGGTGGCGACGGCCGTGGCGATCGCGAAGCGGCTCGCCAAGTGCCCGATCGTGGTCCGCGACAGCCCGGGCTTCCTCGTCAATCGCGTGCTGATGCCTTATCTCCACGAGGCGACGGAACTCGTGCGTGAGGGAATCGATCCCGCGCGGATCGATCGCGTGGCCCGGGGCTTCGGCATGCCGATGGGACCGATCGAGCTCTACGACATGATCGGCCTCGACACGGCCTTCTACGCGGGCCTCGTGCTCAGCGCCGCCTACGGCGATCGAATCGAGGCCTCACCGCTGATCCCCGCGCTCGTGAAGTCGGGGCGGCTGGGCCGCAAGACGGGCTCGGGCTTCTATCGCTACTCGGGAGCCGATCAGAAGGCCCGGATCATCGGCGTTGATCCCGACGGCCGCAGGGTGCTCGACCGCTACGCCGTGGCCCCGCGGGAAACGACCGATCGCACCATTGCCGACCGCCTCCTCCTGCCGATGCTCCTGGAGGCGGTGCGAGCGCTCGATGAAGGGATCGTGCGGGATCCTGCCGACATCGACCTGGCCGTGATCCATGCCCTCGGGTTTCCGCCGTTTCGCGGCGGCCTGCTCGCCTGGGCTGACACGCTCGGTGCCGCGGAGGTGCTGCGGCGGCTGGAGCCGCTGGCCGACCTCGGGCCACGGATGATTCCCACGGAGCGGCTGATGGCGCTCGCCCGTTCCGGCGGCCGGTTCACGGCCTGAACCCCACGCGAGACTCTCCCGCATGACATCGCTTCGCGATCCCGCCACCACGCCGGTCGTCGTCGCCTGCTGCCGCACGGCGATCGGGCGTTCGCACGCCGACCGCGGTCTGTTTCGGCACGTTCGCGGCGACGAACTCGCCACGGCCGTGGTGCAGGGCGTGGTCGAGCGGAGCGGTGTCGATCCGGCCACGGTTGAAGACGTGATCCTCGGCGCCACGCAGCAGCGGGGCGAGCTCGGGGGCAACGTGGCGCGGTGCGCGGCGCTGATGGCCGGCCTGCCACTGGCCACTGCCGGCACGACGGTGAATCGGCTCTGCGGCTCGTCGCTCGAGGCGATCGCCCGCGCCGCCCATGCGATCGCGGCCGGGGCCGAGAACGTGCAGGTGGCCGGCGGCGTGGAGCACATGCACCACCTGCCGATGGAGTCGGCGGTCGACATTCATCCGCGAGTGCTGGCCCGCACCAGCCGCGGCATGCTCTCGATGGGGCTCACGGCCGAGCACCTCGCCGCGACCCACGGCATCTCGCGCCGGCGGCAGGAACAGTTTGCCCTGGAGAGCCACGCGAAGGCCGCGCGGGCGGCTGATGCCGGCCTCTTCGACGACGAGATCGTGCGGGTGCTGGGGCACGACGAGGCGGGCGGCGTGATCGAGGCGGTGGCCGATCAGTCGATCCGTCGCGACACGAGCCTGGAAGCGATGGCGGCGCTCGAGCCGGTATTCCTGCCGAAGCTCGGCACGGTGACCGCGGCCACGAGCGCGCCGGTGAGCGACGGCGCGGCGGCCGTACTCTTGATGTCGGAGGCCGAGGCGGCCCGGCAGGGGCTCGAGCCGTTGGCCCGGATCGTGGCGACGGCGGTGACGGGTGTGCCGCCTGCCGTGATGGGCACGGGGCCGATCGCGGCCACGCGGAAGCTCCTGGCGAGAGTGGCAGGGCGAGGTATCTCGCTTGAAAATCTCGACCTCATCGAGCTGAGCGAGGCCTTCGCTGCCCAGGCGATCCACTGCATCGACGAATTGGGACTCGATCCAACGCGGGTCAACGTCCACGGCGGGGCGCTCGCGATCGGCCATCCACTCGGCGCGAGCGGCGCCCGGCTGGCGACCACGCTCCTCCACTCGCTCCGCGACTCCGGCGGTCGCTACGGCCTGGCCACGATGTGCATCGGCCTCGGCCAGGGCATCGCGATCCTGTTCGAGCGGCCGTAGGCTGCCACGCTTCAACCGTAGTCCGCATGCTCCGCATGCGGACCACGGTCTGAATACCGCAGACCCGAACTACTGCCCTGCGGCTACGCCCACCCGTGTTTACCGCACGAACGACACCTCGCGAACCACCGGCTCGCCGACGGTCGTCTCGTGCACGACCGGGTCCTTCTTTCGCCAGCCGGCGGCGATCCAGCCGTCCTTGCGGGCGACGAGCTCGTTGAGCGGCAGCGGGCCCGCGGCTGCGAGTTCGCCCTGGAGCGGCAGGTCGGGGATCTCGATCTCCGACTTGAGGAGCTTGTCGAATCGCCGCTGGAGGATTCGCCGCAGCGAGGTCTCGGCCGGGCTGAGCTTTTCGCCGCCGCCGGGCACGAACCCGGGGGGATAGATCTGCACGTCCCCCTCGCGGACGAGCATGATCCCCTGCGGCGCGTGGCCGATGGCGTAGGTGGCCCAGATGTCCATGCCAGGAAACTCACGGTCGCCTGACACGAACTTGTCTCCACGGACCATCAGCTTCACGCGGCCGTCGGCCGTCGAGATGCTGATCGGCCGCTGCTTGGCGAATGTCACCTCCCATGGCGGCTGGTCGGGATCGCTGCCGAGCGACTCGGGCATGCTCCCCTTCATCTCCTTCGCCAGCGCGTCGACGTCAGCCTGGCGGAGGATCCGCCCGCTGAACTTCTGCTCGAGCACGTTGTTCACGGCCGACTCGTGCACCCGCGCGGTCAGCAGGTTGTGCGAGCCGAGCGTCGGCGGGAGACTCGCGGCCGCGAGCTGGTTGGCGAGCGACTTGCGGGCCATCACCACCAGCTCCGAGTCGGTCGTGTTGAGGTGCAGCATCTCGGGGTAGAGGCCACGGGCCTCAAGCGGACCACGCACCCGCGACTGAAACTGATCACGGAACTGGGCGAGCGCCGGCTCCGTCTGTTCCGAGAACTGCTGCCGCAGCCGGTCGCGGGCCCGCCCCTCGGCAATGGCCTCGGCCTTGGGCTTCGTCTCGGCGATCTTCTTCGTGGCGATCCGGCGGATCAGCTTCTTGCCGAACTTCTTGTTGACCCCGATTCCCGTCACGTCGGTGTGCGTATCGGCGGAGGCCTCGACGGGAGACGCCGACACGGAATGCTCCGTGAGAAAGATCCTGCGGCGGGCCATGAGGTCGGTCGTGCCCTGCGTGCACACCGTCACGGGACCCTGCGAGCCGCGGGTGGTGGAGAACGCCTGTGCGGCGAGCACGAGATCGAACACGGCCCGGTCGTGGGCCGGCACGAAGTCGAGCCGGACCATGCCCGTGGTGTGGCCCGTGCCACGCACACGCGTGCCAAGGACATTTTCGTTGATCGACACCACCTGATCGACCGGCCGATTCACCGCCTCGGCGAACAGGTTTTCATGCACGGCGAACAGCATGTTGGGCCGGTTGAAGCTCGACCGCACGGAGTGCACGAGGCCCGGGGCCTGCTCGGCCATGGCGAGCCGCTCGAGCGTCGGGGCCACGCTGGCGAGGTCGTCGGCGGAGCCGGTCTCGGCCGCCTTGCGGAGCGCGGTCGAAAGCGTCTGGAGTCGCTGGGCGAAGCGGTCGGCGCCTGCGCCCCGAGCGGCATCGGCCGCCTCGGCGTAGCGGTTCGCCGCCTTCCGCACCCGCACGAAATCAGGCATGTCGAGGCCGGTCTCGGTGGCGCTCAACAGATCGACGAGCTTCCGCAACGCGGCAGGATCAGCGGCGGCGCCTGAAGCGGCTTGGGCCTGGAGCGCGGGCCATTCGAGATACTCCCGCCAGTCGGCGCCGCTCTTGCTGCGGGCCAGCAGGGCATCGAGCGGCTGGAGTGCCTGGCGGAGATTGCCGGCGGCAGCATCGAGGGCGGTGGCAGAGGGCGGCCGGAACGACTGGGCAGCATTCGTCGCCTCGTCGGCGAGCTGTACGAGCCGGTCAGCGGGCAGTTGGGCGGCGATTGGTGCCGCGACGGCCGCGACCGTGATCACTGCCAGGATGAAGGCGCGTCCGGTCAGGCGAGCGGAGGAAACGAGACTGCGGAAACATGCATGCATCAGGGGTCGCCTCGAGGACAGCAGGGCCGATAACGCTGGCGGAGTCTACCGACGGGAACGGCCGCGACTCCATGCCAACTGCCGAACGGCAGGCCGGCTGCGCATGCCGGGATCCCTAACCACTTGCCGTCGCACCACTTGCGGTCTGGAGGCCCGTTGCTTGCTGGAGGCCCGTTGCGGCGTGACGGGCCCATGGGAGTGACGGGCCTCCGGGAGCATCGTGCTACATTACGGTTCCTCGCCTGTCCGCCCCGCCCGCCTCGGACACCCGCCCATGAACGCCGCCGATCTGGCCGTGAAAACGTTGGGCGAATGCCGGATCGCGTCGCCGCTCCATGAACACGTGGCGACTCGCCGCACGACGGCCCACTACGTCGCCGAGGAAGACCGCGTGTTATTCCACGACACGACCTCACTCGTTCGCGAGGCGTGCGTGTCGCTCGATGAGCTGCCCGGCTTCGAGCCCGCCGGCCCGCGGCGGAAGATCTTCTTCGAGCCGGCGAAGACCCGCGTGGGCATCGTCACCTGCGGCGGCCTCTGCCCCGGCATCAACGACGTGATCCGCGGCATCGTGATGGAGCTCTCGTTTCACTACGAGGTGCAGCGCATCGTCGGCTTCCGCAACGGCTACCAGGGCTTCATTCCGAAGTATGGCCACGACGTGGTCGAGTTCACACCAGACGTCGTGAGCGACATCGACGAACTCGGCGGCACGATCCTCGGCACCTCGCGTGGCGGGCAGGATCCGGGCGAGATCGTCGACTGCCTGGAGCGGATGCACATCTCGGTGCTGTTCGTCATCGGCGGCGATGGCACGCTCCGCGGCGCGATGCAGATTGCCCGCATCATCGAGGAGCGAGGACTGAAGATCGCGGTGGTCGGCGTGCCCAAGACGATCGACAACGACATCCCCTACATCGACCAGAGCTTCGGCTTTCAGACGGCCTTCGCCGAGGCCACGGCCTCGATCCGTGCGGCACACGTCGAGGCCAAGGCGGCGCCCAACGGCGTGGGTCTCGTGAAGCTCATGGGTCGCCACTCCGGCTTCATCGCCTGCTATGCCTCGCTGGCCGAGCCCGACGCCAATTACGTGCTCATTCCCGAGGTGCCGTTCGCCCTCGACGGGCCGGGCGGCTTTCTCGCCCATCTGCTCGACCGCGTCCGCGCCCGGGGCCACGCGGTGATCGTGGTGGCCGAGGGCGCCGGCCAGCATCTCTGCGGTTCGGGAGGCGACGCCCGGGATGCGTCAGGCAACCGGCGGCTCGACGACGTCGGCCTCTTCCTCCGGCAGCGGATCGCGGAGCATTTCGCCGCCGCGAAGACGGACGTGAACCTGAAATACATCGACCCCAGCTATCTCATCCGCAGCGTGGCGTCGAATGCCTTCGACAGCGTCTATTGCCTGCGGCTCGCGCAGAACGCGGTGCATGCCGCGATGGCCGGCCGCACGGAGTGCGTGGTGGGCCGCTGGCACGGCCGGTTCGTCCACATCCCGATGCCGCTCACGGTGAGTCATCGCAACGAGGTGGCTCCCGATGGCGACCTGTGGCTAGCCGTCCTCGAGGCCACGGGTCAGCCGCGCACGTTCGGCCCGTAGGCACGTCCACCGCAGGCCGACGCCCTATGGTGAGAGTTCGGGGCTGCCCCTGCCATCTCGCCGGACGCTCGCTCCGGGCATCCATGCCCTTCGCTCGCTCGATGGCGGCTGCGCTCTCGGCATCCTACCTTCGCTGGCCGCCAACGCCGGCGAGCTGACATGGGCAGCCCCTCACGGCGTTGTGATTGTGCATTCGGCCGTACCGTGGCCCACTTCAAGTGGGCCGGGTTTCCTGCTGAAATGCTCGCATGCAGCCCGTGCTCGCCCAGCCTGAGCCGACCGTCGAACGCCCCGCCGTCTGCGATTCGCTCGTCGCGCTCCTTGCCGCGCGGGTGGCCGACGCCGGCGACCGGCCCGCCGCCGTCGACGGCCTCGAGCCGGCGCGGTCGTGGACCTGGGGCGAGATTGCCGCCGCGGCTGTCGAACTCGCCGAGCGGCTCGAAGCATCGGGCATCCGCCGTGGCGACCGCGTAGCCCACGTGGGGCCGCACACGCCCGACTGGCTCGTCGTCGATCTTGCCTGCCTGCTCGCCGGCGTCGTCCACGTGGCGGTGCACGACGACCTGCCCGCTCGCGAGCGACAGCGGCTGATCGACTGGCTCGCCCCGCAGGCGCTCGTCTGCAGCGGCCGGACGCCGCAGGTTCTGCCGCGCGGTCCCGCCCTCGTCGATCTTGTCTCCGGCGTGCTCGCTGCGACCGCCTGGCGCGGGCGTGCCGCCGACCCCGTGTGGCTCGCCGACTCGCTCGCCCGCCGCGTTGCCGCCTGCGACCCGGACGCCTGCTGCACGATCCTGCTCTCATCGGGCACCACCGGCCTGCCCCACGGCGTGCTGCACTCGCAGCGGTCGCTCGCCGTGAATGCCCGGGCGTCGAGTGAGATGTTCCTGCACGACCCGCAGGACGTGCGGCTCTCGTGGCTGCCGATGAGCCACGCCTACGCCCGCGTGGGCGATCTCTACACGGCGCTCGTCCGTGGAGGCTGCCTCAACGTGGTCGGCGACCGGATGCGGCTGCTCGACGCCTGTGCCGCACGTCCTCCGGCCGTGATCCTCGGCGTGCCCGCCTTCTTCGAACGGCTCGAGCGCGGGACGCGAGCGGGGCGGATCGCCGACCTCGCCGCCGCGCTCGGCGGCCGCGTGCGGGTCTGCATCTCCGGCGGCGCGCCGCTGCGCGACCGGACGGCGGTGTTCTTCGCGGCGCGCGGCGTCCCGCTCGTGCAGGGCTACGGACTCGCCGAGGCTGGACCAGTGGTCGCCGTGTCGAATCCTCGGATCACGCGGCCGGGCACGGTGGGGCCGCCGCTCGATGGCGTGGAGGTGCGGATCGACGAGCGGCGCGAGTCCCGTGGCCAACTTCTCGTCCGCACTCCCAGTCGCGCCTTGGGGCTCATTCATCCACCCGGCGAGAACGACACGCGGGCGGACGTCGATCCCGACTGGCTCGAAACCGGCGACGTGGCCGAGATCGACGCGGCCGGCCACGTGCGGATCACGGGCCGGCTCTCCGACACGATCGTGCTCTCGACCGGCGTCAAGCTGCCGCCGGCCGAGATCGAGCGGACGCTCGCCGAGGACGAGGCCGTGGCGCAGGTGTGCGTCGCGGGAGACGGCCTGCCCTGGCCCGTGGCTCTTGTCGTACCGGAGCCCGACGTGATCCGCGCGGCGATCCGCCGGCTCGGCCTGCGGGTCTTCAGCCGGCGGCAGGCGCTCGCGCATCCGCGGCTACTCGCCTGGATGGCTCGGCGGCTGGCCCACCGGCAGGCGGCGCTGCCGCGAGCCTGGCAGGTGCGGCGGGTGATTCTCGTTGGTCGAGCGTTCGATGCGGCCCACGGCGAGGCGACTGAGTCGTTCAAGCTCAAGCGGCAGGCCATCGCGAGCCACTTTCACGATCGGATCCAGGCGGCCGCGCGGGCGGAGCCCCGCGGTGTGGGCGTCGTGCCGGCCGGGCCGCGGGCCAGAGGAACCATCGAGGAGACAGGGATGGCGTCACGGCACTCGTGGCTCACGGCCGCGACATGGCATGGCACGGCCGGTGGGTTCGCTGAGGCGGCGGAGGGAGCAGCGGGCCCGCTCCCCGATGCGGTCGAGGCCGTGCTCGACCGCGCCGCCCTCGAGATCGCCGAGCTGCGGGCCGCAGGTCGGCTCTACGAAACGCTGCCAGCCACCGCGCCGGCCGCACCACTCGCCTATGCGCCGCCGGCGCCGACCGGCCGCTTCACCGCGGCCGCCGAGGCCGCGCTGGGCCAGGCGGGGCTGTGGGGGCTGTTCGTGCCACGACGGCATGGCGGCGCCGACGCCACGCTGGGCCAGCTGGTCCGCGGGATCACCCGCGTCGCCGCCGACTGCCCGACCGCGGCCGGCATGCTCGCAGTGCACTCGTCGATCGGCGCCGTCTCGGCGGTCGCGGCCTTCGGCTCGGCGGAGCAGCAGGCTCGCCACCTCCCCGGTCTCGCCGCGGGGCGACCGCTCTCGATCTTCGGCGGCACGGAGCCGGAGGTGGGCTGCGATCTTGGTGCCGTGCAGTCGGTGCTCGAGCGGCGCGACGGGCGACTCCTGCTCACCGGCACGAAGATGTTCATCACGAATGCGGTGCATGGCCGGCTCGTGAAGCTGCTCGCGATGCACGAGGGGAAGCCGGCCGTCCTGCTCGTGCGACTGCCCGACCACGACACGCCCGCCTTCCGGCTGCGGCACTACGCGATCCATCCGCTCAAGCACGCGGCCAACGCCGCGCTCGAGTTCACGGGCTTCGAGGTGGACAAGGCCGATCTCCTCGCCCCGCCGCCGGGCCGCGACGGGATGCAGCTCGTCTGGCATGGCCTCAACCGTGGCCGCATCACGCTGGCGGCGCAGGCCGCCGGCACGCTGCGACTGCTCCTCGCACAGGCGCATGACCACGCGCTGCGCCGCACCACCTGGGGCCAGCCGATCGCCGCCCGTGAGCTCGTGCAGGCGCGACTCGGGCGAATTGCCGCGTCGATCGTCGCCTGCGATGCGCTGGCCGGCTGGGCCGCGGCCGCGATCGACGCCGGCCAGACGGGTGAGCTCGAGGCGATCACGGCGAAGGTGGTGGCGAGCACGTGTGTCCGCGAGGCGGCGATCGACGCGCTCGGCGTGCACGGCGGCCGCGCCTTTCTCGTCGGCCATCCGCTCGGCGATTCACTCCACGACCATTTCGCCGTCTCGGTCTACGAAGGGGAGAGTGACCTGCTCGGCCTGGCCGTCTTCAAGGGACTCGCCAAGCACCACCCGCTCGCGCAGCAGGCCCGCGACGCCGCGCGGATCGCCCGGGCTGGCGACTGGCTGGCCTGGCGAGCGGCCCGGTTCGCGGCGGACTCGCGGCGCGACGCAGGACTGCTTGACCGCCGGCTTCGTGAACATGCCAGCTGGGCACGGCGCGGCCTCGCGAACGCCGCCGTGCGAATCGACCGCGCGATCCGCCGCCACGGCCGCGGTCTGGCCGACCGCCAGCTGGAGATCGGAGCCTTGGCGGCTGACGTGCGGGAGTTCGTAAGCGTGCTGGCGACGGCGCATCATGCCGACGCCCGGGGCACCGATGTCGCAGCTGCAGCGGCCGACGTCTGGTGTCGCCTCGCCCTCGCCCGCGCCACCGGCCGCCGGCTCACATCGGCCGACCAGGCCGCCGTCGCCGCCCTCGGCCGCGCAGGGAGGCCCGGTCACGTGTAGCCCGGTCACGCCGTGACCGGAATACAAGTCACGGCGTGACTTGGCCACAGCAACGGGCCTACTTCGCCGCGACGATCGCTGGCCACCAGCTGCAGAGATACCAGGCTCGCGGCGCCGTCAGTTCGGCGAACGCCTCGAGTGACACGCGTGAGCCTGGCACGGCATCGCCGCCGAGCACCTCGTCGAGCAGCCCCTTCGGCTTCGTGTACTTCACCGCCCGGGCCGTCGATTCCGTGAGGCCCGCGAGCTCGACCGCCCGGGCGATGGCGTCTTCCAGAAACCCGATCCGGTCGACGAGTCCAGCGTCCTGTGCCTGTCGGGCCGTGAAGATCTGCCCGGTCGCCACCTTGTCCACGGCGGCCGCATCGAGCTTCGGCCGTCCCGCCTGCACGATCTCCTTGAAGCGGGCGAACATGTCGTCGACGAGCGACTGCAGGACCTTCCGCTCCTTCTCGGCGAGGGCCGGGTCGCGATCCTTCGTGACGCTGAGCATCTCCTTGAGCGGCCCGCTCGAGATCGAGTCGTCGCGGACGTCGTACTTCTTCAACAGCCGTGAGACATCGAAGTGCGGGATGATCACGCCGATCGAGCCGGTGAGCGTGGCCGGCTCGGCGAAGACCACGTCGTCGCGGCCTCCATTCGCCATCGCCACGTAATAGCCGCCGCTGGCCGCGATGCCCCCCATGCTCACGACGACCGGCAGTTCACGGTCCTTCGCGAGTTTCGTGAGCCGGTAGTGGAGTTCATCGCTGCCGCTCACGGTGCCGCCGGGTGAATCGACCCGGAGCACGATCGCCTTCACGCTCTCGTCCTCGGCCACGTGGTCGAGCTGCGCCCGCGTGAAGCCATCACCCCCCATGATTGCGCCGGTGAGGCTCACGATCGCCACCTTGGCCGACGCCGTCTTCGACAGCGAGTGGTACTTCTCCACCACCTTGCCGTCCCGCTGGAAATACTGCGAGAAGGCCCCGATGCTCCCCAGCGCCGTCAGGAGGGAGATGCCAGCCACCGTCCACGCGATCCGCGCGCCCCAGCGGCCCCACGCGCCCCCTTGTTCCAGGATCACGCGGGTGGGCTGCCGCGGGTCGGATTCAATGAGCGTCATGCGCGTGGCCTCCTTGTTGCGTGTCGACTGCATTCTACGGCAGTCGCGCCTGCGGTGGCAGATTTTGGAGGGGGCGGCTAGGATCACGCCGACCCTTCGTTTCAGGAGCCCCCTGCGTGTTCGTTTGCGTCAGCACCGAGTGCCTTCCCGACATGCCGCTCGCCACCGCCATGGAGCGGCTGGCCGAGCTCGAGTTCACCGCGGTGGAACTCGACGTGCGGCCCGATGGCGGGCACCTCGATCCCGCGGCCGTGGCCGCCGATCCGGAGGCGGCGATCGCCGCCTGCAGCGACCTCCAGCGGCTCCGGCCGGTGGCCGTGTCGTTCGCGGCGCCCGAGACGCCGGAGATGTACGACCACTTCACCGCCTGCTGCCGGCTCGCCAAGTCACTCGGCGTGGTGACGATGGTGGTGGAGTCGTCGGAGCTCGGCACGCCGTTCAACGGCGAGATCGAGCGGCTCCGCAAGCTCGTGGCGATCGCGTCCGGGCTCGGGTCGGTCGTGGGCGTGAAGACGGCTGCGGGCCGGATGACGCAGGATGCCGAGACGACCGCCTCGTTGTGCCGCAACGTGCCCGGCCTCGGCGTCACGCTCGACCCGAGCCACTTCATCTACGGACACAAGAAGCCCGCCTCGTGGGAATCGATCCTCAAGTACGTCTGCCACGTGCATCTGCGGGATTCGAAGGCCGACGCCTTCCAGGTGCGGATCGGCCAGGGCAACGTCGAATACGGCAGGCTCGTGTCGCAACTCGAGCGGGTGGGCTACAAGCGGGCGCTGTGTGCCCACATGCCGCCGCTGGAGGGCGTCGACCAGGTCGCCGAGCTCCGCAAGATGCGGCTGTTGCTCGAGAGCCTGCTGTAGGCCGACTCTCTGTAGGCCCGTTGCGGAGCAACGGGCCTACTTCACGACCGTGCCCGTAGCCTCCGCGCGGCTCGCCATTTCGGCGTAGGTCCGCGACTGGGTCTCGTCTCCCTCTTCCGCATACATCGTGGAGAGGTTGCCGTAGGCCACCGCCAGCGCCCGCTCGTCGAGCTGGTCGCGGTCTACCGCCGCCACCATGAGATCGACACCCCGGCGGCTCAGTGCCAGCGCGTCCTCTCGCCGCTCGACCTGCCAGTATGAGATCGCCATGCTCACGTACGACTCGCCCACCTTGCCCGGATCGGGATCGGTGGCGACGGCGTCGCCCTCCTCCCAGAGCGGGATCACGCGGTCGAACCAGGTCACGGCCGTGGCGTGATCGCCCCTCTGCAGGCTGTGCATGATGCCGATGCGGAAGAGCAGTTCGCCGAAGGATCGCCGCTCCGCCGCCGTCAGCTCCCGCTGCTCGGCGCCGCGCTCGAGATAGGCCGCCGTGAGCGTGGCGTTGTCGAGCATGTCGGTGGCGTCGCCCCGCTTCTGGGCGGCCACGAGCGCGTCGCCGAGCCCCTGGCCCACCTCCCAGTCGACCTGCCGCCGCCGCCACGGATCGCTGATGTCGTCGCCCATCCGCTCGCGCAGCTCGAGCAGCCGCTTCACCCACGGCAGCGGCTCGATGGCCTCGGTGGAGCCGGCCGACGCGGCGAGCGCCCCGCGGCAGAGCTGCAGCTCGAGGATCATCTTCTCGCGGTCGCCTCCCTTGAATTCGTCGATCAGCACCTCGCTGCGGGAGATCCACTTGGGAATCACGCGGCTCTTCTGCTGCCAGGTGCCCTTGGCGATCGCCAAGGCGGTGCCGAGATGGGCGTCGAGCAGCACCTCGCGGGCCGCAGCCTGCATGGTGGGCGAACGCTTCACGAGCAGCGGCGACGCCTTGCGGATCGTCTCGGCAAAGTGCTCGACGGCGGCCTGATGGTCGGGCTTGTCACCCGCCAGCGCCGTGCGGCCGAGGAGCCGCTGCACTTGTGCCGCCACGAGCGGCGAGCCCGTGTCCTTGTTCTTCACGGCCTCGAGTACGGCCTTCGCCTCCGCGGGCCGGTCGAGTGCCAGGAGCACGCCCGCATGCTTGAGCTGCGTCCACACGTCGGCCGGGTCGAGGCGGCCGGCCGTCTCGGCCAGCTGCAGGGCCTGCGTCCACTTGCCCTGGTCGCTCATGACGGCGAGCAGGAGTCGATGGGCCCGCACATGCCGCGGGTCGAGCTGAATCGCATACAGCAGGTCGGCCACCGCGTTGGCCGAGCAGGTCTCCAGCTCGCCTTCGGCGCGGAGCACGAACGATTCGGGATCGAGCGGCTCGATGAGGATCGCGGTCGCGGCCGGGCTGCCCGGCTTCACGCTCAGGATCACGCCGCGCTCCGGATAGACCTCGCCGATCGACACGCCCTGCTCGTCAAGGATCGACACGGTCCGCAGGTCGCTGATCTCGAGTTGCTTGGCGAGGTCGGGCACGGCGACCGGCTCGACGAGCTTGATACGGATCGACGAGACGACGTCGTTCTCGAACATCACCTCGACCCGCTCGAACGGCTCCACCTTCCAGGCCACGCCGGCGGTGCCGTCGTCGCGGGTGAAGGCCTCACCGGCGCCCCAGCCGGCTTCGACCTCGGCGCGGGTCGTCTTGCCGGGCAGCGCGCCCTTGAAGCTGGCAGGGTCGATCGAGAGCGTGGGCATCTCGTCAGGCGTGGCGGCGACAGGCGCCGTCACGGTGGGCTGCGTGGGTTCCGCTTTGGCGGGCTCCTTGGTCGACTCTTTGACCGCCGGCTTCGCGACGGCGGAGGAATCGACAGGCTGCTCGCCGAGGGGCACGGGCACGCGGGATGGCGCGAGCGTAGCGTCGGCATCGGGCGCGGGAGTCGACGGCAGCAGCGACTTGGGCTTCGGCAGCGCGGCCATCTTCTCGGAGAACCAGCGGGTGAGCGGGTTGCCCGAAGGCGTGGCGGGCGTCGTGGTCGGCTTCGGTGTCTGCGGCACCGCGACCGGGGCCGTTCCGGCGACTGGGATCAGATCGGGGACGGTTGTGGGCGATGCGAGTGCAGGCTGCAACGCCGCTGGCTCGTTGATCGCCTCGATCCGCGTGGGGAGTCGCATGAGTGGACGCGGAGCCGCCGCCGGCTCGGCGGATCTGGCCGATGGTATGCCGCCCACGAGGCCGGCAAGAGTCAGGGGGATCGCGATGCCCGCGCACCTCACGCATGAAGACGCATACCGCAGCATGGCCACGATGATTCTCCTGGAACGAAACGGGGCGGCCGCTGTGCGGTCTCGCCCCAAGGCGCGGGGAAGGTAGGAGCCGAGTCCTGCCGCGTCCAGACCAGCCTCGCGGCCCAATGCCCGCCGCCCCAGCCTGCCCAGATTGACGAGCCGTACGGTAGCCCGGTCACGCCGTGACCGGAATCAAGTCACGGCGTGACTTGCCCACGCGGAGTGACGGGCCTACGGGGTGTGACCGGTCCATGCGTGGGTACACTTCAACACAACAGTCACAATCCACATCGCTTCGCACCCATGCCCATCCCTCGCCGCATCGTCGTCATCGGAGGCGGGATGGCCGGGCTGGCTGCCGCGGAAGAGCTCGTGACGCTGGCGGCCGCTGCCACGCAGCCAGCCGAGATCACGCTGGTCGAGGCAGCGGGCCGCGTGGGCGGCGTGCTCTCGACGGTCCGACGCGATGGCTGGCTCATCGAGCGGTCGGCCGACAATTTTCTGGCGGCCCGGCCCGAGGCCGTGCAGCTCGTCGAGCGGCTCGGTCTGCAGGATCAGCTCGTAGGCGTCGACCCGCGCGTGCGGCGGGCGCTCGTCTGGCACGAGGGCCGCACCGTGCCCGCCCCGCAGGGCTTTCGGCTGCTGGCGCCGGGGCGGATCGGATCCATCCTCACCACGCCGCTGCTCTCGCCTGCAGCCCGGCTGCGGATGCTTGCAGAGCGGTTCGTGCCGCCGCGTTCGTCACAGGGCGACGAGTCGCTCGAATCCTTCGTTGTGCGCCGGCTCGGCCGAGAGGCATTCGAGCGGCTTGTGCAGCCGCTTGCGGCCGGCATCTGGACGGCCGATCCGGCGCGGCTGAGCATGGCCGCGGCCTGCGGGGAATTTCTGGCCATGGAGCGGGAGCACGGGAGTCTCTGGGCCGGTGAGAGGCGGCGGGCCCGCAGTGTCGCCGCACCGTCGGCCGCGGGCGCCCGCTACGGTCAGTTCCTCGCGCTGGCATCGGGCATGGAGACGCTCCCCGAAAGGCTGGCGGTACGGCTGCGGGAGCGGGGAGTGCGATTCGTCGATGCGAGCGCCGCCAGGATCGAACGGCTGGCGGGTGGCGGCTGGCGGACGTTGTGCGACCGCGTGACCGGCCCCGATGCCGCGCTGGACACCGACGCGGTCGTGCTCGCGGTGCCTGCGTCCGTGGCCACGCGGCTGCTCGCATCGGTCGAGTCGGAATTGGCCGCAGACCTGCGGGGAATCGAGTACGCCGGCTCGGCGGTAATCTCGCTCGGCTTCGCGCGGGCCGACGTGGCACACCCGCTCGATGCCGCGGGCATGGTCATCCCGCGGCGAGCCAGGCGGCGGATCCTGGCGGTGAGCTTTTCGAGCTCGAAGTACCCCGGCCGCGCGCCAGAAGGCTGCGTGCTCATGCGGGTGTTCGCGGGGGGCGCGCTCGATCCCGATGTGGTGCGGCGTGACGACGCCGCGCTCGAGGCCCTTGCCCGCGACGAGGTCGCGGAACTGCTCGGTGCCCGCGGCACGCCGCGACTGGTGCAGATCGACCGCTGGCACGGCGCGATGCCGCAGTATCACGTGGGGCACGTGGAACGAGTCGCCCGGATCATGGAGCGGACGGCGGCGCTCCCTGGGCTCGGCCTCGCGGGCGCTGCCTATACGGGCGTGGGCATCCCGCAGGTGATCGCGTCGGGCCAGGCGGCCGCCCGCCAGGCGTGTAGGCCCGTCACTCCGCGTGGGCAAGTCACGCCGTGACTTGTATTCCGGTCACGGCGTGACCGGGCTACCGTGACCGGAATACCGTGGCCGGGCTACGTAGAACGCTACTTCTTTTTCCCGGCCGCGCCGGCTGCCGGCTTCGCTGCGGCACCTTCGGCCGCCTCGTCCTTGGCCTTCTTCTTTTTCTTCATCGCCATCTTCTGGACGCGGACCTTCGGCAGGCCGATCGGGCTGCGGCCTTCCTTCCAGAGCTCCTGCTCCTTCATCTTGGCGATCCGCTCGGCACGGGTGAGCACACCACGGGCGCTGGTGCCACCCTTGCGGACCTTCAGGCTCTTGTCCATCGTCATCGGAGTCGATCCTCGTCGCTGTCCAGAAACGGCGGCCGGGGCGGCCACACGAGTCTTGGAAGGTACGACCCGCTCCCGGCCCGATCAAGGGCGGCTGACTCGGGCCGCGGCATTTCAGGCCTTCACGCCCGCCACCAGTTTCAAGAAGGCGTCCATCGTGGGCGGCCGTCGGGCCGGATCCGCCGCGAGGCAGGCCATGATCGCGTCGGCGAGCGCCGGCGGAATGTCAGGCCAGTGGGTGCGGATGTCGGTCGGAGGCGACTCGTGGGCGAGTGCCGCCTGTGCGGCCGACGACCGCGGCCACGGCGGCTGCAGGGTGCAGATCTCGTAGGCGGTCACCCCGAACGAGAAGACGTCGAGCCGGCGGTCGGCCTGCCGCCGCCGGATCACCTCGGGCGCCATGTAGTTCGGCGTGCCGACCCGATTTCCCGGCTGGAGAAAGGCCGGCTTGTCGGGCACCGTGAGGCCGAAGTCGAAAAGCACGAGCCGACCGTCGGGCCTGAGCAGAAAGTTTCGCGGGCAGATGTCGCGGTGCACGAACCCCGCGGCATGCACGGCGGCGATGGCCGTGGCCGCCTGCCGCACGAGATCGATTCGTCGCGGTGCCGTGAACGGTTTCTTGGCCGAGATGACCGCATGGAGCAGCACGCCCTCGACGAACTCCTGGAGGATGAAGGCGTCGCCGGTCGTGGAGACGCCGGCTTCGAGTGTCCGCACGATGTTCGGGCCGGTGATCCGCGTCCCGATTTCGCCCTCCGACGGCTTGTCGAGCCCCTTGTAGCGGGCCTCGACGGGATCCTGTTTGCGGCGGTCGATGAGCTTGAGTCCCGCCACCGCCCCGGTCTTCGTGTCGCGCACCTTGTAGAAGGTCGACATCGTGCCGGAGTTGCTCTCCTGGAGCCGCTCGAACCGCCGCCAGAGATCGACCCGATCCGAGCCGAAGAGTTTCGCGAAGAATCCGCCCACCGCCGTCCCCGTATCGTATGCCCGCAGTTCCCAGCAGCCGCTCAGCCTTTTTTCAGCGCGGCGAGTTCGGTGTGGGCCGCGGCCAATTCCTTCTCCAGCCGTGGCACCTCGGCGGGATCATCGGGCTGCTTCTTCGCACCGGCCAGAAGCTGCTGCAGCTTCGCGATCTTCTGCTGCAGCACCTCCATCCGCTTCTTGTCTTTCTTGTCCATGGCAGGGCTCCCTCGCGGGTCTCACACGTCTCGCAGGCGATCCTATTCCTCGCGGTCGGCCGCTGGCGGCTCCTCGTCGCCTCGCGTGTCGAGGCCGTTCCCCATCCGCACGCCGCCGTCGAATGTCACGTTCGGACCGGTGTGCAGCTGCCGCATCCAGCCGGAGATCATGACCACGGCGAGTGCGAGCCCGAGCGTGACGGAGAGCCAGGTGGCCCGGGCGTTGCGAATCCACTGGGTCCCCTGGCCGCGGCCCACCAGAGCACTGGCAAAGTAGAAGATCACGAGAGCCAGCAGGAACTTCGCCCCAAAGAGGGCGTGGTAGCTCGTCTGCCGCATCCACAGGCCACCCGCCCAGCCCTCGGCCTTCACGCGGGCGTTGAAGAGCAGAAAGTTGGCCAGACCACTGGCGAGCAGGAGCGTGATGGCACCGATCACCCACGGCAGCCAGCGGCGGCGGATCGCGTCGTGCAGCCGATCGCGCGTCGCGGCATCGAGTTCCGACATCGCAGGCAGCAGGCCGAAGCGGGCGAAGGCGAGGCCCCCGACGGCGACGATCGCGGCGAGGATGTGGGCCCAGCGGAGAAGGAGCAGCGTCGGATCCATGTGGGTTCCCGATGATTCCTGAAGGGGACGAAGCAGCGGCGGCGGACGCCCGAACTGCCAGAGCGTACCCGATGCCGGCAGCCTGCCCAAACGGCCGTTCGCGGCGTCGCGTTTGGCGGTGATGACTGCCCCGGCCTACAGTGACTCGCCCGCGCCCGAAGGTGACCTGCATGGACGACGCATTCGACCCCGACGCTTTCCCGTTCGACGACACCGCCGCCGCCCTGCCCGGGGCTCGGCCCGACGAGAGGTGGATGCGACTGGCTCTCGAGGAGGCCCGCGCCGCAGCTGCTGAGGACGAGGTACCGGTGGGGGCGATCGTGGTGGCGTCCGGCCGCGTGATCGCCAGCGCTCACAACCAGCGGGAGCAACTCTCCGATCCGACGGCCCACGCCGAGATGATCGCGCTCACGCAGGCGGCGGCCCAGCTCGGCTCGTGGCGGCTGGAGCATTGCACGCTCTACGTCACGCTCGAGCCCTGCCCGATGTGTGCCGGGGCAATTCTTCAGGCGCGGGTGCCGCGGGTGGTGTGGGGCGCGGCCGATCCGAAGGCCGGCGCCGTCGAGTCGCTCTACCGGTTGTTCGAGGATTCCCGGCTCAACCATCGCGTCGACCACGTCGGCCGCGTGCTCGCCGATGACTGCGGCCGCATCCTCACGGAGTTCTTCCGTAGCAAACGGTGACACGGAGGCCCGTTGCGGAGCAACGAACTACAGGCTCTCACCTCGCCGTGATCGGCTTGAACTCGCGGAGCGTCGCGCCCGTGTAGATCTGCCGCGGGCGGCAGATTTTCTTGGTCGGCGAGTGGTGCATCTCGATCCAGTGGGCGATCCAGCCGGGGAGCCGCCCCATCGCGAAGAGCACGGTGAACATCTGCACGGGGATGCCCATCGCCCGATAGATCACGCCTGAGTAGAAGTCGACGTTGGGGTAGAGCTTCCGCTCGATGAAATACTCGTCGGCGAGGGCCACCTCTTCGAGCCGCTGGGCGATGTCGAAGATCGGGTCGTGCCGGGCGATCTTGGCCAGAAGCTTGTCGCAGGTCGCTTTGATCAGCTTGGCCCGCGGGTCGTAGTTCTTGTAGACGCGATGGCCGAAGCCCATGAGGCGGAAGCCAGAGTCCTTCTTCTTCGCCATGTCGACGTACTTTTTCACGTCACCGCCGTCGGCCGCGATCTTCTCCAGCATCTCGACACAGGCCTGGTTCGCGCCGCCGTGCAGCGGTCCCCAGAGGGCGGAGATGCCGGCCGAGATGCTGGCGAACAGGTTGGCGTCGCTCGAACCCACCATTCGCACCGTCGATGTCGAGCAGTTTTGCTCGTGGTCGGCATGCACGATGAGCAGCATGTCGAGCGCCTCGGCGAAGTCCGGGTCGACGTGATACGCCTCGCAGGGCACCGCAAACATCATGTGGAGGAAGTTCTCGCAGTACGACAGGTCGTTTCGCGGATACATCAGCGGCTGGCCGGCCGACTTCTTGTGGCTGTAGGCCGCGATCGTGGGCAGCTTCGCCAAGAGGCGGTGCATGCTCACCTCTACCTGCCGCGGATCCCGCACGTCGAGCGAGTCCTGGTAGAAGGTGGAGAGGGCTCCCACCACGCTCCCCACGATCGCCATCGGATGGGCGTCGCGCGGGAAGCCGTTGTAGAAGCTCCGCATGTCCTCGTGGATCATCGTGTGGTGCGAGAGCGACTCGCGGAACGCGTCGAGCTGCGCGGTCGTCGGCAGCTCGCCGAAGATCAGCAAGTAGGCCACCTCCACGAAGTCGCACTTCTCGGCGAGCACCTCGATCGGGTAGCCGCGATACCGGAGGATCCCCTGCTCGCCGTCGAGGAACGTGATCGCGCTCGTCGTCGAGCCAGTGTTGACGAAGCCCTCGTCGAGCGTGACGGCCCCGGTGGTGGCACGCAGTTTCGAGATGTCGATCCCCTGCTCCCCCTCGGTGCCGACGATCAGCGGGAGTTCGGCGGTCTTGCCGTCAATCTCGAGGCGGGCAACACCGGCTGAACGGGTGCCAGGCCAGGGGGGCGAGGCGGGGCTCTTGGAGGGGGTGGCGGTGGCCGGCGAGGCGCTCATGGTGCGGTCTCCGAACGCGGGCAGGACAGGCGCCAGAACAGCCCGTCGATGTGAATGCCGAAGCTTAGCCCGCGCCGCGGGGTCCGGCAACGAGGTCGCTTTGTGCCGGGGCGCAAGACCTACCCAGCTTGCAAGAGTCTCCGGCTCGGGGGCGGTACAAGTCTCGTCGCGGAACCTCGAAGACTCGGTTCAAATGCTCCTCGAGCTTGCATCGACCCCTTCGCCTACCCGGTTGGTGTGGCGTTGGCTCGCCCTCATACAAGCCCCCAGGCGCAAGCCGGGGGATCGTGTCGCGCGTCACGCCGATCCCCTCGCTCGCGCTCAGGGCTTGTCTGGGATTTCAGCGGCGGGTTGTGGTGTCAGTCGGGCGGGCTGCGGTCACGGCATCGGCGGGCTGGCCGTCGAAGATCGTCCAGACCGGGGTTCGTTCCCGGAGTCGTGCGAGGTAGTCGTCCACCTGCCGCTTTCGCCGCTCTTCGTGGAGCTGATTGCGGATGTCCACCTGGGCCTCGACGAACGAAACGCGGCCTGCCTCCTTCCGTTCGGTCACGCGGACGATGTGCAGGGCGTTTTCGTCGGCGAGGATCGTGCTCAGCTGGCCGACGGGCAGCGAGAAGATGGCCTCGTCGAGCACCTGAGAGGAGAGGCTGCCCTTCGTCGTCCAGTCGAACTGGCCGCCGGTGGCGGCGGTGGGGCCTTCCGACTTTGCCTTGGCTACGTCGGCGAGAGAGCGGCCGGCGAGCACCTCGTTGCCCATCTCGGCGAGCATCTGCCAGGCCTGCTGCCGCGACCGCTTGAGGCCGTCCTTCACCGTGAGCGCCTCGAACCGGGCCTTGGCCGGGTAGTCGTAGTCGGCGAGATGGTTCTGATACCAGGCAATCATGTCGGCGTGCGGGATTTCGCCGTCGGCGCCGGCGTTCTTCCGCATCCACTCCTGGGCGATGCCCCGCTCGAAGAACATCTTCCGCATCCGATCGAGCGACTGCCCCTTGGCCCTGAGCGACTGCTCGTATTCGATCGTGTTGGCGGCTTTGGCCTCTTGCATGAGCTTCGGCAGGAATTGCTCGTCGAAGGCCTTGTCGACGTTCTTGCGGATGTCGGGCAGCTTGTCCTCGGGAATCTCGCGGCAGGCATCGACATACACGAGCAGCGTCTCGATGTGCTGATCGATCACCTGCTTGCAGATCTGGAGTTTCAGCTCCCGCAGCTGCTCCGGCTTGAGATTGGGCGAGACGGTATCGAGCCAGTCGAGGGCCTTGGGCGTGAGCAGGTCGCTTTCGAGCACCACTTCGGGCCCCACGCGGGCCACCACGAGCGCGGTCTCGAGCGACACGGCCTGCGGCACGGGGGACGCATCCGTGGCTGATGCTGCCTGTTCGAAGGCGGCCTGGATCACGCCGGCGTCGGCGGCCGGGCCGGCCGGGGCGGTGGCGGCTGCGGGCAGTTTCAGCGGCGCTCCGGGCGTGGTGCGGATGCTCGAGAGCACGTGCTTGTCTTTGTCGACGGCATCGCGGAAGAGATCGGTTGCTGTCGGTCCCTTCTTGTCGGCAGCCGCACTCGCGGCGGAATCGGCCGGCTTCGTCGCCGTCGGCCAATCGGCCGGCCGCGATATGGCCTCAGGAACGTTGGGCGCGAGGCCGGGGCGAATGGCCTGCCGTGGATCGACGTCCTGGGCGGAAGCACTGCCGAGGCCCCCGACGACCGCGCAGCCAATGGCGACCGTGGCGACGAATTGCCGCAGGAAAAGCGGGCGCGGGCGTGAAAGCGAGGCGTGCATCGGTGCGGCCGCAGAGGGGGCGGGACTCTACGGGGGGGCTGACGCGGCCGCAAGGTCGATCCTCGCGGCCGGCGGCGGCGGTGCCGTGGGGCATCCGCGCCGGACCATAACGCGGTCGAGCCTGCGGCATGGGGCCCGGCCGAACGGCCGAGAAACGCGATTCGCCGGCTTTACGGAGCGGCCGGGTTCACGAAGCTGTCGAACCAGGGCTTCACCTGCAGCGTCGCCGACACGTATGACGCGCGGTGGTCGGCCCGCTCGCCTGCCGAGAAGAACTCGACCTGCGTGCTGCCGAGCAGCCGGCTGAAGTCTGCCGCCATCCGGGATACCGCCGGCGGGATCGCCTCGTCGGCGTCGCCGCCGTAGGCCCGCAGTGGCGTCTTGATCTTCCAGCGGTAGGCCCCGGCATCCTCCAGCAGATCCCAGAACCGCCCGTTGCCGGTCGCCGCCGAGGCCATGAACTCGGGCCGCAAGAGCCCCGCCACGCCGCCGGGCGTGGTGGCGTCGAACTCGGGCCACGGGAGTTCGCCGTCGTAGAACTTCCGCGAGGCCGCGAGGTGCTCGGGCTTGATCGCCGAGGCCGCGAGCCCCGGCAGCCGGGCGTATTCCTCCTGCGCCCAGAGCATGTTGCTGATGCAGCCCTTGATCCACGCGGCATCCTGCGGCCGCGGACTCGTGATCGGTCGGCGGAAGGCGGCGGTGAGGTCGACCGGCGCGCTGACTGTTGCCGCGGCCGTGACCGGGATGTCGAGCGTCTCCAGTCGGCGCAGGAACTGCATCGTGCTCCAGCCCCCCCGGCGACCAGCCCCACACGAAGAACTGGGGCGTCTTCTGGCCGAGCGACTCGAGCACGGCTCGCGACGCGAGGTAGTGGTCGAGCATCGACTGCGTCGTGCCCCGCGGCACGATGAAGCAGTTGGCCACCCGCGACGGGCCGAGGCCGAAATAGTCGGCGCCGATCACCACGTAGCCCTGGCTGGCAAAGGCCGCGAGGGCTAGCCGCGTTTCGTACGAGTTGTCGGGACGGGACGGCACCTGGTCGCGGCCGAAGACGGTGCCATGCTGGTAGCTCACGAGCGGGTGCGACGTCGCGCCGTCGTCCGGAACAGCCAGCAGGCCGCTGCCGAGCGTGGGCTGGTTGTCCCACTCCGGAACGACGGAGTTGAACTGCACCTCGTAGAGCGTCACGCCGTTTCGGGGCGAGGCGAACTTCGACTTGAAGTCGGTCGACTTCATGGTCGAGGCGTGCGACGGGTCGAAGCCCGCCATGAACGTGTCGAGTTCGCGATCGAGAATCGCGGCCAGCCGGGCCTTGTCGTAGACGCCGATCTTCCGGTAGCGAACGCCCCCGGCGACGGGTGTGAAGTCCTGCTGAGCCGAGGCGGTGCCCGCCACGATGACCGCGGCAGTAACGAGCAGGCACGCGGCCACAGAGCGGATGCGGGGGACGAACATCGGATGATTCCCTTCGAAAGCCGTTATGTAAGGTTGAGGAAGAAGGTACTTGGATGAAGCAGCGTTGACTCCATATGACGGATTCCCTCGGTGCGAATCCGCACGAAGCCGCTGAAGGGCCGTTCCATCTCCAGGATCAGGAAGATCGCGCTGCTCACTGACAGCGAGCAGAGGAACAGCGCCAGGAACACGACGGTGTTCCGCTGGGCGAACAGTCCGTAGCTGAAGAACGTCACCGCCAGCCACGAGCCGATCGCCAGCAGGAAGAACAGCGGCATCCGTGCATGCTGTTCGGTGGCAAGGGCCCAGCGTGCCCGGAGGGCAGCCTCCACAAACCTTACGAGTTGGCTCTTGATGCCTTCCTGCATCGCATCGCGGGGCTCGAGCGAGTGGATCCGATTTGTCGCGTCCTCGATCCAGGCTGCGGATCGAATCGGGTCGTAATTGTCCGACGCCCCCTCCCCTATCGCCTCGTCGCCATATCGCCGGAGCATGCGGTCGATCGTGATGAGGTCGATCGACGCGTCTTGGACGTTGCGGCACGTGAGATCGTAGGTGTTCTTGGCCGATGCCGTGGCGAGGCCGAGAACGAGGGCGTTCATCGACGTGACGGTCCCGATCACGAGGCGAACCGTGTCCTTTGTCTCGCTCCCCAAGTTATGCTCGGGCAGGAATCGCTGGGCAATGAGCCCGATCGCGGCGGCTGCGGTCGTGGCAACCATGACGATGGCGGCGGTCGCAAGCGGGCTCATACCATTCTCCGAAAGACGCGTCCAGGATAGCCCGATCTCTGAAAATGGCACCCCGGACAGGTCGGGGCCGAGAGTTTCGTTGGCGGTGTCGTCTCGCAGGGAGGCCATGACGCCTTCAAAGACTGCATTCGTGCGGTCCTTGAACTTGCGAAAGGCTGCTGCGACGTCAATTGCCACGTTTCTCAGGCCAACTTCAAGAGCGACCGGATGCTCGCGAGAACCTTGTTCGGGTCGGCGAGCGTGTCGGCCTGGAGTGGCACGACGGCGGTCTTCTGATCCACGACCCGCACCACGCGGCCCTTCTTGGCCGCCGCCTGCCGGAGCTTGTCGATCGCGGCCCGGTCGTGATGGCCGAACATGATCATGCCCGGATGTCGGGTGATCGAGTCGATGCCGTGGGCCGTGGCGAGCGCCTTGAGCTTCGTGAAGTCGAGCAGCCGCCGGGCTTCGTCGGGGAGCGGACCAAAGCGATCGGCGAGTTCGCGGGCCAGGTCATCCACCTGGCTTTCTGCGGTGGCCCGCGAGAGCCGGCGGTAGACGTCGATCTTCGCGCGGAAGTCAGGGATGTAGTCGCGGGGTAGCCAGGCCTCGCCGGGGAGGTCCACGTTCACGGCCGGCGGCTCGGCCGGCGGCATCTTCTTCATGCCACGGACGGCTTGCTCGAGGAGCCGGCAATACAGCTCGTAGCCCACCGTCGCGATGTGGCCGCTCTGCTGCGTGCCCAGGAGATTGCCGGCGCCGCGGATCTCGAGGTCGCGCATCGCGAGCGAAAACCCCGCCCCCATGCTCGAAAACTCCTGGATCGCTCGGAGCCGCTTGGCGGCCGTGCTCGTGAGGCGGGCCGTCTCGTCGACGAGCAGATAGCACCAGGCCCGGTGGTGCGACCGGCCCACGCGGCCGCGGAGCTGGTGCAGGTCGGCCAGGCCGTAATTGTCGGCCTCGTCGATGAAGATCGTGTTGGCCCGCGGGATGTCGAGCCCGCTCTCGATGATCGTGGTGGCCAGCAGGATGTCGGTGGTGCCGGCCACGAACGAGAGCATCACCTCCTCCAACTCAGTCTCCGAGAGCCGGCCGTGGGCGATGCCGATCGTGGCCTCGGGCACGATTGCCTGGATCTTCTGGGCCACCTTGTGGATGTCGTGGATCCGGTTGTGCACGAAGAACACCTGCCCGTCGCGGGCCAGCTCCCGCTCGATCGCGTTCTTGATGAGCGACTGATCCCAGCGGGCCACCTTCGTCTCGACGGGGATGCGGTTGACGGGGGGTGTGGTGAGGCTGGAGATGTCGCGAATGCCGAGCATCGACATGTGGAGCGTCCGCGGGATCGGCGTGGCCGTCATCGTGAGCACGTCCACGCTCGACCGCAGGGCCTTGAGCCGCTCCTTCACGTCCACGCCGAACCGCTGCTCCTCGTCCACGACCACGAGGCCGAGGTTGGCAAAGTGGATGTCGGCCTGTGCAAGTCGATGCGTGCCGATGACGATGTCGACCTTCTTGCGGGCCAGGCCCTCGAGCGTGTCCCGCTCCTCGGTGGTACTTGCCAGCCGCGAGAGCGAGCGGATCACGAACGGAAACTCCTTGAACCGCGACGTGAACGTGCGACGGTGCTGCTCGCAGAGCACGGTGGTGGGCACGAGCACGGCCACCTGGGCCCCCGCCTCGACGGCCTTGAAGGCGGCCCGCATGGCGAGCTCCGTCTTACCGAAGCCCACGTCGCCGCAGAGCAGCCGGTCCATCGGCCGCGGCTTCTCCATGTCGTCGCGGATCGCCTCGATCGCCGTCAGCTGGTCGGGCGTCTCGTCGAATGGAAACGACTCCTCGAACTCCCGCTGCCAGGGCGTGTCGGGTGGAAAGGCGATGCCGGGCCGGCTCTCCCGCGTGGCCTGGAGGCGGATCATGTCGGCGGCCATGTCGGCCACCGCCTTCTGCACGGCCTGCTTCTGCCGCTCCCAGAGCGTGCCGCCGATCTTCGCGAGCTTGGGGGCGAGCTTCGTGCCACCCACGTACTTCTGCACGAGCTCGATGCAGGAGGCGGGCACGTAGATCCGCGTGCTCTCCGCGAACTCGACCTCCAGGAACTCCTCGGTGCGGCCATGCTGCTCCAGGAGCTTGAGCCCCTTGTAGCGGCCGATGCCGTGGGCCACGTGCACGACGTAGTCACCTTCGTGGAGATCGAGGAACGTATCGATCGCGCGGGAGAGCCGCTGCTTGGCGGGGCGGGCCGCCGGCGCGTCTTCACGACGGAAGAGTTCGGCGCTGCTCACGAGCACGAGCCTCTCGGGCACGAGCCGGAAGCCGCCTGAAAGATGGCCGCGGGCGAAGTGCAGCCGTTTCGTGCGGGCCGGTGCCGAGTCGGCGAGCAGCTCGCGGAGCCGCTTCTCCTCCGCATCCGACGGGGCAATCACCCACACCTCCTGATCCTTGCCGACGGTTTCGAGTTCCTCCTTCACGCGGTCGAGCGATCCGGTGAACCGCTCCACGCTTTCGACGGCAAGCGTGGCGGTCGCCTCCAGGCTCGATGGAGCGATCGCGGAGAGCGTCACCGACGGAAATCGATGCAGCCGCGCGAACACATCCTCCGGCTCGAAGAGCCCGGCGTCGCCGAGCCTGTCGTGCATCCGCTTTGCCTCTTCGGCGAGCTCGCCCGGCTCGACGAGGGCCACGATCGAGCCCGCGGGCAAAAGCTCGGCCAGATGGGCGCGGCGGCCCGAGCCCCCCGCTGCGGCCAGTGCCGTGAGGTCGATCGCCTCCAGCGTGGCCACGCTGCGCTGTGACACCGTGTCGAACGTGCGGAGCGACTCGATCTCGTCGCCGTAGAGCTCCATCCGCACCGGCCGCTCCCAGTCGGCCGCGAAGAGATCGATGATGCCGCCGCGGCGGGCGAACGTACCGGGCGTGTCGATGGCGTCGGCCGGCTGCCAGCCCCGGGCCGTGAGCCAATCCGAAAGTTCCTCCGGATCGATCCGGCCGCCGACGGCGAGCCGCCGCGTGCCGGCTGCGATGTCCCGCGGGTCGGGGAGCGGGGCAAGCAGGGCCTGGATGCTCGTGACGATGGCCGTCGGCCGGTCGCCGCCATCGACAGCCAGCCGTTTCACCACGGCCAGCCGCTCGGGCTCGGCCGGGTCGGCGTCGTCCTCGCCGAAGCTCTCCAGAGCTGGGAGGCGGGCCGCGGCAGTGGGGGAGAAGAGCGCGAGATCGTCGACGAAGGCGTCGGCCTCGGCGGCGTGAGGCAGCACGACGACGAGCGGGGCGGCGGGCTCGCGGCTTCCCGGCAGTGTCTCGGCGATCGCCGCCACGGTGAGCGCAGACGCCGATCCCCAGGTTCCGCCGACCGTCCCGCCGTGCCCCGCGCGGAGGCTGGCGATCACGTCGGCGAACCCGCGGTGTGTCGCGAGCGTGGCGGGCAGGCCATGCAGCCGCCCGCCGTCCGGTGGGGCGTGTGTGGCCACGCGACCCGTTATACCCGCCGCCCGGTTTTTGTGGCCGTTTTCATCGTGTATGGTTGAGGGACGTCGTCCGCCCGTTTCCCCTCCAGGAGCCCCCCTATGGCCACCGCCTCCCGCCCGAAAGCCGCCGCCTTCGTGTCCGGAGCCGACGTGGTCGTCGAGTCGCTCATCCGCCACGGCGTCGACGTGATCTTCGCCTACCCGGGCGGGGCGAGCATGCCGCTCCACCAGTCGCTCACCCGCTACAAGGATCAGATTCGCACGATCCTCCCGCGGCACGAGCAGGGGGGTGCGTTCGCCGCGCAGGGCTACGCCCGCACGACCGGCAGGCCCGGCGTCTGCATGGGCACCAGCGGCCCGGGCGCTCTCAACCTCGTCACGGCGATCGCCGACGCCAAGCTCGACAGCATCCCAATGGTGGTGCTCTCCGGGCAGGTGGGCACGAGCGTGATCGGCACCGACGCGTTCCAGGAAACGCCGATGGTGGAGGTCTGCCGTGGGATCACGAAGCACCACTACCTCGTGACCGACGCCGCCGACATCGCCCGCGTGATGAAGGAGGCCTTCCATATCGCCACCACCGGTCGTCCCGGCCCGGTGCTCGTCGATCTGCCAAAAAACATCCAGCTCGCCCAGCTGCAGCCCGACTACGACGTGCCGATGAACCTGCCGGGCTACAAGCCCGAGCAGCGGAAGCCGGCCCCGGCCGAGCAGATCGCTCAGGTGGCGGCCGCGATCAAGCGGGCCAAGAAGCCGGTGATCTACGCCGGCGGCGGCGTGATCGCGTCGGACGCATCGGAGGAACTGCGGGCGCTCGCGAAGAAAACCGGCATTCCGGTCACGATGACGCTCATGGGCCTCGGCACTTATCCGGGCGACGATCCGCTCTCGCTCGACATGCTCGGCATGCACGGCAGCGTGTATGCCAACTATGCGGTGGACGAGGCGGACCTCCTGATCGCGGTGGGGGTGCGGTTCGACGACCGGGTGACGGGCAAGGTCGAGGCCTTCGCCCAGCACGGCTTCATCGTCCACATCGACATCGATCCTTCCGAGATCAACAAGAACAAGCTGGTGCACGTGCCGATCGTGGCCGACGTGAAGACGGCCCTCGGCCAGCTCAACGCGATCGTGGAGCCGCCCGCGGCCGACCTCGCCCCGTGGCATGCCCAGATCGCCGAGTGGAAGAAGGAGGATCCGTTCTCCTTCGACACGAGCTATCCGGGGATCCTTGCCCAGGAGGCGATTCACGAACTCTCGAAGCTCACGGCGAAGCAAGACACCGTGGTCGCGGTGGGCGTTGGCCAGCATCAGATGTGGGCGGCGCAGTTCTATACGTTCCGCCGCCCGCGGACGTGGCTCTCCTCCAGCGGTCTCGGCACGATGGGCTTCGGTCTGCCAGCGGCGATGGGGGCGAAGGTGGCCTGCCCGAACTCGCTCGTGGTCGACATCGACGGTGACGGCAGCATCCTGATGAACATCCAGGAGTTCGCGACCTGCCGCACGGAGAACATCCCCGTGAAGGTGCTGCTGCTCAACAACCAGCACCTTGGCATGGTGGTGCAGTGGGAAGACCGGTTCTTCAAGGGCAACCGGGCCCACACCTACCTCGGCCCGATCGATCACCCCGAGGCCTGCGGTCAGGGCGACGGCATCTCGCCGTCCGACCGCTATCCCGACTTCGTGGCGATCGCGAAGGGCTTCGGCTGGCAGGCGGAGACGATCTCTGAGAAGAAGGATCTCGTGCCGGCACTGAAGCGGATGATCGAGTCGCCCGGTCCGTCGCTGCTCGACGTGCAGGTGCCCTATCAGGAGCACGTGCTGCCGATGATCCCGTCGGGCATGACGGTGAAGGATCTGATCAAGAAATAAATAGTGGTCGCCGGCAAATGGTGCGCCGGCGATCCCGCGCGTTCATCCAAGCCCCCAGGCGCAAGCCGGGGATGGTGTTGGCGGCGAGTCGGGAACCGGTTGGCATGATCCCCTCGCTCGCGCTCAGGGCTTGTATGGGAACGAATGAACCAGTTCCCTTGGCCTACTGACCGAACGGATTCACGACCGGTTCCGCAGCGTTGGTGGCGGGTGGGGTTTCGCCTTCGGGGGCGGCTGCCGGTTCGCGGGCCGCGGGCGCCGGACCGCCGGTGAGCATGGCGAGGGCATCGAGGATCGCCGTCTCGTCGAAATTCGTATCGATCATCGTGGCCGCTTCGCGGAGCGTGCTGCCGAGCGCGCCGGCGGCCTGCGGGTCGGCGCCGCGGATCGCCGCGATGCCCCCCTTCCCATCGGCGCCCGTGACCGCCTCGGCGAGTGTCATCAGCTCCCAGGCCACGCGGCGGCAGGCCAATTCGGGAACGGCCGACGGGGCCGCCGGCTCGCCGCCGAACCCGGGTTGCCCTCCGAAACCCGGCTGCCCAGGCTGCGGCGCAGTGGCGATGAGCCCCAGTTCGCGGGCCCGCTCCGCCCGGGCCTTCTCGGTCTCGAGTGCCGTCAGCGCCGTCGCGCGGCAGGCAGCCACGGCCTTGCTCCAGTCGATGCCAGCGGCCTTCGGGCCTGCCACAGCCGCAGCCGCGGCCGCCCGCGCTCGCAGCGTCGTCGGCCGGGTGGCGTCTTCGAGAATCGCCACCGCCGGCGCGGCGGCCTCCGGCGGCGCGGCCGAGCCGAGGTCGGCGACCATCGTCAGGGCCCGCGCGGCGAGCCAATCGGCTCCGGCCCGGTCGGTCACCTGCGTGAGCGATAGCAGCAGCTTCGCCAGCATCGGACCGACGGCCGGCCCCGCGGCCGGCCCCGCCGCCTCCACGTGCCGGGCGAGTCCTTGGGCTGCCACGATCCGCAGGGCCGTCGGCAGATTGGGATCGCTCACGGCTGCCGCCAGCGGCGTCGCGGCACCCGGCCACGGCTTCCCGTCCTTGCCCTTCACTTCGCCCACGAAAAGGAGCGCGTTGATCCGCACGATCGGCTCGACCTTGTCGTTGCGGGCGGCCGCCGACATGAAGCCCACGATCGTCTGCAGCGCCGCGTCCATCGCCTTGGGGTCGGAGGCGGCGTCGCCGCCGAGCAGCTCCCGCATCCGCCGCCGCACCCGCTCGATCGAGGCCCGATTGGCCGGGAGCCCCAGCTGCGGCAGGGCGGTGTTCGTGAGAAAGGCCTTTGCAGCGTCGTCGAAGCCGCCGTCGCGAAGCGCGAGTCGGTAGTCGGTCAGCTGCTGCGACGTCTCGAGCTGCTTCCAGTCTGCGATCGCCGGCGCGACGGCGGGCTGGGCCCGGGCGTCGGTCGCCGCCCATGCGACCGCGACGAGGAGTCCGCCACAGACCACCGCGGCGCGGAATGACAGGCAGTCGATGAGGATTCGCGACATCATGATGCGGTGCTACCTCGGCGGCTGCGTCTGAAAGGGATTGAATGGTGCGCCATCGAGCGGCGGTCCGCCCGGCGCGAATCCGGGCCCTCCCTCGGCCGCGGCTGCCGGCGGATAGAGCGTGTCGCGATACCGCACGATCCGCGGCTCCGACTCGGCGGCCGATACCAACTCGAGGCTGCCGTCCCGCTTCATGAAGATCATTTCAAGCGGCTCAGCCGGACCCGCAGCCTGCGGCTTCGCCTGCCGCCCGCCCCGTGTCGGCGCCAGTGCCGCCGGATCAGCCTGCTGTCCGATCACGTCGAGCAGGATCCGGTTCGTCACCGTCTTCTCGCCCTTGAATCGCATGTCGTTCGGCTTGTTGAGCGATTCGTCCACATTTGCGACGCCACCGATCTCGGTGACGACGCTTCGCAGTGAGAAGTTGCCCGTCTTCTGCGATGGCGCCATCACCAAGAGTTCGAACGTGCCGGGCTTGAGTTTGAGCCGCTTCACGTCGTCGGCAGCGAGGCGGCCTGCGAGCATGACGATGGGATCGGGAATCCGCACCACCGTCGTCGCGTCGCTCGGCGGTGAGACCAGCTGCTGATCGGCTGCCAGTGCCGGTTCGGCGATGTACTGCGGGTCGAGGCCGAAGTTGGGATTCCGCACCTTTAGACGCACGCGATACCGGTAGCTCTTGCCCGGCTCGACCGACGTGTCGATGAAGCGAAACATCCGCTGCGGCAGTCCCTGCGGCTCTCCCGCACCAGGCTGTGGAACCACTGCCTCGGGTGGCGGCTGCTGCGGCGCGAAGGCCCCTGGGCCTTCACTCCCCTCGACGAATCCCGCCGTCGGCTGCTGCGCCTGCGCCACGGGCTGACCCGACTGTGGCGCCGTGGCCGCCTCCTTGCGCACGGCATCGAGCACGAGCGGATGGAACTGCTCCGGCCCCCAGGGCTCGTCGATCCTCGTGGGCAGGAGGCCGCAGAAGCCGAACGGCGTGAGCTTTCGGTCACGGCCATCCCGATCCGGTGCGAGTTGATAGGCAGGTGGCACGCGGTTGACATCCGCGGCCGCCCACTGGGCGATCCGCAGCTTGAGCACGGCGGCCTGATCGAGCTTCTGCCAGGCCTCCTTGCCCGCCTCGATGGTCGCACGCTCGATCTCGAAATCGGTCCAGATGGCCGTGTCGAGTTTCTCGTCGCGGAAGCCCACCTCGGCAAACTTCTGGTCAAACTCCGCCTGCTGCTTCGCGGCTGGAATCAGCCCGGTCACGATCACATAGGGCACGACGCGGCCGGGCTGGCCGACCGGCTCAGGC
>JBAVTF010000140.1:0-49317 GCA_049695995.1 Pirellulales bacterium | reverse complement strand
GCCCGGCCGGTCCGCCACCTGTCCAGGCGGCGGCCGAGGTCACACCCTCCCAGATGGCGGCCAGCGCCGAGGGCTGGCCGTTGATCGCGGATTCATCCGGATGGCCGCCGTTGCGGAGCGTGTCCTCGAACTGCTTCACGAACGGATTGACGGCCTCAGCGACTTCGCGAGGGAGGATCTCGTCGGCGCGGCTCATCACCTCGGCCACGATGCGTCCGCTGTGGCTGCCCACGATCTGCGGCCGGTAGGCCGGAGCCAGCGTGACGGCGAAGAACGTGATCACGATGCACAACAGCGCCCCCTTGGCGATGCCGAGAAGCAGGCCAAGTTGGTGATCGAAGGCCGACAGGTGGACCGCATCGATGGCCCCTGACACGACACGAAAGAGGAGCCATACGACGAGCGACGTGCCCACGTACAGGGCGAGCATCGCGATCAGCCGGTTCCAAGGAGCGGGTTGGCCGATGAAGGGGGCGAGTTGGCCCGCGAATCGCATGGCGACAAACGTGCTGGCCCCGATGCCCGCGATCCAGGCGATCTGCCAGACGATTCCTTTGAAGTAGCCGAGCACGGCCGCGGCAGCCAGAATGCCCAGCATCATCAAGTCGTAGCCTTCGACCGCCATCGCATATGGTCCGAGGGGGATGGAAAACGCCGTGTTGCGGCGGAAGTCTAGAAAGCCGCGCCCGGAATCCGAAGCCCAAAAGATGGGACAATCGGCCGTTCTTACGCAGAACACCAAGGCCATGCAATCGCATTACTCAACCAAAACCCCCCCGTGCAACCCCGCAACCCATGCGTCACATCCAGCGCATTCAACCACCGATTTGGCGGCGGTGGGGAAGTGCAGGGGATAGCGGATGGTCCGCTGACGGCCGCCCACAGGTTTGTCGATAGATAGCGCGAGGAACTGCGTACCAGGGCCGAGAGCCCCCGGTGCGTCGTGCCTCCGGCGTGGCTGCGATCTTGCACAGCCACCTGAAGCGGTGTTCAAGGGGGATCGTCGCAGTGCCCGGGTTCCGCGAGCACATCACGGGGTCGTCGATCGTGGGCATCGCCTACGGCGCAGCGGCCTGGTACGTGGGCGACATGCACCCCGTGACCTGTGCCCTCGGCGGCGGCCTGTGCGCCGTGGCGGGCATGCTGCCCGACCTCGACAGCGGCCCGGGCATCCCGCTCAAGGAGAGCGTCGCCTTCGCAGCCGCGGTGGTGCCCATGATGATGATCCACCGCTTTCAGCAGTTGGGCTTTCCGCTCGAGGCGATCATCCTCGCGGGCGCCGGCATGTATCTTGCGATTCGATTCGGCCTCTCCTGGCTGCTCAAAAACTACTCGCACCACCGCGGGATGTTCCACAGCCTGCCCGCAGCCGCGATCGCAGGCCAAACCACGTTCCTGGCCTTCGCGGCAGAAGAGCCGCTGCGCCGCTACTTCGTCTCCAGTGCCGTCGTGCTCGGCTTCCTCACCCACCTCGTGCTCGACGAGATCTGGAGCGTGAAGATGGGATGGTTCGGTCCGAAGGTGAAGAAGTCGTTCGGCACGGCCCTCAAGTTCAACGGCCCAGACCTGTGGCCGAACCTGCTGACCTATGCGCTCGCACTCATCCTCGGCCTGCTCGCGGCGGGCGACGCCGCCTGGACCGAAAAAATGGCCAATGTCCGGCAGCAGATGGAGCAAGCCACGCGCACCTACTCCTACCCCCAGACGCCGCAACAGTGGCAAATCCGCCGCTAGAAGCGCCAGCCGGTACGATGGGACGCTTCCCGACAACGGTGACTGATGGATCTGCTGCTTGCTGCCTCGCTGCCTGACGCCTCGGCGCTGACCGGGCTCGCGCTCTATCTCGCCCTGATCGCAGCCGCGGCCTTCGCAGGCGGCTCGTCGGTGGCGTTCCTCTCACTCGGCCACCGGCCGATGCAGGTGCTCTTGTCGCTCACCGGCGGCGTGCTCCTGGGCGTGGGCATGCTTCATCTCTTTCCCCACGCCTGCCTCGCCCTGCGGGGTGATGTTGAGACGACCGCTGGGTGGGCGCTCGGTGGGTTCTTTTTCATGTTCCTGCTGGAGCGGGCGTTTCACGGCCACGCCCACCATACGGCCGATGGCGGACACGGCTGTGACCATGACCATGACCATGACCACGGGCATGGTCATGATGCACATGCGGCTCCGACCTCTCCCTGGGCCTGGTGCGGTGCCTTTGCCGGCCTCGCACTCCACAGCCTCGCCGACGGCGCGGCGCTCGCGGCGTCGGTGAATGCCGACGCCGCCCACGGAGGCGGCCTGCTGTCGGGGCTGGCTACGTTTTTGGCGATCCTGCTCCACAAGCCGTTCGACGCGGCGATCATCGCCACGCTGATGGCGTCGGCAGGCACCGCCCCTCGGCTGCGGACGATCGTCAACGCCGCCTATGCGCTGGTCGTGCCGCTCGGCGCCGCCGGTTTTCTCGCGAGCCTCCAGGTGTTTGGCACGCACCAGACCGAGGTGCTCGGCATCGCGATGGCGATGGCCGCCGGCGCCTTCCTGTGCATCGCCGCGGCCGACCTCCTGCCGGAGGTACAGTTCCACAGCCACGATCGCGTGCTGCTGACGGCGTCACTCGCGCTCGGGCTGGCGCTCGCCTGGGGCATCAGCCTCGTCGAGCGTTCGTCGCATTCCCACGCCGCCCACGCGGCGGCGACCGCGCCCGACGCTCACTAAGGCTGCTCGACGTCCAGGCCGCGGGCGACTCGTTCGCGGCGGACGGCCTCCATGACCTCGCCGATCAGATCCTGTTGGCGGCGAATCTGCGGCACCTGGGCCTGGAACAGCAAGGCGATGGCCGCCGCCAGGCCGATGCCGCCGACGAGATGCGGCGTCACCCACTCCTGCGTGCCCCTCCGACCCGACGCAGGATCGGCCGCCCCTCCGAGGGCCACGATCCCGACCACGGCCAGCATGCCGAGGAGTGCGAACGGAAACGCCCTGCGCTTCAATTGCTTGCTGCGATCGAGCAGCGACGCATCGAGCCGGTAGGTCTCGACGACCTCGCGGCACCAGCGGCTGGTGCCGATGAAGTAGGTGACGGCCATGCTATTGACGAGCACGACGATGAGTGCCGCCAGCACGCCCGACAGCCGGTGAACCGTCCCCCACCGCAGCACCTGCGGATCGGTGACGCCATGGAGATCACCGAGCCAGAGCCCGAGGCCAGCGGTGGCCGCCATGAGGGCCACCGCGAACCACGCCGCCCGGGAAAACACCACCGCCATGCCCGCCTCTGTTCCTTGCCGCACGTCTGCCGGCGGCGCTGCACCGCCGACATCGCCGTTATAGGCTGAGACCGATGAGCCCACCACCGACCAGCCCCGTTTCAGCCGCGGATCGCCCCGTTGTCCTACTCACATGCGGCGACCCGGCCGGCATCGGCCCCGAGATCATCTGGCTCGCCTGGGCGGCCACGCCGGCCCACACCCATGCGAGATTGCGCGTCGTGGGCGATGTCGGCCTGCTCGCCGCGACCCTGCAGGGCCGGCGCGGCCTCCCTGACTTGGGGATTACTCCAATCTCGGCAGACGATCCGCGGGAGTCACGGCGCGACGAACTCCTCGTGATCGAAGCCGGGACTCTCGGATTCGCGACCGAGCCGGTCCCACTGGCCACGATCACGGCTGCAGGTGGCCGCGCGGCCGCCTCCGCGGTGCTCGCCGCGCATGACCTGGTCCACCGCGGCCTCGCCCACGCGATCGTCACGGGCCCACTCCACAAGGAGGCGCTACACGCCGCCGGCTACGACGTGCCAGGCCACACGGAATTGCTCGCGCGGGCCTGCGGCCTGCCGGATGACGCGGCCTCGATGATGCTCTGGCTGCCGTCGCTGGCGGCCGGCCTCGGTGTCGTGCATGTGACACTTCATGAGTCGCTCCGCACCGCGATCGCCCGGCTGTCTTCGGCCGGCATCGTGGCCGCCGGCCAGCGGCTTGCAGCCCTGCTCGCCCCCCTGCTCGGCCGCCCGCCGCGGATCGCGGTCGCCGCGCTTAACCCGCATGCCGGCGAGGGGGGGCTCTTTGGCGACGAGGAGCCCCGACTCGTCGTGCCGGCTGTAGCCGCACTGCAGGCCGCCGGAATCGACGCGGCCGGCCCGTTGCCGGCCGACACGCTCTTCCTGCGAGCGAGCCGCGGCGAGTTCGACGGCGTCGTCGCCCTCTACCACGACCAGGGCCATATCCCGATCAAGCTGCTCGGCATGCACCGCGCCGTGAACATCACGCTCGGCCTGCCGCTCGTGCGGACGAGCGTGGCACACGGCACCGGGTTCGACATCGTGGGCACCGGTGCCGCTGATCCCGCGAGCATGCTCGCGGCGATCGACGCCGCCGAGCGGCTCGTTCACGCCGGCTGGCCGGTCGCGTAGGCGTAGGGGTCGGCGACTGCTCGAGGAGCATTGGGCCGCCGCGGCCCACCGCGACGAGACAGTTGCCGCCCCCGAGCCGGCTGGATCACGATGCCTACGGCCGCATCAGCTGCAGCGATTTGACGTGCTGCTCGGTCACGTCCATGAGGCCCGTCGTGGCGGGCTGGTAGAAGAACGCCGCCGCTTCGACCGGACCGCCGATCTGCGGCTCGTCGATGTCGAGCACCGCGATCGGCTCGGGCTCCGCGCCGGCGGCGACCGGCCGTGGCCCCGGAATGCCGAGCCACTCCACGCGGCGCACGAGGAGGTCGCTGCGGCCGATCGCCAGGCGAATCCGCCACGGGATGCCGTCGGGCAGCGCGTCTGCGGGCACGCCCTCGGGCAGTCGCGTCTGCTCGGCGAGCTCGGGCATCAGACCGGCGAGCCGTTCCGGAGCCCATGCGCCATCGACCACCCAGACGCTCACGCCACCGTAGTCCGCGGCCGTCACCGTGGTGAACCGGAATGACTCGCGCAAGAGCCACAGGATTCGGGGAAGTCCACCGAGATAGGGCGCGGAATCGACACCCTCCGGTGCCTTGAGCTGCTCGAGTTGGTCGAGCACGCGACGCACGTCGACCCTGTGCAGCGTGGCCGGCTCCGGGCCATTGCGGCGATAGCTCCAGCAGAACAAGCCATCACAGACGTCCAGTTGCTCGAACGACTCGGTGTCGCACTTCAGCGTCGACTCGAAGCGAAACCTCCGCTCGCCCCCCTGCCCTTCCTGCACGTAGCGACCGGCACCGACGAGCACGCGGTCGCCGATCCGGGCCTTCTGCCGAATCCGGGCAGAGAACGAGTCAGCTCGTGAGATCACCCCGAGGGCCCCGGCCACGATCCGCTCCGCCTGCGGACGGTCCGCGGCGTCGACGGCCGCCCCGTTCTCCCGCGGCGTGGCCGGAGCCGTGGTTGCCAGCGCGGCGCTCGGCCGCCGGCTGTAGACGCTCGCGGCCGGGGGATCCGCCCAGACCACGCCCAATGAGCAGCCAGCCGCGACGAGCACTGCAGCCGCTACCGGAACGCACCGCCGCCATGGCAAGGCGGGGAATCTGCGGAGCGTGAGACTGGTGAGGCGAGGCACGGCTGCGTCGAGTTTGAGGATTTTGCCAAAGAATCGGCCGCAGCCGCGTCGAAATACCACGGTCGGAGCGATCGAGTCGCACACGAGCGGCCGCCGTGACCAGCGGGCCGGGAGTGTACGGAATCGAGACCGGTTCGGCCCACGGCGAAACCGCGGGCAAAACCGCTGATCGCGGCCGACGCCAACCCGTTTTCCAGGCCCGGAGGTGATCTGATGCTGAACCGACGTCTGCAAGGATTCGTCGGCATGTCGTTGGTGGCGTCGCTGACCGGCTGCCACATCGCGGCCAACTCACCGCTCAGCGGCCTGGCCCAGATTCGCCCCGTGGCGACCCCGCACACCAACGTGCTGCCACCGGCCGCGATGCTCCACCATCCGGGCCCGGGCGTGGAAGGCCCAGGCCCTGGCATCATCACGCCCGCCTCCTATGAGGCAGCTCTCGATGCGTCGGGCGCTGGCGGTGGCTTTGGCGGTGGTGACGGCGGAGCCGTCGGAGCGGCCTTCGCCCCCACGTCGCAGATCGGCTTCATGGGCCCCGACGGCATGCAGGTGCGCTGGGACATCTCGGCGGCCGGCGGCTTCGACTCGCCGCCGCTCGTGACCCCTGGCCGGTACGACTTCCCGCAGGGGGGCATCTATCGGCTCAAGCTCACCGACATCCCGGGCCGTGAGGGGCTCGAGCTCTATCCCTCGCTCGAGGTCGCGCCGGTGACGCCGCGGACGGCCGCCTACCTGGCCCACAATGCGGTGCCCTTTCAGCTCACCGAGGAAGACCTCGATCAGGTGACGACCGGCAACTTCGTGACGAAGGTCGTCTACCTGCCTGACGCGGAGTACCAGGAGCTTGCGGTCGCGGGCGTCGAAACGCTCGTGAGCACGCGGCTCGATCCGGGCTGCGATCCCGTGGTCGAGGCCGATCGCCGCGGCTCGATCCTGGCGATCATCCGCATCGGCAACAAGGATCTCCAGGCGCCCGGCTCTGCTGGCACGGGCGGCGGTGCCCTCGCGGCATCGGGCTTCGGCGGTGGTGGTGCCGGAGGCGAGGCCTGCGGGATCGCGGCGCCCCTCGGCATGCCTGCAGGCGGAGATCCGTCCCAGCTGCCGCCGGCGTTCGTCGCCGGGATGACCGCGCCCGAATATGGCATGCCGCGGGTCGGTACGCCGATCGGACTGCCTGGCCCCGCCCACATCCCGCTCGGGGTGCCAGCCGGCCTCCAGCGGCACTCGATCACAAACCACACGAAGATGCATATCCCGCCGCCGTCGCGGTCGGTGGGCCTCCACGTACAGCAGGCCCCGGGCCTCAGCTATCCGAAGCCGGCCCGCCATGCCTACGTGGCCGAACGGCACGACGTGCCCCACATCAAGCTCCGGCAGCCGCCCGAAGACCGCACGCGGTTCGTCGGCAACGGTGGCCCCGACCCCGACGCCCTCGGCCCAGGCCTGATCCTCGGCGGGGCCCCCTGCCCGCCCGAGCCGATGGAGTAACGCCCGTGCCCATCCGCTGGACTCGAAACCACACACCACACCTTTTCCGGACAGGGACCGTGCTGCTGACCCCATGCTGGCAGCCGGCGATCACTCTGCTCGTGCTCGTGACCTTGGTGGGCATTCCCCGCCAGGCCACGGCATCCGAGCGACTCGAGCGGATCGCCGTGCATGCAGAACCGGGAGCGATTGGCGCCATGCATGGGTCTCAGCTCGGTCCCCGTCCGGAATCGGTGTGCCCCGACTTTGTTCAGCCCGTCGAGATCCGCGGCCCCAAGGGCATGCTCGTCTCGATCGAGACGGCGGCCGGCTGGTCGCCACTCAAGCCGGCCCCCTACCGCATGGGCCTCGTCGTCGGCGAGGCCTATCGGATCCGCATCGGCGGGATCGAAGGCTCCGAGGGGCAGGAAGTGTTTCCATCGGTGCGAGTGCTCGCCAAGCTCGCCGCGCCAGCCGGCCAGGCCTGGCGGTTCCCCGTGGAGATCACGATCGACCCCGACGATCTACGGCTCGCACTCGACGGAGCCCACGTGCGGCGGGTCGTCTACTCAGCCTGCGATGCCGAACAGCCTGACATCCTGCCGGCAGCCTGGTTCGACGTGAAACCGGGACACGACGCCATGGCCGTGGCGGGCACGCTCGGTGACCCGGTCGCCGAGATCGTGATCGGCAACCGTGTGCCCTCGGCGGAAGCGATCCGATGACACACGACACGGCCGACGGAGCGACGCGGTGGCTGCGAATCCTCGCGATCGCGACCGGCGCGGTCATCCTCGCATCGTGCCGCAGCCTGCCACCGGCGGCCGCTATCGCCACGTCCGCGGCCGTCGCGACCTGCGATGATCCATCGGCTTGCCCGCCTGACAGTCGCCCCGCCTCCCCGCCCGCCCGCCGCGCGGCCTGCCGTGTTGCCGGCGGCTGCCCCCCTGCCCCTTGCGACACGTGTGGCCCAACGGCCTGCGTCTGCCTGCCGCGGCCGGTGCCGGTGGTCCGCCCCTGCCTCGTCTGCGACGGCGGCGACCACGGTGCGCCGGCGAAGCCTGTGGGCGATGCCGACCTTGCGAATCTCACGGCAGGCGACACCGTGGCTCGCTTTCGTCCCGCCGATGAGGGGCCCGACGCCGACTGCGTCGACATCGCCGTCGCCAGCTGTGCCTGCGTCTACGCGCCGCGGTTCGCCTCCGTTCGCGAGATCGTGAAGCCCTTCGAGGACGCACGTCCGGAGGGGCCTCGTGGGCTCGCGCTGAACGAGCGGGCCGGCGAGGAGTCGGAACGGCTGCCGCCCCTGGAACGCACGCAGCCGGTCGGACCGCAGCTCGCCCGCAAGACGCTGCCTGGCGTGGCTCTTGAAGAACGGCTCGGCCCGCTCGCCGTCGATCAGGCAGCGCTGCCGCACGAGGACGACGGAGTCGTGCAGCCGGTGGCGCACGCACTCGACGACGCACCGGAACTCGCCCGCACGTCGCGGCGACCGCTCGCCGTGGTCGGCTTCGACGTGCCGCTCGCCTGGACTCGCGTCCAAGCGGCCAACGTGCTCTCCGACGGCCGTGAGCCCCGCGTCGTGGCTGCCGACAGGGGCACGGCGACACTCCGGTTCGAAGAGCCGGGTCGCGCCGAACTGACCCTCTGCAAGCGGGCCGGCAGCGACAACGCCAAGCCGGGCGAAGAGCTTGACTTCACGATCGTGCTTCTCAACTCAGGTGACCGACCACTGGCCGACATCGTGCTCGTCGATGCCGTGCCTCAGCGGCTCGACTACATCCCCGGCTCGGCGGCCGCGAACCTCCCCGCCGACATCACCACCGAGACGGCCGACGACGGCTCGACCGTCGTGAAGTGGCGGTTCACCGAGCCTCTCCCGGCCGGTGCCAGCGGCTTCGTGCGGTTCCGCACGCTGGTGCGGTAACCGGCGAAAAGTTGCGGCCCGGTTGCCGACCGGGGTAGCATTTCCAGCCCGTGGCCCCTCCCCTCCCCTGCCCGCACATGGGCGACCATCCCGAGGCATTCATGTCCCAGCGTTCATCCTTTCTCGTGGCGGCCGCTCTGGCCGGTGGCCTCGTTGGCGCGTCTGTGTTCCAGGGAGGTTCGGCCGCGTTTGCCAAACAGCCTGCAACTGCCGAGGCGCCCGCCGCTTCGGCCGGTGGCGGCCTGAAGGTGCCTCCGCTGCCCGCAGGCACGCCCGCCGATCTGCTCGCCTTCGTGGAAGGACTGCGGCAGCCGACCGTCCGGCCGAAGTCGCGGGAGGAGATGATGTCGTACATGAAGGACGTCGCCACCGTGACAGTGCAGGCGGCCGACAAGATCCTCGCCCAGGTGCAGCCCGCCGACGCGACGGCCGTGCAGGCCGCGAAGCTCAAGCTCGAAAGTCTGATGATGCTGGGCCGGCTCGGCGACGAAAAGGCTGCCGCCGACATGGCCGCCTATGCCAAGACGCTTGCAGCCAGCCCCAACGCGGAACTCGCTGCAGAGGCGCAGCGAATGATGGTGGTGGCCGACGCCCAGCAGATGTTCGCCACCGGCGATCTGAAGGCGGGGCCTGCGATCGTCGAGCGGGCAGCGGCGCTCCTCGCCGCAAACCCCGACGACGCCGAGACGGCCGGGCTGGCGATGCAGCTGTCCGGCGCCTTCGAGAATCTGCCCGGCGGCGAGGAACTGGCCGCTGCGTCCATGCAGGCCTTCGGTCCGCTCTTCGCCAAAAGCACCAATCCGCAGATCAAGCAGATGGGTGAGAGCTTCGCCGGCACACTGCGGCGGCTGTCCCTGCTGGGCAAGCCGATGGAGATCAAGGGCACGCTCCTCGACGGCACGCCGTTCAATCAGGCGTCGGTGGCCGGCAAGGTCGTGCTCGTGGATTTCTGGGCCACATGGTGTGGTCCTTGCGTGGCCGAGATCCCCAACATGATCGAGCAGTACGAGAAGTACCGCGCCAAGGGCTTCGAGATCGTCGGCGTGAGCCTCGATGAAGACCGCGATGCCCTCGTGCAGTTCATCGCCGAGAAGAAGCTGCCGTGGCCCGTGCTTTTCGAGAAGCCGGGAGGGGAAGGCTGGCGGCATCCGCTGGCCACTTTCTACGGCATCACCGGCATTCCGCAGCTGATCCTTATTGGCCGTGACGGCAACGTGATCACGCTCAACGCGCGAGGCGAAAAGCTCGGCGAGAAGCTCGCAGAACTCTTCAAGGACGCGGGCTGAGCCCGTCGTCTGGAGACCGTTGCGTGACCACGCCGACACCGCAGCCACAGAGGCCGCCGCGGAGCCCGATCTCCCGGCGGGCCGCGGCCTTCGATTCGTCGGGCATCCGCAAGGCCTTCGATCTGGCAGCCCGGCTCGAGGATCCGATCAACCTCGCCATCGGCCAGCCCGATTTCGAGATGCCGGAGGCGGCCCGCACAGCCGCGAAGACGGCGATCGACGCCGGCAAACACGGCTACACGCCCACCCAGGGGATCCCGCAGCTCCGCGAGCGGCTGGAGCATGACGTCCGCCGCGAGACGGGGCAGCCAGGCCGCACGCTCTGCGTCACCAGCGGCTCCAGCGGCGCGCTCGTGCTCGCGCTGATGGCCCTCGTCGACCCCGGCGACGAGGTGATCCTCTTCGAGCCGGCGTTCGTGATGTATCGGCCGCTCGTCGAGTTTCTCGGCGGCCGGGCCGTGGCCATCGACACCTCGCCGTCATTCCGGATCGACGTCGATCGCGTGGCGGCGGCGATCACGCCCGCAACGAAAGCGATCCTGCTCAACACTCCGGCGAATCCGACGGGCTTCGTGGCTGATGCCGACACGGTTCGCGACCTCGCCAAGCTCGCCGAGCGGCACGGTGTGACGCTGATCAGCGACGAACTCTATCGCTCCTATTGCTATGATGCCCCCTTCGCCTCCCCTGCCCTGCACTCGGACCGCGTGGTGGTGATCGACGGCTTCTCGAAGTCGCACTCCATGACCGGCTGGCGGGTGGGCTGGGTGCACGGCCCGAAGGAGATCATCGACGCCTGCACGATGCTCCAGCAATACACGTTCGTCTGCGCGCCGCACGTGGGCCAGTGGGCGGCGCTCGCCGCCCTCGACGCGGCGATGGACGTGCCGCTCGCCGAATGTCGCCGCAAGCGGGATCGGCTGATGGACGGCCTCCGAGGCCACTACGAGTTCGTGCAGCCGGGCGGGGCGTTCTACCTCTACCCGCAGGCCCCGGGGGGCTCGGGCAAGGCATTTGCCGCCCGCGCCGCCGAGGAGGAGAAGCTGATCGTGGTGCCCGGCAGCGTATTCGGCGCCGCCGACACCCACTTCCGCATCGCTTACACCGTCACCGACCGCACGCTCGACCGCGGCATAGCCGCCCTCTGCCGGCTCGCGGCCACGGCGGCCTGAGACCGAAGCGAGATCACGATGCCCTCCCGCACCGTCGCCGAGGTCGCCAAGGCGCTCGATCACGCGGTCCTTAAGCCAGAGCACACGCGGGCCGACCTGTCCCGGCACGCGGCGATGTGCATGGAGCGGGGTGTGGGCTGCCTGTGCGTCCGATCGAGCGACGTGGCCGCGGCTTCGAGGCTCCTCGCGGGCAGCCCGGTGGTGGTGGCGAGCGTGATCAGCTTCCCGCACGGCGTTCAGCGGCCCGAGGTGAAGGCACTGGAGGCCCGACTGGCGATCGCCGACGGCGCCCGCGAACTCGACATGGTGATGAACATCGGCCTCTTTCGCTCGGGTGACGAGCCGGCCGTCGAGGCCGATATCGCAGCGGTGGTGGCCGAGGCCCGCCCCCACGGCGTGCTCGTGAAGGTGATCCTCGAGACCTGCTCCCTCACGCCCGCCGAGATCGCCGCGGCCTGTCGGATCGCGGAGCGGGCGGGGGCCGACTTCGTGAAGACCTCGACGGGCTTCGGCATGCCGGCCTCGGGCCCGATCGGCGCCACGCCGGCGGCCGTGCGGATCATGCTCGACACCGTCGGCGACCGGCTCCAGGTGAAGGCCTCGGGGGGCATCCGCACCTGGGACGACGCGGTCATGTATCTCGACATGGGGTGCACACGGCTGGGCGTCGGCGACGCCGCCGCCATCCTTGCCGGCGCACCGTAGTCCGCGCGGCCGCGCGGGTCAGCCTCCTGTGGTGAAAGTTCGGGGGTGCCCACGCCCCGTCGCCGGACGCTCGCTGCGGGCATCCTGCCCTACGCTCGCTCGATGGCGGCTGCGCTTTCGGCATCCTGCCTGCGCTTGCCGCCATACGCCGGCTCCTGGGGCATGGGCACCCCCTCACGGCGTTTTGGTTCGCCGCAGCGGACACTCGCTATTCCTCCGCCGGTCGGCCCGCTCCTCGCGACCGTCTACAATGCTGCCACGCTTGGAGACCTCCGCGATATGAATCAACCCCGACTGCCGAAGACACTGGCCGAACTGCGGGCGAGTGGCTGGACGAGCCGCACTGTGAAGGATGAGGTGCGGGAGAACTTCCTCCGGCTGCTGTGCGACGGCGGTGAGCTGTTTCCCGGCATCGTCGGCTACGACGACACCGTGATCCCGGAGATCAACATCGCCCTGCTCGCCGGCCACGACATGCTCTTCCTCGGTGAGAAGGGGCAGGCGAAGAGCCGGCTCATGCGGCTCCTCGTGCGGTTCCTCGACGACCAACTCCCCTACCTCGACGACCCCGCGATCCCGCTCCGCGACGATCCGTATGCGCCGATCACCCGGGCTGGACGCCGGCTCGTGGCCGACCGTCCTGCCGAGGAGGTGCCGATCGCCTGGTGGCCGCGGGCCGAGCGGTATGCCGAGCGTCTGGCGCCGGGGACGAAGTTTGCCGACATCATTGGCGAGATCGATCCGGCCAAGCTGGCCGGGGGCACGAGCATGGCGAGCGAGGAGGCCCTCCACCTCGGGCTGATCCCTCGGATGCACCGTGGCATCTTCGCCATGAACGAACTGCCGGAGCTCGACGAGCTGGTGCAGGTGGGGATGTTCAACATCCTTGAGGAGCGCGACGTGCAGATTCGGGGCTATCCCGTGAAGTTCGACATCGACGTGATGCTGCTCTTCTCGGCGAATCCCTCCACCTACAACCGCTCCGGCAAGGTGATCCCGCAGCTCAAGGACCGGATCGGCGCGGTCATCCACACCCACTATCCGCGGGACCGCGACCTCGGTATCCGGATGGTGGAGCAGGAGGCGGGCATCGACCTCGGCGGCGACTGGCCCGTCGTCGTGCCCTGGTTCATGAAGCAGGTGGTGGAGCAGATCACGATCGCCGCCCGGAAGAGCAAGTACATCGACCAGCAGTCGGGCGTGAGCGCCCGGTTCTCGATCGCCAATTACGAGACCATGGTGGCCAGCGCCCGGCAACGCGGCGTGCGGCTGGGCGAACGGCCTGCCGTGCCGCGGGTCAGCGACCTCGGCCACCTCTATTCGTCGAGCCTCGGCAAGCTCGAGCTCGACCTCATGGGCAGCCACCAGATGACGGAGCGGCAGGTGCTCGACGCGGTCGTCGCCGAGGCGATCGCCACGGTGTTCGAGGAATACGTCGAGGCCCACGGACTCGACGAGATCGCGAAGGTGTTCGCCAAGGGCGTGAAGATCGAGGTGGGCGACATGCTACCGAGCGCGGCCTACGAGCGAGTCGTCGAGGACGTGCCCGCCGTGTGGGAGAAGGCCTTCGAGGTCAACGCGTCGCAGGATCCGGCCGTGCGGGCGAGCTGCATCGAGTTCGTACTCGCCGGGCTCTATGCGACGGAGCGGATCTCCCGCCTCCAGTCACACGGCCGCACGCTCTACGACACGGGCGGGTTGTGACGCAGGTCGCATTCCGTAAGGTTCGTTGCTCCGCAACGGACTGCCAGGTAGCCCGGTCACGCCGTGACCGGTAACTCGGTCAGCATGTCACGGCGTGACACGCCTGCGGCTCCGCATCATCCGCCAAGCATCGTCGCAATCGCCTTGCGAGCGGCATCGAGCGCAGCCGGCACCTGATCAACGAGCTTGCCGCCGGCCTGGGCGAGGTCGGGACGACCGCCCCCCTTGCCGCCGACGGCGGCCGCCGGCTCCTTGATCCAGTTGCCCGCGGAAAGGCCGCGGGCCTCGAGTTCACGCGAGATGCCGGCCACGAGCGTCACCTTGTCTCCCTCGGCCGCGGCCAGAAAGACCGCGATCGGACTGGTCTTTCGCCGCAGCTGATCAATGCACTGCCGCATTGCGTTGGCATCGCTCCCCTTGGCCTCGGCCACCACGACCTTCGTACCGCCGATATCGGTGGCAGCTGCCAGTAGTTCGTCGGGCGAGGCGCCGGCTGCAGCCGCAGCGGGCTTCGCCTTCTTGAGCTCGCGGAGCTCCTTCATCACCGCGGCGAGGCGGTGCGTGAGCTCGTGGGCGGGCACCTTGAGGGCCCCGGCCGCGTCGGCCACGGTCTGCTCGGCCTGCCGGAACCGCTCGAGCGCCTTGCCGCCGGTGACGGCGGTGATCCGGCGGGTGCCGGCCGACACGCTCTCCTCACCGATGATCCGCACGAGGCCGATCTGGCCGGTGCTGGAGACGTGCGTGCCACCGCAGAGCTCGCGGCTCACGCCGTCCATCGTCACCATCCGCACGACATCGGGATACTTCTCGCCGAAGAGCATCATCGCCCCCTCATGGCGGGCCTCGGCCAGCGGCAGGAGCCGGGCCGACACGGACACTGCGGTGAGCACGTGGTCGTTGACCATCGACTCGATCTTTCGCAGCGTGTCGGTGTCGATCGAACTGGTGTGCGAGAAGTCGAACCGCAGCAGATCGGCATCCACCTTCGACCCTTGCTGCACGGCATGCGAGCCGAGGTGGTGCTGGAGCGCGGCATGAAGAAGATGTGTAGCCGAGTGGGCCCGTCGCAGGGCCGACCGCCGCGACTCGTCCACCACGGCCGTCACGGTATGGCCGAGATCGAGCCGTCCTTCGCGCAGGTGGCCGATGTGCAGCATGAAGCCCCCTTCCCGCTGCGTGTCGGTCACCTCGAACCGTCCGCCTGACCATTCGAGCCAGCCGGTGTCGCCCACCTGGCCACCCGACTCGCCATAGAAAGGCGTGCGGTCGAGCACCACCGTCACTGGGTCGGCATGCCCCACCTCGCGGAGTTCGTCACAGAGCGTGTGCTGCGCGATGATGCCGACCACCTTCCCTTCGGCCCGCGTGGTGTCATAGCCGAGGAAGTCGGAGCCGTGCATCGTCTTCTTGAGGGCATCGAGCGGTCCGGAGGCAAACACCTCCACGCGGCTTCCGGCGCCCGACCGCTGGCCGTGCTCGTCCATTGCCACCCGGAAGCCATCCCAGTCGAACCGGCAATTACGCTCCGCGGCGAGCGTCTCCAAGAGTTCGGGCGGGAAGCCATAGGTCGTATACAGCTCCGCTGCATCGCCACCCGCCACGACGGCCTTACCCGACGAGCCGATCACCGCAAACAGCTTTTCGATCCGCTCGAGGCCACCGTCGATCGTGGCGAGGAACGAGGCCTCTTCCCGCTCGATCACGGTTGCAACCCGACCGACCGTATCGGCCAGTTCGGGATAGGGCTTCGCCATCATGGCCGCCACGATCGGGGGCAGTCTGTGGAGAAAGGGATCCTGCATCCCCATCTGGCGGCCGTCGAGCACGGCCCGACGGAGGAGCCGCTTGACGACGTACTTCTCCTCGTTGTTGCCCGGCAGCACGTTCTCATGAATCGCGAACGTGCAGGCCCGCACGTGGTCGGCGATTCGCCGCATCCGCCGCCCGTCGTCGGTGGTCGGCTCGTACCGTCGGCCGCAGACGTCGGCCACCGCCTCGACAACCGGCCGGAGGATGTCGATGTGAAAATTGGAATCGACGCCCTGGAGCATGGCGCAGGTCCGCTCCAGCCCCATCCCGGTATCGATGTTGCGGCTGGGGAGCGGATGGAGATTGTCGGGGGGCGGGCCCACGCGATTGAACTGCGTGAACACGAGGTTCCAGATCTCCACGTCGCTGCCGTCGGGCATCCGGTAGAAGATCTCGCTGCACGGCCCGCACACGCCATCGGGCCCCTGGGTTGGCGAACTCGCCGGCCAGAAGTTGTCGTCCTCGCCCATCCGCGTGATCCGTGCGGCCGGCACGCCGATCTCGTCGGCCCAGATGGCGAAGGCCTCGTTGTCGTCGTGGTAAACGGTGATCGAAAGCTTTTCCGGTGAGATATTGAGCCAGTTCCGGGCCGTGAGAAACTCCCAGGCCCAGTGGATCGCCTCCCGCTTGAAATAGTCGCCGAAGCTGAAGTTGCCGAGCATCTCGAAAAACGTGTGGTGCCGCGGCGTGCGGCCCACGTTGTCGATGTCGCCCGTCCGCAGGCACTTCTGGCAGGTGGTGGCCCGCGTGAACTCCAGCTTGCACTTGCCGAGGAAGTGATCCTTGAACTGGTTCATGCCCGCGGGCGTGAACAACACCGACGGATCCCACCGCGGCACGAGCACGTCGCTGGGGCGGCGGACGCAGCCCTTCGATTCGAAGAATGCAAGGTAGGCTTCGCGGAGATCGTCGGCCTTCATCTGCAGCGGGGCTCCGGGGGGATCGTTCGGCAACGGAAAAGCCGAACTATACACGCCCCCGCCCTTCGCGCGGGATGCGGGTTTCGCCGCACGAACAACCGCGAAACTGTCACCGAAAACAGCACCGCCCACGGCGGCCGCTTGGGTCGGCCGCGCGTGGGCGGGGGCAGGGTGCTGGTCAGTGTGCCATCCGGCGGGCGGGCGAGCCCGGCCGGCAGGCTATGCAAGCGACTACTCGCCGGAGGAATCGCTCGCCATGGCGATCACCGTGTCCTTGGCGGCCAGGATCTTTTCGCGAAGCTCCTGGGCCACCTTCGGGTTTTCCTTGAGGAAGAGCCGGGCCTTCTCCCGGCCCTGCCCGAGGTGCACGTCGCCATACCGCAGCCATGTGCCCGTCTTATCGACGAGCTTGGCGGCGATGGCGAGGTCGAGGATGTCGCCTTCGACGCTGATGCCGTTGGCGTGCATCATGTCGAACTCGGCGACCCGGAAAGGCGGCGCCACTTTATTCTTCACTACCTTCACCTTCACTCGCTGGCCCACCACGTCCTCGCCATCCTTGAGCTGGCCAATCCGACGGACATCGACCCGGCAGGAGGCGTAGAACTTGAGCGCCCGGCCGCCCGGCGTAGTCTCGGGGCTGCCGAACATCACGCCGATCTTTTCACGGATCTGGTTGATGAAGATCACGGTCGTTTTGCTCTTGGCGATCGCGCCCGTGAGCTTCCGCATGGTCTGGCTCATGAGCCGGGCCTGCAGCCCCACGAACGCATCGCCGATCTCGCCGTCGAGCTCCTTCTGCGGCACGAGCGCCGCCACGGAGTCGACGACGATGATGTCCACCGCGTTGCTCTTGATGAGTAGTTCGCAGATGTGCATCGCCTCTTCGCCACTCGTCGGCTGACTGACGAGCAGCTTCTCCAGCGAGATGCCGAGCTTCTTGGCCCAACTTGGGTCGAGCGCATGCTCGGCGTCGATGAAGGCCGCGACGCCGCCACTGCCGGAGATGCCGGGCGACCGCTGGGCTGCTGCCACGGCGTGCAGGGCGAGCGTGGTCTTGCCCGACGACTCCGGCCCGAACACCTCGATGATTCGGCCCCGCGGAAAGCCCTTGCCGCCGAGGGCGAGGTCAACCGACAGGCTGCCCGAGGAGATGCCCTCGATCGGCGCCTGGGCCTCCACGCCGAGCGGCATGATCGAGCCTTCACCGAATTCCTTTTCGATCTGGGAGAGCGTATTGCGGAGCGTGGGGTTGGCGTCGAGGAAGGCGAGCCCTTCCTTCGCAGCCTTCTTGGCCCCCCTGCCCTCGTCGAGCTTCGCCTCTTTGGCGGTCTTTTCCTTCGCGTCCTTCGCTTCTTTGGCCATCCGTCCGTTCGCTCCTACTGTTGCCGTAACCATGGCGACTGCCTCCCACGCTTCCCGGCACCTCGTCGGGGTGGTTGCTTCGCCACCATGAATCGAGCGATTTGCCGCGAAACCGTACACTGAACGCGGGTATATTATCGGCCACCCCTCAACCTGGCAAGCAGATTTTCTGGACGGCCGTACAGATCGCAATCCATGCTCAATACGCGACCAAAACCGCACATCGCACAGGATTCTCATGCCCGAACCTGCCGTCCCCGTCTGCGTGTGGCTCAAGCGCGATCTTCGCGTGGCCGACCATCCGGCGCTCGCCGAGGCGGCGGCCCGGTCCCGAGGCGGGGCCGTGTTCGCCCTCTTTCTGTTCGAACCGGAACTACTCGGGCAGCCCGAATGGGACTCGAGCCACACGGAGTTTCAACGCGAGTGCCTGGTCGATCTCGAGGCCGCGCTCGGGCGGCTCGGTATCCGGCTCGTCACCCGCCATGGCGAGGCGGTGGCGATGCTCGAACGAGTTCGGAGCGAGACTGGCTTCCGCTTGCTCGTGGCCCACGAAGAGACGGGCACGGGAGTCACGTATGCCCGCGACCGGCGGGTACGACGATGGGCCCGCGAAACGAGCGTCGAGTTTCTCGAACTGCCGCAGACTGGCGTCGCCCGCCGGCTCGCGTCGCGGAACGGCTGGAACGGACTCTGGGAAAAGCGAATGGAGGCGGCCCAGGCTCCCCTGCCGCGGAGCACTGGCCACGGCGGCCGCCAGACGATCGCGCGGCTGGACACCTCCGGCATCCTCGGCTGCCGCGACCTCGGTCTCCCCGCCGATAACAAAGACAGGCAGCGGGGGGGCGAGCGGGCGGCGGAGTGCCTGCTCGCCGATTTTCTCACCCGCCGCGGCCGCTACTACTCGGGCGGCATCTCCAGCCCGCTCTCGGCGCCGACGAGTTGCTCGCGGCTGAGCCCCTTCCTCGCGTTCGGCGCCGTCTCGATGCGGCGGGTCTGGCAGGCGAGCGAAGCACGTCGGCTCGACGTCACCGCGTCGCTCGCAACCGCGGTGACGCCGCGGGAGCGGGCAGAACTCAAGGCCTGGCAGAGGAGCCTGAAGGCGATGCAGTCGCGGCTCCACTGGCATTGCCACTTTATGCAGAAGCTAGAGACCGAGCCGGCGATCGAGTTTCACAACATGCTGCGGGCAGCCGACGGCCTCCGTGAAAACGAGATCTCGCCGGAACGGCTCGCCGCCTGGCAAACCGGCCACACGGGCTATCCGCTCGTCGATGCCTGCATGCGGAGCCTCATCGCCACGGGCTGGCTCACGTTTCGGATGCGGGCGCTGGTCGTGTCGTTCGCGAGTTATTCACTCTGGCTGCACTGGCGTCCGACCGGGCTTCACCTCGCTCGGCACTTCCTCGACTTCGAGCCGGGAATCCACTGGTCGCAACTCCAGATGCAGAGCGGCACAACGGGCATCAACACGCTGCGGATCTACAACCCGACGAAGCAGGCCATCGAGCAGGATCCGCGCGGGATCTTCATCCGTCGCTGGGTGCCGGAGCTCGCCGGCGTGCCGCCGGCCTACGTGCACATGCCGTGGACGATGCCCGCCGCCGTGCAGCAGGCGTCCAGCTGCCTCATCGGCCGTGACTATCCGCAGCCGATCGTTGACCACGCCGTCGCCGTACGCGAGGCGAAGCGGCGGCTCGCGGCCGTGCGCAGCACGGCTGAATCCCGGTCCGAGGCCCGGGATGTCGCGCGACGCCATGGTAGCCGCCGCGATCGCCGCGGGAGCATGCAGCAAGACCCGGTGCGACGGGCGCTCGCCCGCGGAGCCAAGGACCTCGACACTCGCCGGCCACCAGCTGCCCCCGACCTACAGCGACTGCTCCCGTTCCTCGCCCCGGATGCCGAGACTAAAAGCTGAGCATCTGCCGGTAGTCAGCGATCCGGCGGTCGAGGTCGTGGCGACCGATCGCCGCCAGGCGGTCCAGGCTGAAGTCCTCCACCGTGTAGCTCGCCGTGATCACACCGTAGGCGAGGGCCTCCTTGAGGGCCTGCGGGTCGAAGCGGCCCAGGCTCGCGAGGTGGCCCATCATGCCGCCGGCGAAGCTGTCACCGGCCCCGGTCGGATCGACCACCTGCGGCGTCGGATAGGCGGGCATGACGTACATCTCATGTTCGCTGAAGAACATCGCCCCGTGCTCCCCCTTCTTGATCACCACGAACTTCGGCCCCATCTTCCGCACGGCATGCCCCGCCCGCACAAGGTTCTCGTCCTCGGCGAGGAGCTTGGCCTCGGAGTCGTTGAGCACGAGGCCGTCGATCCGCGTGAGCAGCGCCTCGAGCTCGTCCCGCTGGATGTTGATCCAGAGATCCATCGTGTCGGCGACGGTGAGGCTCGCCTCGGGCACCTGGTCGAGCACCGAGAGCTGCGTCGTCGGCGACGCGTTGCCCAGGAACACGAACTTGCTGTCGCGGTGGCTGCCGTTGAGCTTCGGCTTGAACTCGCCGAAGACGTTCAAATGCACCTCGAGCGTCTCGCGGTCGTTCATGTTGGGCAGGTAGCGGCCCCGCCAGCGGAAGGTCTTCCCGCCGGGAATCGTCTCGATGCCCGACGTATCGATGCCGCGATCAGTGAGCAACTGCGTGTGCTGCTGGGGCCAGTCTTCCCCGACGGTGCCGATCATCCGCACCGGCGAGAAGAAGCTCGCGGCATACGAAAAGAACACGGCCGAACCGCCGAGCACGTCGTCCCGCTTGGCGGACGGGGTCTCGACGCAATCCAAAGCAACGCTACCGACGACGAGCAAAGACATGCGGGGAATCCTACAGATAGGTATTGATGACGTTTTCGAAGAGTTCCTGACGGCCGCTGATGTTAGCCGCCGCCTCGCCCTTGGCGAGCATCTCCTTTTCCAGAGACTTGAGCGACTCGCCGCCGGCCTCGATGCGCTTGCCGAGCGGACTCGACCACGACGCATACCGCTCCTCGACCAGCTTCTGGATCGCCCCATCGGCCCGCATCGCGGCGGCAATCTTGAGGCCGCGGGCGAAGGCGTCCATGCCGCCGATGTGGGCATGGAAGAGATCGACCGGCTCGAAGCTCTCACGCCGCACCTTTGCGTCGAAGTTCACGCCACCGGGCGCCAGGCCGCCGTACTTGAGGATCGAATACATGATCTGCGTCGTCAGATAGATGTTCGTCGGGAACTGGTCAGTGTCCCAGCCCACGAGCGTGTCGCCGGTGTTGGCGTCGATCGAGCCGAGGAAGCCCTGCATGCCGGCATACTCCAGCTCGTGCTGCATCTCGTGGCCGGCGAGCGTGGCGTGGTTCGTCTCGATGTTCATCTTCACGTGCTTTTCCAGACCGTAGGACCGGAGGAAGTTAATACACGTCGCCGAGTCGAAGTCGTATTGATGCTTCATCGGCTCGCGCGGCTTCGGCTCGAAGTAGAACTGGCCGGTGAACCCGATCTCCTTCGCGTAGTCGACCGCCATGTGCATGAACGCGGCGAGGTGCTCGACCTCTCGCTTCATGTCGGTGTTCCACAGGCACTGATAGCCCTCGCGTCCGCCCCAGAACACATACCCGGCCCCGCCGAGCCGGTGCGTCACCTCCAGCGCCTTCTTCACCTGGGCCGCCGCATAGGCGAAGACATCGGCATTCGGGCTCGTCGCGGCGCCGTGCACATAGCGGGGATGCGAAAAGAGATTCGCCGTGCCCCAGAGCAACTTCTTGCCCGTCCGCTGCTGGGCCTTCTCGAGAGCGTTGGCCACGGCGTCGAAGTGTTTGTTGCTCTCGGCGAGCGTCGCCCCCTCGGGCGCCACGTCGCGGTCATGAAAACAGTAGAAGTCGCAGCCGAGCTTGTCGAGGAACTCGAACGCCACGTCCACCCGCTTCAGCGCCGCCTTGAGCGGATCGCTTTCCGTCTCCCACGGCCGCACCATCGTGCCCGGGCCAAACGGATCGCCGCCGGTGCCCCGCATCGTGTGCCAGTAGGAAACGGCGAACCGCAGGTGGTCGCGCATCGGCTTGCCTTCCACGAGCGCATCGGCGTCGTAGTGCCGGAAGGCCAGCATGTTCTTCGTGGACGGCCCCTCGTAGCGAATCTTCCCGATGCCCGCGAACGCTTCCGCACCTGCCATGAACACGTCTCCGCTGTGAATGCCTCGTGACCGAAAGTCGCCACAGGTATAACGGGATTCCGTCCGTTTGTCGCCGGGGACAGCGAAAGCCGCGGGCCGACCTCTTGTGGTGTGAGTCGGGGTTGCCCGTGCCATCTCGCCGGACGCTCGCTACGAACATCCTGTTCTTCGCTCGCTCGAATGCCGCCTTCGCTTCGCCATCCTGGCTGCGCTCGGCGGCATACGCCGGCTCCATTGGCACGGGCAACCCCTCGCGTCGTCGAGAAGTTGGTTGCGTCAGCCGCAGAGTGGGAGGGCGTGGGCGATGCGGGCGAGGGAGCGGTCGCGGCCAAGGATGGCGAGGCAGTCGTAAAGGCCGGGGCCAACCGTCTTGCCCGTCACGGCCACCCGCACGGCGTGCACGAGGTCGCCCACCTTCACGCCGGCCTGCTCCACCACGCCCTTGAGCGCAGCTTCCAGGCCGGCGGGCTCGAACGGCTCGACCGTTTCGATCGCCTTGCCGAAGGCCGCCAGAAGATCCTTCACGCCGGGCTTCGCGAGCCGCTGCTGCACCGCGGCGCCGTCGAGCGGAGGCTCGGCCACGAGGAAGAAGTCGGCGTAGGCGAGGATGTCGCCCGCCACCTTGAGGCGGTCGCCTGAGGCCTCGATCACTCGCCGGACGGTCTCCACGGCGTCGGCCGCAGGCGGGTCGGCCACCAGCCCTGCCTTCATCAGGAACGGCAGCATCAGGGCGAGCTTCTCGGCAGTCGAAAGCATCGCCATGTAGTGGTCCTGCACCGCCCAGAGCTTCTTGGGGTCGAAGCTCGCTGGTGACGAGTTGATCCGCTCCAGCGTGAAGTGCTTGATGAGTTCGTCGCGAGAGAAGAACTCCGTCTTGTCGTCGTACGACCAGCCGAGCAGCGTGAGGTAGTTGTCGATCGCCCAGGGCAGGTAGCCGACTTCGCGGTAGAAATCGACGATCACGGGATTGAACGTGTCGGCCTCGGCCTTCAGGCCCATCCGCTCGGCGATCTTCAGGCCATGCTCCATCACCTGCTTGAAGTCGTTGTTCTTCAGATACTGGGCCAGTTTCCGCTTCGAGAGCTTCGTGCGGCTCCCCGGCTCGGCGACGAGCGGCAGGTGGGCATACGCAGGCAGCGGATAGCCAAGCGACAGCGCGATGAATGCCTGCCGCGGCGTGTTGGACAGATGCTCCTCGGCCCGGATCACGTGTGTGATCGCGAGATCATGGTCATCCACGACGCTGGCGAGGTGATAGAGGCACGAGCCATCGGCCCGCTGGATCACATGGTCCTGCTCACGCTCCCAGGCAAACTCGACCCTGCCGCGGACGGCGTCGTCGATCACGAGCACGCCCTCGCGGGGCATCTTGAGCCGCACGACGCTCGCCCGCCCCTCGGCCTCGAAGCGTCGCGCCGTCTCCGCATCGAAGGCGGCGAATCGCCGGCTGTACAGAAAAGGTTTGCCGGCAGCCTGTGCCGCCTTGCGTTCCTCGTCGAGTTCCTCCGGGCGGGCAAAGTCGCGATAGGCGTGGCCCGTGGCGAGCAGTTTCTCGGACGCGGCCTTGTGACGATCGGCCCGCTGCGACTGGAAGTAGGGCGCATGCGGGCCGCCCACGCCCGGCCCCTCGTCCCAGTCGATGCCGAGCCACTGCAGGCCAGACAGGATCGGCTCGAGGGCCTCGTCAACGTTGCGGGCGACGTCGGTGTCGTCGATCCGCAGGATGAACTGGCCGCCGTGCTGCCGCGCGAAGAGCCAGTTGAAGAGCGCTGTCCGCACGCCTCCGATGTGCAGGTAGCCCGTGGGGCTCGGGGCGAATCGGGTGCGAACGGTCATGGGACGGCTCCTGCGGGACGAGACGAGCCGGGACTATCGCGGGCCGCGCGGCCCCGCGTCAATCCGCGGCCGCCGGCTCAGGCGGCTGCTTCGCGCATCCGGGCCAGCTTCTTGAGCCGCTTCCGCTCGGCCTTCGAGAGGTGGCGGTGCTCCGGCTCGCTGCCGTCGGTAAACGACGTCTCGTCGGACTCATCGTCGGCCGCCGTGAAGTCGGGCGTCTCCTCGTCGTCCGCCTCCTGCAGCTGCTCCTCGCGGCGCCGGTGGGCTGCGGCGGCCTGCTCAGTCCGCGCCGGTTTTGCAGCTGCACGCTCGGCCGCCGGCTTGCGGACCGGCAGCCCGCGAACCTCACGGATCACCGACCGGGCCGCCGTCAGCATCGCGATCACGGCACATGCGGCTGCCAGCGACCAGAGCGCCGCGCCGACGACGGCGTGCAGCGGCCAGCGCGAGCCGATCCACAGGGCAGCCGCCGATCCGCCCCACGATGCGACCGCGGCAGTGAGCCAGAAGGCCGTACCAAGTCGTTCGTGCAACGGCAGCACCGCCCACAGGGCGACGAGACCGTAGGCCGTGCCGGCCAGCACGAACCACCAGCCAGCCCCGCCCGGACCAAACGCGATGCCCGTAGCATCGGTGGCCACGGCAGCCACCAGCGAGCCGATGGGGACGACGCCGGCACAGGCCGTGATCAGAAACAGTCCCGCCAGCCAGCCCCAGGCGCGAAACCGGCCGTGATAGTCGTCACGGCGGTGGCGGCGCATGAGCCGCACGATGCAGGCGATCACGGCCGCGGCAAAAAGAAACAGCTGTCCGAGCCACGCCTGCAGCGAAGCGATCGACTGCGGATCGACGCAGGCCTCCACGGCGCGGAGCGTGCGGGCAAACCTGCCGGCTGCCGTGATCGGCTTCATGCCGAACACCGCCTCGCAGGCTCCCAGGGCGATGCTCCCCACGACCGGCAGCAGGATGGCGATGATGGCGAGCGTGAGGCCGCCCGCGGTCGTGGGCAGCAGCACGGCCGGTCCGCGCTGCCGCTCCGGAACAGCCTCGGCGGCGTATTCGGCCGGCGCGCGGGCAGTCGTGCCCGCGGCGGCTTCACCCGCCGGTGCAGATCGCTTCCACGAAACGAGCAACCGCCGCCGCTGGTCGCGGCGTGGGGAACTGGCGATCGACATGCAAACCCCGAATCCATCCGTGGCATCTCGGGATGCTCGGCATCCCGCGCGGACGACGAGGGCCTCCTGCCCTGCGCAGTCGCATCCGCTCTGATGGTGTTCGGCCGATCCCGGCGCAGGGATTCACGCCGCCGCCGTCACGCTGCCGCAGCAGGCATCCCGGGCATGGTCGGCACGGTCGCTCTCGTGGGAGCCGTGGGCAGCATCGGTACAACCGGCAAGGTCATGGACGGTGTCGTGCGCAGCCGGGCTGATTTGCCGGCCAGCCGCGGGTGGGCTACGATCCCGCGATCCTCTTCCATAGCCCCGCACGGAGAACCGATTCATGGCCTACACGCTGCCCGCGCTGCCTTACGCCTTCGACGCCCTCGAGCCGTCGATCGACGCCCGCACGATGGAGATCCACCACGACCGCCACCACAAGGCATATGTCGATAACGTGAACAAGGCGCTCGAGGCCCATCCCGACCTCGCCGCACTGCCGGTGGAGAAGCTGATCGCCGACCTCGAGAAGGTGCCCGAGGCGATCCGCACCGTCGTCCGCAACAACGGCGGCGGCCACGCCAACCACACGCTCTTCTGGGAGTCGCTCGGTAAGGGCAAGGGAGGCGAGCCCGCGGGTCATCTCGGCGAGGCAGTCCGCTCGGTGTTCAGCAGCTTCGAGAACTTCAAGACCGCTCTCTCCGACGCCGCCATGAAGCGCTTCGGCAGCGGCTGGGCCTGGCTGTCACTCGACCCGAAGGGCAAGCTGCTCGTGGAGAGCACGGCCAATCAGGACAGTCCGATCATGCACGGCAACGTGCCGCTGTTCGGCATCGACGTCTGGGAGCACGCCTACTACCTCAAGTACCAGAACAAGCGGGCCGATTACGTCGCCGCGATCTACGACGTGATCGATTGGGACGCCGTCGGCAAGCGGTTCGCCGCCCACAAGAAGTAAGCCGCCCTCCCGAACCCCCCAAATTCACGTTCTGGCATCACGGCGACTGTATGGCCCGGTGCTGGCGTTGACTCGACCTCCGGACGAACCCTATTCCCCCGCCCTGCGGAGGATGGTTTTCGTCCGGAGGCTTTTTTCATGAACGCGGTTCGCACGGTGCGGCGGAGTATGGGCCATGGGGCGGTCATGCTGGCGGTCGCGTTGGCGACGACCAGTGGCTGCAAAAGCGGTTCCTGGGGAGCCAAGCCGTCGTGGTGGACGCTCGGCGGGACGGGCACCACCGATCCCGCGAAACTCGCGGCTGCACCGTCGTTTTCCGACGACGTAACCAAGCCCTCGGCGACCGCGAAGCCCTATCCGACGACGTCCACGCCCGATGGCTACGTGCTGGCCAACGCGACGGCGGACGCAGCCGCGGGTTCGGCTGCGGCGTCGCCGGCCCCGATCACCTACGGATCGACGCCGCCCCCAGCTGCGGCCGCCCCGGCCACGATCGCAGCCGCCCCCAGCATCGCGTCTGCCACCGCAACACAGCCAGGACTCACGCCTCCGGCATCACCGCTCTCCTCGATCGCGCCGCAGGTCGGCCCCTACGCCGCCCCGCCGGCCGCCGGCCCACCTGAATCCGCTCTGCCGACGACACCGGGCGCCGGTCTGGCTGCGGTGCCGTCGGCCCCAGCAGCCACGCCGGCCGGCTCGGGTTTTTCGACCCCACCGTCATCTTTTGACCCTTCGGCCCGGGTGGCTGACGCCCGCGGCGGCTCATCGTGGCCGTCCACCGCACCGGCAGCGACCGATGCGGGCGCGTCGCGCTACGGCTCAGCAAACGGCAGCCGCTTCTCCGGCCCGACCGGCACGCCTGATGCCACGGCAACGCAGCCCACGTGGACACCTTCGGCGATCGACGCACCGCCCGCTACTACCCCGGCAACTGCCGCCCCATTCACGCCCTCCGCGACGGCTGCTCCGGCGGCGTTCACGCCGCCCTCCGCAGAGCCAGCAGCAGCGCCTGAAACAACGCCGCCGATGAGCTCGCCTTCTGCCGCTCCATCGGCAACGCCGCCAGCCCGCCGTCCCAACCCCGGCTATCGCCCCGGCGGCACGTCGAGCTACCGGTCCAGCCGCGACATGCTCGGCGGCGAAGGCTCGATCCAGCCCGTCAGCTTCGACTCGCCCCCTCCCGCTGCGCTCTGACGAAAGCGGCCCCAGCTGCCCATCGCTTGCCCCGTGAGGGGTTGCCCACGCCCCAGGAGCCGGCGTGTGCCGACCAGCGCAGGCAGGATGCCGAAGCGCAGGCGGCATCGAGCGAGCGAAGAACAGGATGTTCGCAGCGAGCGTCCGGCGACGGGGCGCGGGCAACCCCGAACCCACGCCACGAGAGGCAAGAAGGCCGCGCGACGCCTCGGCGTGGTACAACGCCGGAATGTCTCGCGCATGTTTCGCGGTGGTCATCCTGACGCTCAGCTTCCATCTGCCATCCACACAGGCTGAAGAGGCGGCGGGCTTCCAGCTCGAACAGGCTGGCACACTGCGACTGCCCGCCGACGTCGAGAAGAGCAAGGGCACGACCGCGCCACTGACGGGCCTGAGTGGACTCGCCTGGCTTGGCGACGACCGCTGGGTGGCCGCGATCGACAATAGCGACCACCTGGTGACGTTCCGGCTCGCGCTCAGTCCGGAAGGCGAACCGAATGGCGTGTCCGACGCCGCATTCCGGCCGCTGCAGCATACGCACGACTACGAAGACGTGGCTCGCTGCCCACCGCACCTACAGGCCGCGCTGGCGGCCGTGGTGTCGGCCCACTCCCCTGCCCCGTCTCCCTGGCTGCTCCTCTGCGAGGAAGACACACCGGCCTTGCGGGTCGTCGCGTTCGCCACCGGCAGCGAACTGGGCACGGTCCCGCTTCCGGCCGCGTTCCAGTCTCGCCGTCCCAACCGCGGCCTCGAATCGGTGGCGATCGATCCTGAAGGCCGCTGCATCTGGACCGCCACCGAGGAGGCATTGCCGGCCGACGGGCCGGCAGCAACCGAGACCGCGGGCACCGTTGTGCGACTCACGCGAATCCCAATCATGGAATCTCGGGCCGCCACCCCAGCCGTCCGACAGTTCGCCTACGCGGTCGATCCGCCGCATCAGGCCGTGCGGCCTGTGGCGGGCGACTCGCTGTCGGGCCTCGTCTCGTTCGTCGCGCTGGGGAACGAGCGACTTCTGGTGCTGGAGCGGTCGTTTACGGCCGGCCTGCCCCCATTCGAAAGCCGCGTCTACCTCGTCGACACGCGCAGCGCGCCCGACGTCGCCGGCATCGCAGGCGGGCTCGCGGTGCGGCCGGCGGCCAGCCGCGTCGCGAAGCGGCTCCTCTGGAAGGCAGCCCTGGGCGTGAACCTCGAGGGGCTGGCCATCGGGCCGCCACTCGCCGACGGCCAGCAAGCGCTGGCTGCCATCGCCGACAACGGCGGAACGAACGTCCCGACCCTGCTCGTGACCTTCCGGCTCACGAGCCTCGGGCCAGTTACCAGCCCATGACCATGTTCGACTCGATCACCTTGCGGGCCCGATCGAGGTCATCGCCCGTCTCGTGCATATAGAGCCGGATCGCGTGCAGCTTGTCGCCCGAAGCCTTCGCGAGGCATTCCCGGGCCGTGCTACAGGGATTGATCCGGGAGTCGGTCAGGCCGAGGGCCGACTTGGAGATCACCCACGTATCCCGCGGCCGACGGGTGAGCCGCACGATATCCTCGTCGGGATAGGCCTGCCGCACCACGGCCTCGGCGGCGGCATCGTCGGCAGCCCACGAGATGATGATGTGGCCGCTGGTCTCGATCTCGAAAAGCGGCATGGCATGCTCCTTGAGGGCTGGCGAACCGTTACGATGAGAATACCGGAGGCGGGAAAGCCCCCACAAGCTGACGTGCCTGCCGCATGAACTACGACAGCCTCGGATTTCCGATTCCACCGGAGTTCACGCCGCCAGCCGATGAGCCGGGCGTCCCGGGGACAGCGCGGTCGCGATGGCAGCGACCCGCGGCCGGCCCTCGCAAGCGGCTGGTCGTGGCCATCGCTCTGCTCGGCCTCGTCGTGCCGGTGTTGTTCGCTCCGGCCGTGATGCCGCTGGTCCGCGAAGCGGTCGTCGCCTGGTCGCTTGACCGGGCGGTGGGCCGCGAGGCCCGCGGCCAGGTGACCGCCGCCGTCGCCGAGGTCGGCCGAGCCGTCGACTGGTGCCCCGACGACGCGCTGCTCCGCTGCCGCCTCCTTTGCTGGCGGGCGATGCTGCGGATCGAGAATCGCGACCCGCAGGGGGCTCTGGCCGATGCCGCCGCGGCGCTGGCCGCAGCGCCTCTGTCCACGCAGCCCCACCGGGTTCAGGCCCTCGCCCACGTGATGCTCGACGAGGCCGACGAGGCGATTGCGGCAGCGGATGCGGCCGTGCAGGCCGCGGGGGCAGGCAACCCCGAGGCCCTCAATCACCGCGCCTATATCCGTGCGCTCGTGAGCCGGGATCTGCCGGCGGCACTTGCCGACATCGACGCGGCCCTCGGCGACAGTGACGCCGCCGCTCCCGAGCTGCTCGACACGCGAGGCTTTATCCTCCACCTGCTCGGCCGCCACCAGGAGGCCATCGATCAGCTGAACCTCGCGATCGACGGCGCCGTTCAGCAGCAGCGGCGGCTGGCGTTGCTCGTTGGCCAGGCCGATGCCGACGAAGTGGCCTCCCGCCTGCGGGCACTCGACCATGGTCTGGCCGTCATGCACCAGCACCGCGGCCTCGCCTGCCGCGCCGCCGGCCTCGAGGGGCAGGCCCGCCAGGATTTCGATATTGCCGCGAAGAAAGGCTTCGATCCCTCCCGCGGAATCTTCTAACCGGGAGCGGTGTAGAGCAGCGCCGGGCGGCCGAAGAAGTCCTGCTCCACGAGTCCCCGCCACGTCGCAAGCCTCGCCCGAAATCGTTCGCCGCGGCCCGCTGCAGTCGTGAGCAAATGCTGTTCGAGGTGCTCCCGATAGAACCCGGCGTGCATCGGCCGAGCCAGATAGAGCTTGTTCGCGCCGCAGGCGACACCCACGAGGTCAGGCCCCGATTCCATGAACACATTGACGGCGCGATTGACGCCCAGTGTCAGAGGATTCAGGAAGTCATCGACCGCCACGAGTCCCCCGGCAGCGACCGCCGCGTCGGCAAGTCGCAGATCATGCAGGACGTCGGCATACTCGTGCGAGCCATCGACGCTGATGAACCGCGCGGGCCTGCCAAGCATGCCCAGGAGCGACTCGGGCGTGAGTTCCTGAGACGAGCCCGCGTGCAGCGACAGGCTGGAGATCAGGTCTGGCATCAGGGCCGTCAGGCCGGATGTCACCGCGGCCAGATCCTTGAATTGAAACGTGTCGATGCCCAGCACCCGCGACTGAGTGCGGGCGGCCGACGCTATGAGCAGCGACAGGTATTTGCCGCAGTAGATGCCGATTTCCACCAGCGGAGCGTCGCCCTCCGCCACCTCTTGGAGCCGCAGCAGGCCCGCAGTCACCTCGGCATCGTCGTCGGTCAGCCAGCCTTCCAGACGGCGAGTGACCTGGCCGAGAAACTCCTCATCGGCGTCAAACACGGGCATCGATGGCTTCATTCCGGGCACCAGCAGTCCCCACATCGAAACCGTCGGACCGCTAGAATCGGCAGGGTATGGTGCATCATTCCTGTCAACAAGCGGGAAAACAGCCCGGGCTTGCGCACGCGGCGAACGGCGGTATACTTTCGCCAGACGACGTGGACGCCCGTCGTCGCGATGCATCGGTCCCGGATCGGGGCCGTAAGCGTCGCGACGCTCACGGGGGTGTAGCTCAGTTGGTTAGAGCGCCAGCCTGTCACGTTGGAGGCCGCGGGTTCGAGTCCCGTCACCCTCGCTTGTTCACTCGTCAGCTTCGGCGACCGCAGGACTTTTCCGCCGCGTGATCATTCGCCGCCCCCTTCCCCCCGGCCATGCGATCGTGACGGGCGCCGCCAGCGGGTTCGGCAGGGCGATCGCCGGCCGGCTGATCGCCGATGGATGGCACGTGGCCGAACTCGATCTGCCCGGGCCGAACTGGCCGCCTCGTGATCGCGAGTCGTCGCCACTTGCCATCGCCTTCGACGTGCGCGATGCAACGGCGTGGGCTGATCTGCGGGTCCGCCTCCGCCGCGAGTGGCCGAGCCTCGAACTCCTCGTCAACGCCGCTGGCGTCGGCGCGGCTGGCGAGGTGGGCACGCTGCCGGCGGAGCAATGGCGACGCGTGCTGGATACGAACCTGTTCGGCACGGCGCTGGGCTGCGAGACGTTCCTGCCGTGGCTCCGGGAGCAGTCCCGGCGGTCGCACGTCGTGAACGTGGCGTCGATTGCCGCCTCGCTCGCCATCCCGGCGATGAGCGCCTATTCGGCAAGCAAGGCTGGGGTCGTGGCCCTCTCCGAGGCAATCGTCGCCGAGTGCCCGCGGAGCCGCCCCGGCGTCACCATCGTCTGCCCCGGCTTCTTCCGCTCCGGGCTGCTCGACACGTGGCACTTCACGTCGCACACGGCCGCCCGCGAAGCCCGACGCCGCATGGACGCGACACGCTGGACGTCCGATCGTGTCGCCCGCCGCGTACTCCGCGCGGTGCAGCTCAATCGCCGGTATGTCGTGGTCGGGCTACGGGCCCGCTGGCTGTGGCGGCTCAAGCGGCTGGCCCCACGGGCCACGACCGCCCTCATGCGGCTCGCCTATCGCCGTCTGCCTTAAGCCGACGGCATACGCCAAGAGCCGACGGCATGCGCCAAGAGACGATGGCCTACTCCAGCTCTTCGAGCCAGGCGCGGACGTCGTTGTCGTATTCACTGGCGAGGCCGCCGACGATGAGCTGCCGGTGGAAGCTGGCGGCGCCCCCCTTCTCGAGATCGGCATCCTCGGCGCTCGGGAACCGCTTGCCGGGATCGGACGCAATGAGGCCACGGCAGAAGTCCATGAGCAGTTCGTTGCACGTCACCTCCGACGGCAAGAGCTGCGGCAGTCGATGCACGAGCGACCGCTTCGCCTCCAAGAGATCGGCGTAGGACTGCAGCCCCGCGAACGGCTGCTGCCCGCCGAGCATCTCCACGAGCACGTAGCCGAGGCTTGCGAGATCGGAACGGGGCGTGTTGCCGCGCCCCTCGAGCACCTCCGGGGCCGCATACGCCGGGGTGCAGGTGCGGGTGGGGGGCGGCTCATCGATCGCGTGTGCCGAGCCGATGTCGATGATCTTCGCGTTGCCCGTCCGCTTCACCATGATGTTGGCCGACTTGATGTCGCCATGCACGATCCCTTCCCGGTGGAGGGCCGCCAGGGCCGCGAGGCACTCCCGCATGATCGCAATCGCCACGCCCGGCTTGAGCCGCGACTGCCGCGGCCCCGCCGTCACGATCACGTCGTTGAGGTGCCGCCAGCGATCGTCGCTCACGTTCGCCCGGGTCTTGTTCAGCAGGTCGGGCGCGAGGAGGCGGGAGAGGTCATACCCGTCGATCCATTCCATCTCCATGATCCGAATCCGCCGCTGCTCGACGAAGTTCTGCACATCGAGCAGGTTGTCCTGCTGGATCTGCGCCACGCGGGCGGCGACGGCGGCGATTCGGTTCATGGCCTCAACGTACTGCTCCTCCGTCTCGTACCGCTCAGGCGAGAAAATCTTGAGCGCGACAGGGAGCGTGAAGCTATCGGTGCCGCGGCGGGTGGTGAGATAGACGACCCCTTGGCCCCCTGAGCCGAGCCGCCGCTCCAGATTGTGGTATTCCGTCCAACTGAGGCGGCCGCCGGACAGGATCTCGCTGTAGCGGGCGAGCAAGTCCTGCGGACAGGAACTCCCCACGTCGCCGCTCACGGCGATCGTCGGCACCTCCTCGCGAACGATCGTGGTGGTCATGCCGTCGGGCTCCGAAGCGTTCATGCTGCAAAACTCAATGGTGCAATGGTTCGCGTGGAGGCTCAGGGAAGCCCAGCCGCTTGTCGACCAGGTTTCGTAATGGCCGCCCCGCCAGATACTGCCGGAGATTATCGCAGAAAAAATTGGTCATCGCATCGATCCGGCGGGCTGACTGTCCCCCCACGTGCGGCGTGATCACGAGCCGCGGGGCGGTCCAGAGCGGGCTGTCAGGGGCTGGCGGCTCCTCCGGCGTGACGTCGAGCCCGGCGGAATCGAGGTGGCCGCTCGTCAGGGCCTCGGCCAGTGCCCGCTCGTCAACCAGCGGCCCGCGGGCCACGTTGACGATGATCGAACCCGGCTTCATCCGGGCGATCGCCGCCGCGTCGATCATGCCGCGGGTGTGCTCGGTGAGCGGCGCCGCGAGCAGGAGAATGTCGGCCTGCGGGAGGAGGTCGGCGAGCGTGTCGGGGCCGCCGAGAAACTCGACTTCCGGGGGGCGGTGCACAGGGAACCAGTCGGTGGCCAGGATCCGCACGCGAAACGGCGCGAGCACCTCCACCAGCCGCCGGCCGTTTCCTCCCAGCCCCACGATGACGACCGTGGCCCCGGTGAGGTCGCGGGTGGGACGGCGGACAAACTCGCGGCGGGCCTGCTGGTCGAGGAAGAGCGGAATCCGCCGTGTGCAGGCCGTAATGAGGGCGAGCGTGTGCTCGGCCACCTGATCGGCCAACACGCCGGACGCACTCGTGACGATGATGGACGAATCGACGACGCTCGGAACCAGGCAGTGGTCGAGGCCAGCCGCCGATGACTGGATCCAGGTCAGCCGGCCCCGCCGCACGACGTCGTCCCAGGGCACGGGGACCTTCGGATGGCCACAAAAGAGGTCGGCCTCGGGCAATTCGGCTGCGACCCGCTCCTGGCCAGCGTCGACGAGTTCGGCGTCGGGCACGGCCGCCTGGATCTGGGCGACATGGCGGGGTTCAACGGGATAGCAGAGGACAATGCGCATGGACCTGTTGTGGCAGGAGTGGCCGGCATCCCGCAAGGCGGCGGCCGAGCGGTTCCCCGGCTGGATCGGTTTTTTCACTTGTGGTGCCGGATTTTTCAGGTTCAATTAGAGTTCAAGGGTTTTCCTGCCAACGACCTGCCGCCCGAGGGCCACCTCCGGCCCGTCATCCTGCTGGTGGATTTCATGCGAAATACGCTACTCGCCGTGGCGGCCCTGGCTTTCCTCCGCATCGTGCTTGGGCTCCACTTCTTTCTCGAGGGGCTGAGCCACCTTCGCGATCCCGACTGGTCAAGCGCCGGATTCCGCAAAGCTGCCGTCGGGCCGCTCGGCGACTGGTATCGCAGGTCGCTGCCGCAGACGGGCAACTGGGCATACACGCTCGGTGAGTTTGATCACTCGAGGTCCACCGCCGAGGCCGCCGGCCTCTGGAAGGAAAGCGTCGTGAAGACCTGGCGGGAACTGCTGGCACGCCGGACGAAGCTCGTGCCACTTTCAGCTGATGCCCGGGCGGCCGCCGAGAAGTCGCTGGAATCTGCCCAAGCCGAGCTCGCCGCCTACGTGGAGTCGATCGAAGACTCCCTGGTCGAATATCGGCTTGAGGTGGGGCGCCTGGCCGGCATGCAGGAGAAGCCCGGAGCGACGGCGATTCCTTTCGAACGCGAGCGGGTGGCGAAGAAGCGCAGTGAACTGGCCGGCCGCGCTGCTGGCTGGATGAAGGACGCCGAAGCGATCGGCACGAAGCTCGTGGCTGAATGGGATCGCCAACTCGGCTCCGATGCCGACCGGCGGCGGGCGGCGGCCGCGATCGAGCCGACGGCCCTGTGGAAGGCCGACCGATTCGTGAGCTGGTCGCTCGTCACGATCGGCGCCTGCCTGGTGCTCGGCATCCTCGTGAAGTTCAACGCCATGGGCGGGGCCCTGTTCCTGACCAGCGTGATCGCCTCGCAGCCCTTCTGGGTGGCGGGTGCGCAATCCACCTACGATCAATGGGTCGAGTTGGCGGCCCTGCTCGCGATCGCGGCCCTGCCGATCGGCGGCTGGAGCGGTCTCGAGTATTTCCTGAAGCAGTGGTGTCCGCTCTGCCGCTGGTGCGCGGAGAGCAGCCCGACTCCGAACGAGGTGACGCGATGAACCTGTCCGAACAGCAGAAGGCGATCGGTAAGGAAAACTTCACCGACGCCGTGTCCATCACGCGCCGCGACTTCCTCGGCGGTGCCGTGGCGGCCGGTCTCGCGGCCGGCGCCGGCCTGGGGTCGATCTACTTCGGCTATGGCAAGAGCGTGGGCAACCCACTGCGGGTGGGCGTGCTCGGCACCGGTGACGAAGGCAGCGTGCTCCTCGGCGCCCACAACCCCGAGTATCTCAACGTCGTCGCGATCGCCGACGTCCGCCCCTACAACGTATTTCGCGCCTTCCATGGCGACGTCTCCAGCCCGGCCGCGAACACAGCTCGCCCCGGCCTCATGGCCAAGTACAAGTGGGCCACGGAAGACGAAGCCCGCAAGAAGGTGAAGGTCTACGGCGCCTACGAGGAACTGCTCGCCGACAAGGACATCGAGGCGGTGGTCATCGCCCTGCCCCTTCACCTGCACGCCGAAGCGGCCATCAAGGCGATGCGGGCCGGCAAGCACGTGCTCACCGAGAAGCTCATGGGCCACAGCATCCATGAGTGCAAGGAGATGGGCCGCGTGGCCCGCGAGACGGGCAAGATCCTTGCCACCGGCCACCAGCGGCACTACAGCATCCTCTACGACAACGCCGTGCATACGATCGGCACGGCCAAGCTACTCGGCGATCTGCACTCGATCCGAGCCCAGTGGCACCGCGGCAATCTCCCGGGCAACGACTCCTGGAAGCCGCCGATGCCCGACGATGCGTCGCTTGCCAAGAAGCTCGCGGGCTGGCAGAAGGATCTCGCCAACGCCAAGCCGTCCGACATCGACACGCTCCAAAAAAAGATCGCCCAACTCGAGGCACAGATCTCCGACACGACGGTCGAGGCCGCAAAGTATGGCTACACGCAGATGACGCTGCCCGATGGCTCCACGCGGACGCCGATGGAGGAGCTCATCCGCTGGCGGCTCTGGAACCGCACGGGCGGCGGCCTCATGGCCGAGCTCGGCAGCCACCAACTCGACGCGGCCGGCATCTTCGTGTCGGCGATGCACGGCGAGGGCAAGAAGGTGAAGCCGCTCACTGTCACGGCCGTGGGCAACCGCAGCATCTTCCCCGCGGATCGCGAGATCGACGACCACGTCTACTGCATGTACGAGTATCCGGCCCCCGGCTACGAGAACGACAAGAACAAGAAGATCGTCGTCACCTATTCGTCGATCAACGGCAACGGCTTCGGCGATTACGGCGAGGTCGTGATGGGCACCAAGGGCACGCTGGTACTCGAGCGGGAGCAGGAGGTGATGCTCTACAAGGGGGCCGCCAAGGACACCCGCGTGACGGTCGCCAAGTCGAAGGACGGCACCCCCACGCTCGACACGACCGAGAGCGGCGGCGGTGGCAGCACGGCCGTCGGCGGCCCGGGCGGGGCATCGTCGGCCCCTCCCTCCCGCGGCTATACCGAAGAGATGGAGCACTGGGCCTGGTGCATCCGCAACCCGTCCCCCGAGAACCAGCCCCGCTGCAAGCCGGAGGTGGCCATCGCTGACGCCGTGATCGCTCTGGTGAGCAACGTCGCCCTGGCAAACCCCGACACCCAGGCCCGGATCGAGTTTAAGCCGGAGTGGTTCGACATCGGGAGCGATGAGACCCCCGAGGGCGTGAAGCCCGACATCTCCCGGGATCGCTACAAGGCCTGACGGCCCCCCGTAGGCCCGTCACTCCGTGACGGGCTGCCCGTTGCGGAGCAACGGGCCTACGAGCGGGTGGTGGACTGGACAGTTTCCGGCTGCGGTACATACTCTTCGTAAGCCCCACGCGGGTTCCCACCTACCGTTCCGCCGACGCTTCTGGACGTTGGCGATATTTCTACCGAATCGGCCTCTGGCGGGGCTGCATCGGAAGGAGGTCGTCAATGCAGATACGCTCTCGCACGAGATCGCGCAGTCGAATTTCCTGGGCCGCGATCGTCGCCTCGCTCTCGAGTTGGGCTTTGTCGATCGTCACGACCGCGGCACTCGCGGCCGTCGGCTGGTATGGCCACGCCACCCACTGGTCGTTCGGGTTCGGCGGACACGACGGGCATGACGCCTCGCATGCTGCGGACCATGCCGACGACGCCCCTGCGGCAGTCGCCGACGGCACGGTTCACTTTCCCTCGCAGAAGTCACTCGAGCGGTCGGGCATCGAGGTCGTGCCGGTTGAAAAGCGGCCGGTAGTCAGTGAGCTCGTCTGCAACGGCGTGGTCGCCTACGACGAGCGGCGAATCGCCCAGCTCTCCACCCGTGTGCCCGGCAGCATCTGGCGGGTCGAGAAACACCTCGGCGACGAGGTTCGCAAAGGCGACGTGCTGCTTGTCATCGACAGCCAGGAGGTCGGCCGTCTGAAGGCCGAATTCCTCAACGCGCTCGTTGCCTTCGAGGCGCGACGGGAACAGCTGGCCATCCTCGAGGAAGTGAAGAGCGCGGTCATGGGCCGGCAACTCCGCGAGGCCAAGGCCGCGATGCGGGAGGCCCGCAACCATCTCACGAACGCCGAGCAGGCCCTCGTGAACCTCGGCTTCGAGGTTTCTATCCGCGACTACGAGTCACTCGATGACGACACCCGAGCGGCCCGCATTCGCACGCTGGGGTTGCCGCCCGCGATCGCCTCGGGATTCGACCGTGCCCGCGTCACGTCGAACCTGCTTCCGCTCTACGCGCCGTTCGACGGCGTGGTGGTTGGCCGTGAGGCGGTGGTCGGCGAGGTGATCGAAGCCGCAAAGCCGATCTTCGAGGTTGCCGACGTATCGACGATGCTGCTCGTGCTCAACGTGAGCAAGGAGGACGCCGACAAGGTGGCGATCGGCCAGCCGGTGCGATTCCGCCCCGACGGCTCTTCCGAGGAATTCAACAGCCGAATCACTTGGATCAGCACCGAGGTGAACGAAGAGACCCGCACGCTCCAGGTGCGGGCCGAGGTCGCCAACCACGCGGACCCCGCGGCAGCCACGGACGCGGAGCCGTCCCACTCGCTGCGGGCCAACACGTTCGGTAGTGGCCGGATCGAGGTCGATCGCCGCGGCACCGCGGTCGTCGTGCCGCGTTCGAGCGTGCAGTGGGATGGGAGTCGGTGGGTCGTGTTCGTGCCGGCCGGCGAGACGGCCTTCACCGCCCGCGCCGTGGAGCCCGGCGTGCGGGATGGCGATGTCGTCGAGATCGCGGGCCATGCGGCGACCGACCCGCAGTTCACCCACGTGGTTGGAACCGGGAGCCACGTGCTGAAGAGTCAGATTCTTCTGGAGCGCATGGAGAAGGGCGAACTGTGACCGGCCGCACGAGCAGCGAACGCCACCATGCTTGAAGCGATCATTGCGTGGAGCCTGTCGCGGCGGATTGCCGTGTTGCTCGGGGCGGCCGTCGTATGTCTCGTCGGCTGGGTGGCCGTCAACAGGCTCGTGGTCGATGCCTTCCCCGACACGACGCCAGTGCAGGTGCAGATCAATACGGTCGCGCCCGGGATGGTTGCCGAGGAGATCGAGCGGCAGATCACGTTTCCGGTCGAGTTGGCGATGGGGGGCATGCCGGGGCTCGAGGGCATCCGCAGCGCGAGCATGTTTGGCCTGTCGGTCGTGATCGTCACGTTCCAGGACGGCACCGACATCTACTTTGCCCGCCAGCTGATCAACGAGCGGCTCGGCACGGTGGGTGTGCCGGCCGGCGTCGAGCGGCCCGAGATGGGGCCCGTCTCGACCGGGCTCGGCGAGGTGTTTCACTACCTGCTCGTGCCCCGCGGCATGAGCCTCACCGACGCCAAGACGCTCCAGGAGTGGACGCTCAAGCCTGCCCTCCGCAGCGTGCCCGGCACCGCGGAGGTCAACGCCTGGGGCGGCCTCAACAAGCAGTACCAGATCCGGATCGACCCCACCCTGCTCCGCAAGTACGACCTCTCGTTCGACCAGGTCGTCGAGGCCATTCCCCGCAACAACTTCAACGTCGGTGGCGGCTCGATCGACCGCTCCGGTGACGCCGTCCTCGTCTACGGCGTGGGCCGCACCGTCGACATCGAGCAGATCGGGCGGATCGTGATCGCCTCGAGCCAGGGCGTGCCGATCCGCATCCGCGACGTGGGCGAGGTCGTCATCGGCCACGAGATCCGCAAGGGGGCCGTGACCTACGGCGGTGAAGGTGAGGTTGTGCTCGGCCTGGGCTTCATGCTCATGGGCGAAAACAGCTACGCGGTCACCACGCGGCTCCGCGATCGGTTTGAAAAACTGCTCGAGACACTGCCGGAAGGGGTCGAGGCGAAGATCGTCTACGATCGGACGAAGCTCATCGACCGCGTGATCGCGACGGTGCGGCAGAACCTGCTCGAAGGTGCGTTTCTCGTCGTCGTGATTTTGTACGTCATGCTCGGCAACCTTCGGGCCGGGCTCGTGGCAGCCACGGCGATCCCGCTCTCGATGATGTGCGGCTTCATCGGCATGTGGCAGGCGGGCATCGCCGCCAGTCTCCTCTCGCTCGGCGCCATCGACTTCGGCATCGTGGTCGATTCGTCGGTGGTGGTGATCGAGAGCATCCTCGAAAAGATCGGCCATCATCCCGGGGCAACGGGCGCCGCTCGGCTCAAACTCGTGCGCGAGGCGACGAACGCCGTGAAGAAGCCGGCCTGCTTCGGTCAACTGATCATCATGATCGTCTACATCCCGATCCTCACGCTCGAAGGGGTCGAGGGAAAGATGTTCCGGCCGATGGCGCTGACGGTCGTGTTCATCCTCATCGGCTCGCTCGTGCTCTCGCTCACCGTCGTGCCGGTGCTCTCGAGCTTTTTCCTCCCGAAGCGAATGGATTCCCACGACGTGGTGCTCGTGCGATTCCTGCGGTGGCTCTACCGGCCGGCATTAAGGGCGTGTCTCGCGGCCCGGGGCACGCTCGCCCTGATCGCCTGCGTGATCCTTGGGATCACGCTTTTGCGCGCGGCCTCGCTCGGCACGGAGTTCGTGCCCAAGCTCTCCGAGGGCGACATCGTACTCGGCATCATCCGGGCCCCCGGCACGAGCATCGAGGAATCGTGCCGCATGAACATGCGGATCGAGAAGGCGCTGCTCGAGGAGTTTCCCGCCGAGATCGCCCACGTCTGGAGCCGCACGGGCACGCCCGAAGTGGCGACCGACGCCGGCGCGATCGAGGCCACTGACATGTTCATCGCGCTCAAGCCCCGCGAGGAGTGGAAGCGTGCCCGCACGCAGGCGGCGCTCGTGGAGGTGATGAACACGGTGGTCGAGGGCATCCCCGGCCAGATCATCTGGTTCACGCAGCCCATCGAGCAGCGGATCAACGAAATGGTGTCGGGCGTGCGGGCCGACATCGCCGTGAAGGTGTTCGGGGACGAGCTCGATGCGCTCGTGCAGAAGGCCAACGAGGTGGCGACCGTCCTGCGGAGCGTGCCCGGCGGGGCCGATGTGGCCGTCGAGCAGGTGTCGGGCCAGCCGATTCTCAAGATCGCGGTCAAGCAGGACGAGATCGCCCGCTACGGCATCTCCGCCCAGGAGGTGCTCGACATCGTCGAGAGCGTCGGAGGCAAGGCCGTGGGACAGATCGTCGAGGGGCAGCTGCGGTTTCCGATCGTGGTCCGACTCCCCGAATCGCTCCGGGCCGGCCCAGAGTCGCTGGCAGCAATCCCGATCCGGGGCCCCGCGGGCGAGAGCGTGCCCCTGGAGCGAATCGCCACGATCGAGACGGTGCTCGGACCCAAGTTCGTAACCCGCGAATGGAGCGAGCGTCGGACGGTGGTGCAGTGCAACGTCCGCGGCCGCGACGTCGGTGGCTTCGTGGCCGATGCCCAGGCGCAGATCGCCAAGCAGGTCGAGCTGCCGCAGGGGAAGTTCCGCCTGGAATGGGGCGGGCAGTTCGAGAACATGCAGCGGGCTCAGAAGCGGCTCACGATCGTGGTGCCGCTGGCGTTGCTGCTCATCATCGCCCTGCTCTACCTCACCTACCGCAACGTGGCCGACACCATGCTGCTGTTCATCAGCGTGCCGTTCGCCTGCGTCGGCGGCATCTGGGCCCTCGCTTTCCGGGGGATGCCGCTCTCGATCTCGGCGGCCGTCGGTTTCATCACGCTCTCCGGCGTATCGGTGCTCGCCGGCATGGTGGTGGCCAGCGCCCTGCGGGAGCGACTGGCCCGCGGCACGGCCCGCGACGTGGCGATCGAGGAGACGGCCTGTGCCTCGCTCCGTACGATCATCATGACGGCGCTCGTGGCGAGCCTGGGATTCATCCCGATGGCCCTCTCCGAGGGCACCGGCGCCGAAGTCCAGCGGCCGCTGGCCACGGTCGTGATCGGGGGCGTGATCACGAGCACGCTGTTCACGCTCTTCATTCTGCCGGCCCTCTACAGGCTGATCCTCCGCGTGCCCCCGGTGCTCGTCCTCCCCGGCGACCGGCCGGGCGAGTAATCTGGTGTGACGTTTACCGTCACGACCTCCGGGACCGCCAGTCACGACATGCCCGGCTCTACCTCGCCCACCCGCCTCGAACGTGCTCACCTCTGGGCAGAGCTCGTGAGCAAGCTGCTCGGGGCGATCGCCATCGTCGTCGCGGCCTGGTGGACCTACACCAACTTCACCGTCGAACGGACGCACGACCCGACGATGGAAGTCACAGTCTCGCCGGCCGTGAGCCGGCTGCCGCAGGGCAAGGCGTTGCTCAACGTCGATGTGCTGCTCAAGAACGTGGGCAAGGTGGCGATCACGCCCCGGTACGCAAAGGAGCCGCAGTCACGCGACGTGGGACTCGAAATCTCGATCGTCGAGATCGCACCGTTCGCCCGCGAAGGCGACATCGCGTCCGCCGCGGACACAGAGCCCGCCGTGCCGTGGTTCGACTGGAACGACGGAGATGGCAGCCCGCGGCCCATTGTGCACAAGCGGAACCTGCTCGCGTCCAACGAGGACTTTCGTGCCGGCCGCTACCAGCTCAATCCGGGCGTGCAGTATCGGGAGCCGTTCGCGTGCGTGGTCGAGCCCGACAAACTCTACGCGATCCGGGCCCGGTTCTGGACCGACGAAGGCTCGGTCGCCGACCTCGTCTACATCGACACGTTCGGTGTTGCTCCGAACCCAACGCCCTGATTCGGCGGCATGTCAGCCGATGTCGAGCCAACTCGGGAGAGGGGCGTCGGCGGACAGCCGGAGGATCGTGCGGAGCTCGGCAAGTTCGGCTGCGGAGAGTGGTACCAGCACGACAGGATCCTGGCACTGGGTCGGATCGACGAGCCGGTAGCTCACGCTCCCGTCGCGGCCGACCGTCGGCGCACGGCCGTAGCCATACATCATGTTGTCGACCTTCTCGAAGAAGTCGCCGAGCGTGATGGCTTCGGGCCGCGGACGCCGCACGTAGAAGAGTTCGATCACGTCCTTCCAGAAATGCGGCACGAACTTCTCGCCCACGTCGGCGTGGCCGACACAGTCGCGGTTCGTGCCCGCGATGCAGGTTGGCAGCGACACGAGCCGTTGGTTGCGGCGGCGACATTCCGCCTCGATCTCGGCGCAGAGGTTGATCAGGAAGTCGGTGCTGAAGCAGTCGTCACACACGAGCACGATATGGCCGAGATCAATGGTGGTAGTCGCTGCGGTGGCTGAGTCCGTGCGGGCAGCGCCGTCGATCAGCGCTGCAGCGAGCCGTTCAAAGCGGATCGAATAACTCTGAATCTCCGTCGGCAGGCCGTGGCCGAGCACGACGATCGTCGCGGGCCTATCGGCGGCAGCTGCGGCGCGAACCGCCGCCAGAAAGTCATCCGCCACAGAGGCGATCGTCTCTCCGACGGCGTCCTGTTTGAATACGGTGGGCGTGCCGCCGTAGGCGGCGGCGATGGCGGTGATCTCCTTCGGGTCGAGTCCGCGGGCCGGATCGAGCAGGCCGATGACGGTGCGGCCGGGGGCGAGCACCGGATGAGCCGCGTGAGCAGCGCGAACGCGATCGATGAATCCGGTCAGGGATGCCAGTGTCGCGATCCGGTCGTTCGGCGACAGCGCGTCGAGACTATCGGTGTGCTGGATGGCGAGGTGGTAGAGGGCCGGTTCGATCTGCCGCCAGTGCTTGTCGGTCATCGGCCGGACGGCCCGCACGCGCGGGGAAGTGTCCTGCTGAAACGCGGCGACATCGGCGGGGAGAGCGACGGACTCGGCCGCCGTTGCTACACACGGCAGGCAACCGACGATCAGGCAGGGAACGACGAAAAAGCGGGGCACGGCAGCCATCGTACCCTCCAGCATACCCCGACCACCCGCTGCTTGACGCCCCGGCCTGCCTCGGATACTGTACGCTCGTACACAAACCGAATCGGAGGCGTTGTCATGGTGACATTCGGATCGACAGGCCTGGCACTGCTGGCAGAGGGCGTGGTCGACGCCGAACAGTTGCAGCGGCACGCCCACGACCGCGAGGTGGTATCGAGTGGGCTGCGGCGGCTCGACCCCCTGTTTCCAGGCGGCGGCGTCCGTCGCGGCAGCTTGATCGAGTGGCTGGCCGGCGGCGACGGCAGCGGGGCGACGACGCTGGCCGGCCTGGTCGCCTGCCGCCTCGCAGCCGCGTCGTCGGCGCGGACGATCGTCGTGGTCGATCGCCGCGGCTGGTTTCATCCGCCGGCCCTCATGCCCTGGCTGGCCCGGCAGAGTGACCCCGGCAAGGAGGGGCCACGGCTCATCGTGGCCAGGCCAGCGGGCGACGATGATGAAATCTGGGCGATCGATCAGGCCCTGCGGTGCAGCGGCGTGGCGGCGGTGCTGGCCTGGCCGCGGATGACTGCTCTGTGGAGCGGGCTGGAACGGCCTGCCCGCGGCCATGCGTTCCAGCAGTGGACGACCGCCATGCGTCGCTGGCAACTGGCCGCGCGATCGAGTGGCGCCGTGGGGCTCTTCGTGCGACCAGAAGCGGCACGGCGTGAGCCATCGTGGGCCGAGGCCAGGATCGCGGTCACTCCCCTGCCCTCGCCACCGGATGCAGCGGTCACGGAACGATCACTGCGAGTGGAGATTGTGGGAGGCGCATGGAATGGCCGCGGCGGCGCGGCCGCAAGCCCGGTCGATGTCGTGCTCGACCTGCTCCGGCCCGGCGAGGCGGCGCCGCGGCGAGGTCTGCCGCGGATCTTTGCGACAGGAGGTGCGGCGTGTCTCGCTTCATGACGATCTGGCTGCCGCGATGGTCGGTGCAACGCCGCCTGCGCGAACATCCCGAATGGCGAAACGTGCCGGTATTCGTCTGCCGGCAGGAGCGGCGCGGCGTGATGACCGTGGCATCGTGGGCCTGGGCCGACGCACCACGTGAGGCTGCCAGCGGAGTGCGAACTGGGCATGCCTTGCGGATTCCAGCCGGCACGTCACTGGCGGAAGCAATGGCCCTCCTGGCGCTGACGTATGGCTCGCGGGCCTGCAATGTGGCCCAGGTCATGCCCGATGATCCGGTGGCCGATCGGGCCGCACTCGAACTCGCGGCCCGTTGGTGCCGCCGCTTCTCGCCAGCCGTCGCGATCGCGACGGTCGATGACGCAGCCCATAGTGCCCGCGGACCGGACGCCGACCCTCATGCAGCGCCGGACTGTCTGTTCCTCGATGTCACGGGCACGGCCGGCTTCTTCCGCGGCGAAAGCATGCTCGTCCGCACGGCCGTCTGGACGCTCGCGGCACGAGGGCTGCATGCCCGGGCCGCGATCGCTGATACGCCCGGAGCGGCCTGGGCCGCCGCTCATCACACGCACCTGCTCGCGAACGATGCGGCCACAGCCTCGCCGCGGCCACCCCAGCGGCGACCGCGGCGGTGGGCGGTCGTGCCGGCCGGTGAGCAGGCCACACTGCTGGCTGGCCTGCCGCTGGCGGCGCTGCGGCTCGATGCTGCCACGACGACGGCACTCCGCGAGGTGGGCATCGATTCGGTCGGTGGCGTGCTCAAGTTGTCGACAAAAAGCCTGGCCTCCCGATTCCCGGCGACGCTCGGCCTGCGGCGGGCGCAGCTCACAGGCACACGGGCCGAGCCCTTGGCCTGCAGCATCGGCAGCGAATCCTTGCCGCAGATGTCACATGCGTTCGAGCTACCGATCTCCACGGCCGCGCTTACAAACGACATGCTCGCGGCCGTGCTCGAACACCTGCTGGCCGGCTGCGTGTCGCCGCTGGCCGCCCGTGGCGAGGGCGTGCTGGCGCTGCAGGTGCGACTGGAACCTCCGGCGGGCATGGGAATGGCCACGTCCGTGCCCACCGTGGTCGACATCGGCCTCTTCCGGCCGAGCCTCTCGACTCGTCATCTCCTGGAACTCGTGCAGCTGCGACTCGGCCGCCTGCGGCTCCCTCGGGAACTCGACGGCATCGTCGTGGAGGTGGTGGCAGCCGGCGCGGCGGCCTGTCGGCAGCGAGCGCTGTTTGCCGATGCCACCGATGGCATCGGCACACGCGACACATCGGCCGACCGGACGGCGGCCGTCGACATGCTGCTCGATCGGCTCTCAGGCAGGCTAGGCCGACATGCGGTGTTCGAGCCGCGGCCGGTGACCGACGCCCAGCCGGAGCATGCCTGGATTGCCTCCGCTCCGGCCGATTCCGCGGCACGGCCAGCCGCGACTCCGCAACGTGATCGAACCGGCCGCGGCGGTGCGCCGGCTGGTGCCCCGCTCCGGCTGGCCGGTCGGCGGCCGATCTGGATGCCGGCCCGACCGGTGCGGATCGAGCCGTTGCAGGCCGACCTCGTCGCAGTCGCTGCCATTGACGCAGCGGCGGAGCGGCGGCCTCCGCTCCGCTTTCGGCTGGCGGGGCAGGTGCATCGCGTCGCGCACGCCCATGGGCCGGAGCGAATTGAAACGGCTTGGTGGCGCGGGCCGATCGTGCGGCGCGACTACTACGTGGTCGAGACGGAGACGGGGGGGCGTTTCTGGCTCTTCCGCAGGCTGAAAGACGGGGCCTGGTTTCTGCACGGTGTGTTTGCATGACGAGCATGAAGAGGAGGAAGCGATGACTGGCACAGGAGCAGGCCTAATGGAACCGCGATATGCCGAACTGCACTGCACGAGCAACTTCACGTTTCTCGCCGGTGCATCGCATCCGGAGGAGCTCGTGCAGACGGCTGCCGCGCTCGGCTACGAGGCGCTGGCGATCACCGACCAGAGCACGCTCACGGGCATCGTGCGGGCTCATGCCGCAGCCAAGCAGACGGGACTCAAGCTGATCGTGGGTGCGCACCTCGAGCCGTGCGATGCCGCACCGCTCGTCGTCTGGGCGACCGATCGCACCGGCTATTCCAACCTCTGCCAGCTGCTCACCAGCGGCTATGCACGGGCTACCGAGGAACGCGGTGGCGCGGAATCGGAGCGTTGCATCCTCACCTTCGACGACATCGCGGCTCATGCCGGCGGCCTCCTGGCGGGCGTGCCGCTGGCCGCGATCGTGCAGCCAGCAAGCTGCCACGATCGGTCGACAGTTCGGCCGACAGTTCATATGGCGGTAGGCACACAGGAAACGTCGAGCGAGCATCTCGCCCACTGGCGGAGTGTGTTCGACGACCGGCTCTGGGCGCTGGCGGAGGTGGCGCTCGAGGGAGATGACGACGATCGCCTGCAGAAGTTCGCCCGCGTGGCCGGGCATGCCGGCGTGCCCGTGGCGGCAGCTGGCGACGTCCGCTACCACGAACGGGCACGACTGGCCTTGGCCGACGTGCTCACTGCCGTGCGACTGGGAAGCACAGTAGATACGATCCGCGGCCAGCTGCTCACCAATGGCGAGCGACACCTCCACGAGCGGTGGCGGATCGCGAGCCGGTTCGCGGCCCTGCCTGGCGCCCTCAACCGCACGGTGGAGATCGCCGGCCGGTGCACGTTCTCGCTCGATGAACTGAAATACGAATACCCCGAGGCCAACGTGCCGCCGGGCCGCACCGCCCGCGAGCACCTCGCCCACCTCGCCTGGAAGGGGGCCGCACAGCGATATCCCGATGGCATTCCGGAGAAGGTCCGCGAGTTAGTGGCCCACGAACTCGCACTCATCGCCGAACTCGGCTACGAGGCCTACTTCCTCACCGTGTTCGACATCGTGCGGTTTGCCCGTCGCCGCGGCATCCTCTGCCAGGGCCGAGGCTCGGCGGCCAATTCGGCGGTCTGTTATTGCCTGGGCATCACGTCGGTGGACCCCACGCGGATGAACGTGCTCTTCGAGCGGTTCGTAAGCCGCGAACGACGCGAGGCGCCCGACATCGACATCGACTTCGAGCACGACCGTCGCGAGGAGGTGATCCAATACATCTATGCCACCTACGGCCGCGAGCGGGCGGCGATGACGGCCGAGGTGATCTCGTATCGCCTCCGGTCGGCCGTTCGCGACGTGGCCAAGGCACTGGGATTCTCGCTCGACCGTGTCGATCGGATCGCCGGGGCGCTCGATGTGGGCGACGGCGTGGAGAATCTGCCGACGAGGCTGGCCGAAGCGGGGCTCGACCCCACGAGCGACGCATGCACGAGGCTCGCGGCGCTCGTCGGCAGCCTTGTCGGCTTTCCGCGGCATCTCGGCCAGCACGTTGGCGGCATGGTGATGACCCGCGGACAACTCTCGGACCTCGTGCCGATCCAGCCGGCCACGATGCATGGCCGCACGATCGTGCAATGGGACAAGAACGATCTCGACGAGCTCGGCATCCTGAAGGTTGATTGCCTCGCTCTCGGCATGCTGTCAGCGATCCACCGGGCCTTCGACCTCGTGGCTGGAGCCGGAGGGCCGCGGCTGTCGCTCGCCACGGTGCCGGCCGAGGATTCGGCCGTCTACGAAATGATCTCCCGGGCCGACACGGTGGGCGTGTTTCAGATCGAGAGCCGCGCACAGATGAGCATGCTGCCGCGGCTCCAGCCGCGCTGCTTCTACGACCTCGTGATCGAGGTGGCGATCGTGCGGCCGGGGCCGATCCAGGGCGACATGGTGCACCCCTACCTGCGGCGGCGGGCGGGCGAGGATCCGGTCACCTACCCCAACGACGCAATCCGCGAGGTACTGGAGAAGACGCTCGGCGTGCCACTCTTCCAGGAGCAGGCGATGCGGCTGGCGGTCGTGGCGGCCGGCTTCACGCCGGGCGAAGCCGATCAACTCCGGCGGGCAATGGGGGCCTGGCGACGGCCGGGGGTGATCGAGGAGTTTCGCCGCAAGCTGATCGACGGCATGCTCGCGCGGGGCCTCTCGCAGCAGTTCGCCGAGCAGGTGTTCGGGCAGATCCGCGGCTTCGGGGAATATGGCTTTCCAGAGTCGCATGCGGCGAGCTTCGCACTGCTCGTCTATGTGTCGGCCTGGCTCAAGCATCACCATCCAGCCGCCTTCACCGCCGCCCTCCTCGGCAGCCAGCCGATGGGCTTTTACGCGCCCGCCCAGCTCGTCCGCGACGCCAAGGCGCATGGCGTGAAGGTGTTGCCCGTCGACGTCAACGCGAGCCACTGGCATGCGACGCTCGAGGGACGTTTGAAAGCAGCTCCCGACAAACAGCCAGCGATCCGGCTGGGGCTCGAACAGGTGTATGGCCTGGGCGAGGCGGCGGGACGCCGGATCGAAACCGCCCGCCGCGACGGCCCCTTTCGGCTGCCACGGGAACTGGCCCGCCGCGCCACGCTCGATCGCGAGGCACTGCTCCATCTGGCCCGCTCCGGCGCATTCGCCTCACTCGGCCTCGACCGCAGGCGGGCGGTCTGGGAGGCGATGCGCTGCCTCGAGCGGCCCGACAGTCGACCGCTGCTCGATAGCCTCGATGACGACGACGAAGAAGAAGACGACGGCGATCTGCTGCCGCTGCTCTCGCCTGAAGAGGAGATGGTGGCCGACTACCGCACCGCGGGACTCTCGCTCACGGCCCATCCGCTCCAATTCGATCGCGACTGGCTGGCAGCCTCCGGCGTAGCAACCGTCGCCGAAGCAGTCAGCCTTCCGGAAGGCCGCCGCGTGCAGGTGGCCGGCATCGTGCTCACGCGGCAGCGTCCGGCCACGGCCAAGGGCATGATCTTCCTCTCGATCGAAGACGAGACCGGCGCCGCCAACATCGTCGTGCACCCACACGTGTGGGAGGCGGCCGACCTGGCCGCCCGCCGCGCGGCCGTGCTCGTAGTACACGGCCGAATCCAGCGCCGCGGCGCCGTGGTGCACGTGGTATCGACCCGCCTCGAATCAGCCGCTGCCATACGTCCCGAGCCATCCACCGCCGCCGCCCTCCCCCGCATGTCCCGCGACTTCTGCTGATCCCATTGCGACCAGTTCGACCGGCCTCAACTCGCACGCACCGGCTTCGGGCTGCCCACGCCCCATCGCCGGACGCTCGCTACGGGCATCCATGCCCTTCGCTCGCTCGGATGCCGCCT
>JBAVTF010000139.1:0-9837 GCA_049695995.1 Pirellulales bacterium | reverse complement strand
GGCCGGACCTGGACTCCTCGCCGACGCCGACGCCGTTGCCGGCTGGATCGCGGTGGCCCATGCGGCCGGGATGGCCGTGGCGGCTGCCGGCCGGCTGACGCTGGACGAAATTGCACGGGCCCGCGGGCTCGGGGCCAATGTCGTGGCCGTGCGTGGAGCCGTCTGTCGCGGAGGACGGAGCGGTGTCGTCGACAGGAATCTCGTGCGGGCGGCAAGTACACTAACGGCAGCGGCCGTCGGGCGTGGCCCCCTCGATCCCGGTTACGTGGTTCCCGGAGCATCAGCGTGAAGCCTCTTGAAGTGCGAATTCCCCATGGGCTCGACAAGGCCGAAGTGCGGCGGCGGCTCGACAGGGCGGTCGTGAAGGCTCGTGACGAATATGCCGATCAGGTGGGCGAGATCGAGGCCTCTTGGCAGGGGGAGGATCGGCTCCAGGTTCAACTGACCGTGGTGGGCATGCAGATCGACAGTACGCTCGACATCATGGCCACCGAGATTCTCGTCAGCTTGGAACTCCCCGCCCTGGCGGGGATGTTTGCGGGCAAGATCCGGGATGGGATCACGCAGCGGCTGGGCGGCCTGCTGGCCGGTCCGGTCGTGTAGCGGTCGAACCGATTGTCGGGGCGGAATGTCCGCCCTCGGGCCGGGCACCGGTCCCGGGCCGGATCTGACGATTGTTTAAGGGGTATCATTCAAACGGTATGGCGTGCATCCGCTCGCTTTGCGAGACGCTCTCGTGGCAGGCTCCCGGCCAGGCTCTGCGCCTGGTTGCGATCGTGGCTGCGCTCGCCGCGGCCGCCTGGCAGGGCGGGCTCCAGCAGGTGGCGTGGGCCCAGCCCGATGCCGCCGCCGACGATGATCCGTTCGCTGATGAGCTGAACCCTTTCGGCGGTAAGCCGAAGCCGCCGCAACGGCCAAAAGAGTCGGCCGTGCCGCCGAGCAAGCCGGCCGTGCCCGATAAGCCGCTCCGCAAGCCGGAGACCGAACCGCAGACAGAGCTGGATGAGCCGGCGGCGAAACCCCGGGAGACCGAACAGCCGACGGTGCCATCTCCGCGGCCAGCGGCGCCTGCCCCCCGGGCTCCGCTCCCCGTGCCGTTCCCCGAGGCTGAGTCAGGGGCGAAGCCGCGAGTGCGGGCCGTGCCTGATGGCTCACGCGATCTTGATGCGGGCCCCGGTGCCTGGGAGCCGTCGCCGGCCGAGCCGATCGTGGCCGAGGCTGAGAAACTCGACAAGAAGGGGGACCTTGCGGCTGCGCGGGACAAGCTCCGCGAGGCGATCAAGGCCGATCCCAATTACACGATGGCCTATCTCGCGCTCGGCGTCGTCTCGCGGCGGCTGGGTGACTTCGAGGCCGCGGTCGATGCCTGTTCGCAGGGCTTGGCCGTCAACCCCGACGAGCCGGAACTCTACCTGCGGCGAGGCATCGCCTGGTTTCATCTCGGCCTGTACGGAATCGCCCTCGAAGACTTCGAGGAGGCGTCAGGCATCGCGTATGACGATCCGCGGCCCGAACTCTGGCGCGGCCTCACGCTGATGGAGCTCGGCCGGCCGCTCGAAGCCATCAACGCCTACGCGTCGTCGATCCGTCGCGATCGCACGTTCGCCCTCGGTTATCTCAATCGTGGGCTTGCCTACCTCGGCGCTGGCGAGCCGCGAAAGGCGGAGTTCGACTTCAATCAGGCCATCCGCCAGGATCCGCGGGACGCGCGGGCCTGGTTCAATCGCGGTGTCGCCCAGGCGCGGCAGGGTCGGTTCACTGAGGCCGTCCACTCCTACGAAGAGGCGCTCAAACGCGAGCCCGGCATGGATGCAGCCCGCCGCAACCTCGCGGCCGCCCGCTCGTTGGGCGGATTCCCCAGACCTGTCACTCCGCGTGGTCCTGTCACGCCGTGACAGGTTTTCCGGTCACGGCGTGACCGGGCTACCGTGGAGCGTCGATCGTGAGTTGATTGCCGTCGATTCGCCAGCGGAGGTCGAGGGGGGCGACGAGCGCGTCGAAGAGCTCATCACGGGTGGCATCGCGGACATCGACGCGAACGACCTCGCCCGGCTGGATGCCTCGGGCGACGAGTGACTCGCGGTCGATCCGGCCGTCGATGCCCAGCTGTCGGGCGAGCGCTGGCACGGCCTCGTCGAGCGGGGCCGCCAGCCGCAGTGTGAACCGCTGCGTGCCTGCCACTGCAGCCGGTGCAGGGGCCGGGCGTCGCAGACGCGGCGGTGCCTCGATGCCGTCCAGCCCGGTGTCGATCGGCACGATATGGCCGCCGTCGCGCCGCCACTCCACCCGCAGGTCGTAGCTGGCGAGAACGAGGTCGAGCCGCTCGGCGAGCGACAACGGGGGGAGCGCGGCGGCGGCAAGGTGATCGTGCGGAATGGCATCAAGACCATGGATGCGGATGGCTGCGGTCTCAGCGGCGGCGGCGACGATCTCGCGTGGTGTGACGCCGGCGGGCCACATGGTCGGCTCGCGGCGTTCGAGGATCCGCCGGCGTGCGGAGGGCAACGCGGCCACCGTCAAGCGACGGGCCACTTCAGCCCGCGGCACGATCCCGGCGCGGTCGCGCGGCACGATCCTGAGCGTGGTATCCAGCACGTCGACGGCCCCGCCTACCGCCGCGGCGACGCGGTCGGCGATCTCGGCAATGGGTTCGCCGCGGCATGTGATGGTCACACGGGTGTTCGGATCGATCCGGCCGTCGAGCACGATGGCTGCGTGCGACGCCGTGCCCGTCGCCGTCACGCGGGCGGCCCAGTCGCTCAGCGGCACATCGGTCCAGGTCGCATGCAGCGGGACCGCGAGCAGCGCGTCGGTCGGCCGGGCCACCGGCTGCGCGGCATGCCCGGCCACAGCCATCAGCCAGGCCGCGACGACGACCGCGCGGCGCAGGCAGGCGGCGGTTCGGCTACGATCGCGACAGCGAACATGTCTCTCGGGCATTCCCCGAGGATATACCGGCCAATCCAGCGGGAGGAACCTCGGATGAGCAGGTCGTCGGCCGGCCACGACGCCATGCGCGTGCTTTCAACGGCTACCAGATGCGTGCTGCCACCTGAGGCTGCCAGATGCGTGCTTTCATTAGACCAGGGCACCACGTCGAGCCGCGCCATCCTCTTCGATCGGCAGGGCACGCCGCTGGCGGTGGCCCAGGAGGAGTTTCCGCAGCACGTGCGGGCGGCAGCGGGTGATGCGCCGGGGGGTGACCCCGGGATCGTCGAGCACGACCCTGAGGACATCTGGCGGTCGCAGTTGTCGTGTGCCCGCCGGGTGCTCGCCACCGCGGGCGTGTCGGCCGCGCAGGTCGCAGCGGTCGGCGTGACCAACCAGCGGGAGACGACGATCCTCTGGGAACGGTCGACGGGCCGGCCGGTCGCACCGGCGATCGTCTGGCAGAGCCGCGTGTCGGCGCCGATCTGCGAGCGACTGCGGGCGCAGGGGCGCGAAGACGAGGTGCGGCGGACGACGGGACTGCTTCTCGATCCGTACTTTTCGGCCACGAAGATCATGCACCTCATGGAGACGGTGCCCGGGCTCCGGGGACGGTGCGCGGCCGGCGAGATTCTCTTTGGCACGGTCGACTCGTTTCTCATCTGGCGGCTCACCGGCGGCCGCGTGCATGCCACCGACATCACCAACGCGAGCCGCACGCTGCTCTTCGACATCCACCGCATGGCGTGGAGCGACGAACTGTGCAGCCTGTTCGGTGTGCCGCGGTGCATGCTGCCTGACGTGCGGCCGTCGAGCGGCTCGTTCGGCATGGTCGAGCCCGGCCTGCTCGGGGCGGCGATCCCGATCGCCGGCTGTGCGGGAGATCAGCAGGCGGCGGCCTTCGGCCAGGGGGTGGTCACGGCGGGGCAGGCCAAGAACACGTATGGCACTGGTGCTTTCCTGCTCTTCTCCACCGGCGACCGGCCTGTGGCGAGCCAGCATGGGCTCTTGACGACGCCGGCCTGCGGCCTCGATGGGCAGCGGCATTACTGTCTCGAGGGCTCCGTCTTCGTGGCGGGCTCGCTCGTGGGTTGGCTGCGGGACGGCCTCGGCTTGATCACCCAGGCCCGCGACATCGAACCGCTCGCGGCCAGCGCGGCCGACAGTGGCGGCGTGGTGGTGGTGCCCGCGCTCACGGGGCTCGGTGCGCCCCACTGGGATCCTCATGCCCGCGGCCTGATCATCGGCCTCTCGCGGGCCACAACGCGGGCCCACGTGGCCCGGGCCGCGCTCGAGGCGATCGCGCTTTCGGTGGCCGATGTCGTCGAGTGCATGCAGTGCGACGCCGGCCTCGCCCTCTCGGCGCTCCGCGTCGATGGCGGGGCGAGCGGCAACGATCTCTTGATGCAGATCCAGGCCGATGTGCTCGGCATTCCGGTCGAGCGCCCGGTGGTCATCGAGACGACGGCACTCGGCGCGGCACTCTTGGCCGGGCTTGCGGTGGGCTTCTACGCATCGGCCGACGACGTGGCCGCGGCACGGCGAGTCGAGCGGACGTTCGAGCCGAGCATGCCGGTCACGACACGCGAGCGACTGCGGTCAGCCTGGAACAAGGCCGTCCGCCGTAGCCTGCACTGGGCGGTCTAGCCGTAGCTCCGTTGCCCGCCCCCGTAGGCCCGCTGCTCCGCAACGGGCAGCCCGTCACGGAGTGAAGAGCCTACGCGGCGTGCCGCCGCTACCGGAGGATCGTGCCGCCGGAGCCGGCGGGCGTTTCGGCGAGGGCGACGCGACCCACGTAGCGGTTGGGGTTCGCGGCGAACTGGCTGCGTGTCTCGGGTGATGAGAAGAGGTACATCCGCGACTGGTAGGTCACGCCGTACCGCCGCTGCCCGGGAGCGCTCGTGCCCTTGTCACAGGCCAGCACTGGGTCGTCACCCGACAGGGCAGGGGCATAGCGATCCGGATCTGCAAGAAACGCTCGCTGCTGCTCCTCACCGGCGAACAGATAGGTGCGTCCCCGGTGCCGGGCGCCCCACTGGGCACGGCCTTCGGTCCACTGCCCCTTCTCGGCGAGCGTCACCGGGCAGTAGCCCTCGAGGCCTACCGGCATCGAGCCGTAGGAATCGGCCGCATCGGTCGCGGCGGCGGGCGTCGTCGGCACCGCGCCCAGCGCCAGCGGTCGGGCGGGGGGCATCGTGGGGGGCGTGGCTGTCGCTCCGGCCGACGGCTTTGGAATCTCCGGCGACTTCTGCCAAAACGTGAACGGCTTCTGCATCGCGGCGAGGAACTGCGACGAGAGGCTTTTGGGCGGCTCCGCGGGCGCGGTGGCATCTGGGATGAGCGGTGCGGCCGGAGCGGGCACGGCTGCGGCAGCCGTTGATGGAGCGGCGCTCAGCCATGGCGACGACGAGGCAGCGGGGGCTGCCTGTGCCAACGCGGAGGCGGCAGGCTCGACCGCGGGCCGGTTCGGCACCGCGGGCTGTGCGGGCGTCGGAAGCGCGGGCTGCGTGAGTGGCGAGGCAGCCGTTTCAGTGGGCCAGCCGGCCGGCGACCGCGCGAACGAGGCTTCGGGCTGCGGCGGCAGCGTCGGAGTGCCCGACGCGGGCAGCTGCCCGGCAGCTACAGCCTGCGGCGCGACGGTTCGGAAGCCACTTCCAGCCGCGGGCGGATCGTCATTGGCGAAGTCGGAGAGTTCGCGCACCTTCGCGGTCACGAGGGAGATCGAACCGGGGGCCGCCGGGGCGGCACCGGGTGCGCCGGCGGTCGCGGCGGGGCTCCGCGCAGCGAAGGCGTTGCCGCCCGCCGGCTCGCTCACCGGGCTCACGCGAATCCGCAGGTCGGACTGCTCGTTGACGGATGTGCGATGCGTGGCCGCAGCCTGCGCGGCCTTGGCGGCAGCGGCGACGAACTCGGGCGTCGTGCCGGGCAACTCGAACTTCGAGAGCACGGTGTCGTCGGCCGCGATGATGCAGGCGCTGGGCACGTGCGAAATCCCGAGTTCCTTCGTCAAGGCAGGCTGTGCATCGACGTCGATTCGCACTGGCTCGAAGCAGGCCGAGATCAGCGCTTCCGACTCGGGGCTGCCGAGCACGGCCGGGCTGGCGGCGTCAGGCGCCCCTGTCCAGCCGGCGGTAAACACGGTGAGCACGGGGCGACCGCTGGCAGCGGCCGCTGCCTTGGCTGTGGCCAGGTCGGAATGCCACTGGACCGCAGCCTGGGCGGCTGACGGGAGGAGGGCCGCGGCGACGACTGCCAGGCGAACGGCCGCAGGGACCGTCCGACACACACCCGAAATCTCTTGAAAGCGGAGCATCGCAGGGCCTCGAAGCGAAGGAACGGCCCCCGGACACGCGTCCGCGCGGACCCTTCCGTCGTTCTGTATCGGTCGGAGGGGTCGCAGGAATATCGTCGAAAAAATGGCCTGGGGGGCTGCTGGCCCCCCAGGCCGACCCCCAGCCGGCCCTGCTTGCCAGGGCGTCGGTTGGTCCGCAGGCTCCCCGGCCTCCGACACTTGACATTTCCGTGGTCCGGCACGATACTCCAAACCGTCGTCAGGAAGACGGCTCCGCGAACGCTCACTAATTCGCGGATGGCTTCGTCGCACGTTTTCGTCTCAGTTGATTTTTGAGGCGGGTCGCGGCTGGAAGAACAGGATCGTGGGGCTGGTGGCTGGGAGCCTCCAGAGAGCGGCCGCTCACGGCTGCGTCATCACGATTCGACCGCGTGATCCTGCCCATGTGATGCCGTCCGTCAAACGGCGTCCGGATGCTCAGACCCCATTGGCGGTGTGCCCTCGGGAGGCACTGCAGACGGGTTCACGGTGTTCCGGTCTCCGCTCCGGCGGTGAATGTTCGAGCCTGTCCGCAGCGTGCGGACACGGATCTGGGTTCTCTTTCCAAGGTTGTGCTGTATCCATGTCGAAGCGGAGGCGATCGAGGGGCCGTCAGGGCGGTTTTGGCGGCCAGGGCGGGGCAGGCGGAGGCTTTCCGCCCGGAGGCCAGGCGCAGGGCCAGGGGTATCAAGGTGGCGGGTACGGCGGTCGGCGGCGCGGGCGGTTTCGCCGCGGCGGTGGCAGCGGTGGTCCTCCGCAGGCAGGTGCCGGTGCCGTCGGCATGGATAGCGAGGGCATGCGTCCGCCCGAACTCGAGCCCGAGGTGACCGAGAACGGGGAGCCGATTCCGCTCGAGCCGGCGGTCGGCGTGCTGGAAATGCACCCCAACGGCTACGGGTTTCTCCGCAGCGTCGATACCAACTACACCCGCGAGCGCACCGATGCCTTCGTGCCGGCGACGATGATCGACCGCTACAGGCTGCGTGAGGGCGTGCTCATCAAGGCGCTCGTGCAACCCGGCCGCCGGCAGCAGGGACCTCGCGTTCGTGAGATCGAGGCGGTCGAGGGCATGCCCCCGGACGACTACGCGAGCGTGAAGACGTTCGACCAGCTCACCCCCATCAATCCCGAGACGTGGCTGCGGCTCGAAACCGGACAGCAGCCGATCACGACCCGAGTCATGGACCTGCTCACGCCGCTCGGCAAGGGGCAGAGGGCGCTCATCGTGGCGCCGCCGCGGACGGGCAAGACGGTGCTCCTGCAGCAAGTGTCGCAGGCCGTCTCGACCAACCACCCGGACCTCCACCTTGTGATGCTGCTCATCGACGAGCGACCCGAGGAGGTGACCGACATGCGGCGGACGGTCAAGGGCGACGTTCTCGCCAGCAGCCTCGACTGCGACGTGGAGAGCCACGTGCGGCTGTCGCAACTCGTCGTGGAGCGGTGCAAACGGATGGCCGAGACGGGCAAGGACGTGTTCCTGCTCATGGACTCGATCACCCGGATGGCGCGGGCCTTCAACAAGTGGGTGGGTAATACGGGCCGCACGATGAGCGGCGGTGTCGACATCAAGGCGCTCGACATCCCGAAGAAGCTCTTCGCCACGGCTCGCGTGTTTGAAGAGGGGGGCTCGCTGACGATCGTGGCGACGGCCCTCATCGACACGGGTAGCCGCATGGACGAGCTGATCTTTCAGGAGTTCAAGGGCACCGGCAACATGGAGCTCGTGCTCGACCGGAAGCTCGCCGACCGCCGCGTGTGGCCCGCGATCGACATTTCGCAGTCGGGCACGCGGCGCGAGGAGAAACTCCTTGATCCCAACACGCTCCATGCCGTCAACATGCTGCGGCGGACGCTCTCGAGCATGCACCACGTCGATGCGATGGAGCAGCTCACGAAGCAGCTTGCGAAGTTCAAAAGCAACCGCGAGTTCATCTCGCTGATCGCGAGCTCGCGGGACGACGCGTGAGCGTCAGCCGGCGGTGAGCTGGTCGTGCCGGGCAAGCCAGTAGGCGTATTGCGGGTCACCGCAGCGGAAGGAGAAGACTGCGTCGGGCAGCCGACCTCCCTCCGATTGCACCCGCACGACGAGCGTGCCGTCCTTCCGCTTCTCGATCGAGAGCCGATCGGCGGGGATCGCGTCGGATTGCGTGTCGGCGGGCATCGTGGAGCCTGAGTGAACTATTGGTAGTATGCTCCTCGTCGACACAAAACGCCAGCGGCACGATGCTGCGGGCGTTTTGACAGTCGCCAAAAAGCCGCTCTATACTCCTGGTTTCCCACGTTCCGCGGGGGTTTTCTGCATGTCGCCCTATGCGTCGCTGGCCGACGACTTCTACGTCAACGTCAACCTCGCGACCGAAATGGAGCTCCCGTCCCATCGGGAAACGATCCTCCAATACTTCGAGCGGGTGCAGAAGCACTATCCGTCCATGCGAAAGTTCTACTGCCGTGACAAGCGGGACTACGTGCTGGAGGAAGACAAGGAACAGGGCCGCTACCGCTGGGCGGCCGTGGAGGCAAAGCGGCTCTGCTCGGGGCAGGTGAATCCGGCTTCGCTGGAAGCGGCCCTCGACCAGCATCGACTCGTGCTCGACCTGGCACCAGCCTATCTGTCGGTGAGCCCGCTCGACTGCGAGGCGCTCGACGTGCTGTTCGGCTTCGACTTCGCCTACCGCGGAAATCACAACGCCCTGCTCGCGGAGGCGTTGGGGGTGGGCCAGGCCTTCGAGAAGCTCGGCGACCTGCCGGGCAGCCGGGTGATCAACTACGAGCCCTCGCTCACGATGTGCATCGACGAGGACTGTCGGATCCAGGTGCGGGTGAGCACAGAGGCGAGGACGAACGCGTTTCAGGTCCGCACGGGCGAGTTCAACGAGGAGCAGTTGAGCGTCTACGTCATGGCTCGGCAGTACGGCAGCCTCGACCCGCAGACCACCTTCGTCGAGACCCTCGACCGACTGGCTGTGCTCGCCCGTGACGTGGTTGAGACGTGCGTCATCGAGCAGATTCTCCGGCCGCTTGCCCGCACGATCTCGCTGAAGTGATCGCGTAGGCCCGTCGCCATGGAGGCCCGTTACTTCGTGACGGGCAGCCCGTTGCGGAGCAACGGGCCTACGGAAGGCAGCGGCCAGTCGAAAGCACTCACCGGCCGCGGCCGCCGTCTTGGCGGCCAGACCGGTTACGGGCATCGAGGTTGCCGGCAATCACGATGCCGATGGCCTCGACCCAGCTCGGCACGTCGCGGACGGTGTTGAGGCCGCTCTCGGCGAGCACGTCGTCGTCTTCCGGACGCGAATCACGCCGACTACCCTCCCGGCCGGACTCTTCCAGGCCGAGGAACTCGAGACCCTCGTCATCTTCGTCGTAGCCGCCCGCCACGGGGGCGAAATCACTCCGTCGACCGCGGGGATAGCTGGACGACCGCGATTCGGATTCACCGCGGCCACGGCCGCGGCGATCGCGGCGGCCGTCACGGGAAGACGAACTCCGCTCGCGGGGCGCGGCTGCCGTGCGTCCTTCGCCCGTGGGCGTCCGGCTTTCCGAGCCGCGGCGGCGTCGCCGCCGCCGACCACGGC
>JBAVTF010000138.1:0-4884 GCA_049695995.1 Pirellulales bacterium | reverse complement strand
TGCCGAGAGCGCAGCCGCCATCGAGCGAGCGGAGGGCATGGATGCCCGAAGCGAGCGTCCGGCGACGGGGCGCGGGCAGTCCCTCGCCGGCGCCTAACCCTTGAGCACGAAGTTGACGAGCCGGCCGGGGACGGCGACAACCTTCGCGATCTGCTTGTCAGCGAGGAGCTCGGCGATCTTCGGATCGGCGGCGGCAGCGGCCTTCATCGCCTCCGCGTCGGCGTCGGCTGGGACCACGACGCGGCCGCGAAGCTTGCCCTGCACCTGCACCGGAATCTCGACGGTGTCGTCCTTGAGCCACTGCTCCTCGACGGCCGGCCATGCGGCGAGCGACACGGGGGCCGGCCTGCCGAGCAGTTCCCAGAGCTCCTCGGCGAGGTGCGGGGCGAACGGGGCGAGGATCGTCACGAACGGCTCGAGAATCGCCCGCGGCCGCCGCTCGAGCGGCGTGCAGAAATTCACGAATTCCATCATCTTCGCGATCGCGGTGTTGAACGAGAGCGAGCCGATGTCCTTCGTCACCTTGTCGATCGTGCGGTGCAGCTCACGGAGCTGCGCGTCGGTCGGGGCGTCGTCGCAGACCTGCGGCGCGAGCGTGAGCTCGTCGGCCCGCTCGTCCACGACGAGCCGCCAGCAGCGGTCGAGGAACCCGCGGACGCCGCTCACGCCAGTCGTGCTCCAGGGCTTCGTCGCCTCCAGCGGCCCCATGAACATCTCGTAGAGCCGGAGCGAGTCGGCGCCGAAGTCGCGGACCACTTGATCCGGGTTCACCACGTTGCCGCGGCTCTTCGACATCTTGTGGGCCCGGCTCTCGACGCGGATCGTCGGCGCGTCGCGGAGCACGAAATGCTCCCCCTGCTTCTCGACCTGGTCGGCGGGTACGCGGGCTGGCGTGTCGCCTTCCGTCTGCTTGCCGGCCGAGACCCAGCCCCCCTTTGCGCTGCGGTAGCCTGTGAACTCCACCTCGCCCAGGATCATGCCCTGGTTGACGAGCTTGCCGAACGGCTCGGGGCACGACACGTGGCCGCGGTCGTAGAGCACCTTGTGCCAGAACCGCGAGTAGAGGAGGTGGAGCACGGCATGCTCGGCACCGCCGATGTAGAGGTCCACCGGCATCCAGGCCTGCTCGACCTCGGGATCGATGAATCGAGACGTGTTCCGCGGGTCGAGGAACCGCAGGTAATACCAGCACGATCCCGCCCACTGCGGCATTGTGTTGGTCTCCCTCCTGTACCGTTTGCCGTCGCGGTCGACGAACAGCCAGTCCGGTCCCGACCGCGAGAGCGGCGGGTCGGGCGTGTTCCCCGGCTTGAAGTCGGTGAGTTCGGGCAGTGGCACGGGCAGTTCGCTCGCGTCCACGGCACGGATCACACCCGTCGGATTGCCCGCGGCGTCGAGCTCGTGGAGGATCGGGAACGGCTCGCCCCAGAACCGCTGCCGGCTGAAGAGCCAGTCGCGGAGCTTGTAGTTGACGGCGGGGCGGCCGAGCCCAGCGGCGCGGAGGTCGGTCCCGACCTTCGCGATGAAATCCTGGGTGGCGAGGTCCGTGTAGGGGCCGGAGTTCACGGCGCGGCCGTCACCGGTGAAGAGCGTGCCCGCCGGTACCGGCCCGTCCTCGGGCTCCACGACCGTCAGCACGTCGAGCCCGAATGTCTGGGCGAACGCGAAGTCGCGGTCGTCGTGAGCCGGCACGGCCATGATGGCGCCGGTGCCATAGGTGGCCAGCACGTAGTCGGCCACCCATACCGGCACGGGTTTGCCGGTAAGCGGATGGATCACCGACGAACCGGTGAACACACCGGTCTTGTCGCGGGCGAGGTCGGTGCGGTCGAGGTCGCTCTTGCGGGCGGCTGCCTCGCGGTAGGCCTCGATCGCCCCCCGTTGCCCGGGCGTGGTGAGCGTGTCCACGAGCGGATGCTCGGGAGCGATCACCATGTAGGTCACGCCGTAGAGCGTATCTGGCCGCGTGGTATAGATCCGCAGCACGTCAGGGCCAGGCTTCTCGGGGAAGCCCAAGGTGGCCCGCGTCTCCTTCCACTTCGTGAATGACTCGTTGGTCCCGCTAGCCGGCGCCACCAGAAAATCGACCTCCGCGCCGGTGCTGCGGCCGATCCAGTCGCACTGCAGTTTCTTGATGCTGGCGGGCCAGTCGAGTCCGTCGAGCTCTTTCTCCAGGCGATCGGCATACGCGGTGATTCGCAGCATCCATTGTCGCAGCGGGAGCCGCACGACCGGGTGGCCGCCCCGCTCACTCACGCCGCCGATCACCTCTTCGTTGGCCAGCACGGTGCCGAGGGCAGGGCACCAGTTGACGGGGGCCTCCGACTGGTAGGCGAGCCGATGGCCGTCGCGATAGGCCGCGACGGCCCGCTCGCCCTGGGCCGCGACGTCGGCCGGGATCGGCAGCTCTGCGATCGGCCGGCCCTTCTGCTGCACCGGGTCGAACCAGGTGTCAAAGAGCACGAGGAAGATCCACTGCGTCCAGCGGACATATTCGGGATCGGTGGTGGCGAGCACGCGGTTCCAGTCGTAGCTGAAGCCGAGCATCTTCAGCTGCCGTGTGAACGTCTCGATGTTGCGATTGGTGCTCTCCCGCGGCGGCGTGCCGGTGCGAATCGCGTATTCCTCGGCTGGCAGGCCGAAGGCGTCGAAGCCCATCGGGTGCATCACGCTTGTGCCCCGCATCCGCTCGAACCGCGACACGATGTCGGTGGCCGTGTAGCCCTCCGGGTGGCCGACGTGCAGGCCGTCGCCGCTCGGGTAGGGAAACATGTCGAGCGCGTAGAGCTTGCGGCCGGCCGGCAGCCGCGGCGTGGCGAACGTGCCGTGCTCGTCCCACCAGTCCTGCCATTTGGGTTCGATACGGGAAGGCTGGTAGCGGGGCATGCGGGAGTCCATTCAGCTTGGCAGGTCGGGAGAGCCCGGATTCTAGATCACGTGCGGCTTACGTGTATCGCCGGCTCGGGGGCGGTACAAGTCTCGTCGCGGGACCTCGAAGACTCGGTCCACATGCTCCTCGAGCTTGCACCGACCCCCGAGCCTCCCCGCTTGGCTGCCAAGGCGGAGTCCCAAAACGATTGAATACGCTCTAATGCGGCGAAATTCTGCGGTCATTTCCCTCTAGGTTTTTATCATGATCCTCCAGCGGCGGATGCTGCGGGCGTGCCGGTCGGCGGCGCGGCGACTCAAGATGGCCGACTCCCTGGGCACACGGCTGACCGGCCGTGAACTGCTCATCCGCATCTTCGCTGCTCGGAGCGTGCTCGAGCGGGTGCTCGGGCCTGACGAGAAGATGGTGGGCGTGCTCCTGCCGCCGACGGCCGGGGCGGCGATCGTGAACGCAGCGCTCGCGCTGTCGGGCCGTGTGGCGGTGAATCTCAACTACACCGCCTCGCAGTCGATCCTCGACCTCTGCATCGCGCGGGCCCGGCTGAAGCACGTGATCTCGAGTCCACTGTTTCTCTCCCGCGTGAAGCTCGACGTCGGGGAGAAGATGCTCGATGCGGGCGAGTTGCGGAAGCAGCTCACGACCGCCGACAAGCTGCTGGCGTTCATGCATGCGACGATCACGCCGCTCTCGATCCTCGAAAAGCTGCTCGGCCTCGATCGGATCAAAGAGAACGACGTGCTCACCGTGATCTTTACGTCGGGATCGACTGGTGACCCGAAGGGCGTGGTGCTCACCCAGGAGAACGTCGGGTCGAACGTGCGGGCCATCGACGCCCTGTTGCACCTCTCGCCGGCCGACGTGGCCCTCGGCGTGCTGCCCTTCTTCCACTCCTACGGCTACACGACGACGCTCTGGACGCCGCTCACGCTCGAGCCGGCCGTGGCCTACCACACCGATCCCCGCGATGCGCAGGTCGTGGGCAAGCTCGCGCGGGAGCATCATGCCACGATCCTGATGGCCACCCCCACGTTCCTCAGGATCTACACGCGACGGACGCCGGCCGAGGATTTTTCGACGCTCGAGGCGGTGTTCGGCGCCGCGGAGAAGCTGCCGGCCGAAGTTTGCGATGCGTTCGAGAAGAAGTTTGGCGTGCGGCCCAGCGAAGCTTACGGCGCCACCGAGCTGTCACCGCTCGTGGCGGCCAACGTGCCGCCGGCGCGGCACGTGCCTGGCCGGCCTGCGGACGCCCGCGAGGGTACGGTCGGCCAGCCGATCCTCGGCTCGCGGGCCCGGATCACCGACCGCGAGGGAGAGCGGGAACTGCCGATCGGCGAGGAGGGGCTGTTGTGGATCGCGGGGCCCAACGTGATGCAGGGCTATCTTGACCGGCCCGACCTCACGGCGAAGGTCGTGAAGGACGGCTGGTATTGCACCGGCGACATCGCCCGGCTCGATCGCGAGGGCTTCATCACGATCACGGGCCGTGAGAGCCGGTTCTCCAAGATCGGCGGCGAGATGGTGCCGCACCTCACGATCGAGGAGGCGGTGAACGCCGAACTGGGCGCGGCCGACGGCGAACTCCTCGCGGTCGTTACCGCCGTGCCCGATCGCGCGAAAGGGGAGCGGCTGATCGTGTTTCACCTCCCCATGGCCCAGCAGCCCCGCGACCTCGTGAAGAAGCTCGCCGAACGCGGCCTGCCCAATCTCTGGATTCCTTCGGCCGACAGCTTTGCCGAGATCGATGAGCTACCGATTCTCGGATCAGGGAAACTCGACCTCCGTGCGCTCGGCACGATGGCCAAACAGCGGTTTGTCGAGGGGGCCTCGTCGTGACCGCGGCCGCGCACGCCGTGGTCGATGGCGACCTGCCGCTGCAGGTCATCCTCGGGCCGTGCGACGACATGCGGGCCGAGGTGTTCGTGCGGGCTGCGCTGCCAACGACAGCGCCGCGCCCCGTACGCCTCGAAGGCGAGCTCACCGGACCTGAGTGCCGG
>JBAVTF010000137.1:0-64967 GCA_049695995.1 Pirellulales bacterium | reverse complement strand
TGGCAGATCGGTGGCTGGGGCTTTCTTAGCCCGCGTGCGTGTCGGCGTCGTGCTCATGAGGATCGGCTCCCAGGGAATTCAAGGCCCCCAAGCATACCTGGCACCGTAGTCCGCACACTCCGTGTGCGGACCACGGCCTGAAAGCCGCATTCCCACGCTATTCCTCAGAGGGTCAACGTCCTGTGGCGTGGGTTCGGGGCTGCCCATGCCCCGTCGCCGGACGCTCGCTTCGGGCATCCATGCCCTGCGCTCGTTCGGTGGCGGCTGCGCTCTCGGCATCCTGCCTTCGCTTGCCGCCACACGCCGGCGACGGGGCACGGGCAGCCCCTCACGGCGTATTGTCAGCAAGAGAAGGGGAGCCGTCACGAAATGTATTGCTGGCCGCGGACCACCTGCACGTCCGACAGCCAGGCGATACAGGCGTAGTGCTCGAAGTACTCGTGCGAGACGTGCGTGAGAATCCGCTCCGCGACGTCCATCGGTACGACGAACTCGGCCTTCAGCGTCTTCGCACCGCCGGTCTCGATCACGTTGCGGGCGCTCCGCGATCCGTGGCCGTTCACTTCCGTCATCGAGAAACCGGTGGCGCCAAGCTTCATCGCCTCGTCGGCGATGTCCGGCATGATCACGGCCTCGCCCACCACCGTGACAAGTTTGAGGGGATAGAGCTGCATCGAAAAGTCTCCCTGGGGATTGCCCGCTGGCTGCGGGCGAGCTGGTTCACGACGTCGGTCGGGGCTCAGGTGGCGCCCAGCCACTTTGCCATCTCATAATAGATGGGGATGCCGAAGGCGATGTTGAATGGAAACGTGATCGCCAGGGCGGCCGTGATCGACAGCGTGGGGTTGGCCTCGGGCAGCGTGAGCCGCACGGCGGGGGGTGCGGCGATGTAGGAGGCGCTGGCCACGATCGCGGCGAGCACCGTGCAGCCGCCGAGGTTGAGGCCGGCAAGATGGCCGAAATAGGCGCCGAGGAACCCGTGCACGAGGGCGATACCGATGCCGAACGCCACGAGGAACGGTCCGACCTTCAAGAGGTCGCCGAGGCGTTCGCCTGCCACGAGCCCCATCTCGAGGAGAAAGATGCAGAGCGCGCCGCGGAACAGCATGCCCTTGCTCTGGAAGAAGTCGTAGAAGGGCTGGAACGCCTGCTCAGACATGAACATGGTCGAGATGAAGCCGATCACGAGCAGTCCGGCCATGAGCATGATCGATTGCCCGGTCATCACCTCGTACAGCGCCTCTCCGAGCTTGCCTTCCCGCGCTTTCCCTCCCCGGGCTCCCGCCTTGGCGGCCCGTTCCTGGGCCATGAGCGCCGCCCCCAGTACGAGCGCGATCGCGATGCCGGGGCATTCGAGGATCGTGACAAGCGTCGGCAGAAAGCTGTTGGCCGGATGCTGGGTCTGTTCCACGAACGAATTGGCGACGGCGTAGGTAACGGCCGACGTGCTGCCGTAGTGGGCCGCGATACCCGCCGAATCCGCGATCGACAGGCGGCCGAGATACCGGAGCACGAGAAACGACGTGATCGGGGTCAGGCAGCCGAGAAAGAGCGTTGCCAGCGCCGGCTTCCAGATCGTGGAGACGCCGTGGGCCTGATACTCGTGGGCCAGCTCGTGGCCACCGACGAAGCCGATCGACATCAGCAAAAAGATGGCGATCGAGAGATAGAGCTCCTTCGGGATCTTGATGCCGCCGTGGATCCGCGTGCAGATGATGCCCAGCACGAAGCAGAGCGGGATCGGCGTGAGGAGATTGCGCTCGAGCGACTCGAGGATTCGGGCAAGCTGATCGGCCGAGGCGATCGCCAGAACCGCAGGCGGGAGTGAGCCAAGCAGGGATGGGCATGCAAGGAACGGCGTCATGGCGTGGCAATCTCCTGGGGAACGTTAGAGGAGGAAACGGAGGCAGGGAAAATGGAGGTGGCAGACACGGGATGGAGGAGCTGTTCAGCAGCTCTGTCAATGGCCCGAACCAAGGGATCGGGAACGAGGCCGAGCGCGAACAGCGTGAGGAGCAGGGCCGAGAGCGCCAGCTGCTCGCGGCGGAGGATCGCGTGACGCGGCCCATCAAGAGCGGTCGGGCCGCCGAACACGAAGAACCAGCAGCGCATCACCGCGATTCCAGACAGCACCGTCGAGGCGGTGACGAGCAGGCCGCCGTACAGCTTCTCATCGAGGCTGCCCGACACGATCAGGTCGTCGGCCACGAATGAGAGCGTGCCAGGGAGGCCGCTCCCGGCGAGGCCGAAGAGCAGGAAGAAGGCAGCCAGCGCCGGTGCGTCCCAGAACCGGCCCTGGGGCGTGTCGAGGCGGATCGGCCCGGCCCGGCTTTCGAGTGCCCAGGTCACAAGTCCGATGCCCGTGAGCGACAGGCCGCTCGAGATCCAGACGCAGAGGGCGCCGGACAGCTCCAGCGGGAGCGTGCCCGAAAGGCCGGCCAGCACCATCGCCGACTGGCTCATGGCGAGAAAGCCGATGAACCCGCGCAGCTCGCGTTGTACGAGTGCCAGGGCCGCGCCGTAGACGGCGGTCACGAGGGCGACGTTGGAAAGGAACTCCAGTTCCGGCGCGAGACCCGCGGCATGATCGACGTGGCCGATGAGCAGCCGCACGGCGGAGTAGGCCGCCACCTGGGGCATGGTGGCCGCGAGCGCCGCCGACATCGGGGCCCCGCTGAACAGCGCCGGATACCAGGAGTGAAATGGAACGATGCCCTTGCGGATCATCACGGCGACGGCGACGAGCCAGCCCCCCGCGATGCCGAGCGGTCCGCTTGCCCGCTCCCACGGCGGATCGCTGATGAGCAGGCCGGTGCCGACCGTCATGGCCGCCGTGGCCGTCGTCATGGCGATGGCGAAAACCCGGGCCGCGCCGCGGCCTCCCGGCGTTGCGCGGGTGGAGACCCACGTGAGGGCGGCGGTTACCAGCCAGAGAGCGAGGATCGCGAACGGGTGCGAGGTGGCGAACATCGCCAGCGTCGCACCGGTGCCCGCGAGCGTGCGGGCGACCCCCGCGGCATCGAGAGCCCGACGGGGAGCCGCGAGCAGGATGGCCAGCGAGACAAACGCCGCGTAGGGCATCAGCAGCGTCGAGAGGCCGTCGATGGCGACGAGTGATCCACCGGCGAGTTGGCTGCCAATCGTGATCGGGCGGCCGCCGGCGAGGTTCCACGTCATGGTCACGCCGCCGGCGGCGAGCAGTGCGGCGAGCAGCGCTGCGACGGCGACGTCCCGCAGCCTGCGATCGCATGCGCCGGTGACGACGACGGCCGCGGCACACACTGGCAGCCCGACGGTCACCGCCGCGAGCGCCAGGACGACGTTCGATTCGGCGGGCATCACGGTCGTCCTCCATGTTCGCCGGCCAGCCAGGCGATCCAGGCGTTCTCGATGGCCGCCGCTCGACGGAGTGCCGCCATCACCGGTGCGACCACGAACCGCCCGACAGCCATCTCCTCGAATCCGCGGTCGAGGGCGATTCGATAGAGCCGGACCTGCCAGCCTTCCGGCAGGAGGCCGACGAGCCCCGAGCCTCCACTCAATACGGGACCGCCGATCGCTGCCTCGAGCTCATGGCGGTCGTGCAGCGCCGATGGGGACCGCAGGATCTGGAGACTGCGCAGGATCGCATGGCTCACCACGTGCACGAGCGGAATGAGCCGCCACCCAAGACCGATCTCGACAAGGATCAGCGAGGCCTGGGCCATCGAGGCATAGGCGAGCATGCTCTTGAGGTCGGTCTGCACCCGGCCCACCACCGCCGCGTGCAGGGCGGAGCCGGCACCGATCACCAGCAATGCCCCGCGGGCCAGCGGTGCCTCGTCGAGGAGCGGCCCGCACCTGAGGAGCACGTAGGCGCCGGCATGGATCGACAACGCGCCGTAGAAGATCGCGCTCGACGGTGTCGGGCCTTCCATCGCCCTGGGGAGCCAGGCCGAAAACGGCACCTGGGCGGTCTTGCCGAGCGCCGCGAAGACGAGCAGGAGGGCCACGACCGACGCCGTCGCCTGAGGCAGCAGGCAATTTCCATCAGGCCAGTCGGTCGTGAACAGCCGCTCGAACGCCCCTGAGCCCACGGCCCGATGCACGACGACGCTCGCCACGAGCAGGCCCACGTCGCACACGCGGTACGTCGTGTAGGCACGCAGCGCCGCATCGATGGCGTTGCGCCGCTCGTGGAAGAAGCCGATGAGCAGGGCCGAGGAGATACCGAGGCATTCCCAGCCCACGAACAAGACGTCGATGCTGTCGGCGAGCACCATCAGGTTCATGCCCGTGCCGAACAGCGCCAGGAGAACGAAGAACCGCGTGAACCCCGGCTCCCGGTGCAGGTACTTTCCGGCAAATGCGTTCACGAGCCAGCACAGGCCGGTGGAGAAACAGACGTAGGGCGTGGAGAGCGGGTCGGCCACGAGGTTGATCGTGTGCTCGTGGTGGCCGATGACGAACCAGGTGCCCACGTTGACGATCTCGGCCCGCCAGCCACGGGCGGCCACGAGCGCGAGCGTGGCGGCTGCGGCAAGGAAGCCCACGGCAAAGCCGGTGGCGACGCTCCGCCGCGTGAGCCTTTCCGACAGGGGGTGGCCGAGCAGCGCCGGCAGGCCGATGGCGACGAGCGCGGCCGCAGGGGCGGCGAGTTGGGCGACGACGAGTGCCGAAACCAAATCGTGGTGAGTCACGAGAGGTTCTCCGTTGCCGCGGGACGCCCCGTTTGAACATTCGACGTGAGGCAGCTCTGGATGACCGCCGGCTCGAGATGGCCGCGGTGTCCGCCATACCAGTCGCGGGAGCGGCGTACCTCGGGCAGCAGCTGTCGCTCTGGGGCGTAGGGCTCGAAGCTGCCGTCACGAAAGATCGCCAATTCACCTGACACGGGATGCCACGAGACGAGCTGGATCCACCGGTTCGCAGCGAGCCGGGCCACGGCGGGGACGTGTGCCGCTGCCGCGAGGATGGCCTCCGGCGTGGCATCGACGACGACGAGCAAGCGGACCGGTTCGTGGATCTCGACCATCTGCCACGGCAGGCCGGTTCGGAGGTCGCTGGCATGCCCATCCATCACACCGATCAGTCCCGTGATGTTGTGTGGCAGCTTCGTGCCTGCCCCATAGCCGAGGCGATCGACGACGGAAAAGTAGTATTCGAGGTTGATTCCGGCGCCGACGGGCCCGACGGCAGCGAGTGTTCGAGCGAGGATCGAGGCGTCGCCATCCGTCGACGGGTCATAGGAAACCAGGAACGCCCGCCGGTCGAGGTAGAGACCCCTGGTTCGCCAGCGGCGACCAATGATGCAGGCGGCATTGGTCGCGTGCCCCAGTTCCGGCCGCACCTGGGCCAGATCGACACTCCGCGACTCGACGTGAACACGGGCCTCTGCAGCGGTGATATCGAGCGGCGCTGAGTCGAAGCGACGGCACCGCTCCCGGGCATCCGCGGCGGCTACCCGTTCCGCCGTGGCCCGCAAGGCTGCGACGGCCGCAGTCTGTCCGGGGGGCACGAGATCTGTGTCGTACCAGGTGATCGTACTCGCGCAGGTGTCGAGCATGCCCCCGACGAACCACGTGTTGGGAGGAATTGCCAGGCCATCTGCCGCCAGACGTTCCCGCACCCGCGGATCGTTGGCCATCATCGCGAAGGCCCGCGCGTTGGGGCCCCCGCGGCCGCCGCCGCAGGCGCCGCACTCGTAGGCGCTTTCGTGCGGATTGTTGCGGCTCGACGAGCCGTGCCCCAGAACAGCGACGAGCGGCGCGAGCCGCGTCGTGAGTCCGATGTCCTCGAGGACGCGGCGAACGATTTCGGCCATCTCCGCCACGTCGAAACCCGCGGCCGGGTCACTGCCGCTCGTCGGCCCTCCGCTTTCGAGGTCAAGCCGCGTCGTGATCCGGCGGCGGGTGAACTCCGTCGCCACGCGGCCCAGTCGGGCCGAGAGCCTTGGAAAGGCGACGCGGGCCACCAGGGGCACGGCGGACAGGCCGCCGATCAGCGGTGCGAACAGGCCGCCGCGCAGCACGGAATGGCTGGTGGCGGCAAGGCTGCCAGTGAGCTGGCCGTAGCGACGGCGGAACGAGCGATGCATCGCATGGCGATCGGCGGCGCTCCCCTCGGGCACTTCGAGCACCGCGTGCCGGGGTCGCATGACGATCGGGCAGAGCGGTGTCGCGTGCCAGTCGTCGAGTCCGCGAAAGTACATCGGCACGGCGAAGAACCCGGCCGTGCCGAACGTCTCGTGCTGGTCGCCGAGTTCCTCGACGTTGCGGCGAAAGGATTCGCACCGCTCGTCGATGCAGAGCACCCACTGCACTGCAGGACGCGGGCCTGCGGGAGGGGCCGCGATGCGATCATGTGCCGACAGCGCGTCGAGCAGCGTGACGCGATAGCGGCGCTCGTAGGCGAGGTGAAAGAGCCGGCGCCGTGTCATGGCGTCGAACGACGTGATGGCCTGCTCGAACCGCAGCAACTCGTTGTCGTCGAGGCTGCGGATGTCGGCGGCCGTGAGGCCGACGAGCTGGCCGGCCTGGTGGAGGAGGTACGCGCGGGCCACGCTGCCGGGCCCGCGCCGCGAGGGATGGTGATCCTGAAGCTCCCACCATAGTGCGGTGAGCGCCGGCGGTTCGGCCGGGTCGCGGCGGGTGCCGCGCAGCCGGCTCGCCGCCCATTCGGTGGCGACGCGGTCGCAGATCAGTCGGACCGCCACGAAGTCGGTCAATCGGGCCGGCAACTGCTCCACCGGTGCCCGATCGGGACGTTCCTCGAGATGATGGATCATGCCCGCCCAGCCGCGCAGCGCGAGCAACGACTGCACGATGAACTCCTGCCGTCGTTCCGGCGGGATGCCCAGCCGATCGAGCTCGATGGTGATGCACTCCAGGGCTGGCCGGCCGGCGGCCTCGCGAAACGCCGGCGGCAGGCGGTGGCTCCATGGTTCCGAGGGTCCCCAGCCCGCCGAATAGAGCCGCGTGACGGCCGCGAGGAGTCCCTTGCTGCGGCCGGGCATTCGCCAGGCTGCCACGCCCTGATCGAGAAAGGCAGCGCAGAGCCGAATGAGGAGCGGATGCACCAGGGCATCGGTATCGACTGCGGGATCGACGGCGAGCAGCAGGTCGCGGAATCGAACTGGAGGAGGGACTGACTGGATGGAGGGCCGGGCGAGAGCGACTGCCTCGATGCAGGCATGCCACAGGTCGTTCGCTGCTGCCCGAGCGGCATCATCGTCAGCGGCGGCAACCAGGTCGGGCCGCAGCCTCGCGATCGCGTCGCTTTCAGTGAGCGTCCAGCGAACGGCGACGTCGCTCTCATGGCGGACGGGATTGAGGAGGAGGGCCCGGTGGAGGTCGCGGAGCCGCACGCGACCGCCTGCCACCAGTGTGGTCGTGGTCGATGCGTCATGCTCGGCCAGCACGGCATCGATATCGGAGGCCAGGATCCGGCCTCGGGCCAGTTCCTCGCGAAACCGGCTTTCGCTCAGGAAGGGTTCCGTGCCGTAGGTCCGCGCGGCCTTGATGACCGCGTCTTCGAAGGGCAGGTTCTCGAAGGCATGCAGCGTGTTGTGGTGAACGAAGACACCGATCGGCCCCTGGGCAGGCAGGAAGTGTGCTGCTGCGGCGATGATTCGCTCGAGGTCTTCGGCAGTGGAATCGCAGACAGGCATGCGCAGGCTGAATGGGGAGAGAGCGCGTGACAGCGCCGCGGAGGAAACAGACGGAGGACGGCGGGCGGAAGCGGTGGCAGCCGGCGAGGCAACGCGGGGGGCGATGCCGACCGACCATCCGCCCGTCAGGCGGGAGGACCGCGAACCACACCGGGCCCATGCTGGCGTCCAGCGGCCGGCCAGGCCGTGTGGGCCTGTAGACTTCCGAGGCGGCACGACGCCGGGGGCAGCAGGGGCGTGGTCGCCGCCCAGCCCCATGCGCCGGCGGCCTTCAGGTCGTACTCCTCGGGGGCGTCCTCTTCCGCATCCCGGCTCGCATGCTCAGCGACACCAGAATCGGAATCGCAGTCAGTTGCCTTGGTGATCGAAGTCCCCGGCGTCTGCACCGGGGAGTGCGCGAAGGAGGCGAAGAGAATCGCCAGGGCGGTGAGCAGGGCCACCATCGGAAAGCACTCGGCGAACAGGCGGGGGTCACACCACCTCTCCGGGAAACCCTACTCTCCTTCCCCCTTGCATCACAATGCCGCCGGTGCCGCGGCAGGGCCTGCCTTGCGGGAAAACAAGCAAAACCGCCGGCGGGCGGGGGCGGCTCAGGCCCCCGCTCCGCCGGCGATCCGATGGGCCGAACGCCTTCGGCCACCGACTGGGAGACGGTTATTTCCGCCGCTTGTCGCGGCAGGTAGGGGCGGCTGCGAGGGTGAGCACGAGTACCTCTTCGCCGGTCGCCGGACTGATGTCGTGATGCACGCTGATCGGAGGGGATCCTGCCGCGTCGCGGACGAGTGACTCGAGCATCGGCCGCCCGGCCAGCACGAGCTGGTTTCGCAACTGTTTGAGCAGTTCAGCGCCACGGCCGTTGGCAACGCCATCGCCGTCGAGCAGCCGTTGCTCCGCTGCCGTCAGTACGCCCTCCAAGTGCACGAACAGGCGGTTCTCGATCAGGTGCGCGTGCACGTTTCGCGGGCCACGGCCCATGTATTCCTGCTGAAATCGCGAAACGGCATCGCACACGGCGGCCTCGATCTCGCCCTGGGATTTCATGGCCTGCTCACTTGGTGACGCGAACCCCACTGAGGGGGGGGTGCTTTGTGCAGGAGGTGTTTCGGCGCAAGTGACCGACGGGCATCACACGTCCTCCGACGCGGTCCGTCTGGGCGATCTAAACGGGATGCGCGACCAGGCGACCACGCGAGCCGGAAAATTTTCCTTGCGTTCCCCAGACCCCCCAATATAATCCCGGCGTTCCCCGACAACGACGACGCCCAAGCATGCGTCGAGGTCGAGGAAAAGGGCGGTCTTCGTGATCGCCCACCACAACAAGACGGAAGACGAGTCGAGGGGCAGCCCGGCCAGATGCCGGGAGGTCCGTCGCAGCGTAAGCCGGCGTGAGAGAGTGCCTTCGGGCGTTCTTTCCCGCCGGCTTTTTTCGTTTGTGCCGGACAACACAACACACTTCCCTCACCCGATGGCGTTCCGCTTTCATGACGCGACTCTTCGTCGATCGACTCGCCCGCCAGGTGGCGCACGCCGCCGGCACGTTCGAGCATCTGCTGCTGGGCCGGTCCCCGACGAGCGTGTCGGTGGTGGCGACCCGCGACTGGATGGTGGTGAATCTGCACGAGCCGTTTTCCTGCGTGGAGCGGAGGCTGGCCCGCAGTCCGGCCGGTGCTGACCGCGTGCGGAACGTGCACCACGAACTCTTCCAGCACGCCGTCGAGTCGTTCATCGAGCACATTCGCGAGGCGACGGGCGTGCAGCTCCACGGCGCGATCGCCCATGTCGATGTCGAGACGGGCAGCGTGCTCAAAACGTTCACGACCCATCCCGACGTCGACCTGTTCCTGTTTGGCCAGGGACTACCGACGCTCGGCGTCCCCATCGACGCTCATCTGCACGCGTCGCACAGCCAGATGGCCCGCGATCAGTTCGCCGGTGCCGTGGCCTCTTCGCACAACGGACCGTACGTGACGGGCGGCAGAGGAGCCGTCCGCGCCTGACCCCCTGGAGGGACCCGCAACCATGAAGAAGGTGACCCATGTTGGTGCTGACACGAAAGAATCGGGAAAGCGTGGTGATCGGCCGGCCTGAGGACATGTCGGTGGCTCTGGAGATCACGGTGCTGGAGATCGAAGGGGGCCGCGTGCGGCTCGGGTTCGAGGCCGATACCAGGATGCCGATCCACCGCCGCGAGGTCTGGGACAGGATCTGCAACGGCAACGGCAACGGCGATGGTCAGGCAGCCACGGCGGCCGCCGGAATGACCGCACGGACGGGGGATGGCCAGCGCCGCGAGGCCTGACCATGAAGTCGCAGGGCGAGATCGAGGCCGCCGTCTGCGACGGCGTGTCGCGGTTCCAGCAGGAGTTCATCGGCCGGGGGCCGCGCGACATCCATGCGCACCTGGTCGGGTCGCTCCTCGTCGTGCGGCTGCAGGGCGTGCTCACGCCGGCGGAGCGGCAGCTCATCGCGCCGCGCGCCGGCGGCGAGCCCGACGGCCACCCGGCCACCTCTGCAGCCCACGCCGCGGGTAACGGCCACGAGTCGGGAAACGGCAACGGCCGCGCCTTGCTCAAGCAGGTGCGGGCCCACATGGTGGCCACCGGCCGGCCGCGGCTGGAGGAGGTCGTGGAAGCCGCCACGGGCGTCAAGCTCGTGAGCGTGCACCATGACATCTCAACGGTGACCGGCGAAGAACTTCTTGCCTTCTCCCTCGAGTCGTCTCCCACATGCCGCCCCAAGCGGCAAACGGCGCGGTCAGCCCAACAGTGAAGCCGGTCCGGGGGCAGGCGTGGTAGCATCCAGGGCATCGGCCCTCGGACGTGATCACATGGCTATTCCCGCTACGCCTGCTGCCCGCGTCGCCACTGTGCTGCTCGTCGATGACCAGCCCATCATCGGCGAGGCCGTTCGTCGGATGCTCGTCGATGAGCCGGGAATCGCCTTCCACTACTGCAAAGACGCTCCGGCGGCCCTGCAGAAGGCCGCGGAAGTGCAGCCGACGGTGATCCTCCAGGATCTCGTGATGCCGGAGATCGACGGGCTCTCGCTCGTGCGGCAGTTCCGGGCCGACGAGCGGTTTCGCGACGTGCCGATCATCGTCCTCTCCACGAAGGAGGAGCCGGCGGTGAAGGCTGAGGCCTTCGCGGTGGGGGCCAACGACTACATCGTGAAGCTGCCCGACCGGCTCGAGCTGATCGCCCGGGTGCGGTACCACTCGCGGGGCTACGTTGCCCTGCTCGAGCGCAACGAAGCCTTCACGGCGCTTCAGGCCAGCCAGCAGACGCTGGCCAACGACCTGGCCACGGCGGCCCAGTATGTGCGATCGCTCCTGCCGCCGCCGCAGCAGAGTGGCTCCGTGTCTGCCGACTGGCGGTTCATTCCGTCGGAAGCGCTCGGTGGCGACGCCTTCGGCTACCACCAGCTCGACGTCGAGCATTTCGCGATCTATCTGCTCGACGTCTGCGGCCACGGCGTGGGGGCTGCGCTGCTCTCCGTGTCGGCGCTCAACGCGATCCGCAGCGAGGCTCTGCCGCAGACCGATTTCCACGATCCCGGCGCCGTCCTGGCGGCCCTCAACAAAGCCTTCCCGATGGAGCGGCAGAACGACATGTTCTTCACCATCTGGTACGGCGTGCACCATGCCCCGTCCGGACGGCTCCGGTGGGCTGGCGGCGGGCATCCTCCGGCCCTGCTCCTAGGGCCCGACGGCGCGGAGCCGCGGTTACTCGACTCCGACGGCCCCCTGATCGGCGCCGTGGACGGCCTCGAATTCGACTCCAGCGAAACCCAGGTGGCTCCTGGTTCCCGCCTCTTCGTGTATAGCGACGGCGCCTTCGAGATCGGCCTGACTGACGGCTCAATGTGGCCGTTCAAGGACTTCCTCGCCGCGCTGTCGTCTCGGCCGGCCACGGCCAACCCAATGGACGCCCTCGTCTCCCACGTCCGGTCGATCTCCGGCCGCGACGACTTCCAAGATGACTTCTCGATGCTCGAACTGACGTTCCGGTAACGCCCGTCACGTGCTTCAAGGCTCTGTTTCGGAGGGCCGAAAGGCATTCGACCGGTGTTGGTAGGGTCGGGGTTGCCCATGCCCCGTCGCCGGACGCTCGCTACGGACATCCTGTCCTTCGCTCGCTCGATGATGACTGCGCTTCGGCATCCAGCCTGCGCTGGTCAGCAAACGCCGGCTCCGGGGCACAGGCAACCCCTCCCGGCCGTCTGTTGCGCTGAAGTAGCCCGGTCACGCCGTGACCGGCCCACGCGGCGTGACACAGCCACGAGCACCGCAGCGGGTAGGCGAGGGGGTCGGTGCAAGCTTGAGGAGCATTTGGACCGAGTCTTCGAGGTCCCGCGACGAAACTTGTACCGCCCCCGAGCCGGCGAGCCACGCAGAGCGTTTTTCCAGCCACCACATCCAGCTACCGATTTCGCGGATGGTGCGGCCGGGGGGTGGGCGGCGGGTGTCCGGGTGGGGTTGGGCCCGGAAATCGCCGATCATGCGGGGGGCAACAGGCCGTCTTGCATGGCCTTTTCGAATCCGTACACTTGGTCGATTCGCGGTTCTGACCAGCCGCTAGCGTAGCTCAATTGGCAGAGCAGCTGATTTGTAATCAGCAGGTTGCGGGTTCAACTCCCGCCGCTAGCTCAGCACGACGCCGCCCGTGGTTTCGGGCTTCCTCGCGGAAGCCTGTGCATGGGCGGGGCTGGGATGCGGCGGCGCGGCCTGCTGGCGCGACGCGGTGACCTCGAGACGGCTCGAATACGTTCGCAAACCGATCATTCACCTCACACCATCCACCATCCTCGCAGAGAACCCATCGCCGACCCGAACACGAGCCCAGTGGCACCACAACACAGCGGGGAGTTTCCCGAGCGGTCAAAGGGGTCAGACTGTAAATCTGATGGCTATGCCTTCGCAGGTTCGAATCCTGCACTCCCCAGTCAGGTCCCCTTCCGCGTGTCTGTGTGTCGCCCCGTGCGGGTGTAGCTCAATGGTAGAGCAATAGCCTTCCAAGCTAAAGACGAGGGTTCGATTCCCTCTACCCGCTTTTCCAGCCGTTCCGCACACATTCGACCATATCGTTCACTCCCCAGTTTTTCAGTCACGTCATTTCGGTGCCCATCGAGTCAACATTGCTGCTGTAGCTCAGTTGGTAGAGCACGTCCTTGGTAAGGACGAGGTCAAGGGTTCAAGTCCCTTCAGCAGCTCTTCCGCGGGTGGCATGGCGGCCTGACGGCCCTGGGCTCCCGACGACGGTCAGTTTCAAACGAGCAGTTCGCAACCACACGTTCGGTTTTTCTTTCCGAGGAGAAAGCAGGAGATAGCATGGCAAAGGACACGTTCACGCGGAGCAAGCCGCACGTCAATGTCGGCACGATTGGGCACATCGACCACGGCAAGACGACCCTGACCGGCGCGCTGGTGGCCGTGCAGGCGGCCAAGAACCTGGCTATCGCCAAGAGCTACGCCGACATCGCCAAGGGCGGCACCGTCCGCGACGATACGAAGACGGTGACGATCGCCGTCAGTCACGTCGAGTACGAGACCGAGAAGCGTCACTACGCCCACATCGACTGCCCGGGCCACGCCGACTTCATCAAGAACATGATTACCGGCGCTGCCCAGATGGACGGCGCGATCCTGGTGGTGAGTGCGGCCGACGGCCCGATGCCCCAGACGCGGGAGCACATCCTGCTTGCCAAGCAGGTGGGCGTGCCGGCCCTCGTGGTGTTTCTCAACAAGGTCGACCTCGTCGACGATCCGGAGCTGCTCGACCTCGTCGAGATGGAAATCCGCGAACTGCTGACGAAGTACGGCTTCCCTGGCGACGACGTGCCGATCATTCGTGGTGCCGGCAAGCCCGCCTACGACAGCCCGGCGGATCCGGTGAAGAACAAGTGCATCGCTGACCTGCTCGACGCGGTCGACAGCTACATCCCCGAGCCGGTTCGCGAACTCGACAAGCCGTTCCTCATGGCCATCGAAGACGTGTTCTCGATCGAAGGCCGTGGCACCGTGGCCACGGGTCGTATCGAGCGCGGCGAGGTCAAGGTGGGCGACGAAGTCGAAATCATCGGTCTCAAGGACAAGGCCGAGAAGACGACCGTGACCGGCGTCGAGATGTTCAAGAAGCTGCTCGAGAAGGGTCAGGCGGGCGACAACGTCGGCTGTCTCCTTCGCGGCGTGGCTCGCGAGGGCATCGAGCGCGGGCAGGTGCTCGCGAAGCCGGGCTCGATCAAGCCCCACAAGAAGTTCGAGTGCGAGGTCTACGTGCTGTCGAAGGAAGAGGGTGGCCGTCACACGCCGTTCTTCGCCGGGTACCGCCCGCAGTTCTACTTCCGCACCACCGACGTGACCGGATCGACGAAGCTGCTGGGCGGCGTCGAGATGTGCTCGCCGGGCGACAACGTGAAAATGGAGGTCGAGCTGATGGTGCCGATCGCCATGGACGACGGTGTTCGCTTCGCCATTCGCGAAGGCGGCAAGACTGTCGGTTCGGGCGTCGTGACCAAGATCCTCGACTGAATGAGTCCGGGGTCCCGGCCCCGGAGCGGTTAAAACAAGCCGGGCTTCGAGGTTGACTCGAAGCCCGGCGAACACAGGGGCGTAGCTCAACTGGCAGAGCGCTGGTCTCCAAAACCAGAGGTTGCGAGTTCGATCCCCGCCGCCCCTGCACGCAGTTGCCGCGGCGCGTCACCAGGCGCGCCGTGGCCCCGCGGGCGGGCAGTCCGGCGACGGAGCGCAAGATGGCAAGCACACAAGAGAATCACGTCCGCGGCGGCAGTATCTGGGGAGAGTTCCTCAGCGCCTCGGTCTACAAGCCCACGCAGGGGCGGCTCGCGCGTCAGTTGACGTTCGCCGCCCTGGCCTTGATCGTCGGGATCGGTGTATGGCGACTCGCCCAGCTACTGCCGCTCTGGTTCGCGGGCACCGGTGCGCTGCCGACCGGCGACCTCCCTGCCGACGCGGCACCGGGACTTTCGGCGTTCGGCGACATCGGTGTGGTGCGGTTTCTGGTGCCGGGCCTGCTGCTCGCGGCGGGGCTCTGGTTCTGCTACCGGCTGGTCAACGTGCCGCGCTTCGCCGACTTCCTGATCGCGGTCGAGGCGGAAATGGCGAAGGTGTCGTGGCCAAGCGGGGGCGAGGTGGCCCGCAGTTCCGCCGTGATTATCTTTTTGATCTTCGCGTTGGCGGCGATTTTGGCTGGGTACGATCTCTTCTGGTGGTTCATCCTGCGGTACGTGCTGCAGATCACCTGACGACCGGAATAGCGACATGACTGCAACATTCGACGATCCGATGGACGGTGAACGGGCGGCTCCCGAGGCTGCTGGCCTGCCGCACCCGGCCTCGGCTGATGGGGCCGCCGCAGATGCATCGCCGCCGGTGGTGGCCGACGCCGCCGAGGACGAGGACGACGGCACCCCTGCTGAACTCGAAGATCCGTTCGCCGGTGACGAGAACGCCACGCCTGTCGAGGTCGCCGCCGAAGCCGCGGGCGCGCCCGCGGTGGGCGACAAGCAGTGGTACATCCTCAAGGTGCAGAGCAACCGGGAGGATTCGATCCGCGAGACTCTTCTCCGCCGGATTTCCCTCCAGGGCCTCGACCGGTTCTTCGGCGACGTCGTCGTGCCGAAGGAGCAGGTTACTGAGTTCAAAGGGGGCAAAAAACGCGTCGTTTCTCGCAAGCTCTATCCGGGATACATCCTGGTGAACATGATCTTGAACGACGAGACGTGGTACCTCGTGCGGGAGACCGGCGGCATTGGTGACTTCACCGGATCCGCCGGCCGGCCGAGCCCCATGCTCCCTCAGGACGTGGCCAAGCTGCTCAACAAGGCCGAGGAGAAGACTGCCGAGGCTCCGCGGCTGAAGATCAACTTCAAGAAGGGCGACCGCGTGAAGATCAACGAGGGCACCTTCGAGAACTTCGAGGGCGAGGTCGAGCAGATCGACGAGGCCAACGGCCGCGTGACGGTGATGCTCAGCATCTTTGGCCGCTCGACCCCCGTGGATATTGAATACTGGCAGATCGAATCGGTCTGAACCCGACACCTAGCGACTTGCTGACGAGAGGATTGTTGCAATGGCGAAACAGATGGTTGGACAGGCGAAATTCCAGGTGCCAGGTGGTCAGGCCACCCCGGCGCCGCCGGTGGGCACCTCGCTTGGCCGGTTCGGTATCAACCTCGGCCAGTTTGTCCAGCAGTTCAACGACCGCACCCGCGAGGCGGCTGGCATGCCGATCCCGGTGGTGGTCACCGTCTACAACGACCGTTCCTTCGACTTCATCACGAAGAGCCCGCCGGCGGCGGCCCTCTTGAAGAAGGCTGCCGGCCTGGCCAAGGGGTCCGGCGTGCCGAACCGCGACAAGGTCGGCAAGGTCACCAAGGCGCAGGTTGACGAGATCGTGCGGCTCAAGGGGGCCGACCTCAATGCCCGTGACGGCGAGCATGCCCGCCGCATGGTCGAAGGCACCGCCCGCAGCATGGGCATCACCGTGGAGGGCTGAGCCCTCCGATCACCGTTCACGTTCCATTCATTCCGCGAAAGACCCTGACTCATGACCGTCGCCAGCACCAAGCGCATGCGGGCCATGCTCGCCGTGAAGCCGCAGATCGAGGCCCCTTTGTCTCTTGCCGAGGCCGTCGCGGCCCTGAAGAAGTTTCCTCCGACCAAGTTCGACCAGACGGTCGAGATCCACATGCGGCTGGGCATCGACCCGAAGCAGGCGGATCAGATCATCCGTGGCTCGCTCGTGCTGCCTCACGGCATCGGCAAGTCGAAGCGGGTGGTCGTGTTCGCGAAGGGCAACCTGGCCGACGACGCGAAGGCGGCAGGCGCCGAAGAGGTCGGAGCGGACGATCTTGCCAAGAAGATCAAGGAAGGCTGGACCGACTTTGACGTCTGCATCGCGGCACCCGACATGATGGGTCTCGTCGGACCGCTCGGCAAAGTGCTCGGTCCCCGCGGCCTGATGCCCAGTCCGCGTGCGGGAACGGTCACGGCCGACATCAAGAAGACCGTGAGCGAGTACAAGGCCGGCAAGGTCGAGTTTCGTAACGATCCCACGGGCATCGTGCACGCAGTGGTCGGCAAGTTCAGCTTCGATTCGGGAAAGCTCGTCGACAACGTCCGGGCATTCATTGATCACATCCTGTCGCTGCAGCCGTCGAGCGTGCGTGGCCAGTACGTGAAGAGCATCTCGATCTGCGGCACGATGACCCCCGGCATCATGGTTGCCGCCTGACACTATCCAACGCCTCTCTCGCTGAAAGTTCCCACTCATGAGCAAGCTCATCAAAAATATGCTGGTCGATGACCTCAAGGGCCGCCTCCAGGGCGTCGGCGAGGTGATCGTTGTGAGTCTCGGCAGGCTCGATGCCCAAAAGACCACGCAGCTCCGCCAGGCGTTGCGGAAGAAGCGGATCAGTCTGCAGCTCGTCAAGAACAGCCTGGCCCGGCGGGCCATGCTCGGCACCCCGCTGGAGCCCGCGTTCCAGCAGGCCGAGGGCATGCTGGCGATCGCCTGGGGCGGCGACGACGTCGTCGATCTGGCGAAGGAGCTTGACCGTCTCGCTGGCGTCAAGGACTTCGAGGGCTTCGAGTGCCGCGGTGGTGCCCTCGACGGTGCACGTCTCGACGCCGGTGATGTGAAAAAGGTCGCCAAGTGGCCGACGCGGCTCGAGCAACTCTCGATTCTTTCCGGTCAGATTTCCTCGCTGGGAGGCATGCTTGCCGGGCAGATCGTGTCGGCCGGGGGCACCCTCGCCGGCCAGATTTCCCAGCGGGCAGACGACCTGGAAAAGGCCGGCGGCGAGGCGGAGTCGGCCGCCTGAGTGGCTGGCGCCCGGAATTTTCTGGGACGGGCTTCACTCCGGCGAATCAGATGGTATGAAGGAAGGCTCGCCGCAGGGCGGGCCAATACGGTCCCCAGGCACTCCATCTCCACAAACCACACCACTTTACCGCGGTCGCCGTCACCCGGCGGCAGCATTTTTTCGAAGGGAAAGGACCTCGAGCGATGGCAACGGCTGAAGCAACCCGTGAATTCTCCAACGAGACCAAGCAACTCGGCGACAAGATCGTCGGCCTGACGCTCAAGGCTGCGAAGGAGCTGTCCGACTACCTCGACGAAGTCCACGGCATCAAGCCCGCCGCTGGCGGCGCGGTGATGATGGCCGCACCTGCTGCCGGTGGTGCCGCTGCCGGTGGTGCCGAGGCTGCCGCCGAGAAGACGGAGTTCGACGTGATCCTCGAGAACTTCGGCGACAACAAGATCGGCGTCATCAAGGTGGTCCGCGCTGCGACCGGCCTTGGCCTGAAGGAGGCCAAGGACATGGTCGAGGCTTGCCCCGCCAAGGTGAAGGAAGGCATCTCGAAGGCCGACGCCGAGAAGCTCAAGAAGGAGCTCGAGGAAGCCAAGGCGAAGGTGTCGATCAAGTAGCCCGCCTCTCTGCCGAGTCCGTTGCGCCCCTGCCTCCCCGCCCGTTTGGGCGGGAGGCTGGCGGGTTTGTCCGGAAATGGTATAGTATTTGCGGTTCGCTTGCCTGCCCTGTCTGTCTGTTCCCGGTTTCCCAGCCCTCTCTGTTCTTCCCAGGCCGTGCCGCCTGCGGTCGAACGTGCTTGTCGTTTGTTCGGGTTCGTTTCCTGTCGTGTCGACTGAGTGGTCGTCAGTCGTCGGCTCGAAGAGTGAACCTCGCCGCCAGTCTCGCGCCAGCAGTCGCCCCTGCCATCGCAACGCTTTAGGAGCCTTTTCTACATGGCAACCCGCGCCGTCCGCCGCCTTCAGCCCACCGAGGTTCGTCATTTCGGCAGTCGCCGCGCCAGTCATCACATTCCCGACCTGACCGAGATTCAAACCCGGTTCTACGACGCCTTTCTCCAGTACGACGTGCCGCCTCAGAAGCGGAAGGATCACGGCATCGAGGGCGTGCTGCGAGAGATCTTTCCGGTCGAGAGCTACGATCGCACGGTCAAGCTCGAATACCTGCGCTACGAGCTTGGCAAGCCGCGCTACGATCCCGACGAGTGCCGTCAGTTGCGGCTGACCTACGGGCGGCCGCTCCGCGTGTGGCTGCGGCTCACCCGTGAGCAGCCGATCGAGGAGGAGGTCTATCTCGGCGACATCCCGATCATGCTCGGCGGGGGTGAGTTCATCATCAACGGTGCCGAGCGGGTGGTCGTGAGCCAGTTGCATCGCTCCCCCGGCATCGACTTCGTGGCCGACACGGAGTCGGCGGACCGCAAGACACACAATTGCCGAATCATTCCGGAGCGTGGCAGCTGGATCGAGCTCAACGTTTCGAAGAAGGACACGCTCCAGGTCCGTATCGACCAGAGCGGCAAGTTCTCGGCGCTGACGCTCCTCCGGGCCATGGACCCGAGGTACGCCCGGGATTCCGAAATCCTCAAGCTGTTCTACAAGACCACGGTCGAGAAGGTCGTCGGCGCACGGAGCGTGCCGAAGCTCGAGGGCAAGATCGCTGTCGACGACATCGTCTACCCGAAGGGCAGCGAGCGTGTCGGTGAGATCATCGTCGATGCCGGCTGCAAGATCACGCACGATCAGGCCGAGCTGATTTCAACATCGGGCCTCAAGGCCGTCGAAGTGATGCAGGAGCAGAAACTGCCCCTCATTATGAACAGCCTCCGAGAGGACGCCGAAGAGTCACGACGGCGCACGGGCGTCTCGCCGAGCCATGAAGACGCGCTCGTGCGGATCTATCAGCGGCTGCGGCCGGGCAATCCCCCGGCTCTCGACAAGGCTCGGGCGCTGTTCGACGAGAAGTTCAACGACGCCAACCGCTACCGACTCGGCCGCGTGGGTCGCTTCCGCATCAATCGGAAGCTCGGCCTCAACGTGCCCGAGACGGAAATGACGCTGCGGGCCGAGGATCTGATCGCCGCGATCAGGTACATGCTGCAGCTCAGCGACGGCGAGGGCGAGGGCGAGGTCGACGACATCGACCACCTCGGCAACCGGCGGCTGCGGACGATCGACGAATTGGCAAGCGACGAACTGCGGAAGGGTTTCCTCAAGCTCCGGCGCACGGTGCAGGAGCGGATGAGTCTCAAGGACGTGGCTGAGATGTCGCCGCGGACGCTGATCAACCCCAAGAGCATCTCGGCGGCCATCGAGTATTTCTTCGGCCGCGGCGAGCTCTCACAGGTGGTCGACCAGACGAATCCGCTCTCGATGCTCACCCACGAGCGGCGGCTCTCGGCTCTCGGTCCTGGCGGCCTCAATCGCAAGCGGGCCGGCTTCGAGGTGCGCGACGTGCACATCTCGCACTACGGCCGGATCTGCCCGATCGAGACGCCTGAAGGCACGAACATCGGTCTGATCTCGAGCATGGCGATCTACTCGGGCGTCGACTCGTATGGCTTCCTCGTGACGCCGTATCGAAAGGTGTCCAAGAGCAAGCTCACCGACGACGTCGTCTGGCTGCGGGCCGACGAAGAGCACGAGGCGCATCTGGCCCCGGCCGATGCGACGGTCGTGGACGGCAAACTCGTGGGCGAGACCATCATCGCCCGCTACCGCGGCGATTTCGTGCTCGTGCCCGCCGAGAACATCGAATACATCGACGTGGCTCCCAGCCAGATGGTGGGCGTGTCTGCCGGCCTCATTCCCTTTCTCGAGCACGACGACGCCAATCGCGCGCTCATGGGTTCCAACATGCAGCGGCAGGCCGTGCCGCTGCTCGTGACGGAGCCGCCGATCGTGGGAACGGGCATGGAGCGGGACGTCGCTGCCAATTCAGGTCTCATCGTCCGGGCGGCCCGCAAGGGCGTGGTGACCTACGTCGATGCCGAAACGATTGAGGTCGGCCCGGCCTCGGGTTCGGGCCCGGTCGAGACCTATAAGCTGCGGAAGTACGTCGGTCTCAACGAGCGGACCTGTCAAAACCAGAAACCGATCGTGCAGATTGGCCAGAAGGTCGAAAAGGGCGAGGTGCTCGCCGACGGCGCCGCCACCTACAAGGGGGAACTGGCGCTCGGCCGCAACGTGCTCGTGGGCTTCATGGCCTGGGACGGATTCAACTTCGAGGACGCGATCATCATCAGCGAGGAGCTGGTGGAAGACGACGTCTACACTTCGATCCACATCGAGGAGTACGACATCGAGATCCGCGACACCAAGCTCGGCCGCGAGGAGTTCACCCGCGACATCCCAAACGTGGGCGAGCGGGCCCTGCACAACCTCGACGAGAGTGGCATCGTTCGCATCGGCACGTACGTGCGGCCGGGCGACATCCTCGTCGGCAAGGTCTCGCCGAAGAGCAAGACGGAGTTGACTCCGGAAGAGAAACTGCTGCACGCGATCTTCGGTCGCGCCGGCGAGGACGTGAAGAACGACTCGCTGGAGGTACCGTCGGGCGTTGAAGGCATCGTCACCGCGACCGAGAAGTTCTCTCGGCAGATGAGCCTCTCAGAGGAGGAGCGGCGGGAGTTTCAGAAGCAGCTTAAGGAGGCCGAGAGCGAGGGCAACCTGCGGATCGCCGAGGCGTTCGGAGCCCTCGTCTCCGAGATCGAGAAGGTGATTCAGAAGCCGCTCACCGCAGCCGACGGCAGTCCGCTGGTGCGTAATCAGGATCACAAGGCCGTGGCCGAGCGGGCCGCGCAGTTCAAGCCCGACGAGCTCGATCTCCGCTCCCCACAGCGCAAGGCCGACGTCGAAAAACTGGTGAAGACCATGTGGCCCGCGGTCGAGGATGCGATCGACGCTCGCGACCGTCGTCTCAACAGCATGAAGCGTGGCGACGAGCTGCGGCCCGGCGTGCTTCAGATGGTGAAGGTCTACGTCGCCGCCAAGCGGGTGATCTCCGTGGGTGACAAGATGGCTGGCCGCCACGGCAACAAGGGCGTGATCGCCAAGATCCTGCCCAAGGAAGACATGCCGTTCCTCGCTGACGGCACGCCGGTGCAGATCCTGCTCAACCCGCTGGGCGTGCCGAGCCGCATGAACGTGGGCCAGATTTTGGAAACGCACCTCGGCTGGGCCGGCAAACTGCTCGGCTTCCAGGCAATCACGCCGGTGTTCGACGGGGCGAGCGAGGAAGACATCAACAAGGTGCTGGCCGATGCCGGTCTGCCAAAGCACGGCAAGGCTCAGCTCCATGACGGCCGCACGGGCGAGCGTCTCGAGCAGGAAACGACCGTGGGCTACATCTACATGCTGAAGCTCCACCACCTTGTCGATGACAAGGTGCACGCCCGCTCGACCGGCCCCTACTCGCTCATCACGCAGCAGCCGCTGGGCGGCAAGGCCCGCTTCGGCGGCCAGCGGTTCGGCGAGATGGAAGTGTGGGCGCTTGAGGCCTACGGTGCCGCCTACATCCTCCAGGAGTTGCTCACCGTGAAGAGCGACGACGTGGAAGGGCGGACGAAGATCTACGAGAGCATGGTGAAGGGGGAGAACACGCTCGAGGCCGGCACTCCGGCCAGCTTCGACGTGCTCACCAACGAAATCCGTGGTCTGGCTCTGAATATGCAACTGGAAAAGAGGAGGATCTGACCCGTGAGCATCGGTGAAGCCACTTACGATCGCGTCAACGACTACTCGGCAGTCAAGATCAGCCTGGCCCGTCCGCACGACATTCGCAGCTGGTCGTTCGGCGAGGTGAAAAAGCCCGAGACGATCAACTACCGCACCTACCGTCCCGAAAAGGATGGTCTGATGTGCGAGAAGATCTTCGGACCTGAGAAGGACTGGGAGTGCTCCTGCGGCAAGTACCGTGGGATGAAGTACAAGGGGATGATCTGCGATCGCTGCGGCGTGAAGGTCACCCACAGCCGCGTGCGGCGGAAGCGGATGGGCCACATCGAGCTTGCCGCGCCCGTCGTGCACATCTGGTTTTTCAAGGCGATGCCGAGCCGGCTCGGCGCGCTGCTCGACATGAAGACGTCGAGTCTGGAGAAGGTGATCTACTTCCAGGATTACGTCGTTCTCGACCCCAAGGACACGCCCCTCAAGAAGCAGCAACTGCTCACCGAGGAGGAGTTCCGTGAGGCCCGTGCCACCTATGGCGACGGCAGCTTCGATGCCGAGATGGGGGCGGAGGCGGTCCGCAAGCTCCTGCTCTCGCTCGATCTCGTGCGGCTTTCGAAGGAGCTTCGTGAGGAGTTGGCGACCACCAACTCGAAGCAGAAGAAGAAGGATCTCGTCAATCGGCTGAAGATCGTCGAGGCGATCCGCGACAGCGAGAACAAGCCGGAGTGGATGGTACTCGACGTGATCCCCGTGATCCCGCCGGACCTGCGTCCGCTCGTGATGCTCGACAGCGGCAACTTCGCCACGAGCGACTTGAACGATCTCTATCGCCGGATCATCAACCGCAACAACCGGCTCAAGAAGCTCGTCGATCTCAACGCGCCCGAGGTCATCATTCGCAACGAAAAGCGGATGCTGCAGCAGTCGGTTGATGCGCTCTTCGACAACAACCGCTGCAAGCGGCCGGTTCTGGCATCGAGCAATCGCCCGCTCAAAAGCCTGACGGACATGATCAAGGGCAAGCAAGGCCGGTTCCGTGAGAACCTGCTCGGCAAGCGAGTGGATTACTCGGCCCGGTCAGTGATCGTGGTCGGACCGACGCTTCGGCTCCACCAGTGCGGCTTACCGAAGAAGATCGCGCTCGAGCTCTATCAGCCATTCATCATCCGGCGGCTCAAGGAACTCGGCCACGCCGACACGATCAAGAGCGCCAAGAAGATGCTCGAGCGGAAGGACGCCGAGGTGTGGGACATCCTCGAGGAGGTGATCCGCAATCACCCCGTGCTGCTCAATCGCGCCCCGACGCTCCACCGCATGGGCATCCAGGCCTTCGAGCCGGTGCTTGTCGAGGGCAACGCGATCAAGCTCCATCCGCTCGTTTGCAAGGGCTTCAACGCCGACTTCGACGGCGACCAGATGGCCGTGCACCTGCCGCTCTCGATCGAGGCACAGGTCGAGGCCCACACGTTGATGCTGTCGACGAACAACATCTTCAGCCCGGCCAACGGCGCGCCGATCATCTCGCCCTCGCAGGACGTCGTGATGGGTTGCTACTACCTCACGATGCTGATCCCCGGCCGCAAGGGGGAGGGCATGGTCTTCAAGAACTTCGAGGAGGTCGAAATCGCCCATTCGCTGGGGAAGGTCGATACCCATGCGAAGATCAAGGTGAAACTCCCCGGTCAGCGGCGGCTGAAGACTGATGTCGAGGCCCTGGGCAAGCCGGGCGCCGTCATCGAAACGACGGTCGGCCGCGTGATCTTCAACTCGATCCTGCCCGAGGGGATGCTCTTCTACAACATCCCGATGCGGTCGAGCGAGTTGGCCCGTGTGATCTCCGACTGCTACCAGACGCTGGGCCGTCGCCGCACGATCGACCTGCTCGACGACATGAACCGCGTGGGCTTCGGCTGGAGCACCAAGAGCGGCCTCTCCTTCGCCACCGACGACCTGATCACGCCCGTGAACAAGTCGCGGATCATCGGCGATGCCGAGAAGGAGGTTCTGAAGATCCTCAAGCGGTACCAGAAGGGCGTGATCACCGACGGTGAGCGGTACAACTCGGTGCTTGACGCCTGGACGCATGCCCGCGAACAGATCACCAAGGAGATGATGGCGGAGCTGGAGCAGGACACCGACGCCAAAGAGACGCGGCGGCCCGGCTACGTCAACCCGATCTACCTCATGGCCCACTCCGGCGCCCGAGGCGGCGTGGAGCAGATCCGGCAGCTGGCCGGCATGCGTGGCCTGATGGCGAAGCCGTCGGGCAAGATCATCGAGACGCCCATCAAGGCGAACTTCCGTGAGGGCCTCACGGTGCTCGAGTACTTCAGCTCGACGCACGGTGCCCGCAAGGGTCTGGCTGACACCGCCCTCAAGACGGCCGACTCAGGCTACCTCACTCGGAAGTTGGCCGACGTGGCGCAGAACGTCGTCGTGACGATGCACGACTGTGGCACGACGCAGGGCATCACGAAGACGGTCATCTACCGCGGTGAAAAGGTCGAGGTGAGCCTCGCCGACAGCATCCGCGGTCGCGTGAGCCGGGCGAACATCGTCAACCCGATCACCGACGATGTGGTCGTGAATGAGGACGACCTGATCACCGCGAAGGTGGCCCGGCAGATCGAAGAGCTGGGTCTGGAGAAGATCCAGGTCCGCAGCGCCCTGACCTGCGAGGCGCCGCTCGGTGTCTGTCGTCTCTGCTACGGCATGGATCTCTCGACGGGTTCGCTCGTCGAAGAGGGCATGGCCGTGGGCATCATCGCCGCCCAGAGCATCGGCGAGCCTGGCACGCAGTTGACGATGCGGACGTTCCACATCGGCGGCGTGGGCCAGCGGGCGATCGAGGAGAGCGAGAGCAAGGCGAAGCGGGCCGGCACCGTGAAGTTCACTCGGCTACGGACCGTGATGAACGAACAGGGCGAGGCCGTCGTGCTCGCCCGCAACGGTGAGATCGCGATCGTCGATGCCAAGGGACACGAACTTGAAAAGTTCGAGATTCCTGCGGGCGCTATCCTCAAGGTGAAGGACAACGAGGACGTCAAGGCGGGCACGACTCTCGTGCAGTGGGATCCGCACTCGATCCCGATCCTCTCCGAGGTTCCGGGCAAGGTGCGATACGAGGACGTGGTTGAGGGCGAAACGCTCCGCGTGGAGAAGGATCCGAGCGGTCACCTTCGGCGCATGATTATGGAGCACAAGGGCGTCTACCACCCACAGATCGTGCTCGAGGATGAGTCGGGGAAGATCCTCGACTTTTACTACCTTCCCGAAAAGGCCTACATCGAGGCGTCGCCGGGCGAGATGGTCGCTGCTGGCCACGTGCTTGCCAAGACGCCTCGCGAGGCGTCGGGCACCCAGGACATCACCGGCGGTCTGCCGCGAGTGACCGAGATCTTCGAGGCGCGCAAGCCGAAGGATCCGGCCATCATGGCCGAGGTTGACGGCAAGGTCGAGTTGCTTGGCGAAAAGCGCCGCGGCAAGCGGACGATCGTCGTCAAGAACGAGAGCGGCATCGAAAAGGAGCACCTCGTCACGCAGGGCAAGTATCTGCGGGTACACGCGGGTGACTATGTGAAGGCGGGTGAAGCGCTCGTCGACGGGCCGCTCGTGCCGCACGACATCCTGCGGATCTCGGGTGAGGAGGCCGTGCAGCAATACCTCGTCCGCGAAATCCAAAACGTCTACCGTAGCCAGCGGGTCGATATCGACGACAAGCACATCGAAATCATCGTGTCGCAGATGCTGCGCAAGGTGAAGATCGAGACGGTCGGTGACACGAACCTGCTGCCGGGCAGCGTGATGGACAAGTTCGAGTTCCGTCAGGCGAACGACCGGGTCAAGGATTCGCTCAAGATCACCGAGAAGGGCGACAGCGAGTTCGCGGAAGGCAGCATCGTCCCGAAGGACGTGCTGGCCCAGGCCAACACTCAAATCGAGGCGCTCGGCGGTACGCCAGCGAAGGGCAGCAAGCCGAAGCCGGCCACTGCGAGCACCCAGCTGCTCGGGATCACGAAGGCGAGCGTGCAGAGCTCCAGCTTCATTTCCGCGGCGAGCTTCCAGGAGACCACGAAGGTGCTGACGGAAGCAGCTCTCGCCGGGAAGATCGACAACCTCGTTGGTCTCAAGGAGAACGTGATCCTCGGGCATCTCATTCCCGCTGGCACGGGTTTCAACACGTTCCAGTCGGCGGAAGTGCGGGTGCGTCCAGAGGCGCTTGACGCCCTGCGGATGGACCGTGAGAGCATCCTGGCCCGTCACTTCCCGCTGCTCGAGGCTGCCGGAGAAGGTGAGACCGCAGGTGAGCCGTCTGGCGGCGACGTGGCTACCCTCGGTTCCGATGCGGAGCCCGGCCAGCCGCTGTGAGCCGCTGGCTGGCTCCGACGCTGACGCCCAGAGGTGCGTATGTCGCGGCGCACGACCAGTTGGCTGGTGACAGAGGGTTCAACAGTTCCGGTCGGCCAAGTCGCCATGCGAACGCTCCGCGGGCGGCTCCGTGCCGTCTGGGCCGAGGCCCAGGCAGCGGCCGGCGGCACTGCACCGGAGCACGTGCATCGCCTCCGCGTGGCGACTCGCCGTACGCTGGCGGCATTTGACGTATTTCGAGACGTTCTACCGGCGAAGCGGGCCGCCTGGTTTCGCAAGCGGCTGCGACTTCTGCGGCGTGTCGCCGGCGAGGCCCGTGACCTCGACGTGCTCACGGGGCGACTGCGGCAGGACGATGAACGCCCCGCACCTGCCCGCACTGCCCGGGCCCGACTCGTCGCGATGCTCGCAAAGCAACGTACCGTCTCCAGAGTACCGATCCGTGAAGTCTACGAGCGGCTGCTCGATGCCGATTGGCCGGCCCGGGTCGATGACCTCATGGAGCGGGTCGCTGGCCGCGGTCGTGACGTCACGTTCGGTGTCTACGCCCGCCAGCGGTTCGGCGCGCTGGTGGAACGCTTCTTCGACGTCGCCGATCACCGGCTGCGGGACGCCGACGAGATCCACCAGCTGCGGATCGAGGCGAAGAAGCTCCGGTATGCCGTCGAGATTTTCGCCGGTGTCTTTCCCGCAGCCACGCTGGCCCGTTGCCAGGACGCCCTCGAGCGGCTGCAGCAGACGCTCGGCGATTTCACCGACCACGCTGCGGCTGCCGATCGGTTTCGCCGCTGGTCCCGTGACGAGAGCATGCGGGCAGACCGTGATGCGCTCGCGGCGTTTCGCCGCCGCGAGGATGCCCTGGCCGACGAGGCCCGCAAGGTATTCGCCACGTGGTGGAGTCGGTCGCGGCGGCGGGCACTGAAGCGCACGTTCGACCGCTCGCTCCGCCGGGATTCGGCATGACGTCGCGACACGCTTCCGCCCGGGCCGGGCAGCAACCGCCGTCGTGCGGCCCGTCGGCGGCCGTCATCGCGACAGTCGGACTCGGGCTGTCTGCAGCCATTTGGTGTCTCGGCCGCTGGGCCACGTTCACGGGCAGCTGGGCACGGCCCGCGAACATTGCGGTCGATCGCACGGTCACCGGCTTCGAGCCGACCGTGTCGGAAGAGTTTGCATCGGGGCAAACGCCAACTGGCATGGTGTGGATACCCAGTGGCGAGTTCTCGATGGGCTGTAACGATCCACGGGGCATGCCGTTCGGCGGCGATGATCCGATGGTCGATGCCCGTCCAATCCATCGCGTGCGCGTCACCGGCTTCTGGATGGATGTCACCGAGGTAACGAACGCCCAGTTCGCCGCCTTCGTGAAGGCGACGAACTACGTCACCGTCGCGGAGCGAACACCGCGAGCGGAGGATTTCCCCGGTGCACCGGTCGAGAACCTCGTCGCAGGGTCGATCGTCTTCACGCCGCCCGCCGGCGACGTGCCGCTGCGTGACGCCACCGGCGCCGCCCATCTCCGCTGGTGGGCCTACGTGCCGGGCGCCTCGTGGCGGCACCCATTCGGCCCGAAGAGCGACATCACCGGCCATGCCGATGACCCCGTCGTGCACGTTGCCTTCGAGGATGCAGAGGCCTACGCCACCTGGGCCGGCAAGCGGCTCCCCACGGAGGCTGAATGGGAATTTGCGGCCCGCGGTGGCCTCACCGGCGCGGCCCATCCCTGGGGTACGGAATTCACGCCCGGTGGCCGCTGGATGGCCAATACCTGGCAGGGCCGCTTTCCGCGGGAAAACACGGCCACAGACGGCTTTCCCGGCATCGCCCCGGTGGCACGCTATCCGGCCAACGCCTACGGCCTGCACGACATGTCGGGCAATGTCTGGGAGTGGTGCAGCGACTGGTATCGCCCCGACACCTATACCCGCGACGCCGGCTCCGACCTCCGCGCGGTCGTCACGAACCCGCGCGGCCCCGCCGACAGTTTCGATCCCCAGGAGCCTGGGCAGCCGAAGCGGGTGCAGCGCGGGGGCTCGTTCCTCTGCAGTGACCAATACTGCTCACGCTACATCGTGGGCACCCGCGGCAAGGGCGAGGTCTCGAGTGGCACCAACCACATAGGCTTCCGGTGCGTGAAGGAACCCGACGCGGGGCCGTGACGCGTCGGCGGGTGCGTGAGGGTGGATACGGTGTGACCACATTGGTTCGGCCGGCGGCAAGACGCTCCGTCGTCGCTCCGGGATTCCTCCCGCAATCCTGATACCCAGTGGCACGCACAGAGCTACGGATATCCCTGCGCTCCTCCTCCGGTCTCACCGACCGTCCTCCTCACGATCGCGTGCCAGTTTTGCGAACGTCAATCGAGGATCAGACGCGGCGCATCAGCTTCTTGAGCAGCGGGAGCGTGCGGGTATTGGCGATGTCGCTGGCTTCGAGGCCAGCGCGGCGGGCCTGGAGGATGCCGCACCGCATGACGTCGAGGCCGCGGGTCGAATGAGCGTCGGTCGAGATGACGAGCTTCACGCCGGCACGCTTCGCGGCGGCGGCGTGCCGGTCGTCGAGGTCGAGTCGCCAGGGGTTGGCGTTGATCTCGAGAAAGGTGCCGGTGCGGCCCGCAGCCTCGATCACCGCTTCGATGTCGACGTCATAGGCCGGACGCCGGTTGATGAGCCGGCCCGTGGGGTGCCCGATCACGCTCACGAACGGGTTCTCGATCGCTTCGATGATGCGGGCCGTGATCCGGTCGCGGGGCTGGTTCTGGCCGTAGTGGAGGCTGGCCACGACCCAGTCGGCCTGCTCCAGCACGTCGTCGGGGAGGTCGAGGCCCCCCTTCTCGAGCATGTCGACCTCGATGCCCTTGAGCACCACGATGGGCGGCGGGCCTTCCTCCGCGAGCGCGTCGTTGAGGCGGTCGATCTCACCCCACTGCCTGAGCAGCCGCGTGCGGTCGAGGCCATGGGCCATCGTCACCCGCTGGCCGTGATCGGTGATCGCGACGTAGGAGAGCCCGCGGGCGATCGCGGCGCGGACCATTTCGGGAAGCGTGTCTTCTCCGTCGGTGGCCGTCGTATGCATGTGGAGATCGCCACGGATGTCGGCGAGGGTCACGAGCTCGGGCAACTCGCCCCGCCCGGCTCGGAGGATCTCGTCGCCTCCCTCCCGCAACTCCGGCGGAATCCACGGCAGGCCGACCGCGGCGTAGACGTCGGCCTCCGTGCGCCCGGCCCGGCTGGCGGTTTTCCGGACGTCGGTCTCTTGCCCATCGGGCCGCAGTTCGAACACGCCGTATTCGTTGATGGTGAGCCGCTGGTCACGGGCGCGGCCTCGGAGCTTCACGTTGTGGTCCTTCGAGCCCGTGAAGTACTGCAACGCCGCGCCGAACGAGCCGTGGTCGACGACTCGTAGGTCGATCTGCACGTCCCGCGGCCCGCGGATACTCGTCTTCGTCTCGCCGCGCAGTAGCACGGTCGATGTCTCCTTCCAGCGGTGCAGGTGGTCCATGACGGCCGCGGCGGCGTCGCTGTCGACGACGAGGTCGAGGTCGCCCACCGTCTCGCGTCCGCGCCGCCAGCTGCCCGCCCCCTCCATCTGCCGCACGGCCGGGCACTCGCGCATCCAGGCAAGCAGCGACTGCATGATCGAGTCGGCCTCGTTCCAGAGCAGGCGGGCATGCTCTGGGTTTTTGGCGAAGGCGATGTTGTCGAGGATCGCGGCCTGCGTCTTGGCGCCGAATCCCTTCACTTGCTGCACCCGGCCGTTGCGGCAGGCCTGCTCCAACGCGTCGAGCGAATCGATCCCCAACTCATCGACGAGCAGCTTCACCTTCTTGGGGCCGAGCCCGGGCACACGCATCAGCTCGAACACGACGGCCGGCACCTGCCGCTCGAGCTCCGCGAGCAGCGGCAGTTTGCCCGTGTCGAGTAGGACCTCGACCTTGCCCGCCAGATCAGCGCCGATGCCCTCGAGGTCGGTCAGGGCTCTGGCCGGGTCGGCCCGTACCGATGCCAGCGATTCCACCATGCCGCCGATCATTCGGGCGGCGTTACGATAGGCACGCACGCGAAACACGTTGCCCCCCTGAAACTCCAGGAGGTCGGCGACGTGGTCGAAGACGGCGGCGATGTCGGCATTCGTCATAAGGAGCGGCTCGCGAGCCTCTCATCCTAACGCAGCAGGTCTATTCCTCCGCGGGGCGGTCTCCTGTGGCGTGGGTTCGGGGCTGCCCATGCCCCGTCGCCGGACGCTCGCTACGGGCATCCATGCCCTGCGCTCGCTCGGATGCCGCCTTCGCTTCGGCATCCTGCCTGCGCTCGGCGGCATACGCCGGCTCCGGGGGCACGGGCAGCCCCTCACGACGTTTTGGGCGGCAGCCGTCGTCCAAACTCTTGCGCCGTCGTCCGCATGCGGCGCCAGGTCTGCATACCGCAGACCCGTCGATTCCGCAGTGGGCAACCCGCTGCCAGCTCGGTGGGTTTTTATCGGGTGCCGAGCGTGGTCGGCAGGGCGGCGGTCGGGTAGCGCGGGCCCACCGTGGCGGGCTGCCACGAGGTGGTGTGGCTCGTCGGCTCGAGCAGACGGGGGAAGGCGCGGGTGGCGGCGCCGGGGCCGGAGCCGGGGAGTACCGGCATGCCGTTGGTACCGGTGGCCGAGGGCTGGGCCGGCGCGGTGCCGCTTGGCGCCGGCGTAAGGGCCGGAGGATTGATGGGGGCGTACGGGGCAGCCGGCAACTGCGGCGCAGCCGGGGCCTGCGTCGCAGGCACGTCATTGCCATTTCCGTTGCCGTAGGTCTTCTGCAGATCGGGGATTGGCTTCAGCGACGGGGTTGGGGCCAGAGCCGGCGGCTGCGTGGCCTGCAGCTGCTGCTGGGAGGGAGCTGCGGGCATGAGCGTCGTGCCACTCTGCGGGACGATCGGCTGGGGCTGCTGAAACGTGGGTGTGGCGTAGCCGGCCGGCGGGAGGGCCGGGGGTGCTGCTGCGGGCTGACCAGGGATCAGCTGCTGGGGCACGTCGGCGCCGGCCGCACCCCATGCCTGGGGCGTCGTCTGGATCGGCGCCGCGAAGGGGCTGGCGGCCGGGGCAGGTGCGGTGGTCATGGCGGGGGCGGCATAGCCTGTCGGCGCAGCGTAGCCGGGCTGCATCTGTACGTACTTCGTGGTCGTGACGGCACGGTACTGCGTCACCGGCACATTTACGGCCTGCTGCACGTACTGCGTGACCGGCTGCATGCACTCCTGGGGGCAGCCCGTGCAGGGGTCGATCTCGCACGACGGCTTGTAGGTGGTGACGGGCACGCACTGATACTGCGTGCGGTAGGTGGTTTCCGGCACGTAGCTCGTCTGTTGCATCGGCACCATCACCGGAGGCGGCGGGGCCGGCACTGGCGCCACGACCGGGGCTGCCACCGGAGCCATGACGGGGGCCACGGCGTACACCGGCGCCTTTTTGAAGCATGTGCCGCAGCCGGCGAATAGCTCGCTGAGGCAGCACTGTGCCTGGGCGACGCACGCGCCGGGCATTGCCACCGAACAGGCGGTCGCCAGCAGCATCGCGGTGATCAGTCGAAGCGTCTTCATCGCTCTCTCCTCCGATTCGATCCAGCGATCCGGCGGCGGCCTCCGGGCGGATTGCGGACATTCCTAGCCTAGGTTGCGCGACGGCGCGGCTCGCCGGAAAAAATCAGCTGCAAATCATGAATTCGACGCAGCCGGCCCCTACGACCGTTACGGCTGGTACCAGCGGAATTCGATTCGGAGTTGCCGACGCTTGCGCGGCTGGATCCCCCGACTCGTGCCTGGGGGCTTTCATGGGGGATACACATAAGCCCAGAGCGCCAGCGAGGGGATCTCGCGGCGGAAAGATTCCCCGGCTTGCGCCCAGGGGCTTTTAGTGGAAGCGGCGGGATTCGAAGCGGTCGTAGAGATCCGCGAGGGCGTCGCGGAGGTTGCCGCCGTGGCGGGTAAACGCGTCTTCGAGATCGGCCTGGGCGATACTGCCGCCCGCATCGGGGAGCACGGCGATGACCGCGGCGAGAATTTCCGGGCTGGTGCAACACTCCACGAGCGTCGGCAGCGCCGTGGGTACATGGCTGGTGACCAGGAGCCCACACCTCCGCCACGCTGCCAGCGCCCGCACGGCGAGCCGGCCTGCCGGCCCCAGCTGCTCCCAGCTGTCGATGCAGACGACCGTGCCGGCGGCCGCCGTAAGGATGGATCGCAGGATGCCGAGTCTGTCCCGAAGGGATCGGGCGCGGAGCGGTCCGAGGCTGCCTTCGTGAGCAGCCAGTGCCGCCGCGAGGTGGGCGAGCAGGTTCGTCTTGCCGCTCCCATGCGGGCCGACGATGGCGCCGCACCGGCCGTGCTGCCGCAGTCGGGAGAGCAAGCCGGCCAGATCGACAGGCTGGCCGGCGGCGTCGAGCGGTGGCACGCACCCAGGCTGTGTATGCCGCGTGGCGAATGGATTGGGAACCGGCCGTGGCAGGCGGCTGCTCACGACGTGGCTGCCTGGGGCATGCGGGCGGGCGGCACCCGGCCGACGTCGAACACATGCTCCGACACGAAGTCCCTGCCGCCCTGGAAGAAGATCCGCACGCGGGCGCACCAGCGGATCTTCACGATTACCCCCTCGTACGACAGCGGGCTCTGCGGCAGCATGACCGTGAAAGCGCCCGTCGCGTCGGGCTTGGCTGTCCGCTCGAAGAAATGAACCCAGAGATCCTCTTCGCCCTTGCCTTCCGTGTACCAGAGCACCGAGTGCTCCACGGCCCGCAGTCTTTCGCTCCCAAGGCCATACACGTCATATCGCACCCGCAGCGAGTCACCCGGTGCATAGCCCCGGTCAGGGTGATCGAACTGCACGTCGATGTGCGGCCCATGCCGTGGCAACTCTCCCCCGGTACTCATGCCATCACCTTCCGCACTGGCCGCGGCATTTCGCGAGGGCTCGAGGTGAGGCCGGGATAGACCGCCAGGGGAAACACCCGCAGAAACGCCGGCCAGCGGGCAGGCACTCCGTGCACGACGAGCCGCCAGCGAACAGCGTTGTGTTCGGAGGCGAACGAATGCATGGCATCACTCGGGATCGTGATCGTCGACCGCACCTCGAACCGAGCGCCGGGCAGGAGCGCCACATCGGACCAGGTGTCGAACTGCCGCCTCCAGACGACGAGGCTCTCGGTGCGGGCGTCGGTGCCCTGGCGAAACGTCGCCTGCTCGACGAGTTCGAGCGCGAGTGTCAGCCGATGGATCCTGCCTGATCCCCCCTGCGCGAGGAGCACGTCGTACGTGCCACCCGGCACGAGCGGGTGATCGGAAATCTCCAGTTGGGTCGTGCCCACCGCGGCGGAGAGCACCAACCCCCGGACAACCAGCGCGATCGCCGCGCCACCCACAGCGATGAAGGGCACGAGCAACGCGATGAGCAGCCAGTCAACTCGGCCGCTCGTGAATTCGAGGCCGGCCCCTACGGCGAGCACGAGCAGCACGGCATTCCAGAAAGTCGCAAACAGCCCGAGCCCGAGAAGCGTCCAGTTCTCCGGACTTTCCAAGGGCAGTCGATACCGCAATTGAGTACCCGGCGAGTTGACGAGGTCGTCGCAGGAGGGCAGTCCGGCGAGATCAGCCGCTGAGGTGGAAACCGGTGCCCGCGGACCGAGCAGGCCCGGGATGCCGGTTGCCGCCGCCAGCGCCTCTTCGGATCGGCCCCACCGCCGCACCGCCCGCGTGAGCCCCGCGCCACCGAACGCGATCAGCGCTCCCGGCAAGAGGAGCGCGAGCAGCCACATCCACCAGTTGTAGCCGCGCTCGAGCACGACGGCCGTGGGATCCGCCGGGTCGTACCAGAGCGGCACCTCGCTGCCGAGTTTCCAGTTGGTAAGCCGTGCCGCTGCGGCGGCACGGTCGGGCACGCCTGTCGATGGCTGGGAGCGCGTCCAGGCCTCGCGGGTCGTCCCGGCGACGTCGTACCGCACATGCAGCGTGGACCGCCACGTCGTGCTGGCCGCGGCGAGCGGGTCGTCGATGGTCCGCTTCACGAGGCCCTTGCCAAGCACGCGGCCGCGCGACTCGACGAAGTCGTGATTGATCCGCCACTCCGGAACGGCGACGCCGGAGATCAAGAGCGCCCCGAACACGACCCCGGCGCAGACGAGCGCTCCATGGAACACGCCGTCGCCAAAGGAACCCCATGCCTTGGAGCCCGTGCGCCGGTGGCCACGTTTTTTGCCGAAGATGCGGGGCAGCCTCACGATCGCTCCCGCTTCAGGTCATGCCTGGCCGACGGGTTCCGTCGCCGTGGTGTTCATCGCGAGAGACGACGCCGACTGCTGGGACCGAAAGAACCCGATCTTCTCCAGGGACTTGTAGACCTCTTCCAGCGTCTTCTCTCCGAAATTCGAGATCGAGAGCAGGTCGGCCCGGGTGCAGTTGAGCAGGTCGTGCACGGTGAAGATGCCCCGCTCCTCCAGGCAGTTGGTCGTGCGGACCGACAGGCCGATCTCGGCCGTGCTCATCTCGAGTTTCTCCGCCATTTCATCCGACTGCATCAGGTTCTTGTACGGTATCCGCGGCATGGGGTCCCTCCCTCGCGTCGTGTGTGTGGTGGGCCGTCGGCCGTGTTCGGCCGAGATCAGCTCAATGGGAATATAATCAAGTCGACGGAAAACGGGCCACTCGTGCGGTGGCATGATTCTCGACGCGGCGTGGTCCGCGCGGCCCGTACCGCCTGTTTCGGGCCCGCAAATCGTGCAGCTTTCCTCGTTCGACAGCCTCAATGACAGCCAGCGGCGAGCGGCCACGCACGTCGAGGGACCGCTGCTCGTGCTAGCAGGCCCTGGCAGCGGCAAGACGCGGGTGGTCACGCATCGCGTGGCCCATCTTATCTCCGCAGGCATCCGCCCCGACCAGATCGTGGCCCTCTCGTTCACCAACAAGGCGGCCGACGAGATGCGTCGCAGGCTGACGGAAATGGTCGGGCCGCAGCCAGTCGAGATGGGCACGTTCCACCGCTTCGCCGCCCGCCTCTTGCGCCGCCATGCGCGGCTCGTCGGCCTCACCAGCGACTACTCGATTCTCGATCCCGACGACGCCGGCGCGGTGCTCAAGCGGGCGGCAAAAAAACTCGGCCTTGCCCTGTCACACGTGCCGGTCGACCGGCTGGCGGGAGTGATCAGCCGCGCCAAGAACGACCTGCTGACGCCCGAGACGTTCGAGCCCCGCTGGGGCCGTCCGGTCGAGGAGGTGGCCCGCCGCGTCTGGCCGGTCTACCAGGAACTTCTTCTCCAGTCGAACGCGGTCGACTTCGACGATCTCTTGGTGCACGTGGCTCGGCTGCTGGCCGATGCCCCGGACCTGCGGGCGCAGCTCGATGCCCGGCACCGGTTCATCCTCGTCGACGAGTATCAAGACACCAATGCCGTGCAGTATTGCATCCTGCGCGGCCTGTCGATCGACCACCCGCATCTCGCCGTGACCGGTGATCCCGACCAGGCGATCTACGGCTGGCGCGGGGCGAGCATCCGCAACATCCTCGAGTTCGAGCGAGACTATCCGGCCGCGACCGTGGTGAAGCTCGAGCACAACTATCGCAGCACCGCCAACATCCTCGGCACGGCCGACCGCCTCATCGCCCACAACTCACGGCGGAAGCCGAAGCGGCTCGTCACCGACGCGCCGCCGGGCGCGCCGGTGCGGATCGTGCTCGATGCCTCCGGGCACGACGAGGCCGACCGCGTCGCTACGGAGATCGCTGCGGCCATCGCGACCGGGCGGCGGTGGCCCCGCGACTTCGCGATCCTGTTCCGAACCAACGCCCTGTCGCGGTCGCTCGAAGTGGCACTCCGCGGCCGTGGCATTCCCTATCAGCTTGTCCGCGGACTCGAGTTCTTCAAGCGGCGGGAGGTGCGCGACGTCGTGGCCTGGCTGCGGCTGATCCGTAACCCACGTGACGACGAGGCACTCTACCGGGTGATCAACGTGCCGACCCGGGGCATCGGCCGGCAGTCGCTCGACCGGCTCGCGGCCTGGGCCGAACAGCGGCGGCTGCCGGTGGTGGAGGCCGCGGCCGAGGCGGCGCAGATCGAGGGCATCTCGAAGCGGGCCTCGAAGGCCCTCGTCGATTTCGCCCGCCTTCATGCCGAGCTCACCGCCCTGCACGGGCGTGAGCCGGGAGTGGCACCGCTCCTCGCGGCCGTACTCGACAAGAGCGGCTATCGGCGGATGCTCGAGGAGGAGGGGGAGGAGGACGAGGAGGGGCAGGATCGCCTGGCGAACGTCGAGGAACTCCTCACGGCTGCCCGTCAGTTCGACGATGACGCAGCCACGCGGGCGACGGCGCCGTTTGATGACGGCGATGCACTGGGCGGCTTCCTCGAGATGACCGCGCTCGTCGCCGACACGGACGCCTGGGATCCCTCGGGCGACCGAGTGGCCCTGATGACCTTCCATGCCGCGAAGGGGCTCGAGTTTCCCGTCGTCTATCTCGTGGCGCTCGAAGACGGCATCCTCCCGCACGAACGCAGCCTCGACCATCCCGATCAATTGGAGGAGGAGCGGCGGCTCGTGTTCGTGGGCATCACCCGCGGCAAGGAAGAGGTCTGCGTGAGCTGCGGGCGGATCCGCGACTACCGCGGCACCCGCCGGATCGCGGCACCGAGCCTCTTTCTCACGGAGATGACCGGCAGCGAAACGGAAGTGACGGGCGCCGAGGCGCCACCGCGCGGAAGCGTCGTCTTCGATCCCTTCGGCGATGCGGCCCGTGGCGACGAGTTCGCCGACGACGCGCAGGTCGCGGGCCACCGTCGCCCGGCCGGCACGAGCGTGGCCCGTCAGGATGGCCTCGTGCTCGAAGTCGAAGATGCCGACGAGGTGGAGCGGCTCCAGTCACGGCCGCGGGAGAATCGCCGGTCGCGGCCGACAGCGTTCGAAACGGCCGCCGATCTCGCCGCCCGCATGGCGGGGCAGGGGCCGCGAACCCTGTCGTTCGACACGGGCCAGCGGGTGCGACATGCGGAATACGGCGAGGGCGTGATCGCCGGCATCAGCGGCACCGGCCCCCGTGCCGTCGGCACGGTGATTTTCTCCGGCCCCGCCGGCACCCGAAAGTTCATCCTCGGCCACGGCGCCCTCGAACCGATCGAGTGAACCGTGCGAGCCAAAAAGCACTGAGGCATGGCCAACCTGCCGCAGGATCCCCTCGCTGGCGCTCAGGGCTTGTATGGGCTTGCATCAACGCGCCGATGAGGCGTGGGCCCGCCACCAGGCGACGGTCGCGGCGAGGCCTGCGTCGAAGGTCTGCCGTGGCTCCCAGCCGAGCAGCGAACGGGCCCGCGAGATGTCGAGGCCGCGGCGGGGCTGGCCGTCGGGTTTCGACGCATCCCACACGATGCGGCCTGTGAAGCCGCAGGCGGCGGCGATCTTCACGACGAGGTTACGGATCGCGATCTCGGCACCGCCGCCGAGGTTGATCGGCACCGGCTCCTCCATCACCTCCGCCGCCCGCACGATCCCCTCAGCGGCGTCGTCGACGTAGAGGAACTCACGGGTGGCCGAGCCCGTGCCCCAGCAGACCACCTCGTTGGCCCCCGCCAGCCGGGCCTCCTCGCACTTGCGGATGAGCGCCGGGATGACATGGCTCGACGCGGGGTCGAAGTTGTCGCCGGGGCCGTAGAGGTTCACCGGCAGGGCGACGGCGCTCGCCAGGCCATACTGACGGCGGTAGCCGTCGAGCATCACGAAGATCGCCTTCTTGGCGACACCGTAGGGGGCGTTGGTCTCCTCCGGGTAGCCGTTCCAGAGATCGTCTTCGCGAAAGGGCACGGGGCAGTGCTTCGGGTAGGCGCACACTGTGCCGGTGTGCACGAACTTTCTGAGGCCACTGCGGCGGGCATGCTCGACGAGGTGCAGCCCCATCGCCATGTTGGCGAAGAAAAACCGGCCTGGATGGGCCATGTTGGCCCCGATGCCTCCCACCTCGGCGGCAAGATGGATCACGACGTCGGGACGGGCCTCCTCGTAGAGGCGGGCCACGTCGGCCTCGACCGTGAGGTCGAAGTCGCGGCGCCGCGGCACGATGATCCGATCGGGTGACACGCCCCGCTCACGGAGCGTGCGGCAGACCGCCTGGCCGAGGAAGCCGGCGCCGCCCGTCACCACGATCCGCTGCTGGGTGAGGTCGAGCATGCGGCGGGCTCAGCGATTGGGCAGTCCCGCCTCGTGGCCAGCCGCCATGAGCACCTGCTCACGACGGGCCAGTTCGAGATCGGCGTCGACCATGAGCGCCACCAGCTGCGGAAACGACACCCGCGGCGCCCAGCCGAGCGTGCGGCGGGCCTTGGCCGAGCTGCCGAGGAGGAGCTCGACTTCCGCCGGACGGAAGTACCGCGGATCGATCTCCACGAAGTCACGGTAGTCGAGATCGAGCCGGCCGAAGACCAGCTCGCAGAACTCCCGCACGGAGTGGGTTTCGTCGGTCGAGACGACGTAGTCGTCCGGCTCGTCCTGCTGGAGCATCAGCCACATCGCCTCGACATAGTCGCCGGCGAAGCCCCAGTCCCGCCGGGCGTCGAGGTTGCCCAGGTAGAGCTTCTTCTGCAGGCCGAGCTTGATCCGCGTGGCCGCCCGGGTGATCTTGCGGGTCACGAACGTCTCGCCCCGCCGCGGGCTCTCATGGTTGAAGAGGATGCCGCAGGAGGCGTGAAGGTCGTAGCTTTCCCGGTAGTTGACGGTGATCCAGTGGGCGTAGAGCTTGGCCACGCCGTAGGGCGACCGGGGATAGAACGGCGTGGTCTCCGTCTGCGGCGTCTCGACGACCTTGCCATACATCTCCGAACTTGAGGCCTGATAGAAGCGGATCTGGTAGCCGACCGCGTCCTGGAGATCGCGGATGGCCTCCAGCAGTCGCAGCGTGCCCACGGCCGTGACGTCGGCGGTGTAGGTGGGCTGATCGAAGCTCACCCGCACGTGGCTCTGGGCTGCGAGGTTGTAGACCTCGGTCGGCTTGATCTCACGGATCAGGCGGGCGAGACCGTTGCCGTCGGCCATGTCGCCGTGGTGGAGCACGAGCGGCCGTTCGACCTCATGGATGTCGCGGTAGAGGTGCTCGATTCGCTGGGTGCCGAACGTGCTTGACCGCCGCACGAGGCCGTGCACCTCGTAGCCCTTGTCGAGGAGCAGTTCCGCGAGATAGGAGCCGTCCTGACCGGTGATGCCGGTGACGAGAGCGCGCTTGGCCTTGGTGCTCATCCCTGCTCCGTGGTGTCGTCGGGGGCGGTGGGTTCGGCTGTGCCTGCTTCCGGGCCCTTGTCGGCGGCGATCTGCTCGTCGAGTGCCGGCAGGAGTTGGGCCAAGAAGTCGCTGCACTCGAACGTGGCCTGCGACGCGGTCAGCTTCGTCTGGTCGATGATGGCATAGAGCTTGTAGACCGCGACCTCCCCATTGAGCGCAATCCGGGCGATGCCCGGGGCGATCCAACGGAGCTGTGGCGGGTTGGCGTCGGCAGGAGCCGGGGTCGTCGCCGCCTCCGGGTCGGGGCTCGACACGCCGTAGGTCCAGAACACGCGGAGCGTCTGCCCGTGTTTGCGAAAGGTGCCGGTAAAGGCCTCGGCCAACCGCCCATCCGGCAGCTTGACCGCCTCGCGGTGCTCGGCCTCAGCGATCTCGAAGCCGGCACCGGGGTAGCAGCGGTCAGGCGTGTGCCCCGAGGCGTCGTGCGGCGTCGCGCAGACCACGAAGGCGGAGATCGGAGTCTTCGATTTGCCGCTGCGGTAGAGCCGCGAGATGTGGCCGACGGCACCGGCCCGTTCGAGCTCCTTGGGATCGGACTCGAGCTCCTGCTCGTAGCTCCAATCACCGAAGTTCTTGGGAAACGCCCGCTCCAACAGCCGCGCCGCCCGCTCGAGACCAGCCACGTCGTGCTGGCGGCCCCAGCGCTCCGTCCACGTGCCCTGCACGACGGTCACGCCCACGACCATCACGATGGCCGCAACCGCGGCGGCGAGCCCTGCTCCCGATGTCTTCATGGATTGATCCTCTCCGCAGTATCACGCCACACCGCCCGGAGGCAGCTCAACTGGGCACCGGCGATGCATAGAGATGCCGCGGGCTGTCGTCGCTCACGCCGTTGACGACGGTGCCAAGCACCTTGATGCCCACCGATCGCAGCCGTTGCACGGCCTTCGTGACCAGCGGCACGCGGCTGACGTCCCGCATCGTCACCACGATGGCCGCATCGCTGAGCTGGCCGAGCAGCAGCACGTCGGCGAAGGCGAGCACCGGCCCGGCATCGATCACGACGTGGTCGAACGACTCCCGGAACCGTTTGATGACCTTGGCCGTCTCGGGCCGCGACAGGGCCGTGATGGAGGCATAGTCGCAGGCTCCGCCCGTGACGGCAAACAGCCCCTCGATGCCGGTCGGCTGCACGGCCTCGTCGTTCGTGATCTCGCCCCGTAGCAGCTCGGGCATGCCGCTCCGCAGATCCAGCTCGAGCGCCATGTGCACGTTGGGATGCCGCAGATCGCCGTCGAGGAGCAGCGTGCGGCTGCCGGCCCGGGCGAGGCTCGCGGCGAGTTGGGCGGCAAAGGTCGTCTTGCCTTCGTGCTCCATGGCGCTGGTCACCACGATCACCTTCGGCGCCTCGCGGCCCGTCTGGGCGATCACCGCCCGTACGCCGTCGACGCACTCGGCGACGTGGGCGGTATTGGGCTTCTTCCGCGACCGCGACACGCGGGGCACCGTGCCAATGACCCGCAGGCCCACGCGTTCCGATACCTGATCCGCCGCCGAGATCCGGTCACGGAGATACTCCAGCAGGATCACGAGGCCGGCACCGGCGCCGAAGCCGGCGAGCGCAGCGAGCCCGGTGAGCATCACGCGGAAGATCTCGTCGCCGTCGCCCGGCACGCGGGCCTCTTCGAGCAGTTCCACTCGGTTCGGCATCGCGATGTCGACTTCGGAGGCGTTGAGCTGCAGACCCATCTGGTTGGTCACCTGCTGGAGCTGGGCGATCTCGTTGCGCCGCGCCTCGAGGTCGGCGTTGGCGTTGCCCATCGCCATCACCTCTTTGGCCACTTCGTCGAATTCCTTCGACTTGTCTTCGAGCCGCTTGGCGAGCATGTCGCGCCGGAGTCGCAGCATCACGGGGGAGCCGGCGGCCGGCCCACCTCGGCGGCCCGACGCCTCAGCGGCGGCCTCGGCGGCCAGCTGCGGCCGCAGTGTCTCGGCCCGGCTCTCGATTCGCCGCAACAGGTCTTCCCGCTGGGCCTGCAGCCGCCGCACGGCAGGATCGTTCGGTCCGCGGGCGCTTCGTCCCGCCTGAGCCGTGATCATCTCCTCGATACCAGTCAGCCGGGTCGTCAGTTCAGCGATCTGGGGGTGCCGCATGAGCAGCCCGTCGATCGAGTCGTCTGGAAGAGCCGCCTCGCCGGGCACCTCGCCCCGGGCTTGGGCGTCGATCAGGGCCAGCTCGGTGTCGATCGCCTGGACATCCCGTTGCAGCTGATTGAGCTCGGCGCGAAGCGTACCGAGATGGTCGAGGAGCAGGCTGCGCTGCGTCGAGGCCTCCGAGCTGTCGCGGCTGCCGAGCTGCTTGGCGAGGTTGTTGAACTGCTCCATCCGCGTCCGCACCTCGGCCATGTTCTCCTTGTATTTCTTCTCGAGCATGTCGCGGCGCGTGAGCCGCTCCGACCGCTCCTTCGTGACTACGTCGGTGAGGTAGGCCTGCGTCACGGCATTGACGATCTGCGTGACGTCGCGCGGGTTCGAGCCGCGGAGCTTGATCTGCACCACTTCCGCCGCGCTCGGGGCGACGGCCTGCAGGTTGCGGGAAAGCCAATCGACCGGATCTGTTTCTTCGGCGAACGTGGATAGCTCGGAGATGCCGGGCCGCCGCAGGGCCGAGGTGAGCACGAAAGGACTTTTGATCAGCTGCAGCTGCGTCTGGCGATATTGGTCATAGTCGCCCATACCAGCCCCGGTGAACGTGCCCGGATTGGCCCTCACGCGCAGCCAGGCCACGGCTTCATACCCGCGTGGCAGAAAGAGCCAGGCCGCCGCCGCGGCGGTCAGCCCCAGCGCCAGCCCCAGTGCGGTGGCGGACAGCCAGCGCCGCCGGATGGCGTGCCACACCCGCACGAAGTCGAGGCCGCCGCCGAGCTGATCACCGCCGGGGCCGTAGGGTGCGGGGGGCGCGTATTGCGTCGGCAGCGAGAGCGAGCTGTCGGTGATCGTCGACAGCATGCCCGCCGACGGCGCGGCCGTCTGGGTCGTGGTGCCTGCTGCGGTGTCGTGTGTCTCGCTCATGTCAGCCGTGGCGATCCGGCGTGGGGCCGGAGCGACGCGTCGATGTCCTTGCGTTGCCCGTTACCCAGACTTTCCCGACGAGTCGGGTCGTACCGCGATGGGCACTATGCCTCCGGCTCGAGCCGGGCGTGCAGTGCCGGTTGCGGCGGCCGTGGGTCGACCACCGCCGACGACAGTCGCCGGCGCGAACTCTTCCGTGACCACCATGAATTTGAGGATGGACTGCAGGAGGAACAGCAGGCCGAGGGCCATCGGCATCATGAAATAGCCAGCCCAGTCGTGGAAAATCTTCTCTGCCCATTCGGGATTCACGGTGTACATCACGCCCGTCACGGTGATCCGGGTGGCGTTGACGATCAGCGCGATCGGGATGGCACTCGCGGCGATGACGAGGTTTTCCCACCACTCGCCCCCACCGATGAGCACGATCATGAGCGCGAGCCAGACGAAGATCGTGAGCATACGCAGGCCACTGCAGGCGTCGACAACGCCGAGCACCTGGGAATCGCCGAGCACGATCTTGTTGCCTTCGCGGTATGCGTCGAGCCCAATCGTCTGCAGGGCATAGGTGCTCATCATCGTGGCCAGCGTCTGCAGTGGGCCCAGCAGGTAGCGGGTGGCCTCGTCCGGTAACGGGTACATGAAGATCAGGGTGGCGATCGGGGCCCAGGCCCACTTGAACACGCCCCAGCCGCCGGCCATCAAGAACACGCCCGCCAGTGCCGGGACGAGCGTGTACATATCGATCGTGACAATGCTGTAGCGGGCGCAGACCAGCCGTAGAACGAAGCTCGCCACGAGCAGGCCGAGGCCGGCCGCCCGCGCCGACGACGTGACGGTGCCGATCGGCTGCCGCCACCAGAAGAGCAGTGCTGCCGTGCAGAGCGGCACGATCCACCCGTGGGAATACTGCGGATTGTCCCAGCTCGAGCGGGCGTTCAGGAGGCCGGGCCAATAGCTGTAGACGAGCAATCCCGTGAGCAGGGCGATCACGACCCAGGGCGTGCGCTGGTCGGCATCCCGCATGTCCATGGCCCACTCGCCGAGCCGGCGACGAACGCCTTCAACGAGTGACTCATCGAGCGGCGCGACCCGGGCGGCGGGCTGCGGGGTCGCAGACCGTGGCTCTGGACGGTGGCCGGACGGGAGAATGGAGGCTGGTGTGCTCACGACGGGTCGGTGCCCTGGAATCGCAAAGAGGCGACCGCGCAGATCGCCTTCTCTGCCGCAGACTGATTCTACACCACGCCGAGGGGCGTTTTCCCGCCCCCGGTTTCCGCGGCCGAGTCACCCACCCCACAGCGGCCAAAACCACCCCGCGACCGCCAGCAGTGCGGCGACCAGGGCCGTTGCCACCAGTGCAGTCAGCCGGGGCACGACATGCCCGGCCCGAGCCAAGAGCCCCCAGGCGACGATCGTGAGGGTCGCGGTCGCAGCGGCGGCCCAGCCGAGCAGCCAGCGGTAGTCGCCGAGCACGATGGCCCGGTCGATCAGCGGGATCGACGAACCGGCGGCCTGCCAGGCGATCACCTCGGCCGTGGCAAGCGCCGCCAGCGCGAGGCCACATCCGGCCTCCACGACCGCGTAGGTGGCGGAGATAGCCGTGCCGCAATCGCGGCAGCGGCCGCGGAGCAGGAGCCAGCCGAGCACTGGAACATTGTCCCGAGCCCGCACGGGTCGGCCGCAGGCAGGGCATGCCGACCGTCCGGACACGACCGACCGGCCCGCCGGCACCCGGTAGGCCACGACGTTCAGGAAGCTGCCCACGATGGCGCCCGCGACAAAGGCCGCGACGACCAGGCCGCCGTCCTCCCAGCGCATCGAGCAGCCGCTGCCTGAGAGCCACACGGCTGCGAGCCACATCTGCGGAATCCCCGAAAGGAGAAAAGACGCGACTGAAACGCGCCTGGGTCTGGAGGGTGCCTATCGGGTAGGGTACTCGACCGACGCAGTCCCGCATCCGCATGCACGGCCGGCATGGAAACATCGTCCCCACTCGAGCCGACCGACACCCCGCCAGCCCGGCGGCGACTGCTCTCCGGCTGGCCGGGCCTGGTGCTGCGGCTGGTGGCGACCGTCCTCTTGATGGCCTACGTGCTCCGGGGAATCAAGTGGGGGAAGTTCGCAACGCTCGTCGCCAACGCCGACTGGCGGTGGTGGATCGCAGGCCTCGCCACGGGCCTGGCGGTGCAGATCGCCGCCGGCGTTCGCTGGGCCGCGCTCGCCCGGCCGCTCGGCTTTCCCTTCTCCCGCCGGTTCTTCGTATGGCGGTTTCTCGAGGGCTCCTTCTTCAGCCTCTGCCTGCCCAGCTCGATCGGTGGCGACGTGATCAAGGCCTACCGCGTGGGCGACACGACGCAGCGGCGACTCCTCGCCGGCTGCTCCGTGCTCGCCGACCGGCTCACTGGCCTGGCCGCGCTCGGGGTGCTTGCCGGCGCCGCACTGGCGGGCACTGAGTACGCGCTCTCGCTGCCTACCACGCTCGCCGTCGGGGCCGGCCTCCTCGCCGTGACGCTTGCCGTGTTCATGCTCGGCGTCGCTTCGATCGACCGCCTGCTCGCGCTCATTCCCTCACCGCACCCGGCCCGCGAGTTCATCGCTCGCCTGCTGCCCTACCAGCAGCGGCCGAGCCTGATGGCCCAAGCGGTAGGCTGGAGCTTCATCGTGCAAATGGGGGGCGCGGTGGCCGTCGGCCTGATCGCCCGCTCGCTCGGCGTAGTGCAGCCGCTCGCGATCTGGTTCGCGGTGGCGCCGCTCGTCGCGCTCGCCGTCGTCCTGCCGATCAGCATCAATGGAGTAGGTGTGCGGGAGAACGCGCTCGTCGTGCTGCTGGCGCCCCACGGCGTGGCTGCGGAGTCGGCCGTGGCAGTCGGACTGTTGTGGCTCGCCAGCCAGGTCGTCACCGGTCTGATCGGGGGCGTTCTGTTTCTCATCGACCGCCAGGCGGCGCCGCCCGACGCCGAGCGTCGGTGACGAGAAGCCCCGCGATCGTCTTGGCATCCTCGATGCGGCCGTCGCGGCACATGGCCAACGCCTCGTCCCAGGCCACCACCCGCGGACGGATCCGCTCGCCCGGCTCGAGCGCCTGCGGCCCCGCGACGAGGTCGTGGGCCACGAACAGATGCATTCGCTCTCGAAGGATGCCCGGCGACATCCAGAACTCACCCGCCGCCTCGATGCGGCCGGCGCGATAGCCCGTCTCCTCGGCCAGTTCGCGGGCTGCGGCTGCCGCCAGCGGCTCGTCACGATCCAGCGTGCCGGCGGGCAACTCGATCAGCGTGCGGCCCACGGCCACCCGCTCCACCTCGATGAGACACACGGCGTCAGGCGAGACGAGCGGCACGATGACCACGCTGCCCGGGTGTACCACGACGTCGCGGTCGCGGAGCGAGCCGTCGGCGCACGGCTCCTGCACCCGCACCACGCGGAACCGCCGCGCCGTCAGGAGCAGTTCGCCGTGGGCGAGATCGTGGGGAAGCGGGCCGGGGGCGCTCGCGGTCATGACTGTGGCTCCATGGTGCCGCGGCACACGGGCAGCGGCACGATCCGCACCGGTGCGCCGGCCACGGTCGGCGCGGCACCGGCCGCCAGCGCCCGCACGTGCACGATCGCGAGTCCGAGTCCTTCTCCGAGCGTCGGCGACAGGCAGGCCGACGTGATCGTGCCGACGACGGTGCCGTCGAGCATGACTTCGGCGTTCACTGCTGGGGGCACGGAACTGCCTGTGGCGATGCCAACGAGCCGGCGATTCACGTGGCCGAGCGCATCGAGCCGCGCCACGGTCTCCTGGCCCAGGTAGCAGCCCTTGGTGAAGCAGATCGCGCGGGCATCGCGGCCTAGTTCCTGCGGCAACGTCTTTGCGGGAACATCGTGCGGCTCGGGGCTGCCGGCGTCGATGCGGGCCGCGTCGACATCCGCCGACGAAAGTTGCGGCAGACCCGTCGCCGTCAGCCAAGCGGCCATGCGGCCGGCGTCGGCCGCCGACGTGATCACGAGACGCCCGCCCGGCCCATGCCATTCGGTCGCGACGATCGTCACGGGCATGCCACCGAGATCCGCGGAGCAGTGCGTCATGGCATCGAGTGGCAGCGCGACACCGGCCTGATTACTGAGCCACGCCGCCGCATCGCGGCCGTGCACCAGGAACGCGGCTCGTTCGGCCGACGCGTCGTGGAACGACACGGCCTCGCGGATGTGGTAGTGCTCAAGGTGCTCGTGCAGTCGGCCGGCGAGCCCCGGCGCCGCGTCGATCCAGATGCCGCCAGGCGTCCGCAGGAGCGTGGCGACGGCGATGACCTGGCCGCGGCCATCGGCGAAAAAACCCTCGGTGCCGCCGCCGAGGGCGAGCGTGGCCAAGCTGGCCGTCGTGAAATTGTTGACGAACCGCACGGCATCGGCCCCCTCGATAAGGAGGGCCGAGCGGGCTGGCAGCGCGGCCCACGAGGCCGCGGGCGCGGTTGATCTGGCTGATCCGGCTGATCCGGGAGGGAAGGCTGATCCGGTCATGTCGTGTTCCTGCAGCAGGTCGGCCCCAAGCTACCACGCGGCCTGCCGCCTGCTGCCGCACACGGAAAAATTTTCCCGATAGCCGTGAACGCTTCGTGGTCAGCCTCCGTATTGCTTGCACCACCGCACGGGTGGGCGATGCAGAGGCCGCTTCGGGAGACACGACCATGGCGACCGTGGATTGCAACCGGAATCGTTTCGACGAGTTCGACGAACAGGACGACCTCTTCGGCGATCCTCAGGCGGTCGCCGACCTCGAACACTCCGATGTCACACGGGCGGAGGAGGATCTGGTCAGCCGTGACAGCCCGCGGCGTGAGCAGGCAATGCTCCATCGCATCGCCGAAGTCCGGCGGCTGCAGGGTGTGACCTTGCGGAACGTCGCGCGGCGACTCGGCATGTCGCTGCCCGTCGTGCGCCGCCAGGAGCAGCCCGATTGCGACCTCCGCATCTCCGACCTCCATCGATGGCAGGAGGTTCTGGAGGTGCCCGTCGCCGAGTTGCTCGTCGAAGGCGATGGCCAGTTGTCGGGCCCAGTGCTGCAGCGGTCGCGCATGGTGAAGCTGATGAAGACGGCCGCCGCGCTCCGTGAGCGGATGGACGGTTCGCCGGCGGCCCGCATGGTGGAGATGCTCGTCGACCAGATTCTCGAGATCATGCCGGAGCTGGCCGACGTGACACCGTGGCACTCGGTCGGGCAGCGGCGGACGCTCGACGATGTCGGCCGCACGGGCAGCGCGACTGTCTCCGAGGACATGTTTCGCCGCGGCGCTGGTTAGCGTGGGTCGGGGTTGCCCACGCCCCGAGAGCCGGACGCTCGCTGGGGTCGCACACGTAAAAGGTGTGTCGCCGGCTCGGGGGCGGTACAAGTCTCGTCGCGGGACCTCGAAGACTCGGTCCAAATGCTCCTCGAGCTTGCACCGACACCCTCGCCTCCCTGCGTGCGCTCGTCGGCATACGCCGGCCTTCGGGGCGTGGGCAACCCCTCACGTCGTTTCGGACTCTAGGATCGGCCTTTTATGGGGCGTTGCCGCTGGCTACGATCGTTGCCGGGTTCGGCCGTCCTGTGTCTGAGGTGATTCAGTGTCGTCGTTGCTCGGTGTGCTCGGCATCACGCTGGTGCTGTTTTTCGTCGTCGCCCTCACGGCGCGTCTGATTCTCGGCCGCTGAGCGGGCGGCTGCTTCGCGGAGCATGCCCAGCGCGAGCAGTGCGACGAAGCCGCCCAGGATGCCCACGAAGGTCACCCAGGCGGTGACGGCGAGCGCGGGGTAGTCGCGGAGCCAGACGAGCTCCGGAGGCTCGGCGCTCTTGGGCACCTTTCGTTGCACGGGGCCCGTACGGCCCGACTCGCGCTGCATGGCGGCGCGGAAGCCGTCCCAGTCGGCTTGGATCTGGGGAGCCGTGAGTTCGGCCAGCCGATCCTCGCGCCACCTGAGAAAGGTCACCGGTGGCCCGATCAGCAGTCCCAACCATACCGCGGCGATCACCGCGGCGGCAGGGCCCAGAGTCCGCGACCCTCCTGACTTTTGAGTCTCAATCCGCATCGTTTTTCGCCAGTTTCCCCCAGCCTACCTCAAGGCGGCATTCAGTCTGGCATGCCGCAGGCTCGCCTGCTACCGTCCCGCCCCGGTCCGCCCGTGGTGCGGCGGCCGTCCACTTCATGCGTAGCCAGAGGAGCCCGGCCCGTGCGTCTCGTCTCCCGGTTCATGATCATGTCGCGTGTCGCTTTGCGGCCCGCCGCCGCGTTGGCCCTGATCTGCTTGCCGCTGCCGGAGGCGGCTGCGCAGAACGGCTGGCTGCCGGCGTCGTGGTTCTCGACCGAGGCTGTGGATGCCGACGCGATGTACCCCCTCGCGGAAAAGGACGGCCCGTGGCTCGTGCTGGCCACCACGTTTCGTGGCGAGACGGCCCGCGACGACGCGAAGAAGCTCGCACACGAACTGCGCGGCCGCCACAAGCTCGCCGCCTACACGCACGAGAAAGCCTTCGACTACACCGGCCGCCAGCGGGGCGTGGGCCTCAATCCCGACGGCACGCCGAAGACGATGCGGTATGCCAACGCGAAGCAGGTGGTCGAGGTGGCGGTGCTCGTGGGCGACTTCGCCTCGTGCGAGGACCCCCGTGGCCAAAAGACGCTCCAAAAAATCAAGACGCTCCATCCCGAGTCGCTTGGTGGCAAGCCGCCGAAGAGCGGGCTCGTGGCGGACTTCGTGCAGCTCAACAAGGAGCACGCGGCGCCGGCGACGAAGCCACCACTGCATGCGGCGATGCTGATCCCGAACCCGCTCCTGCCCGACGACTTCTTCTCGCGGCAGCAGGTCGATCAGTTCGTGCAAGAGATGAATGCCGACGTGACGCATAGCCTGCTCGACTGCCCGGGCCGCTACACCGTGCGGGTGGCAACGTTCACCGGCGCCGGCACGTTCGATCAGCCTGGCACCGCTGCGGCACCCGCGCAGCCCCGCGGTGGTGTCGACGCGTTCGTGGCACTTCTCAAGGGCAGCGGCTGGAACGATCCCCAGGTTCGGGGCATTGAAGGAGAGAGCCGGCTCGTGGAGGCGGCCGACAAGGCCCACCGGCTCACCGAGGCGCTGCGTCGCCAGGGCTGGCAGGCCTGGGAGTTCCACGATCGCGATTCGAGCATCGTCTGCGTCGGCAGCATCGACCAACTGAGCGTGCCGCAGGGCGGCGGCCGCGCTGCAGTGCACCCGGAGATCGCCCGCATCGTGGCTGGCCTGGGGCCCGATCCGGCCGCGCTGGCCAGCGGCCAGGTGGTGCCGCGATCGTTCGACGGCATCATGCTCGACGTCCAGCCCAAGCCGATCGACGTGCCCCGCCCCGCCGCCGGCCGCAGTCGTTAAAGAGCCTCCGAAGTGGTGGAGGCGAGGGTGTCGGTGCAAGCTCGAGGAGCATTTGGACCGAGTCTTCGAGGTCCTGCGACGAGACTTGTGCCGCCCCCGAGCCGGCGTTACAACCCGCGCGATATGTCAGACTCTGCGCTCCTGCTCGTGCTGGGTACCACGAACGCGGGCAAGCTGCGCGAGCTTGGTGAGCTGCTCGCTCCCTTCGGCATCCCGTGCCGGTCGCTCCGCGAGATGCCGGGGGCGGTCGACGTCGACGAGACGGGGACCACGTTCGCGGAGAACGCGGCGCTCAAGGCGACGCAGCAGGCGCAGGCTCTGGGCTCGTGGGTGCTCGCTGAAGACAGCGGGCTCGTCGTGCCGGCACTCGGCGGAGCGCCCGGCGTGCACTCCGCCCGTTTTTCTGGCCCGGCGCCGGCAGGAGCCCGCGAGACGACCGACGAGCGAAATAACAGCCTCTTGCTCGAGCGGCTGGCGAACGCCATGGGCCGCGACCGCGCCGCCCACTATGCCTGTCACGCGGCGCTCGCCGATCCGACGGGCCGGATCGTGGCGGTTGCGCACGGCGTCTGCTGGGGCGAGATCGCGAGCAGCCGCCGCGGCGGGGGTGGCTTCGGCTACGACCCGCTGTTCATCGTGCCGGAATACCACCGCACGTTCGGTGAACTCTCCGGCGCGGTGAAGGCCGTCGTCAGCCACCGCGCCCGCGCCCTGCGGGCGATGATCCCGCAGATCGTGCGGCACCTCGCAGCCAGCTAGAGAAAACGTGAGGGGTTGCCCAAGGCCCTGAGAGCCGGCGTATGCCGCCGAGCGCAGGCAGGATGCCGGAGCGAAGGTGGCATCCGAGCGAGCGAAGAACAGGATGTTCGTAGCGAGCGTCCGGCGACGGGGCATTGGGCAACCCCGACCCCACGGGCCTTCACCCACGAGCCGCGAGCCGCCGCTCGATCACACGGAGCACATCGGGCGTGCCGTCCATGCGGCCGGTGACCGCAGCCAGGGCCGATGCAAAGCGGTCGAGACCGTCCACGAACTCCCGCACGCGGCCGCGGTCGACCTCCTCCAGCAGCGTGAAGTCACCACAGCCCATCGAGTCGAGAAAGTGGGCATTCATGAGCTGCTCGGCATGGGCCCGCTCGGGCAGCACGAGCAGCGGCTTGCCGAGATGCAGAGCCTCGCCGATGAGCTGATTGCCGGCCGCGGCCACCACGCAGCGGCAGGAGGCGAGATCGGCCACGAAGGCCGAATCATTGACCTCGTGAAACGACACGCTGCCCACCGGCTCCCGCGTCCCGAGGCCGTACACCTTGACCGGCAGACCGCACGCTGCCAGCGAGTCGATCGCGGCGAATGGCGTGTGCCGCCGAAGGTAGCTGAGCACGAAGCCGTCATCGCGAGGCACGGCCTCGACGACCTCGCGGCGCAGGAGCGGCCCGACCTGCACCACATGCTCCCAGCCGCGGCGGAGGGGAGGCCGGAAAAACGCCGAGACGACCGTGTCAGCCGCCTCCATCACGTAGAGCCAGACGGCGTGGCTCATGAACCAGGCGTTCCACTGGAGCGTCCACGGCAGCGCGTCGAGGTCGTAGGCGAGCAGGAAGTGCTGATGGTCCACGCTCACCAGCGGCACGCCTGCGCGGCCCGCGGCCCGCGGCAGCGCCGGCTCGAAGTCGGTGATTGCCAGGTCGGGCCGAAACCCGTCGAAGTCGCGGAGCATCCGATCGACGAGCGGGCCGATCTGGCGGGCCTGATAGTCGAGCCCTGCGGTAATCGATCGCATGAGGTCGAGCCGGCCGCCCACGTACTCGAACATGATGCCCGGAATCGACTCGAGGCGGATGCCGGGCCGGTCGGCGAGCCGCCCTTGGAGAAACGCGAGGCCATCGGCAGAGGTGTAAATCAGGATCTCATGGCCGGATCCGAGCCGCTCGACGAGCGTGCAGATGCGGGTGGCATGGCCCCGCCCCTCGCCGCAGAGGCTGATCGCGATGTTCGACATGAAGGCTGCCCGGCCTTGGGAAGACGGCGTGTGTCGCGTAGTCTACTCGAATCACATGGAGGGCTGCGGTGACGACGAACTCTCTGCAACGGCTGTGTCTGATGGTGTTCGCCGGCCTGTCAGTGAGCGTGGCCGGCGGGGGCGTCGGCCGGGCGGTCGAGCCGCCGGCAGACACGGGCCCGTCGGCGGTTGTCGCGACGGTGGGCTCCGTGCCGATCCTGAGGGCCGAACTCGACGCCGTGCTTCAGCGGGTCGGCAGCGTCGGACCGGATGCGTCGGCCGTGAACCGGCCGGTGCAGGTGCAGGCCGCCGCGATCGAGCAGTTGATCGACCAGCGACTGCTCCGTGCGGAGATCGACCGCGAGGGTATCGTGGTCGGGGCTGCGGAGATCGATGCGGCGCTCGGCAGGCTGCGGGCGCAGATGACGGCCCGGGGCGTCGAATGGATGGCCTTCCTCGCCAAGACCGGCCGTGATGAGGAGTTTCTGCGGGAGCAGATCGCGCTCGAACTCGGGCTCGACAAGCTGATCAAGCCGCTGCTGAGAGCCGATGCCGTCGAGGCCGCCTTCGCCAAGCATCGCCGTGAGGTCGACGGCACACGGCTGCGGGTGAGCCACGTGGTGCTCCGGCCCGACGTCGGCCGCGGCGACGAAGCCGTGCAGGACTGCCTGCGGCAGGCCGAGCAGATTCGTGGCTCGATCGTGCGAGGGGAGGTGTCGTTTGCCGCTGCGGCGCGTCGGCATTCGGTCGGGCCGAGCCGACTCCAGGCGGGCGACCTGGGCTGGATCACCCGCCGCGCACCCTGCATCGAGGAGTTCAACCGGGCCGCGTTCGCCCTCGCCAAGGGAGACATTTCGCAGCCGTTCACGACGCCATACGGCGTGCATCTGGTGACGGTGACGGATGCCGAGCCGGGCCGGCTCGGACTCGACGCCGTGAGGCCGCAGATCGAATCGATGCTGGCGGCGGATATCCTGCGCGAGCGCATCGCCCGCGCCCGGTCGGCCACGACGATCGAATACGCCCCGGGTGTGCCCCATTTCGACCCGGCGGCCCCCGCCGGGCCGGGCCAGCCCCGCCGCGTGGTCGTGGAACCGGCCGGCTGACGCCTGGCATTCACGTTGCGACAGGCGTGCGGGGCCGCTACCCTCCCCGCCCCCCTGGTTCTTCCATCGAGCTCCGCGCCGTGTTCCACGGCACGCGGCCGTCGCCCCATGAAGTTTCGCTCCAGCCTCCTCGTCGTGCTGATGGTGATCGTGCCGGCGCTGGCGATGTTTTCGCACCACGTGCCGGCTGGGCTGCCGGCCGCGGCCAGCAGGCTGGTCGTGGATCCGGTGGTCGAGTGGGTGACGTCATGGCGGGAGGCTGCCGGTCCTGGAGCATCGGCCCGCGTCGCGCGGGTGGAGCCGCTGGTGGCGGCCGATACCCAGCCCACGGCGCCGCAGGCGATCACCGCAGCCGATCGGGCAGCGGTCCGCGATCGGCTGCGCGATGCAGGCGCGGTGGCCGTCGAGTGTCGGCAGTTGCCGGGTGCCGCGACGGCGCACCTGGCCAGCTGCCGAGTCGCACTCGACGCCGACGGCCAGTTGCAACGGGTGTTCCAGGCCACCGGCCACGACCCGCTCGCCGCCGAGCGGCATCTGCTGGAGGAGATCACGGCGTGGCAGGAGCGGCGGTCTGCGGCTCAATGACCGTGCCATCGCTTGAGCGGTGAGTAATCGAACTCGGCTCGATTGAAGGGACTGGCGACGCATGCCACGGCGCGGCAGACATGGAATGGCGGCCGGCTGGCCGGCTGGCGGTCGGTTCGGGGCCGCGTTCGACGGTCCGCTGCCGGCGCAGGGTGCAGCGGCGACGCGGCGGCGGCGGTTCATGCTCGCGCACCATGCAAGCGGGATGCAGACGCGATCGGAGCCTGAGCCCGGGCAGCATGTGCGGTCGGATGAAGTGGCCCGGCTCGAAGCGGCCCTGTTCCTGGCCCGCGAACCGCTCACCACGCGGCGGCTGGCGAAGATGGCCCGGCTCGACGACGGCACGCGCGCCCGCGCGTTGGTTCGGGAACTGCGTGAGCTCCAGGAGGCATCGGGGGCCGCAGTCCGTGTGGAGTCGATCGCGGGAGGCTTCCAGCTGCTGACGCGTGCCGCGTTCGGCCCGTGGGTGAAGCGGCTGCTCGAGCAGCCGGCTGGGGGGCGTTTGTCGGCAGCGGCCCTCGAAACGCTGGCCATCGTTGCCTACCGACAGCCGGTGACCCGCGCCGAAATCGAGGCGATCCGCGGAGCGGGCAGCGAAGAGCTCCTTCGGCAGTTGCTCGAGCGCGACCTGGTGTCGATTGGCGGTCGGGCCGAAGAGCTGGGCAGGCCGAATGTCTACGTCACCACGCGGCGTTTTCTGGCGGTGTTCGGCCTGGCACGCATCGAGGATCTGCCGCCGATCGAGTCGCTGCTGCCGCCGCCGAGTGAAGCCACTCCCCCCGCCTGAGAGCGACCTGACTCCGCCCCATTTTTTTTGCGGGACCGGAGGCTTGCACACTGGCCGGTCCCGCGCCACACTGTCAGCCGCCGCGGCGAAAAACTGACGGACGAACCGCTCTGAAAAGTTGTTTGCCCGGCGGCGAATTGGACGATGTTCCCCCGATCGGGTACAGAATTGGCGGTTGTGCCTGCCCGCCAAGTCAGACTCCTGGAGGTTTTTGCCGTGACGATCGTTGCCAGTGGCCGAGCGCATCGGGATGGTCTCAGCGCCGACGTGTTCTCCTGGAGCGAGCTGCCCGAACTGCTCGCCGCGGAGGATCTTTTCGCCGGCCCGGCCGTGGCAGAACGTTCGCCTCTCGACATCGTCGCCCGCGGCGACGAAGACGACGACGAGGATGAAGAATTCGAGGACGACGAAGACGAATTCGACGACGACGAGGAAGACGAGGAGTCCGAAGAGGACGAGGACGAAGAGGACGAGGACGAAGAGGAACTCGACGACGACGACGAGTGGGAAGAAGTCGACGACGACGAGGATGAGGACGAAGAAGACGAAGAGGAAGAGGACGAAGAGGAAGACGACGAGGAGTGGGAAGACGAGGACGAGGACTGGGAAGACGAGGACGAAGACGAGGAAGATGACGACGATGACTGAGTCGTCTGTGCGTCCCGCGTCCTGCCGAGCGTCGTGATCACGTTCTCGTGATCACGTTCTCGTGATTAGGGGACCGATGGCCCGCCGGTCAGCGTCAGTTGCACGAGCGTTCCCCGGCGATCCACTTCGAGCGTGACGCTCGTTCTCGCCGCCCGCAGTCGGGCGAGCATGTCGTCTTGAGAGGTGATCGCCCCGCCGTCGATGGCGATCAGCCGATCGCCCGGCTGGAGGCCACCGGCCGCAGCGGGCGATCCGGGTGACACCCGCACGATCACGGGTGCTGTCGGTTCACCCGGATCGGGTCGGCTGCCGATGCCCCAGCGGCCCCGCTGGGCTGCCACTGGTTCCGAAGCGATCGCCTCGAGGGCGCGTTTCGTCACATTCGACTCGGCCCGGCATTGCTGACGAAATGACCGCGGTGGCCCAGGCTCGTCGGCGAGCATCACCACGAAGCCGAGCGTGAGCCGGGCCACGGGTTCGATGCCGTCCATGTTCACGAGGTGTACGTCGTCGCTCGGGCGATGGTATTGGTCGTGCAGCCCCGTGTGGAACATCACCGTGGGAATGCCGGCGGCGATGAACGGGTAGTGGTCGGAGTCGTCCGTGATGTCCCAGTCGAAGGCGAGTTCCAGCGCTGCGTGGATGGCGGGGTCGGTGTTGGCCTGCACGATCGCAGCCCGCAGGCCCGGCGACGTGCGGGCTCCGTAGACCTCGAGCCGGCGGCCGCGGAGCCGCCCGATCATGTCGAGGTTGATCGAAAACACGGTCTGCATGCCGGCGAGCGCCGCCGGTTTCACGCGGAGAAAGTGGTAGGAGCCGAGCAACCCCTTTTCTTCGCCGTCCCAGAATGCGATGAGGATCGACCGGCGTGGCCGCTGTGGAAGGTGCTCCAGCGCGCCGGCCACCTCGAGGAGTCCCGCCACGCCCGAGGCATTGTCATCGGCGCCGTTGTGCACGTAGCCGAACGGCCCGTAGCTTGTGGCGGCATTGCCGTAGCCCACGTGGTCGTAGTGGGCGCCGACGACGATGAGTTCCCGGGCGACCGCCGGATCACTGCCTCTGAGCAGGCCCAGGATGTTCCGCATGCCGCCGAATGACTGGAAGAAGCTGCCGTCGTCGCCGGCCGGCTCGAGGCCCAGTTTCTGCAACTGCTCGACGATGTAGGTACCGGCGGCACGCCCTCCGCGGGTGCCCCCCTCGCGGCCTTCGAAGGCGTCATCGGCGAGCGTCGTGACATGCTGCCCGGCCTCCGCGGCGCGAATGCTCGCATGGGCGGCCGACATCAGTTCGGCCGCTGCCGCAGGCAGCGTCGACAGGGCGGTCAAGCAGGCGGCGAAACAGGCGGCACTACAGGCCGCGGGCAGGATTCGTGCCGATGGTGGGATCACGGGCATGGCTCCTTGCGGGACGGGGGAGGCGCGTCCAGAATAGAGCGACTGCGGTTTCCCGGAGTCCATGTTGATTCCTGGGAAAACGAGGAGAGGTGGCAGAGCGGTCGAATGCGCGTCTTTGCTAAAGACGTGTCCGGTCAAAAGCTGGACCGCGGGTTCGAATCCCGCCCTCTCCGTGTGGCGTGTATCGAGGGTGAACCGAGGCGCTTGGGGGCTCACGAGGCGCGGCCGACACCCGCACTCGGCGGATGGTCGGCAGGGTACGATGCAGGGCATGAAGCCCCTGCTTGTCGTGAACGTCGTCGGCCTGACGCCCGGCCTGCTGCCTCACACGCCTCGGCTGGCGGCCCTGGGGCGGGCGGGGTTTCAGGCGACGCTCGGCACCGTGCTGCCCGCGGTCACCTGCTCGGCCCAGGCGACGATGCTCACCGGTCGCCTGCCCCGTGACCACGGCATCGTCGGCAACGGCTGGTACTTTCGCGATCTCGCGGAGGTGATGCTGTGGCGGCAGTCCAACGCGCTCGTCGGCTGCGAGCAGGAGAAGCTGTGGAACGTCGGCCGGCGGCGGTTCGGCTCCGGCTTCACCGTGGCCAAGATGTTCTGGTGGTACAACATGCACGCGGCCGTCGATCAGGCGGTCACGCCGCGGCCGATCTATCCCGCCGACGGCCGCAAGATCCCGAGCCTCTATACCGATCCGCCGGCGCTCAAGGGTGAGCTGCAGGGGCAGCTGGGGAGGTTTCCGCTCTTCAACTTCTGGGGGCCCACCGCCGACATTCGCTCGTCACGGTGGATCGCCGCGGCCACTCGCCGCGTGATGGAAACGCACCGGCCGACTGTCACGCTCTGCTATCTCCCACACCTCGACTACGACCTGCAGCGATTCGGGCCCGACTCCCCGGAGGCCGTGCGGGCCTGCGGCGAGATCGACGCCGTGGCGGGTGAACTGGCCGAATGGGCGGCTGGCTCGGGCCGCACGGTGGCCGTCGTAAGTGAATACGGGATCACGCCCGTGACCGCCGGCATCGACATCAATCGCGTGCTGCGGCGGGCGGGGCTCCTGCGGGTGCAAGAGGTCGATCTCGGCTGGGAACTGCTCGATGCCGGCGCGAGCGCGGCCTTCGCCGTGGCCGATCACCAGCTGGCGCACGTCTATGTAAAGCTGCCCGAGCGGATCGCGGAGGTGCGGGCGTTGCTCGAGGCGACCCCCGGCATCGCCGAGGTGCTCGACCGCGAGGCACAGGCAGCCCACGGCCTCGACCATCCGCGGTCGGGTGACCTCGTCGCCGTCGCGGCCCCGGACCGCTGGTTCACCTACTACTACTGGCTCGACGACGCCAAGATGCCCGACTTCGCCCGCACGGTGGACATCCACCGCAAGCCCGGCTACGACCCCGTCGAGCTGTTCGTCGATCCGACGCTCGCGTTCCCGAAGCTCCGCATTGCCCTCACGCTTGCAAGGAAGATGCTCGGCTTTCGCTATCTCATGAACGTGATCGGCACGGATGCGTCGATCGTCCGCGGCTCCCATGGCCGGCTGCCCGACCGCGTGGCCGACGGGCCGGTGTTTCTCTGCACCGACGGCACAGCCCGCCGCGACTCGCTCGCGCTGACCGACGTCCGCGACGCGCTGCTTGATCTCGTCGCTCGCGGCTGACGGCTCGCAACGCCGGGCTTATGCGGCCCGGCCGTGCCGCTTACCGCTTCTTTTTCTTGGCGGGCGTCGTCGTCGGGGCCGGCTGGGCGGCTGCGGTCTTGAACAGCCGCACGGCATCGACCGTGACTCCCTTCGAGGTCGCGTTGCGGCCGCTGCTACCGACGATGGCGTTGGGCGAGCCGGCGTAGGTGGAGAAGGCGAAGGTGTAGAGCCCCTTCTGCTGCTTGGTGCGATTGATCGCCCCGATCTGAATCGCCCCGATCGACGTGCCGCGGAGTGACCGGGACCCGATCGACACATCGCGGGACAGCCCCGGCAGGGAGCCGGCGGAGAAGGCCCCCATCTGCGCCAGGCTCGGTAGACCCTTGGGCAGTGTGAGCGTGCCGCCGACGGTCAGGGCTCCCATCTTCGTGACGGACGGCACGTCGAGCGTGGCGTTGCCGTCCACGTTCACGTTGCCAAAACTGCCCACGGTGCCGCCGAGCACGAGGTCGGCGGTCGCGAGGCTGCCTGGCGCACCGACCGTGAGGTTGCCCACCGACGATGCGGCGAGCGTGAGCGTGATCACTGCGCCCGAGGCGAGATTCGTGAACGCGATGGCGCCGATGTCGCCAGCGGCCGCATCGAGCGTGAGATCCATCGAGTTGGCCATCGACACCGTGACGGGGCCGATCGCCGTGGGCAGGGCACTGGCCGGGCCAGGGGTCGCCGCGGCCGCCACGAAGGGCTGGCCGGCGACGATGAACACCGCCCCGAGCGTGCGGCCCTGGATCGTGATCGCACCGATGCCCGCGAAGGCGTTGAACACGCTCGTGAGCACCGCGTAGCCGAGGCCGACGTTGTAAACGAACCCGGTCTGCGAGTGGATCACGGTCACGTTGCCGATCGTGCCCGTCCAGGCCGTGAAGGCGGAGAGGGCGATCGCGTTGATGCCCTGCTCGGCATCGTCGGCAAGCCGGACGGAGATGTCGCCGATGCTCGATCCCGAAAAGACACTCCCGGTGATGCCGCTGGCATTACGGCCCGGCACGCGGACGGTGATGTCGCCGAGCACGCCCGGAGTGCTCGTGAGCGAGAGATAGTCCCAGTCGGCCACGAAGAACGAGGCCGTGATGCCCGAGCCGATCGAATCGACCGTCACGTTGCCGATTCCGGCGGCCGCGATGAACGACGAGCCCGTGATGGCCACCGGCACGATCGTCCAGACGAGCGCCCGGCCCGTGTTGACCGTGATATCACCGATCGTGGATGTGTAGGCATTCTGGTCGAGATCCACCACGTCGGCGAGGAACGTGCTCGCGAAGATGCCCGAGGCCCCGCTCGTGGTCACGGTGATGTCGCCGATGCCACCGGCAGCGCCGGCCAGGAACGAGGAATTTTCGATGCCGGTGCCCAGGCCCGGCTGGGCCGAGGAGCGATTGCGGACGAGCACATTGCCAATCGTGCCCGTGTTGTCGAAGTTGCCGCGGCCGTCGTACACGGCCGTGCGAGCCGCAAACGTGGAGCCGAAGATCGCATTGCCCCCTTCGACCGTCTGCACGTCGGCGTAGATCGTGCCGATGTTCGCGGCCGTGAACACCGATTCCACGATTGCCGACGAGGCGAGGAGGTGCCGGCCGGCAGCGACTGCCGTGACGCCGGCAAGGTTGCCGGAGGCGAGCCATGGCCGCGGGGAGTCCGGCGGCTGCGGCGTGTAGTCGCCGTCGGAGTCGGCCGTGAACGTGGATCCCACGATCGCGCCGGCCCCCTTGCTCGTGGCCGTGACGAGGCCGATGTTTCCGATCGCCGTGAACGTGGAGTCCACGATGGCGGTGGCCAGCGCGTCGGTCCCGCCGGCGACGGCCGTGATCGTGCCGAAGTTGCCCTTTGGGTCGAAGGAGTCGGCATCGGGGGGCGGATTCGCCGGATCGAGCAGCACGATCCGGCCCGGCGCGGTGAAGACTGCGCCGTCGATCGCATTGCCCCCCTTCGTGGCCTCGGCGTAGATACTGCCAAAGTTGCCCCGCGACTGGAACGTGCCCCCCTGGATCGCCGTGGCGTTGAAGGCCTTCACCGTCATGCCACCGATATCGCCGGAGGCCTGCACCTTACCGTCGATGATGCCGATGCCGTTGATCGAGCGGACATTGACCGCGAGCGAATCGATGGCGCCCGAAAAGGAACGGATCTCGCCCGCCAGGATGCCGTTACCGTCGAGGCCGCCATGCACTGTCGCGGAGACCGCGCCGATCGACCCGGCGTAGACAAGCACGTCGGTGAGGGCGTTACGGCCGTTGGCGTTGGCCGAGGCAGAGATGCCGGCGATCCGGCCATTCCCGACCTCCTCTTCATCGAGGTCGGTCGCCTGGAAGCGGGTGCTCACGATGCCGTGACCACCCGCGGCGCCCCCTTCGGCCGTGATCTGGCCGATCGAGCCATAGTTGGCGTCGAACGAGCCGCCGTTGATGCCGCTGCCGTCGAGCTTCGAGATGCCGGTGATCGGGCCGATGTCGGTGTGGGCCACGACCGTGAGATCGGACAGGCCGTCCAGCCAGCCGGTGCCGCTCACCGCGGCGATCCCGCCGGTGCGGCTGGCGAGCTTCGTGGTCTCGATGCCGACGCCGCCGGCTGACACTCCCGTGACGAAGCCGATCGAGTTGGCGACGACGTTCGACTCGCTGATGCCGGCCCCGGCCAAAGCCCCGAATTCGCCGTACGACGTGCCCGTGATGCTGGCGATCGCCTCGCCCGCCTCGAGCTTGAGGGCCTCGATGGCCGGGCCCGTGTGGGAGCGGGCCGTGATGGCAGCCACGTTGCGACCGGCGACGACGCTCGTGTCGGAGATGCCGAACCCGGCGAGGCTGCCGAAGGCGGAGATCGGCCCCACGTCGCGGCCGGCGACGAACGACGCCCCCTGCACGCCGCCGTTGGGCACGTTCAGGCCCGCGAGGTCGCGGCCCGCCGCGACATAGGCCGTGACGACGTCGCCGGTCGGCACCGTGATCAGCCCGATGTCGGTGCCGGCCTGGAAGCGGCCCGCGAAATCGCCACTGCCGGCGTTGATCGCGCCGATCGATTTGGCCGCATGGGCCACGAATGTGATGCCAAAGCCGTCGGCCGACATGTCGCCGATCCCCGCCGCCGACACGATGCCGATGTCACCCACGCCGTCGATCGCGATGCTCGCGACGTCGGCGCTGGTGCTCGTGTTGGTGAGCGAGCCCACGAAGGTATCGGGCAGGAAGATCGTGTCGAGCAGCGAATCCTTGTCGGAGCCGGAGATGCCGCCGCCGGCCGTGATCTGGCCGGTGATCAGGCTGCCGTCGCTCAGCGGGAACCCGAGGTGCAGGTGGCCGGCCGAATTGATGAAGCCCTTGAAGGCGGCGGGCAGGTTGATGGCGAAGTCTTTGGCAGCATCGCGGGTCGTGATCTCGCCGGCGATATTCGCCACCCGCACGGAGCCGATGCTGGCGGCACGAATTGCGCCGCTGAGCGAGCTTCGCAGACCCAGCACCGAGCCGATCCGGCCGGTAACGTTGATCACGCTCCGGAAATCGTTGGTGACAGACGTGTCGTAGGGATTCTTCGTGTCGGCGCTGATCGCCCCGTTGATGACGAGTGAGTCGATGCTCTTGGCCTGGATGCCGCCCAGATCGATGAGCCCCGTGACGGGGTTGTACATCGTGGTGTCGGCAGCCTGCTGGTTGTTTTGGGTGTTGATCCGGTCGATGAACGGCGCCTGTCCAGCGTCGAGCGTGATCGAGCCGACGTCAACGCCGGCCAGCGAAATGGAGTTCACGATCGCGGCGGAAAGCTGGATGCCGCCCAGGGCTGTCGTCTCGGCCGCGGCATCCAGATCGAGGAATGCCACATTGGTGTAGCCGGGCGAATACATCGTGGCGAAGCCGGTGCCTGGCTGCGTGGTCAGCTCGTTTGGGGTCACCACGACCTGGATCCCGTTTTCGGCTGAGAGGCCCACGAGCGAGAGCCGCGTGGCGTCGGCGTTGTCGGTCGCAAGGCCAGCGAGTTCCACCGTGAAGCCCGCTCCGGCCGCAACGGTGCCCGTGAGGCTCACCGTGACGGTGTCACCGTCGGCATCGGTCCAGGTGGCGGCCGTCGAGCCGTATACGGTGCCGGGCGTGATCGCGAGCAGCCGGCGGTTTTCCAGGGCGTCGATGCCGAGGTGGTGGGCAGGGCGGCGGGCAGACCGGGAACGCATCCATTCTCTCCAGGAGGTCGGCCGTGCGGGCGCACCGGGGCCGCAAAGAGACCCTAGCCCGCAATTCCGGTCGGGTCAACAAATTGGACAATTGTCAGGGGCGGGCAGCGTCACGACCGCGTCGGCCAACGCTTCGGCGTCGGCACGGTCGTGCGTGACGAGCACGACGGGGATGCCGCAGATTGCCAGCCAGTCGCGGAGCTGGCGCCGCATCTCGGCACGAAGCTCGACGTCAAGCGCCGTCAGCGGCTCGTCGAGGAGCAGGAGCCGGGGCCGTGGAGCCAGCGTCCGGGCGAGCGCCACTCGCTGCTGCTCGCCTCCGGAAAGTTCGTGTGGAAGACGGTTCGCGAGGCCTGCGATGCCGAATCGCGCGAGCAGGTCGGCGACGATCGTCCGCCGCTCCGCTGCCGTGAGTCGCCGCAAGCCGTAGCCGATGTTGTCGACGACCGACAACCAGGGGAAGAGCGCGGGCTGTTGACCCATGAACCCCACGCCCCGCGCCTGTGGCGGAAGGAACCGGCGAGTGGCGACGTCGCACCAGATCTCGCCGGCACATGTGATCCGGCCGGAGTCGGGCCGCTCGAGTCCCGCGAGGCACCGCAGCACCGTCGTCTTGCCTGCGCCGGACGGGCCGATTACCGCGGTCACGTGAAACCGGTCCGTCGCGCACCGCAGGCTGCCGCGAATGAGCGGACCCCGCGGAAACCGCTTCGTGAAGTCGGCCTCCAGTCCGCCGCTCACTGCGCCCTCCGCCGCTGTTCGAGCAGGTGCACTACGGCCATCGCGACCAAGGCGAAGGCGACGAGCCAGCCCGACGTGCGGGCCGCGGCTGCGTAGTCGAGCGCCTGCACGTCGTCGTAGATGGTGAGGGCGAGCGTCCGGGTGACGCCGGGGATCGAGCCTCCGACCATGAGCACGACGCCGAACTCGCCCACCGCGTGGGCAAACGTGAGCACGAGGCCCGCGAGAATCCCCGGCCAGCAGGCGGGCAGCGTCACCCGCAACCAGGTTCGCCACCGCGATTCACCCAGGCACCACGAGGCCTCGACCAGCCGCCGGTCCATGCCGGTGAAGGCAGCCGTGAAGGGCCGCACCGCGAACGGCAGGTTGGAGACGACCGACGCCGCGAGGATGCCGGCGAACGAGAACGGCAGTGTCGCGCCGGTCGCCTGCTCGTAGAGCCGACCGAGCGGGCTCTGCGGCCCGAGGCCCACGAGGATGAAGAAGCCGAGCACCGTGGGGGGGAGCACAAGCGGCAGCGTGACGAGCGACTCGACGAGAAACCGTCCCCGCCACCGCGATGTCGCGAGCCAGTGGGCGAGCGGGAGGCCGACGATGGCGAGCACGGCCGTCGTGGCCGCGGCGAGCGTGCACGTGAGGCGGACGGCGGCGGCATCCATGGGTCAGTTCGGCTCCACGTCGAAGCCGTGGTCGCGCAGGATCGCACGTCCCTCGGAGCCGCGCACGAAGTCCACGACGAGGCGAGCCGCCACAGCATCACGGGCCGCAGCGAGCACCGCGCCGCCATGCACGAGCGGCGGATGCGCGTCGGCCGGCACGAGCCAGGCACGGCCGTGCGGCTTCATCACCGGCGACTCGGCGAGCGCCCGTGCGACGACCGCCGCATCGGCCGCACCGGAGGCCACGAACTGCGCCGCCTCGGCGACGTTCTCCCCGAGCACGAGCTTGACCTGCACGAGATCACGCAGTCGGTAGTGATCGATCGCCGCCTCGGCCGCCCGGCCGTAGGGCGCGTGCCGCGGGTTGGCGATCGCGATCCGCCGGATCGCCGGATCGAGCAAGGCTTGTATTCCAGCCGCATCGAGATCGACCGCCGACGCCTGCGGCACCCAGACGACGAGCCGCCCGGTGCCGTAGCGAAACACATCATCGCGGGCGGCGAGCCCCTGCTCGGCAAGGCTCTCGGCGTAGCCGATGTCGGCCGCCAGAAAGAGGTCGAACGGCGCACCCGTCGCGATCTGCGCATGCAGCGTGCCCGACGCGGCGAACGTCGGCTGCACCTCGATATCGGGATGAATCTCGTGAAACCCGCGAATGACTGCGGCCAACGCATGCCGCAGATCGGAGGCCGCCGCCACGGTCACGACCCGCGCCGCCGACCGGCCTGCGTCAGCGCCACAGCCGGCAGTCAGAGCGAACAGCAGAAGGGCTGCGAAAAGGCGATACATCGGGGAGAGGATTCGAGGAAAGTCTTGGCTCATCAACACGAAGCTGATTGTACGTCAGGCCAGGCGCATATCCGGATGCGGCGAGTCCCTCGTGCGGCCTCTGCTTTTGGAAGCCCTTCATTGGACACGTGAGGGGCTGCCCATGCCCCAGGAGCCGGCGTATGCTGACCAGCGCAGGCAGGATGCCGAAGCGCAGTCAGCATCGAGCGAGCGTAGGACAGGATGTCCGTAGC
>JBAVTF010000136.1:0-6220 GCA_049695995.1 Pirellulales bacterium | reverse complement strand
GCCGACAGGCCCGCTTCCGCCGCAACCGCGGCCATGTCGATCGGCTCCCGGAAATGAGCGTGCATGAACCGCAGCGCGGGCTGCAGCCGCACGAACGGTCGCGTCACCCCGCGGAACTCGTGCATCTCCTGCATCACCACGACCACGCCACGGATCGTGCCCCGCGGGCCGCGGAGCGGCGTCTTCGACACGAAGTACCAGCACCAGGGCCCGCCGACGTGGGGCACCATCTGGGCATACCGCTCGAGCGGCTTCCCCGACTCCATCACCAGCCGGTCTTCGGCCAGATACTGCTCGGCCATCTCCGGCGGTACGAAGTCGGCATCCCGCTGGCCGACCACTTGCGATTCGCGGTCGCAGCCGAGAATCCGCACGAGCGCGGCGTTGCAGGCCAGGAATCGCCCCTCGGTATCCTTGATGAAGAACACCACGCCGGGCAGGGCCGCGAGGATCTCCACGAACTGGACGGCATCGGCCGACAGGCTGGGAAGCAGGCTTGCGTCGGGGGCCGATTGGCCGCGGGGGCGGGGGCTCATGGCATGCGAGGAAACATCAAAGGCGTGCGGGGATTCACGGAGACGCTCAGGGCAGGCGGCGACGAGCTTGGCACACACCGCGGCGATCACATGAAAGCATATCCTCGCCGCGGCCGCCGGCCGGGGCGTCAGGTGAGAACGCCTTTCACGACGTGGCCATGCACGTCCGTCAGGCGAAAGTCGCGGCCCTGATAGCGATACGTGAGCCGCTCGTGGTCGATGCCCATGAGGTGCAGGATCGTGGCATTGAGGTCGTGGACGTGCACCGCCCGGTCGGGCGTGGCGATATTGTAGGAGAAGTCGTCGGTCGCACCCCAGATGGTGCCCCCCTTGATGCCTGCGCCGGCGAGCAGCGTGGTGAAGCAGCGCGGGTGATGGTCACGGCCGTAGTTCGTTTCGGTAAGTGTGCCCTGGGAATAGACCGTGCGGCCGAACTCGCCGCCCCAGACGACGAGCGTCTCGTCGAGCAGGCCGCGGCGGGCGAGGTCGTCGAGCAAGGCGCCGGTGGCCTGATCGGTGTCCTTGCACTGGTTGCGAATGCCGTTTGGCAGTCCGCCGTGCTGGTCCCAGCCCATGTGAAACAGCTGGACGAACCGCACCCCCCGCTCCGAGAGCCGTCGGGCGAGCAGGCAGTTGAAGGCGTAAGTGCCGGGCTTCGCCACGCCGGGACCGTAGGCATCGAGCACGTGCTTGGGCTCCGACGAGAAATCGACGATCTCCGGCACGCTCGTCTGCATGCGGAAGGCCATCTCGTACTGGCCGGTCCGGGCCAGGATCTCGGGGTCGCCGAGCAGGTCGGAGCGCACGGCATTGAGTTCGGCGATCTGGTCGAGCGTGGTCCGTCGCGCCGCCCGGCTCACGCCGGTCGGATCGGTGAGATAGAGCACCGGGTCGCCCGTGTTGCGAAACTTCACCCCCTGGAACCGCGTCGGCAGGAACCCGGAGCCCCAGAGCCGATCGGAGAGCGGCTGCGTGGCGCCGCTGGAGCCGAAGCTCGTGAGCGCGATGTACGCCGGGAGGTCGGAATTTTCACTGCCGAGCCCGTAGTTCACCCAGGCGCCGATGCTCGGGCGGCCGGCGAGCTGGTGGCCCGTCTGCACGAACGTCACGGCCGGATCGTGGTTGATCTGCTCGGTGACCATGGAGCGGATCATGCACCAGCGGTCGGCGTGCCGGGCGATGTTCGGCACCAGCTCGCTGAAGTCGAGGCCGCTCTGCCCGTGCTTCCGGAACGAGAAGATCGACGGCGCCACCGGAAACGTTGACTGTCCGCTGGTCATCGTGGTCAGCCGCTGTCCCATGCGGACCGAGGCCGGCAGGTCCTGGCCGCGGTGGGCGGCGAGCCCCGGCTTCGGGTCGAAGAGATCCAGCTGCGCCGGGCCGCCGGCCTGGAAGAGATAAATGATCCGCTTGGCCCGGGGCGGAAAGCTCGGAAACGCAGGGCTCGCCGGGACGGTGGCGGCGGCGGAGGAAACCGTCGCCGCCGCAGCCGAGCCGGGGAGGAGGGTGGCAAGGGCCATCGAGCCGACGCCGCCGGCCCCGCGGAGAAAAACCCGGCGATTGAGGGCGTCTTGGTCGCGCACAGTCAACGGAACACGCATGTGATCAACTCCGCAGACGTTCGAAATCACGGCTCACGACAGGGCTTCCTGAATCGCTGCGTCATTCGCGCATCACGAATTCGTCGAGGTTGAGGATGACGTTGGCCGCCAGCGAGAGGGCCGCAAACTCTGCTGCCGGCACATTTTTCGGCCGCTTCACGACCCCCACGCCCGCGAATTTCTCGGCGGCCGCGACATCGGCGCGATACGCGGCGAGGTTCGTGTCGTAGCCGCGGACGAGCGCCGACAACTCGATCGGCTGGGGCGGCCGGCCCAGCGCCAGCCGGAAGCCGTGGGCGATGCGTCCGGACGGCGTCGCATCCGCGGCGTCGAGCATCCGCCCCGCGAGGCCGTGGGCGGCCTCGACGAAGGTCGTCTCGTTGAGCAGGGCCAGCGCCTGCAGCGGCGTATTCGTCCGCGATCGCTTCAACGCGCATGTCTCGCGGGCGGGCGCGTCGAAGAGGAGCATGGTCGGCGGAGCTGCCGTCCGCTTCCAGATCGTGTACACGCTCCGCCGATGGCGGCCGGAGTCGGTGTCGGGCCGGTAGTTCTTGAGGTTGCCGAAAAACCCCGTTTCGTCCCAGACGCCCGCGGGCATGAAGGGCCGCACGCTCGGCCCGCCGACCGTGGGCACCAGCAGGCCGGCCACGAACAGGGCCTCGTCGCGCACCACTTCGGCGGGCAGGCGAAACCGGCTGCCGCGGGCGAGGAGCCGGTTTTCAGGATCACGGGCGAGTTTCTCGGGCGTCATCGTCGCCGCCTGTCGATAGACGGCGCTCGTCACGAGCAGCTTCACGAAGGCCTTCATGTCCCAGGGCCGCGCTGCCACGCCGTTCACGGCCGGCAACGAGCCCGCCTCCATCAATTCGGCTGCCAGCCAATCGAGCAGCTCCGGATGACTCGGATACTCCGCCTGGCTGCCGAGGTTCTCGCTGGTCTTCACGAGCCCCGTGCCAAAAAACCGCTCCCACATTCGGTTGACCCAGACTCGCGACGGCAGCGGGTTGTCCCGCGACACGAGCCAGCGGGCGAGGGCCAGGCGGTCGGTCCGCCTTCCGGCGGACGGCGCCGGGGCGATCGAAGAGAGAAAGGCGGGGAGCGCCGGCTCGACCTTGTCGCCCCGCTTGTCGTATTCGCCGCGGGCGAGCACGAACGCATCCCGCGGCGGCCCCTCTTTCATGATCATCGCCGAGGGAACCTTCCGCAGATAGTCGACGACCGCCTTCGCAGCCGCGTCCCGCGCCAGGTTGCCACGACGAAGCGGGCTGTCGATCTGCTCGCGGAAAAACTTCGCGACCACGTCCTGCTGCTGCGGCGACCGCTGCTCGCGGGCGATGCCGAGCGCGGCCCGCACCGGCTCGGGCACCGCGACGTCGCCCACCTTCACCACACCCTTGTCGTCCGGCTTGGCTGCGGCGAGGGCAGCCGCGAACGCCGGTTCCCACTCCGCCAGGAGCGTCGCGAGTCTCCCGGCCTCGGCCCGCGCCGCTGTGTCGGCCTCGGCCTTCGCCTTCTCCAGCCGGGCGATCTCTTGTTCCTGCTCGGGCGTCGAGAGCCGGACCGTGGGCTCCGCGTTGCCGCCACTGACATGCAGCGCCATGGGCAGCGTCCCCGGCTCGGGCACGTTGCCGAACAGAGCGAACAGGGCGTAGTAATCCCGCTGCGAAATCGGGTCGTACTTGTGGTCGTGGCAGCGGGCGCAGTTGAGCGACAGCCCGAGCCACGCCTGGCCCGTGGTTTCGACGCGATCGCAGATCGTTTCAACCCGCCACTCCTCGTCGATCGTGCCTCCCTCCCCATTGAGACGGACGTTTCGGTTGAAGCCGGTGGCCAGGAGCTGCTCACGGGTCGGGGCGTCCAGCAGGTCGCCGGCGAGCTGCTCGATCGTGAATTGATCGAAGGGAAGGTTGTCGTTGAAGGCCTTGATCACCCAGTCGCGCCAGGGCCAGTGGTCGCGGCTGCCATCGGCCTGGTAGCCGTGGCTGTCGGCATAACGGGCCGCGTCGAGCCACTCGATCGCCATCCGCTCGCCGTAATGGGGGCTCGCCAGGAGCCGGTCGACATACCGCTCGTAGGCCTCGGGAGCGGGATCGTTCACGAAGGCATCGATCTCTTGCGGCGTGGGCGGCAGGCCGGTGAGGTCGAGCGCGAGCCGGCGGGCCAGCGTGATGCGATCGGCCTCCGGGTTGGGAGCGAGGTTCTCCTGCTCCAGGCGGGCGAGGATGAATCGGTCGATGGGCGTCCGCGGCCAGCCGACAGCCTTCACGGCCGGCTCGGCCGGCCGCTCCACCCGCTCGAACGCGAAATGACCGCGGTACTCCGCCCCGGCGCGAATCCACCGGGCGAGGAGGTCGGCTTCGGCGGGCGTGATCGGCTTGCCGACACGCGGCGGCGGCATGACGACGTCGGGATCGGAACTGGTGATCCGGCGGATGATCTCGCTCGCCGCCGGGTCGCCCGGCACGACCGCCCGCGCACCGCTGTCGAGCGTGGCGATCGCCGCGTCGCGGCTGTCGAGCCGCAAGCCCGCCTGGCGATCCTCGTTGTCAGGGCCGTGGCAGGCGAAGCAGCGGTCGGACAGCAGCGGCCGGATGTCCCTGTTGAACACGATCGGCGGCCCGTCGGCCCGCGACGCCGAGCCGGCGGCGAGGAGGGCCGCGGCGCATACCATCGCCGTTTGCAGATGCATGGTCATCACCAAGGGGCGAACCTGCCATCGATTGGGTCAGAGATCGACGGAGGGCATGGAGCTTTGGGGGCATGGCTCCGAACGAACCGGCACATTTCTTTTATACACCGCGGGTGTGAGCGGATGCCTTAGAACATCTGCTCAGCTTTTTGTGTTTTTTGCGCATCGCGGCGCAGCTTGAGCGAGGCGCAGACGATCGGCATGCTGCGGTCATAGACTGGATTTGAGTCCGCGGTCATCACTGACAGCTTCTAACACTACACTCTTGGAAACGTCCCATGCACCATGCCCTGCGACTGCTCGCCACCGTGGTCATCGTGTTCGGCAGCCTGGCTCCCTTGGCCGCGGCGGAGCCCGATTGGATTCAGCTTTTCGACGGCCGCTCGCTCGACGGCTGGCACGTGAGCGCGAAGTCGGGCCACAGCCGGAAGAGCAACAACACCTCGGGCGGCAACTGGGGCGTCGAGGACGGGGCGATCGTCGGCAGTCAGGACGTGCCCGGCAACGGTGGCATCATCCTCACCGATCGTGAGTTCGGTGACTTCGAAGTCGTGGTCGAGATGAAGAACGACTTCGGACCCGACAGCGGCCTCTTCCTCCGCAGCACCGAGGACGGCAAGGCCTACCAGGCGATGATCGACTACCACTCGGGCGGCAACCTCATGGGCATCTACGGCGAAGGCCTCGGCGGCAAGCCCCATATCCGCAACTACAGCTTCAAGAGCGCCGTGACCGAGATCGACGTGAAACCGTTGGGCGAGCCCAAGGTGGCTTTCCCGGTTCTGCCCGACGCGTGGCCTTCGTTCTGGCGGCACGGCCAGTGGAACGAGCTGCGGGCCCGGATCGTCGGTGGCCAGACGCCCACGATCACGACCTGGATCAACGGCGTGAGGATCTCGGAGTGGACGGAGGCCGAGCCGCGGCATCTTGCCCGCGGGCGGATCGCGCTGCAGGTGCACGGCGGCGGCTCGCCGGCCGACTACGACGGCAAGTTCGTTCGCTACCGCGGTATCCGCGTCAAGGAACTGTGAGGCAGCGCAGCCTCGGGCATCGTTTTGCGCAATGCAGCGGCTCGAACCGCCGGTCGATGACATCGGGTTTGCCCGCACGTAGATACCGCGCCAGATGTCAGGGCGCTGTTCGCTGGGCCCACTCCGCGAGATGCTGCCTGCGATAGCGGGCGGGCGTCTGTCCCGTCACCTCCTTGAACGACCGCGTGAACGCGCTCTGATCACAGAAGCCGGCCTCGAGAGCGATCTCGCCGGCGGTCTTGTCGGTGGCGAGCAGGTCGTGACACGCCGCGTGGATCCGCTGGCGGATCACGTACTGCATCGGTGCCAGGCCCATGAACCGTTTGAAGAGCCTGTTGAACTGGCTGGCCGACAGGCCCGCTT
>JBAVTF010000135.1:0-3106 GCA_049695995.1 Pirellulales bacterium | reverse complement strand
AGCACAAAGCACTCGGCCAGGCAGCGGATCGCCTCCCGGCACTCGGCCGGCACCCACACCTCCGCGCCGCTGGGCCAGCGGAAACGCACTACGGCCTGCGTGACCGTACTCCACCGCCATCCCCCAGCTTACGGGCGTGAGGGCATTTCGGGGTGTAGTGTTGAGCGTGACGGGCGTATTGTCGCGTTCAATGTACCTTGAGGAGTCACGATTCATGGCGAGTTCCGGGGATGTTCAGAAGCGGCGGGCGTGGCAGACGAGGTTCGCGAGATTTCGCGCCAGTGGACTTTCGGTGGCGCGATTCTGCCAACAAGAGCGGGTGTCCCCGCACTCGTTCTACTATTGGGCGAAACGCTTGAAGCGGGTCTCGGCCCAGGCGACGGCGTGGGGTGAGTCGCGGTCGCTGCCGCGGCGCCGTACGGCACCGCCCCCGACGGAAAGCAACGTGCCGCAGGCCGTAGTGCGTTTCCGCTGGCCCAGCGGCGCGGAGGTGTGGGTGCCGGCCGAGTGCCGGGAGGCGATCCGCTGCCTGGCCGAGTGCTTTGTGCTGGCGGGCGACCGCCGCGACGCGGCGTTCCAGGAAGTGGTCGTGAAGGCGTGAGGAGTGAATCGCTGCGATGCTCTCCTCGGCGCTGCTATCTCCCTTGGGGCCGACGAAGATCTACCTCTACGCCAAGCCCGCCGACATGCGTCGCAGCTTCAACGGGCTGCACGCCATCGTGGCCGGGGAGTTCGGCCGCGACATCCGCGCCGGCGACGTGTTCGTGTTTCTCAATCGCCGGCTGGATCGCATCAAGCTGATCCATTGGGACCGCGATGGGCTGGCGATCTGGATGAAGCGCCTGGAGCGCGGCACGTTCCAGCGGCCCCGCTGTCCACCCGGCGCCGCCCAGGTGGAGATCGACGCCACGGACCTAGCGTTATTGCTCTCGGGGATCGAGTTGGCGAGCGTGAAGCGTCGGCCACGCTACGCGCTCGATGCCGCGCAGCGCGCCGCGCTTGCGCCGTGCGGCTCGTGACGTGGGCCGCGCGTCCGCAGGCGAACATGTCTTGGCAAAATCTTTTCGCTTCTGATCGCAACTCCCCTTCCGCGTTTCGGCGAACTTGCTATGATAGGTGCCATGCTCGAACTCCGCGCGTTGCCCCACGATGTCGCCAGTTGCCACGGCTTGCTGCGGACACAAGCCGCCACCATCGCTGCACAGACCGCGACGATCGCTTCGCAGGAGACGATGCTCGCTTCGCAGACATCGACCATCGCTTCGCAGGAGACAACGATCACCGCGCACGCGCAGCAACTCGCAGAGTTGACGAGCGAACTGGAAAAGCTGCGGAAGCTTTTGAGCCATTTCCTCAACGGTCATCGTAGCGAGAAACGCATCCTCCCGGCCGAGAACCAGGCTTGCCTGCCCTTTGAGAGCAGCGCGGAGTTCCAGGCTGCGCGGGCGGAAGCGGAGGCCGAGGCCGAGACGATCGTGCAGACCTACACGGTGACGCGGACGATCCGCAAGAAGAAGCGGGACGAATCGCTGCCGGCGCATCTGCCGCGGGTGGAAAAGGTCATCGAGGGTGACGAGTCCCAGAAGACCTGCCCCGCCCACGGCACGCGGGAAGTGATCGGCTACGATACGACCGAGACGCTGATCTACAAGCGTGCGGAGTTGTACGTGCTGGTGAAGAAGTATCCGAAGTACGCCTGCCTGGGCAACCCGGAGTGCGGTATCAAGTCGCCGGAACGTCCGACTTCGCTGGTCGAAGGCGAGCGCTACGACACGAGTGTGGCGGCGGCGGTGGTCGAGGCCAAGTGGTTCCACCACCTGCCGATCTACCGGCACCAGGACATCTTCGCGGGCAGCGGGTGGATGCCCAGTCGCTCGACGCTGCTGAACCTGGTCAAGCAGGTGGATTTCGTCACCGCGCCGCTGGTGGCGCACATGACGCGGCGGGTGCAGCAGGACGTGGGCGTGGGCATCGACGACACGAGTTGCCGGATGCTTTTGCCGCGGGACTTGCCGCCGGTGGTTCCGGGCGATGCGAAGAGCCGGCGGTGGGCGGAGAAGGTGGCCGAGGCACGGGCCAAGGGCGAGTCGAGCCTGCTGGCGAAGATGTGGGCCTACTCGGGGCTCTGGCTGGCGCCGTACAACATCTTCGACTTCCGCGTGTCGCGGCACCGCGACGGGCCCGACGACTTCTTCCGCGCGAGCCGCTGCATCGTGCAGGGGGATTGCTTCTCGGGCAACTTGAGCGTGGTGCTCCGCAGCGACGACCGTTTGACGTTCGCCGCCTGCTGGGGTCACGCGCGGCGCAAGGTGGTCGAGGCGACGACATATCAGAAGGAGTGCGAACTGCTCTTGGGCATGATCCAGGCGCTGTATGACATCGAGCGCCGCGGCAAGGATCTCACGTGGCAGCAGCGCGGGGCGTTGCGCGAGCGCGAGGCGACGGTGGTGCTGGCGGCGATGTGGCGGTGGCTGGAGTCGCTGCCCTTGCAAGCGGTGCTGCCCAAGAGCGACTTCGCCGAGGCGTTGCGGTACATCCGCAACCACTGGCCGGAGCTGAACGTGTACGTCCGTCATGGCCGCATTCCGATCGACAACAACTCCGTGGAGCAGTTGATGAAGCAGGTGGCAATGGGGCGGAAGGCCTGGCTCTTCGTGTGCAGCATGGCCGCGGGCGAGCAAAGCGCGCGGATGATGACGTTGGCCAGCAGCGCGCGGCGGCACGACCTGGACGTGGGGCTCTACCTGAAGGACGTGCTGGACCAGTTGCTGGCCGGCTGTACCGATTACGCGCGGCTGCTGCCGGACGTATGGAAGCGGAGCCATCCGGAGGCGGTTCGACAGTACCGCGTAGAAGAGCGCCGCGACAAAGCCGAGCGCAAACAGCTCGCCGCCGCCCGTCGCCGCCTGGCCGCCCGCCGTCCCTGACCTCCTCTCGCCCCGCCCCAACATGGTCCTGGTGGGCGCTTACGGCCCAACTGAACTGCAAGGGGTTGGCCCCTGGCTTGAAACTCACCTTGCGGGTTTCACGCACAAGCGTCAGGTCCTCGGAGTTGTAGATGGTCAGTTGCACGGTGCTTCGGGTCGGGACGGTCGAAAGATCGACG
>JBAVTF010000134.1:0-38289 GCA_049695995.1 Pirellulales bacterium | reverse complement strand
CCCGTCACGGAGTGACGGGCCTACACTTTTTCACATGAACACTGCCCCCCGCCCCCTCGGCCGCTCGCCCGTGTCCGTCGGCCCGCTCGGCCTCGGCTGCTGGCCGCTGGCGGGCATGACGCGGGCGGGCGTCACCCACGAGGCGGCCGTCGCGACGGTGCGAGCTGCGATCGACGCCGGCATCACGCACCTCGACACGGCGTACTGCTACGGCGAACACGGCGAGAGCGAGCGAGCGATCCGCGAAGCCCTTGGCTGGGGCAGCGGCTCACCGACCACGAATCGCACCCGCCGCGACGCCGTCACGATCGCCAGCAAGTGCGGCATCCACTGGGAGCCTGATTCATCGCGGTCACCACCCCGGCGGCAGGTGAACGACGGCCGGCCCGAACGGATCCGGGCCGAGGTGGAGGAGAGCCTCACGCGGCTGGGAACCGATCACCTCGATCTGCTCTATCTGCACTCTCCCGATCCGACGATCCCGATCGAGGAGTCGGCCGGCGAACTCAAGCGGCTGCTCGACGCAGGGAAGACGCGAGCCGTCGGCCTCTCCAACGCATCCGTCGCCGAACTCGCGCGGTTTCACGCCGTCTGTCCGCTTTCCGCCTGCCAGATGCACTTCAACATGCTGCAGCGGGAGATCGAGCGGGAGGTGCTGCCGTGGTGCATGAGCCACGGCGTGGGGATGGTCGTCTACTGGCCCCTGATGAAGGGGCTTCTGGCCGCAAAGATGCACCGTGGCCAGGTGTTTCCCGCCACCGACAGCCGGCACAAATACCCGATGTTCAACGGCGTCGAGTTCGACCGCAACCTCGACTTCGTCGACGCCCTGCGGCCGATCGCGGGCCGGCTGGGCGTGGCCGTGCCCGACCTCGTGCTCGCCTGGACGGCCGAGCAGCCGGGCATCACGAGCGTGCTCTTCGGAGCCACGAGCCCCGAACAGGTGCAGGAAAACGTCCGGGCCTTGGCCTGCGATCTCGACGCCACCGCCCGGGCCGCGATCGCCGCCGCCATCACCGCCCGCGGCCCCGTCGCCAGCCGCCGCGCCGTCTAACCCCGGGCCCCCGTAGGCCCGTCACGGCGCGACGGGCCTACACCGCCCTTATTGTATACACGCGTACATATTACTACGATTTGAAGCAGGCAGCGATTCGGCACGCCAGCCCCATGCCGTCTCCTCTCGGTGGCACATCGATCCTTGCCCTCCCGCGTTGCCTGCAGATCACAGCAGAGGTAGCATTCAATGGGAATCGACTTCGAGTGGGACCCAGAAAAAGCTGCCTCGAATCTTGCCAAGCACGGCGTTCCGTTCCATGAGGCAGCAACTGTTTTCGGCGATCCGCTGGCCATCACGTACCACGATCTTGACCACTCACACAACGAAGACCGCTACGTCACGTTCGGGCAGACGGTAACCGGCACATACGTTTCAGTCGTCCACGCCGATCGTGGTGACCGTACGAGGATCATCAGCGCCCGGAAGATGACTCGCCGAGAAAGGAGGCAATATGAAGAACTCACCTGAATCAGGGCCGCAGGAACCCGATCAGCGAGACGAGTACGATCTCACTCAATTGGGGCGAGGTGAGCGAGGAAAATACCTCGACCGTTATCGCGAGGGCACGAATCTCGCGCGGCTTGACAAGGAGATTCGTGAGGCATTTCCGACCGATGAGGCCGTCAACGAAGCGTTACGTTACGTGTTGCGGAACCGATCGGCCTGAGCGGCTGGGCGTGGCCGTGCCCGACCTCGTGCTGGTCTGAACGGCCGAGCAGCCGGGCATCACGAGTGTTCTCTCGGGGCCAGGAGTCCGGACCTCACGTAGCCCTGTCACGCCGTGACAGGCTGTTTTCCAGTCACGGCGTGACCGGGCTACTTTCCGGCATTTGACCCTCCGCCCCCCTACAAGCCCTGAGCGGAAGCGACGGGATCTCGCAAACAGTGATTTGACCCGCCCCGACCGCGAAAGTAGCGTCGACTCGTCCCGTTCGTCCCCGTCGCGTCCCGGAGCCTCCCATGCCCTCGCTTCGCCCCGTCGCCCTCGCCGTCGCCCTGCTCGCTGTGTCGATCGCCCCCGCCTCCGCCGCCCCGGTCACCCCGGCCGCCGGCGACCGCGTAGTGGCCAACGCGGCGATCATCGGCTCGGAATTCCAGCAGCGTCTGGAGGAGCCCTCGACAAGCGACCTGGTGAATTTCCCGGGCTTCATCGATCCGATGAGTGGCGTGCGGGTGTATCACCGCGACGACGGCATCCTGTTCGCGATTTCGACGAAGCGCAACCTCACGCTCCGCGAGCGGGCCTATGGCGAGCGGGAAGCCGCCGAGGTCGCCCGCAAGCTTCTCCAGGAGAAGTTCAGCCACCTCTTCCAGACCACGGCCGGCTTCACGGGCCTCGATGCCGACGCCGTGCGGGTGGTGTTCGTCGAGCCTGACGCCACGGCCCCGTACATCCGCGGCGGCGCGGTGGTCGGCGCCGGCTCCTGGTACGGCGCCCCGTCCCGCTACAACGCCGGCACCGGTTCAGGCTTCGGCGGCGGCTCTGGCAGCTGCGGCTCATGCCCGGAGTTCAGTGGCGGCTCGGCGGCAGAAAGCGGCTCGAGTGATGCCGCGGCGTTCGGCGGATCAGGCCCGCGAGCCTTCGCTCCCGCCGGCTTCTGGGCCGGCAGCTCCTCGCAGCCCGCCCCCTGCACCGGCTGCCACTGATTCACGACTGGCTTCCGCCCTTCTCTCCGTAGCCCCGTCACTCTGCAACTCGCTTACCCGCCCCCGTAGGCCCCTTGCTCCGCAACGGGCAGCCCGTCACGGAGTGACGGGCCTACGCGCTGATCATCTCCGGCTGCGCGGCGGCCACGCTCACGTACGCCTGTCGCGTCTCGAGGCACACCCGGCGAAACGACTCCGGCCGGCTCACGCCGGGCAGCCGCAGCGTTTCGATCTGGCCGCGGCGAAATACAAGATCACCGGCGGCATACCACTCCTGGCCCGGCTGGACGACCACGTCGATGGCATCGAACCGATCGAGATCGACGTACTGCTCAACCTTAGGATTGATGCCCCGCTCGATGGCAACCCGCCGGTTGGTGAGCCGGTAGCGGCGGATGGCCCAGGGGAGCCTCATCGACAGATAGAGCATCAGCCCGACGGGAATCGTGGCTAAGAGCGCCAGCCGCCCGACCGACACGGGGCCGAAGCCGTCCTTGATCCGATACAGCCGCCCGAGCATCCGCCCGAATCCGGTGGATGCCACTGACGGCCAGACGGTCATCACCGTCGCCTCTGCGACCGACGGGGGCACAACTCCTGAAATCGACTGAGAACTGGCCGGGACGTAAGGCATGATTCCAGGAACGCTCCAAGGCAGGACAGGCTGAATCTCCGCAGCAGCGATACTATAGCTGGCCGTTTTTAGGGACAAAAGTCTCGCGCCCCGCGTCCGCTCCCAGCGCTGTCATTCGTGGTCAATTCGGGTCCGGAGTTGACGCGGCAGCCGCTGCCGGCGGGGGCGGCTGTACGGCGTCGAGCAAGAGGGTGGGAGATTGTGGGTCCACCGGAAGGCCATCCAAGCCATGAAAGACGAGGGCTCGACTTGCCCCCGGATCGAGCCGCGACAGCTTCAGATCGACCAGAGATTTGCGGTAGAGGTCATTGAGATCTGCGAGCACTTTCTCCGTCATCCGTGCCCGGCCGGCACCGGCCGCCTGAATAGCCAGGGCCATGTTATCGGCAATCGCCTGGCCGTCTGGCTTCAGCTCGAGCGCCCGGCGAAAGTGCCCGACGGCACTCGAATATTGCTTCGTGTGCAGCTCGCACAACGCCAGGTTGGCGACCGCCGCCGCATTGGCTGGGTCTCGGCTGACCGCTTCGGCGAAATGATCGACGGCTTTCTCATAGTTCCTGGCGCCGACCGCATAGATGATCGCCGTGACAAAGTCGGCCTCGCTGCTGGCTGGATCGGTTTTGCTCGCCTTTTGAAGCTCCTGTTTCGCCAGTTGGGCGTTCCCGAGCTTCAGCAGGTCGATCGCGTGGGCCACCAAGTCGGCCGCCGCGTTGCCATCGGCCTCCTCTGCATCATGACCGCCCTCACCGGCCGCCTTTTTAGGCGATGGCGGCCGCGCGGTGGACACAGCAATCGTCTTCCGGTTCGCGTCTGAAAGCGCTGCCAACGGCACTTCGACTCGCGATGCATCAGCCAGCTCGAAAATGGCGACATCCGGCTGCCCGGGCTTCAAGGCCACAAACTTCGCCGCCACATCCCACTGCTGAAACTGACCGAATACCACAGCGAACGGCGCCAAGCTCACGGCAAACGCGATCACCCATGAAAGGAACGTACGTCTCGCAGTTCTCATGCGACTGGCCGCGAGCTTCAAGTTCATTCGTTCCGGGGCGATCCCTCGCGCAACCGGCCAAAAGTGTACGGCGACATCCCATCGGCCGCACCGCGCGCATAAAAAAACCCGGGCGGGGCCTCGACTGGCCCCGCCCGGGTCACATGATCTTGTGGATCTGGCAGTTCTGCCGGCATCGCATCGGCATCGTCACAGCGACGCCTCTGCTTACCGGCTGATCTCTTTTGTCGGCATGTTCTGCCTGGCCGCCTTGCGGCGTACCGGACAGAACCGCGATCGCTCTCCACATTCAGCGTCGATGATCGACCACCTTTTCCTGAAATGAATCAGGCGGGTAGCGACCTCTCACTGATGGCCTCCCCAGATGCTGGATAAACCAGATCGGTTTGGCGGTTTCCTTTAGAAAGGAGGTGATCCAGCCGCAGGTTCCCCTACGGCTACCTTGTTACGACTTAGTCCCAATCGCAGAGTTCATCTTAGGCGCCTGGCTCCTTGCGGTTACCTCAGCGACTTCGGATGCCCCCCACTTTCGTGGCTTGACGGGCGGTGTGTACAAGGCTCAGGAACACATTCACCGCGGTATGCTGACCCGCGATTACTAGCGATTCCAGCTTCATGTAGGCGAGTTGCAGCCTACAATCCGAACTAGGGATCGTTTTTTGGGATTTGCTCGACCTCGCGGTTTTGCTTCCCTTTGTGCGATCCATTGTAGGACGTGTGCAGCCCTAGTCATAAGGGCCATGAGGACTTGACGTCATCCCCACCTTCCTCCGGCTTAACGCCGGCGGTCTCACTAGAGTCCCCACCATTACGTGCTGGCAACTAGTGACAAGGGTTTCGCTCGTTAAGCGACTTAACGCGACATCTCACGACACGAGCTGACGACAGCCATGCAGCACCTGTGTATGTTCCACCCGAAGGCGTGGCCCTGCTTTCACAGGGTTAATCCATACATGTCAAGACTAGGATAAGGTTCTTCGCGTAGCCTCGAATTAAGCCACATCCTCCACCGCTTGTGTGAGCCCCCGTCAATTTCTTTGAGTTTCAGCCTTGCGACCATACTCCCCAGGCGGAGCACTTAACACTTTCGCTACGTCTGAAAGGCTATGGAGGACCCTTCAAACAAGTGCTCATCGTTTACAGCTAAGACTACCGGGGTATCTAATCCCGTTTGCTACCTTAGCTTTCGTGCCTCAGCGTCAGAAGAGACCCAGTAAGCCGCTTTCGCCACCGGTGTTCCTCAAGATATCAACGCATTTCACCGCTCCACCTTGAGTTCCGCTTACCTCTGTCTCCCTCGAGCACGGTAGTTTTGAGTGCAATTCCCCAGTTGAGCTGAGGGCTTTCACACCCAACTTTCCGCGCAGCCTACGCACCCTTTAAGCCCAGTAATTCCGAGTAACGTTTGGACGGTTCGTCTTACCGCGGCTGCTGGCACGAACTTAGCCCGTCCTTCCTCCTAGAATAGGTCAAACAGAAGGGAGAACCCCCCTGCATTTCCTCCTCTACGACAGCGGTTTACAACCCGAAGGCCTTCATCCCGCACGCGGCGTCGCTCGGTCAGGCTTGCGCCCATTGCCGAAGATCCTCGACTGCAGCCACCCGTAGGTGTCTGGGCAGTGTCTCAGTCCCAATGACGCGGGTCGTGCTCTCACACCCGCTACCCATCGTTGCCTTGGTGGGCCATTACCCCGCCAACTAGCTAATAGGATGCAGGCCCCTCCCAAGGTGGAATCACACCTTTGGTCCGAAGACATTATCCGGTATTACCTGCAGTTTCCCGCAGCTATCCCAGACCTCGGGGTAGGTACCTACACATTACTGTCCCTTTCGCCGCTGTCCCCGTATTGCTACGGTTCTCGCTCGACTTGCATGCCTAATCCACGCCGCCAACGTTCACTCTGAGCCAGAATCAAACCCTTCAATTGATTTGGATCGTCATGCCGGGCACGAGGCCCGACGATTGAGTTTCCGGAATCTCAGAAGAGATTCGATCTGTCTGTGAATAAATGGTTCGCGACCAGAGCGACGCTTCCTGCCGAAGCAGGAGCGGACGCTACCGATCGCTTGCCGGTCACAATCGCGTGCCGGCCGAAACCAAAAGAGATCGAACTGCCGAATTGTCAAAGATCTGTCCGCCGCACTGAACCCGAGAGTTCCTTGCGGCGAGCCCCCAAGCATAGCAGGCTCGCTTGGCTGGTCAACAGCCTCGTTTCAAGCCGCGAAAAATCTGCTCGGGGACGGAGAGTATCGGCAGGCGAGCCCGCCGACTTCAGCCTTACGCCCCTCGGCTGCGACTGGTTCGCGCGGCCGGCACGACCGCCGAAAAGCACTATTTTTCCGCATCCAAAACGAGCGGAATGTCGAGCCGGTGCCCCTCCCGCTGCACCGTGATCAACACCTGGTCGCCCGGATTTTTTGACTCCACGGCCGACAGGAAATCGTCCGCATTCCGCACGGCTTGCCCAGCCACGGCGACGATCAGATCCGCTCCCGAGCGATCGACCCGCTCCGTCTCCACCAAGAACGGCCCCTGCCGCCGCCGCTCGCGGATGACCTTGAACCCTCGAATTCCGGCCTGCTCGGCGGGGCCACCGGGCGTGAGGGTGGCCACGACCAGCCCCGCGTCCGACTGGTACACGCGGGCGATGCCGGCATCCGGCCGAATCACTTTCCCTCGCTGAATCAGCTGCGGCACGATCCGCGCCACCGTCCCCACGGGGATTGCGAAGCCCACTCCCGAACTCTGGCCCGTGCGGCTCGCTATGGCCGTATTCACGCCAATGAGCCGGCTACCGCTGTCGAGCAGCGGTCCGCCGGAATTGCCGGGATTGATCGCGGCGTCGGTCTGGATGATCGACTTGATCGTGCGGCCCGTCCGCGTGGGCAGCGAGCGATTCAGGCTCGAAATGATGCCCGTGGTCAGCGTCCGCTCGAGGCCGAACGGATTGCCGATCGCGAACACCCGCTGCCCGACCTTAAGGTCGGCGGAACTCCCGAACGTCACCGGCTGCAAAAGATCGGGCGGCGCATCGACCTTGAGCACGGCCACGTCGGTGGCCGGATCGACGCCCACGATCGTGGCGGTATGGCCTGAGCCGTCGAACAGGAGCACCTGGATCTCCTTGGCCCCTTCGACCACGTGGAAATTCGTGAGCACATGCCCCTGCTTGTCGAGCACGACCCCGGAGCCCGCTCCCTCCGAAGGCACCTCGAGCAGAAAGAGGCCGGTGGCGACGGTGGCCTTGGTATTGATGTTGACGACGCTGCGATTCACCGCCTCGTAGACCGCGATGTTGGTCTGCTCTTCGGGAGTGAACGCCCGCGGCTGGGCGGACGCCACGCCCGGCCAGACCACCAGCAGGCCAATCAGCGTCGAGCGCATGCGACCGGAATGAAGCACGATGGTCACCGGCATTTCGGGGAGTAGGGAACGGCTGCGCGGGAGTATTGCGACTCCGGGAGGCGCGACCAAGGCGGATTCGCCCGGCTCACCCGAGCGGCCTGCCGCTCCAAAAATCGTCGAAAAACCAGCCATTTCCGCGAAGATCGACATTGGCGGGGCGGTGGGCCGGTCAATATGCTTCAGTCCAGATACGTCCAGACCGCAGATTTCCGCACCGACTCCGGAGTGCTCCGCATGTCCGCCCCCCGCCTTGTGTGGCTCATCGCGCTCGTCTTCGCCTTGCTGGCAGCGAGTGGACCTGGCCAGGCGCCCGCCGCCACTCCAGCAACGGCTCAGCCGGCCGTCGTGTCGTTCGTCGAAGCGGGAAGCACGACAGTGGGGGAACCGGCCCTCGTGGCAACTGCGGTCGGCATCCGGGCCCGCGGCCTCGCAGCTGCCAACTCGGCCGACGTGCTCCTGCTCGTGGATACGTCCGCCAGCCAGGCTGGATCGCATCGGCAGCGTCAACTCGAAGCGGTGCAGGCTCTGCTTGCAGCAACCCGCGCCAGCGATCGTGTTCGGATCGCCGCAGTGGACGTGGGCTGCGAGCCGCTCGCCTCGGATTTTGCTGGAGCGAAAAGTGAGACCGTCGCCGCGTCCGTGCGGGATCTGCAGTCCCGCACGCCGCTCGGCTCCACCGATCTCACGGCAGCGCTGGAAACGGCGGCCGGACTGTTCGCCGACGCGAGCCGGTCCAAGGCGATCATCTACGTGGGCGACGGCCCGGGTTTTGCCGGCGTGGATTCCCAGGAATTTGCCCGCGTGCTCGAACTGCTGCGGTCGCAGCATGTTGTCGTATCGGCTCTTGGCATCGGCCCGCAGATCAACTGGCCCTGCCTTGCCGCCGTGGCGAGCGCCAGCGGCGGCATGCTGATCGTGCCCGCCGAGGGCGAATCGGTGGCCGACGCGGGCAAGCAGATCGCCGCACTTGCCATCCAGCCCGTGGCCTGGCCCGAGGACGTCGCGTTTGCAGCGGAGCAGAAAACACTCCCGCGGATGCTGCCCGCACGATTCCCGCCGCTCCGCACCGATCGCGACTCCATCGTACTCCTGGCCGGTACTCCTTCCGCTGCCGAAATCTCGTTCAGCCTTGCACGCGCCGACAACGCGCCGACACCGGTCACGCTGGCGATCGCCGCCACGGAACCGCGTGACGAGCATGCCTACCTCGGCGTCCTCGCCCGCAACGCCTGGGATACCGATGGCGTCTTCCTGCCGTTGCTCGGCCGCCAAGGCATGCAACTGGCCCGCAACGTGATTCGCGGCGAGGCCGCCGCTCTTGCCCAGCTCTCGAAGCAGGCCGAGGCGTCGGGCGCCCATGAATCGGCGGTGCGGCTGGCCGAGGCCTCGCTCCGCCGCGATCCCGACAATCCCGAGGCCGCCGTCGTGCGTCTGGCCGCCGCACGGCAGGCCGAGGAACTGCCCGCTGCTGAAACGGTTGCTCCCCCCAAGCCAGGCTGGCAGCCGCCTGCCCGCACGGCCGAGGACGACAGTGATCTGGCCGACACCGAGGCGATGCGCCAGGTGCGGGCCCAGCAGCTCGAGCAGGAGACGGCGATCCGGATCCGCGACGCCCGCCAGCTGCTCTCCACCGATCCTGATCGGGCCCGCGACCTGCTCAAGGAGGCTCAGCAGCTCGTCCGCGACTCGGCCGACCTCGCCCCGGGCGACCGCGACCGGCTGCTGCGGCAGCTCGAGGGCCGCATCCGCGAGTCGATCGTGCGATCGCGGGCCAAGCTCGAGTGCGATCTGGCTGCCGAACGCAAGGCGGCGATCGGCCGCGAGCGGGACCGGCTCAACACGGAGCTGCAACGCCGCGAAGAGCGAATCAAACAGCTCGTAGAGCGGTACAACGCGCTCGTCGAGGAGGGGATCCGCGATGGCTATGCCCAATCCGAGCGGTATCCCACCGTCGTCAACGGCGAGTCGATCATCGGCTACGAGCCGCCGACGCGGGCGTTTGTCGAAGCCGAGCGGGTCGTGGGCGAAGAGATCGCCAAGGAGGCTCCGAACCTGTGGGCGAATCATCCTGTGCCCATGACGGCCCGCGTCATCGGCCGCACGGCACCGCTCGTGGCCCGCATCCTCGACTACGACGCGGAAAACATGCGGACGAAGCGGGATCAGGAGCGTGGCTTCATGGACGCGCTCCACCTCGTGGACGTCGCCGGTATTCCGTATCCCGATGATCCGCCGATCCACTACCCGAAGGCGGACCGGTGGCGGGAAATCAACCGGCTGCGGGCCAAGTATCGCCCCTCGGCCTTCGACCCCACCAACGAAAACGAGAAGCGGATCTACGAGGCGCTGGAGAAGCCGACGGGGCCGAAGTTCGAGTTCAACCAGAACTCGCTCAAGGACCTGGAGGCCACGATCGAGGCCCAGTTCGGCATCCCCGTGACCTTCGACCAGAAGGCCCTGGACGGCGTCGATCTCAACGAGGCCACGATCACCGAATCAGCCAGCGGGATCTCGCTCCGCTCGGCCCTGCGACGGATCCTCGCGAACCAAGACATGACCTACCTCGTCAAGGACGAGACGCTCGTGATCACGACCAAAGAGGCCGCCTCAACCGACATGGTGCCGCGGGTCTACGCCGTCGGCGACCTCGTGCTGCCGGTCGATCCGATGAACGTGGTGAACCCGTTCAATCTCGGCGGCACGGCCACTCAGGATCAGAACACGACGCCGGCGGGCGCAGGAGCTGGCGCCGGCCTTGGCGGCCTCTGCTGGGTCGCCCGCGAGGTGTATGGCGTCCACGATCCACGCTGGCTCGTCTTCCGCTCGTGGCTCACGACCGAGGCACCGGCCTGGCTGCATGAAATCTATGCCCTGCATGGCCCCGCGTTCGCTGACTGGATCCACGACAAACCCGGCGTGAGGGCGACGCTGCGGATCGCGATGGACGCCGTCGTCGAACCCCGGCTTCACGGGTCGCTCGCCGTCGCCGGCCAGTTCCAGGTGGCCGAGGCCAAGGCCCGCGTGGCCCGACGGGAGAAGCCCGACATCGATCTTCCCGCCACGGAGCCAGCGGCAGCTACGGCCGACCGCGTCGGGCTGCCGGCGTCGGTGCTCGATGCGAAGGATCTCACCACGGCCATCGCAGCCTATCTTCCCAAGGTGGGGAACAGCGCCGATGCATCTGCCAAGCCCGTGATCGACAGCCGCGAAGCAGCCCTGCGGCTCGCCCAGTTGAGGGTCTCTGCGGCCGAACTCGGCAAGCGGCGCGAGTTTGCTCGCGCGGCCGACCTGATCTCGGCGGCGATCGCCTACGGCCATGCCGAGCCCTGGATGTATGAGTCGCTGGCCCTCGCCATGGAGGCGGCCGGCCGGCCGAAGGCCGACGTGGAGCGGGTGCTGCTCTCCGGGGCCGACTTTGCGACGTCCCCCGTCGATCTCCTGTCGCTGGCAAACTACCTCGCCCGCTTTGGTTCCGATCGCCAGGCACTGCGGCTCTGTAGGCAGGCGGCGATGCTCGACCCGGTGAACCGTGAGGCCTTTGCCCTCGCGATGACGCTCGCCGACCGCGCCGACGACGTGGCCGCCTTGAAGTGGGCCTGCCCCGGTGTGCTCGGCAATGAGTGGCCGGCAGGGCAGCAGGACATCGCCACGCGGGCCTCCCGTCTGGCCGATGCCACGATCGAACGGCTCGCGAAGGATGGCAAGGCCGATGAGGCCGCCTCGTTCCGCGCGGCCATCGATCAGGCGAAGGCCCGCGACCTGGTGATCGAGATCGCGTGGACGGGTGACGCAGATGTGGACATGCTCGTCGAGGAACCGACCGGCACGATCTGCTCGCGGGAGGCATCCCGCACGACGTCGGGCGGCACACTCCTGGCCGATGAACGCTGCCCTACCGATGCCGCAGGGCAGGTGCATCGCGAGCGGTATGCGGCCACACTCGCGTTTCCCGGCACCTATCGGGCACTCGTGCGGCGGTCGACCGGCAAGGTGAATGCCGACACGATCGCCGTCGAGATGACGATGCACAAGGGCACGAAGCGGGAGCAGACGATCCGGCGGCAGGTGCCCGTGACCGCCGACGAGCAGGTTCTTACCGTCGATCTGCCAGCCGGCCGGCGGCAGCAGCCGCTGGCCGATGCTCAAGTGGCTCACGACGTGGCCGTGCAGCAGGCGGTTGGAAAAGTGATTCTGTCGCAGCAGCTCGCGTCGTTGAGCGACCCCGCCACGCTGAGTGAGCTGGGCAAGAGCCGCGAGACAAAGGGCGATGCCCAGCGGCAGAGCGGCGTGCCATTTTTCGGCAGATCGGGCCCGGTGGGCTACCAGCCGCGGATCACGACACTCCCCGAAGGCATCAATCACCACGTGCGAGCGGTCGTGTCGCACGACCGGCGGTACGTGCGGGTCACGGCAACGCCGCTCTTCTCCGGCATCGGCAACGTGACCACGTTCAGCTTCTCCGGCGGTGGTCAGCAGGGTGGTATGGGCGGTGGTGGCATGGGCGGCGGTGGCATGGGCGGTGGCATGGGCGGCGGCATGGGCGGCGGCATGGGCGGCGGCATGGGCGGCATGGGCGGCATGGGCGGCATGGGCGGCATGGGTGGTGGCGGAATGGGTGGCGGCATGGGCGGCATGGGTGGTGGCGGAATGGGGGGCGGCGGCATGATGTGCTGGGTCGCCCGCGAGGTGTATGGCCCCACGAACCCGCGGTGGCTCCTCTTCCGCACTTGGCTGCTCTCCGATGCACCGGAGTGGCTCGTCGATCTCTATGCGGTCCGCGGCGAGGAGTTCGCCTCGTGGATCCACGATAAGCCGGCCGTGAAGGCCACGTTGCGACTGCTCATGGATCGCGCCATCGCCACGCAGGCCCGGTAACGATGCCGACGTTCGGAGTCATCCTCGCAGCGGCGGGCCAGAGCAGCCGCTTCCAGGATGCCAACTACAAGAAGCCGTTCGCGCCGCTGGCCGGCCGGCCGGTCTGGCTGCACTCGGCCGAGAAGTTCATCGACCGCCCCGACGTGAAGCAGGTGGTGGTGGTCGTGTCGCCGGAGGATCGCGAGAGCTTCCGCGAGAAGTTCGGCGCGAATCTGGCATTCATGGGAATCACGCTGGCTGAAGGAGGAGCACAGCGGGCCGACTCCGTCCGCAATGGCCTGGCGAAGCTGGGCCCCGAGATCGACATGGTGGCGATTCATGACGCCGCCCGGCCCTGCATCGCCTCCGCCTGGATCGACCGCGTGTTCGAGGCCGGCGTCCGCACCGGCGCCGCGATCCTCGCCACACCGGTCGTCGGCACGCTCAAGCGGGTGGGCCCCGATCACACGATCACCGGCACCGTCGATCGCACCGGCCTCTGGGAGGCCCAGACGCCGCAGGTCTTCTCTCGCGACCTGCTGACGCGGGCCTTCGCCGCGAAACACGATCCCGCCCATACCGACGAGGCCCAACTGGTCGAGGCCCTCGGCCACCGCGTGACCGTCGTGCCCGGCTCACCGATCAACCTCAAGATCACGTCCCGCGAGGATCTGCGACTCGCCGAGCAGGCGCTCAAGGCGCTGCCGACGCCGAAGCTCGGCGGGCCGGCGCATCCCTTCGCGAATGACGATATGTGGCGGTAGCGAGCGTTGACGAAAGAACACGCCGGAACGGCAGAAGTCTCGTCGCGGTGGAGCTCGCGGACTCGGTCCAATGCTCCTCGAGCTTCCGCCGATTCCGGCTTTCACTGGCGGCCAAATACGGGTGTGCATCATGCAGTCAGACCTGCTCTCTGATTTCGAAGCCCGTGGGCTCGTGCAGCAGTCCACCGATGCGGCGGCGCTGCGCGAATGGCTCGCGACGCCGGGGCGTCGCGTGTACGCCGGCTTCGACCCGACTGCTGACAGCCTCCACGTGGGCCATCTCGTGGCGCTCGTGCTCCTACGGCGGGTGGCGCGGGCAGGTCATGAACCCGTGGCCCTCGTCGGCGGCGCCACCGGCACGATCGGCGACCCGAGCGGCCGCAGCGAGGAACGCAACCTGCTCTCGCCGGACGAGCTGGCCGCGAACGTCGCCGGCGTGGAGCGGCAGATTCGGGCGGTGCTCGCCAGCACGGCAGCCCGCGTGCACGTGGTTAACAACGCTGAATGGATGCGAGGCGTGCGATATCTCGAATTCCTCCGCGATGTCGGCAAGCACGTGCCGCTCTCGCAGATGCTCGGCAAAGACTCCGTGAAGAGCCGGCTCGAGCGGGACGGCGGCCTCTCCTACACCGAGTTCAGCTACATGCTGCTCCAAGCCTGGGACTTCGTGCACCTCTCCGACGCCCTCGACTGCCGCGTGCAGATCGGTGGCAGCGACCAGTGGGGCAACATCACCGCCGGGATCGAGCTTGGCCGCCGGCTGCGCGGCCGCGACTTGCACGGCATCACCTGCCCGCTGCTCACGAAGGCTGATGGCACGAAGATGGGCAAGACCGCCTCGGGGGCCGTCTGGCTCGATCCAAAGCGAACAAGCCCCTATCGCTTCTATCAATACTGGATCAACCTCGACGACGACGACGCTGGCCGCTGCCTGCTGCGGCTCACAGAACTGCCGCTCGACGAGATTCGCGACCTCGACGCCAAACGGGCTGCAAATCCCGCCGCCCGTGATACCCAGAAGCGGATCGCGGAGGAACTCACACGGCTCGTGCACGGCGACGCGGGGCTGGCCGCCGCCCGGCAGGCCACCGAGATCTTCTTCGGCGCCGAAATCGTGAGTCTCGACGACGCCGCCCTCGCCGAGATTTTCGCCGACGTACCGAGCAGCGAGTTTCCCCGGTCGGTTCTGGAGGGGGACGGCCTGCCGCTCGTGGAGGCCCTCAAGGCCACCGGTCTCGCCCAGAGCGGTGGCGCGGCCCGCCGCACGATCGAGCAGGGAGGGGCCTACGTCAACAACCGCCGCGTGGCCGACGCCGCCTACCGGCTTACCCCCCGCGACCTGGCCAGCGCCGCCACGCTCGTGCTCCGCACGGGCAAGAAGTCGTACGCGCTGGCTCGATTCACGGGCTGAGAGCCACGGTAGCCCGGTCTCGGTAGCTAGGTCGCGCCGTGACCAGCACATAAGTCACGGCGTGACTTGGCCACACCGGAAAACGGCACGCCACACTCACTTGACCCGCCCGCGGCTCCCTGCGACCCTTCGCGGCCTCACGGAGGTGCCGCATGGATCGTCGCTACGTGTCGGTCGCGTTCGTGCTCATGCTTGGACTCACGGCCGCATCGCCTACCGCTGGCCTGGCTGCAGACCCACCGGCCATGGCACGCTCGTCAATCCCGACGCTTGCGGATCGCCTGAAGACCGGCCTGCGGGTGCAGGCACCGGCCGACGTGGCCTTCTGCAACGCGGTCGCGGCGCACGTTCGAACAGGCCGTCTCCCCGGGCCACTCGTGGACTCGACGTTTTTCTGGGCCACTCAGCGTGGCAAAAAGTATCCGTTCCCGGCCTTCGCCCACGTGATGCGGATCAAGGCCGCCAAGCTCGGCGTCTCGCTCGACCAGCCGGCAGCGCGACCGTAGGCCTCGGTGGGCAAGTCACGCCGTGACTGGTGATCCGGTCACGGCGTGACCGGGCTACTCGTGACCCGATACACCGCATACCCCGCATTGGCATACACCCGCTCGAACGGCAGTTCGGGCTGCCATGCGGCGGGCATCGGCACGATGGCATGCGTCGCCCCGTAGGTGGCGGCCACTTCACGAATCCGCTCGGGGCTCAGTACAGCCACCGACGCCCCCATGTCACCCAACCGACCGGTGGGCGAAAACACATCGACGATCCGCCGCCGCCACTCGATGAGCGATCGCGCATCCTGCGGGCTGTTCTTCCACGAGACCACCTCGGGCCGGTCGGTCCGCCATGTGAAGCTGCCCGCACCGCGCGGCGTGAGAAACCGCGCCTCGGGAGGCGTGTGCGCTCGCACCCACGCACAGACGTCCACCCACGCAGCCGCGTCGAGCTTCGAGTCGGCCCGGGCCGCGAGCCGATCGCGACCCGGGAGCGGCCAGTGGGCCGACTGCGCGGCGAGATCCGCGGCGAGCAGCAGCGCCACGATCCACCGCGTCACGGCCGGCCGCACCGGCAGGAGCCGCGAGCAAGCGACATCGTCCTCGAGCACCGCCACGGCCGCCAGCGCCAACGCCAGCGGCACCATCACGTCGGCCAGCCGGAACCAATAAAAACGGAGCAGACCGTGTACGGTCGCCGGGGCGAACGGCTCCGCAGCCGCGATCACGAGTCCGGTCAGCGACACACCGAGGGCCACGACCGTAAAGGTGTCGAGCCGAGCGCGGGCCGGCGTGCGTCGGACCTGCCGCGCGAGCAGCCACCAGGCGACGATCGCGAGCACGTATCGGGCGACAAGCGGCTCCGCGAACGTTCTCGGCAACAGGTGATGCCCGAGCCGCTCGACCACGTAGATCCGCGCGGCCTCCGCCCGCTCGACCGCCGACGCTCCGCCAGAGAGCCCGAGCACCGGCACCACCCCAGCCGCAGCCGCGATCAGCCCACCAACGACACACGCCACCGTCATCTGCCCCCGTCGAGAAGGCACACAGCCAAACCGTCTCGCTGCCTCAGCAAACCAGTTGGGAGAGGCGAGGGGGTCGGTGCAAGCTCGAGGAGCATTTGAACCGAGTCTTCGAGGTTCCGCGACGAGACTTGTACCGCCCCCGAGACGGGTTTCGATGAAGACCGGTAGCGTTCGCGTGAGCCACCAAGCAGGCACCAGCGCGATCATGCCCCAGCCACCGACGATCGGATGGAGCGCCGCGCCACAGCCCATTGCCAGCCAGGCCACTGCGGCCCGGCCACGACACAACTCACCGATCCCACCGAGCACGCAGGCCCAGGCGAACACCTTGCCCTCGCAGCCCCCGATCACCCACTCGCCCGCCATCGTGGTGCACCGCAACGCCAGGGCGAAGAGCGCCGCCGCCGCGAGTCGGCCGAGACTCGTGGCAACGAGCGGCCCGCTGACGTGCCGAAACCCGATGGCGACCGCGAGCCAGCCCGCGATTCGCCCGATCCACGCCGCCTGGTCGAGCGGCACCGCCGCCGCGACGGGACCGAACACGGAATAAAAGACGCCGTGGGCGTCAGGCGTCTCGAGGAAGAAGTCTCCCGCGGCCCACGTCGGATCGACCGCGTGCCGCGCCTTCGTGAGGTAGACCGGCTCATTGACGTCGGGCACAGGCCAGGCGCCGGCCGCAGCGAAGATCGCCGCGATCACCGCCACCTCGACTGCCCACCGCACGATCGACGCCGCCCGGTCAGACATGCCGTCGCTTCCGCTCACCATGCCATGCACCTATAACTCCGAGCTCACTCGCACCTCTTCGCAGGATACCCTGACACCGATGGCCGACTCATCCCCTGCCCCCACCGGTCCCGCGACGGCGTCCGCAGGCTCGGCCCTCCGCCAGGCCGTCACCAAAGAGATGCTCGGCATCGTCGGTGCGCCCTTCGCACTGGCCGGCCGGCTGGTCGAGGAGGCGGGCTTCGATGCGATCTATCTCTCGGGCGCGGCGTTTTCAGCCGGTGCGCTCGGCGTGCCCGACATCGGCCTCTTCACCCGCGACCAGCTCGTCGAGCAGACGCGGATCCTGGCCCGGGCCGTCACGATCCCGGTCGTGGTCGATGCCGACACGGGCTTCGGCGGCCCTCGCGATGTTGAGGAGACGGTGCGGTTGCTGGAGGCCGCAGGCGCTGCAGCGATCCAACTCGAGGACCAGCCGGCCGACAAGCGGTGCGGCCACCTCGTCGGGAAGCGGGTGGTCGAGCCGACCGAGATGTGCGAGCGGCTGGCCGCAGCGGCCGCCGGCCGCAACGACCCCGGCACGGTGATCATCGGCCGCAGCGATGCCCGCGGCGTGCATGGCATCGACGACTGCATTCGCCGGCTCGAGGCCTACCGCGACGCCGGGGCCGACTGGCTGTTCCCCGAGGCACTCGCCTCGCGGGAAGAATTTCGCCGGGTGGGCGATGCACTTGAAGGCACCCCGCTCCTGGCCAACATGACGGAGTTCGGCGTCAGTCCGCTCATCTCGATTCCCGATCTGGCCGACCTGGGCTTCGCCGCCGTGCTCTACCCCGTCACGCTCATGCGGCTGGCGATGAAGGCAATGGAGGCGGGCCTCGCGATCATCGCCTCCGAGGGCACGCAGGAGAGCCTGCTCGACCTCATGCAGTCGCGCGAAGAGCTGTATGACCTGCTCGGCTACGATCCGCGGCATCCTGATGCACATCTGGCGGGCCCCGCGGCCGCCCGGGCGGCCCGCCACCAGGAGAAGCACTTATGAACACCTCTCCCGTTCCCACCGAGTTTGCGAAGGGACTCGCCGGCGTGACAGCCGGCCGCACGGCGATATGCTCGCTCGAAGGGGGCCTGCGGTATCGGGGCTACGACATCGAGCCGCTCGCCCGCGCAGGTGACTTCGAGGAGGTGGCCTACCTTCTTCTGCACGGCGAGCTGCCGACACCTGCGGAACGCACGGCGTTCGGCGAGCGGATCACGGCCGCCGCTACGACGGTTGATCCGGCGGCAATCGACGCCCTTGCCACGCTCGCCCGCACGAGCCCGCACGCCTCGCCGATGGACGCGCTCCGCACCGGAATCAGCATCCTCGGGCTTCTGGAGCGGGACGACACGCCCGGCCCCCGTCCGGCACTGCTCGCCCAGGCCGAGCGGCTCCTCGGCCAGACGCCCGCATTGCTCGCGGCCTGGATGGAGCTTTCGACTGGGCGACCGGTGGCTCGCTGGCCGGGCGGCTCGATCGCCGCGGCACTGTTGGCCCGGCTCACCGGCCGCGTGCCCACGGCCGCGCAGGTGGCTGCCTTCAACACCACGCTCGTGCTCTACGCGGAGCATGAGTTCAATGCCTCGACGTTCGCCGCCCGCACGGTCGTCTCGACTGGCTCAGACATGCACTCGGCGATCACCGCCGCGATCGGCACCCTCAAGGGACCACTCCACGGCGGCGCCAACGAGAAGGTGCTGGAGGTACTCGGTGAGATCGGGTCGGCCGACCGGGCCGAGGCCTGGGTGCAGGAGCAATTCGCGGCGAAGAAGGTGGTGATGGGCTTCGGCCACCGCGTCTACAAGGACGGCGACGTGCGGGCGAAGCTGCTTGGGCGGATGTGCCGCGAGATGGTGCGGGGCACGCCGGGGGACGCGCTCGAGGACCTCGCCGACCGCGTGGAGCGGATCATGCTCGACGCCAAGGGGCTGAAGCCGAATCTCGACTGGCCCGCCGCCCGCGTCTACCACGCGCTCGGCCTGCCGGTGAAGGTGTTTACGCCCATCTTCGTCGTGGCCCGGATGAGCGGCTGGACCGCCCACGTGATCGAGCAGATCGGCGACAACCGGCTCATCCGGCCGACGTCGCTCTACTGCGGCCCCGACCCGCGAGAATACGTTTTGCCCGCCGACCGGTAGCCGCCGTAGTCCACATGCTCCGCATGTGGCCCACGGCATGACAACCACAGGCCCGGGCTACCTGACTGCAGGTCCGCGAACCTCTGGCTGAATAGCTGGCAGCTCGGCCTTCGCACCTCCAACCGCACACGGAGCGTGCGGACTACGACGGAGTGACGGGCCTACGTGAGGCGACTGGCCTACTTCGCGATGACGGCCGACTGCTCGTTGGCGGCCGGGGCTGCCGCCTCGACCTGGGCGTGGACCGTCACCACCGGCACGGCCCCTTCACCGAGATCCGTGGCGATCTTGAGTTGCCGCTCCACTTTGCCGGCCGCGGCACCTGCCTGGAATGTGATCGGCAGGATGTGGACCTTGGCCGGTGTCGTCTTCGGCTCGCAGGTGAGGCAGCCGTCAGCACACGAGATTCCGGTGATCGAGAACTCACGGTTCGCCCGGACGACTACGTTCTTCGTGACCGTGCCGCCGCATTGCACCGCGCCAAGCGCGAGCAGTTGTGGACTCACCGTCACCTCGGCGACGACGCGGCCCTCCACGTCCATCGGAATCTGCGTGGCCCGCGGGTCGTTGGTGACGAGGATCAACTGGCCTTTCACGTAGCCTGCCGGGGCCTCGGGCTTGAGCCGCATCGTCAGGTCGTACAGCGTCTGGGCCGCCGACCGAGTCGGCTTCGAGAGCATCACCTCGAAGCTCGGGTTCACGCTGCGAACGTCCTTGATCTCCCACGGCGTGCTCCCGACGCGGCTCACCCGCACCGTCCGTTCCGCCCCCTTGCCGAGATCGACGTTGCCGAGATCCACGAACGGCGGATCGAACGTCACATCACCGCGGATGTTGCCCGCCACGCGAAGCTGCACTTCGGCATAGAACGGCTTGTCGAAGGTGACGGTGAGCGTGGCGCCGTGCTGTCCGAGAAAGGTGCGGGTGTTGAACTTCGCCACGACTTCGGCAGTCTCATGCGTCTTGAGATCCCGCTTCGTGACCTCGGGCGACGTGCAGCCGCAGCTGGTGCGCACGCCCACCACGTGCAGATCTTCTTTGTAGATGTTCCGAAACACGAACCGGTACTCAGTCTTCGAGCCCTTGGCGACGGTGCCGAAGTTGTGACTCGTCACCGTGAACATCTTCGTGGCCCACTCCTGGGCAACGCCCGTGCCGCCGAGCGAAAGCCAGACGCAGGCGCCGCAGATCACGCGACGAGAAAACGCGGAGGGAGTCATTGCTCGGAAACCTCGAGAGGCAACACGGCCCAAACCGGGCAGAGAAACCGCGGGAAAGCAGAGTACGGCTGCCATGGGAGCAACGTCAATCTTCGGGGATGAGGGGGGAGCCGGCATCTGAAGCGGCCAACACGCAAGTATCCCCCTGGCGGCCTGTCCGATTCGCCCGGGCGGCGTTTTTCCAGGCAAAAAGCCGGCCGCATGATCCACACGACCACTCCAGCCCGTCGGGTCGCGTAGACTGATGGAGTCCGGCCGGGCGTTCGGCCGAAGCACGTGTTTCCAGAAACAATCCAAGGGGGCGTACCGGTATCGACCGGATGGCAAGAGGTTCAGATTGCGTGTCGTGGTTGGTCGGCTGGCCACGTTAAAAGTCGACCAAGCTTCAATTGCCGAAGCTCAGTTTTCTCTGGCTGCTTAACTAAGCAACCCCGAGCGATGGCCCCAGTCGGAAGGGCCTCCCAATCGGTCGCCAAATCCGACTCGCCCCGGTTCACCGCCTGGTACGGCCGGGGCTAAATTTGTTCCGGGCTGGTTCGCGACGCACCCTGCCGGCCGGGGACGCGCGGACGAGATTCAAATCGACCGGATACACACGTAGACGTTTGTGCTGAAACATCACGGGACGCGGGTTCGACTCCCGCCGCCTCCATTTTTGTAGGCCCGTTGCTCCGCAACGGGCTGCCCGTCACGGCGTGAGCGGGCTGCTATAACGGCCTTACGCCGCACTCCAGCCTGGCTTCGGGCTGGAGTGTATCTGCGGTGACCGCACCGCGAGCGATTCGATTCGGGCCCGCTCAGTCGCAATCGCATCGCCATGATGGTGCTCGATTGCCATGTCGAACCGGACACTCGCGCCGGCCGCGAGTTGCACGACCCGTCCCTGCGACTCCTCATATGACCGAGCATTCGGGTAGTTGGTGCCCGGCTCGAGCCCCGTGACATAGCCATCGGCGAGCCCCCCCTGATTCTTCCAGAGCGTAAAGCACGGGAGCGTGTCGGCCTTCCACGTGAGCGAGGCCCCGTTACGGTGATCGGGGCCGATGAGCAGTGCCGTCGCCAGGCCCCGTGCGTCGGGCCGCACCCTGGCGAAGTGCACCTGCTCCCCCCTGCCCGCCTGCGGAGTCACGTAGCCGTTCCACGTCGGCGCGTCGGCCCCTGCGGCAGGATCCCTCGGGGCGATTTCCTCGATCGCGGCCACCAACTCTGCCCCAGGCCCGAGCAGTGGCGGCCCGAAGTTCACGTGGTAGAGCATCTGCATCGTGGCCGGCCGGTCGGAAAGATTCTTGACTGTGTCGGTCCACGACACCCGCGGACGTCCTGCCTGAAGCGTGAGCGACGTCGTCATACGCAGGGCATGCACGAGGAACCGCGTCTCGTCGACGGCCCCCGTGAGCGTGATCGTGCCGGCCGCCTCGTCGAGCGTGACGTCGAGATGATGGGCGGGGAGGTTCGCGATCTTTCCATGAAGCGGGTGCCGCAGCCGGCCGGTCGCGTCGAAGTCCGGGGCGCCGTTGCTCACGAGGCCGCAGCGGGCCACGAGCTCGTCGAAACCGTCGAGCCAGCCGAGGCCGGACGGCTCGGCCATGGGCACGAACCGCGGGTGCACCGGCCCATGCACTGGCGACTGCCAGCCGAGCTCGCAGCCGTCAGCCATGATCTTCCAGATGCCCAGGCCCCGGTCGGGTAGCACGAACACCTTCGTCGCGCCGGCGACGAGCTCGACAAGCAGCACGCCGTCGCGGACGCCGCCGGCGAGCCGCCGCGTTCGCACGGCCAGGTTGCCCAGGGCCACGTCCACGCGGTCGGCGGCGGCGAACGAGGCACTTCGATGCGACGTGATCAGCTGAAGCGTATGCGACGACATGGGCAGTCCTTGGGCGAAGAGAGGCGGAACAAGGCGGACGCGCTCGGTCGACTCAGAATATCGTCCCGCCCCGGCCGCAGGCAGACGCCTTGAAGGCGGCGGGCCGCGCGGTCAGAGTAGTCCCGTCGGGCCGCGGGATTTCCGCAGCCCTCCCGTCGCCTCTCGAGCGATCCGATGAACGACCTGAAGATCTTCTCAGGGCCGGCGAATCCGGCCCTGACGCAGGACATCTGCCGCTATCTCAACCTGCCGATGGGCAAGATTTCGCTGGGGAGGTTTCCCGACGGCGAGATCTCCTGCAAGATCGACGAGGACGTCCGTGGCCGCGACGTATTCATCGTCCAGTCCACGTCGCCGCCGGTCAACGAGCACATCATGGAACTGCTCGTCATGATCGACAGCTTCAAGCGAGCCAGTTCGTTTCGGATCACGGCCGTGATCCCCTACTTCGGCTATGCCCGACAGGACCGCAAGGACTCGGGCCGCGTCCCGATCACGGCCAAGCTCGTCGCCAACCTGATCACGCGAGCCGGGGCCGACCGCGTGCTGGCGATGGATCTGCACGCCGCCCAGATTCAGGGCTTCTTCGACGTGCCCGTGGATCACCTCTACGCCGCACCGGTGCTCAACAACCACCTCCACTCGCTCGAGATCCCGAAGGAGGAGCTCGTGGTGGTGAGCGCCGACGAAGGGGGCATCAAGCGGGCGGTGGGGCATGCCAACCGCATCGGCGCTCCGCTGGCCATCATCGACAAACGGCGTCTCTCAGCCGACACGATCAAGAGTACGAACATCATCGGCGCGAGCGTGGAGGGCAAAACGGCCGTGCTCTTCGATGACATGATCAGCACGGCCGGCTCGATCTGCGGGGCCGCCGACGTGCTGCACAAGAACGGCGCCAAGGCTATCTATGCCTGCGCGACGCACGGGCTGCTCGTGGGTCCCGCTATCGAGCGGCTCAAACAGGCCCCGTTCAAGAACATCATCATCACCGACTCGATCCCGCTCACGCCCGGCAAGATGCTTCCGAATATCACCGTACTTTCCGTCGCCAGCCTGCTCGGCCAGGCGATCAAGCGGATCCACCGCAACGAGTCGGTTTCGATGATGTTTCAATAGAGAGCGACCCCGATCAGACGCTCGCAAAAGCCCCCAGCCGCAAGTCGGGGGATCGTGTCGAACCAGACGGAATCCCCTCGCTTGCGGTCAGGGCTTGAATGGACGGAATCCCCTTGCCGTCAGAGGAGCCCCGGGTCGTTTCACAGTTTTCCCCGGTTTTCCCGGGGCTCGGCTTGCGTCAGCGGCGGAAGCGGGCAGAATAAGGGGCTTGAATTTCGAAGGAGTTTTCATGAGTGACACGCTCGAAGTCGTTTCCCGTAAGACCAGCGGCAGCCGCGAGAGCCGCCGGCTCCGGCGTTCCGGCATGGTGCCGGCGATCCTCTACGGCCATGGCGAAAAGTGCGTCGAACTAGCCGCGAAGCGGGAGGCCATCGAGGCCGTCGTCCGCCATGGCAGCCGGTTCGTCGAACTGACCGGCGCCGTCAAGGAAGGTGCAATCATCCGTGAACTCCAGTGGGACGCCATGGGTTCCGACCCGCTGCATCTCGACCTCCTGCGGGTCAGCAAGTCCGACCGCGTTAAGGTGAAGGTGCCGATCGACCTCAAGGGCGAGTGCCCTGGGCAGCGATCTGGCGGCGTGCTCAGTCTCGTCATGCACGAGATCGAATTGGAGTGCACGGCCGACGCTATTCCCGACCACATCCATGCCCAGGTGGGGCATCTGGAGGTGGGCCACTCGATCAAGGTGCACGATCTGCAACTGCCCAAGGGGGCCAAGCCGCTCGTCGACGGCGACGAGACAGTTGTGACCTGTCTGCTGCCGTCCAAGAAGGCTGAGGAGGTCGGTGCCGCCGGGGCCGCGGAACCCGAGGTGATCGGCCGGAAGGCTGCCGAGGAAGGAGAGGCCGAAGCGGAGAAGTCCTGACCAGACGGCAGCCCGCGACTTCCGCGATGACTGCCTGATGTGGTTCGGAGGCTCTCCCATCGAGAAACGTGAAACTGCTGGTGGGATTGGGCAACCCGGGACCGTCCTACGATGGCACCCGGCATAATGTAGGCTTCGACGTGCTGGAAAAGCTGGCGCGTCGGGCCGGCGGCCCCTCACGACGGCAGCGGTTCCAGGGCGAGACGGCGCAAGCGGTGATCCGCGGTTGTCCAGTGTTGTTGCTGTGGCCGCTGACGTGGATGAATCTCAGCGGTTCGAGCGTGCTCGCGGCCCGTGACTTTTTCAAAATCGAACATTCCGACATCCTGGTGATCTGTGACGATTTCAACCTGTCAGCCGGCACCCTCCGCATGCGGCCGAGCGGCTCCGCGGGTGGTCAAAACGGCCTGGCCGACATCCTGCGCCGGCTGGGCAGCCCAGACGTCCCGCGGCTGCGGGTCGGCATCGGGCCTGTTCCGGCGGGTTGGAAGCCGGCCGACTTCGTGCTGGGCCGGTTTGCCCGGGACGAGCGGGACGCCCTCGGACCGGTCGTCGAACGGGCGGCCGACGCTGCCGAGGATTGGGTCGCCGTGGGCATCCAGGCCGCAATGAACCGTTACAACTGATAGATTCTTCACGAGCACAGTTCGCATAGCTACAGAGGAGCGCGATTTCATGTCGGTCTACGAAGGCATGTTCATTCTCGACCCGGGCAAGTATTCCCGTGATCCGGGAGCCGTTTCCCAACAGGTGACCGACCTCATTCAGCAGTTTGGTGGCACGGTTCTGGCGTCACGGCTCTGGGACGAGCGAAAGCTGGCCTACCCGATCAAGGGCCAAAAGAAGGGCGTGTACTGGCTCACCTACTTCCGCATGCCCGGTGGCAACCTTGTCGGACTGGAACGGCAGTGCGAGATCACCGACGACATCCTGCGCAAGCTCGTGCTGAAGGTCGATGACCGGATCGCGGACGCCCTCGTGCAGCACGCGCTCGCCGGCGATACGGCACAGCGGCGTCCGGCGGCAGCGGCTCCGGTAGCTCGTCCGGCCGGGGCGTCCTGAGGAACCACCCCCCACCCCTTGCACCCTCCCACGGCAGGGCATAGAGTGCTGGAGTTGTACGCACGTTCAGTTCCGGCAGCGAGAAGGAGGTTTCTGGCATGGCAAGCTTTAACCGCGTGATCCTCATGGGCAATGTGACCCGCGACCCCGAACTGCGCTACATCGCGAGCGGCACGGCTGTCACGGACATCGGCCTGGCCGTCAACGACCGCCGCAAGACACCGTCAGGCGAGTGGGTCGAGGAGACGACGTTCGTCGACGTGACGCTGTGGGGTCGCACGGCGGAGATTGCCGGCGAGTATGTGACGAAGGGCTCGCCGCTGCTCATCGAGGGCCGGCTGAAGCTCGACACGTGGGAGAAGGACGGCAAGAAGAACTCCAAGCTCCGCGTGGTCGGCGAGAAGATGCAGCTCCTGGGATCGCGTTCCGGCGGCGAAGGCGGCCGCACCGCGAAGCCGCGTGTGGCCGCAGGCCGTGGTGCTCCGCAGGGCGGCTCCTTTGGCGGCGACGAATTCAATCAAGCCAATGACGGTTACGATGACGGCCCCGGATCGTCCGGCGGGCCGGTCGGAGCCGACGACGACATCCCGTTCTGACTTTTCGGAGAAATTGATCCATGGCCGCCACAGCACAGCCTCGTCTCGCAGTCGCCGGCAAGCGCAGCCTACCCAAGGGCAAGCGCGGCGGCATTGAGCTTCTGCTCATCCACACCGTTGAACACCTCGGCAAGCAGGGCGAAGTGGTCGAGGTCAAGCGTGGCTACGCCTACAACTACCTGCTCCCGCAGGGTCTGGCCACGATCGCCACCGAGCACCACAAGCGCATGGTGGAGAAGCACAAGGCGAAGCTCGAGGAAATCGCCCGCGAACGGCTGGCCGGCCTGCGAAGCCTGCTGGCGGAACTCGTCCGCACCAGCGTGACGATCGAGGCGAACGCCAACGACGAAGGCCACCTCTACGGCTCGGTCGGCGCCCCGGAAATCTCGCGGTCCCTCAAGCAGCAGGATCTGATGGTGTCGCCGGAGCAGATCGTCCTCCAGGGTCCGCTCAAGGAAGTGGGCCTCTACACCGTGAAGGTCAAGCTTGGCCCGGATGTCGAGGGCGATCTGAAGGTCTGGGTGGTGCCGAGTAGCAGCGACGCCGCTGCGAAGTAGTCGGGCCGCGGCAGCGGTGGGGTGGCCCCCTGCCGGGGCGCTCGCCCAGGACGGTCGGATCGCACGGAGGCAGGCATCGATGGTGGCATCGCGTGAGACGTCGGCTCGCGACGGTGGCAGGCGGCGCCGCGGCACCACCGACTCACAGCCGGCCGCAGCCGTGCTCGTGGACCGCGATCGTCCCGCGAATATCGACGCCGAGCGGGCCGTGCTGGGCAGCATCCTGCTCAAGCCCGACGTGTGCGACGACATCGCCCTGCTCATCCGCCCCGAGGACTTTTCTGACGAGTCGCACCAGATCCTCTACCAGCATCTGCTGGAACTGCACGACACCGGCAAGCGGATCGATGCCACGATCGTGCTGGAGCGGCTGCGGACAAAGGGGGATCTGGAACGCATTGGCGGGGCCGCCGCTCTGGCCGAAGTGGTGGAGGCAGTGCCCCATGCGGCCCATGCCAGCCACTATGCCCACATCGTCCGCGACAAGGCGCTCCTGCGATCGCTGATCGACGCGGGCACCGACATCCTTCGCGACGCCTACGACGGCAGCGATGAGCCGCGGCAACTGCTCGCCCAGGCTGAAGAAAAGATCTTCGCGATTCTCGAACGCCGCAGCTCGGCCGAGGCGCAGCCGATCCAGACGGTGCTGGAAGAGGTGATGGTCCGCATGGATGCGCGGATGAAGCACGAGCACACCATCGGCGGTGTCGAGACCGGTTTCACAGACCTCGATGCACTCTGCGGCGGCCTGCACAACTCCGAACTGATCATCCTCGCGGCCCGTCCGAGTATGGGAAAGACGGCGTTCGCGATGAACATCGCCGAGCACGTGGCGATCAACCTGAAACAGGCCGTGCTCTTCACGAGCCTCGAAATGGCGAGCCTCGAACTCGCCGATCGTCTCCTCTGCTCGGCGGCCCAGGTGAACGGCCACCGGCTCCGCAACGGCACGATCTCCCAGGAGGATCGGCGGCGGCTCGTGCAAAAGTCGTCGGAAATCGGCACCTCGCCGCTCTACATCGACGATACGCCGGGCCGCACGCTTACCGAGATCGCGGCCGTAGCCCGACGCCTCAAGCGGCGCCAGGGCCTGGCCTTGATCGTGATCGACTACCTGCAGCTCATCGAACCCGACAATCCCCGCGACCCGCGGCAGGAGCAGGTGGCACGGATCGCGCGACGGCTCAAGATGATGTCGCGTGAACTCGACGTGCCGGTGCTCTGCCTGGCCCAGCTCAACCGGCAGGCCGAAGTGTCCCGCGACAACCGGCCCCGACTCAATCACCTCCGCGAATCGGGCGCCATCGAGCAGGATGCCGACGTCGTGATGTTCGTGCACCGCGAGGAGTACTACCAGACCAACGATGAAGACCGCGAACGCGTGAAGGGCCAGGCGGAGATCATCATCGCCAAACAGCGAAACGGTCCGATCGGCGACGTCAAACTGCTCTGGCAGCACGACTACACGCGATTCGTCAACCTCGAACACCGCCCCTACGACGAGTTCGAGTCCTTCTCGAATTTCTAACGCGACCGTCGGCTTCTGTCGGTGCCGGGCGTGACATCGAGCAGCAGGCCGTCGTCTTCGCCACGCTCGAGCCGCTCCCATGCGATGGCACCCATCGCGGCGTTGTCAGTGCAGAGCGAGAGGGGCGGCACGAAAACGCCGAGGCCGCGACGCTGGCCGAACGCCTCGACCGCCTCACGCAGGCAGGAGTTCGCGGCCACGCCGCCGCCGATCGCGATCGCCCGACAGCCAGTGCGATCGATGGCGAGTTCGAGCTTGGCGAGGATGCAGTCGACCACGGCCTTCTGGAACGAGGCGGCGAGGTCGGCTCGGGCCTGACCGACGGGAGGCGGCGTGTCGGCCGGAGCTCCCGGCGGACGCACGATATAGCGGAGGGCCGTCTTGAGACCGCTGAAGCTGAGGTCGAGCCGGTCGCGGTCGGCGACGAGCGGCCGTGGCAACCGGTGCGCCCGCGGGTTGCCGGACCGGGCTGCTCGCTCGATTTCCGGACCGCCTGGATAGGGCAGCCCGAGCAGGCTCGCCGCCTTGTCGAAGGCCTCGCCCGCCGCGTCATCGATCGTGCCACCGAGCCGTTCCAAGTCGAGCGGCGACCGCACGCGAAACAGCGACGTATGCCCTCCACTGGCCACGAGTCCGACGAATGGATAGGGAAGCGACTCTCCGTGGGCAAGGCGGCAGGCATAGAGATGCGCGGCGATGTGATCGTAGCCCACGATCGGCACACGCAGGGTCGCCGCGATGGCCTTCGCCGCGGCGAGCCCCACGAGCAGTGACCCGACGAGCCCCGGTCGCACGGCGACGGCGACGGCCTTCAGTTCCGATCGGGCTGCACCTGACCTGCACACCGCCTCGTCGATGACGGGGATGATCCGCTCCACGTGGGCTCGTGAGGCGATCTCCGGCACCACGCCCCGCCAGCGGGCATGCAGCTGTTCCTGACTGGCGACGACACTCGCGAGCACTGCGCGCGACCGCGTCACGATCGCCGCAGCGGTTTCATCACAGGTCGTTTCAATCGCAAGCAGCGGCATGCGAGGCAGGTTACCACACGGCGGGCCGCCGTCGCATCCAAGCCCTGAGCGCGAGCGAGGGGATCACGCGGCGGGAGCCGCGGACAGGTCGCCCACGAGACGGCGTTGCTCACGCCATGAGGCAGCGCTGCCGACGCTTCCGCGTCGGTATCCCCCGGCTTGCGCCCAGGGGCTTCCTCGGGCCTCCACCGCGCCACGCCCGCGGGAACTCTGGTTAGAAGTCGTACCACACGCCGATCCCGGCGCGGTTCTGGTTGTAGAACACGAACTCATATTGTGGGTCGGAGCCGTAGAGATACTCGAACCCCACACGGAGGAGCCGCTCGCTGCGATCGCCCCGCCAGGCCCAGCCCGTCTGCACGCACACGTTGCCACCCCAGTTGAGCTCCTGCCGCGACATGCCGTTGATCGCGAAGAACGGGGCACCGCGCGGGCCTGTGGGCCGCGCCTGCACGAGCTCGACTCCAGCCTGAAACTCCCACGGCTCCGAGCCACCACTGTTGTGAAAGGAGTAGCCGATGTCACCGTAGATCCGCATCCAATCGAGGAGGTAGTAGGAGTTGCCCCACACCATGGCATCCCGCAGGTAATTCACCCGCGTGAAATCGGGGTGCTTGAGCATCGCCTCGTCGCCAAGATGGGCGCTGAGGTGATAGTAGGCGAGCTTGGTCTGCCAGCGGCCGATGCCGTAGACGAGCGGCAGTCCGAAGCGGTAGTCCGATGACCGCAGATCGAGTTCGTCCTGCTGGTCGAGCCGCACGAAGGCTGCACCTTCGACCTGCAGCTCGAAGCCCTGCGGATGCAGCACCGGATCGGAGCCATATCGCAGGATCGACACCCGGCCGCCGGCGGTCATGTCCCACATCCAGCCGTTCTTCATCGATGGATCGAACGGGTCGGGCGCCGTGTCGTCATACCAGACGCTGGCGAACCGCGGCTCCTTGGGTCCGGCGAGGTAACTCGTGTAGATCAGGTTGTTGGGCAGGATGTGCCAGCCCCAGGGACGGGCCGCCCACAGGTCGTCGAAGCAGTCGCGGCAGGCATCGGGCGACACGCAGGATCCGTCCGGGCACCACGGCCCCTCGGCGTACGGCATGTCCAGGATGACCGGCCCCTGCGGCTGGGCCGGCGGCAGCGACTCAACGGGCACGTCCTGGCCGACGGCCGTCAGGCACGCCATGCACACGACCGCCAGCGAAAGCCCGCGAAGCCCATTCAGCATCGAGACGCCATTCCGGAAAGACACCGCCATCCTGCCCGCCCCGAACGTTCGGAGCAGGTTGCGAACCCGGCACATCGTGGCGACACTGTAGGGTCTTCGCCACGCTGAGCCACGGTGTCATCGGCACGACCGGCACGGTTCACTAGCGCCGCGACAGCGCGGCCTTCAAGTCGAATAGAGATAGGAAAACGGCGCAAGTCGGCGAAGGATCAACTCTGCCGCGTCTCACTCCCCTGCCAGGCCATCCTCCATGACTAACTCGCCACCGCCGCCCCAGACTGACACGCCCCGCTCCATCGTCGAAGCATCGCCTCTTGGTTTCGCCCTGGGCCGGATTCCGAGTGGCCTGTTCATCGTGACCTGGCGCGAGGGCGACCAGGATCGGGGCATGCTCGCCAGCTGGGTGATGCAGGCCGGCTTCGAACCGCCGATGCTGACCGTCGCCGTGGCCCCGTCTCGGGGCCTGCTCACTGCGATCGAATCGGGTGCGCCGTTCGTGGTCAATGTGCTGGCCGACAACCAACGGCCGCTGCTCGCACGTTTCGGCAAGCCGGCAGCTCCAGGTGAAAATCCGTTCGCTGGACTCGCCCTCAGTCGAGCCGGGTGCGGGGCACCTGCGCTCGAGGAGGCAGCCGCCTGGCTCGAATGCATGCCGGTCGCACAGACCTCCGGAACGGATGAAGTCCGCTGCGACCACGTCATCGTGCTGGCTCGCGTCACGACAGCTGGAGCCGGCCGGGAAACTCCGCCTCTGGTGCATCTGCGAAAAAATGGACTACGCTACTGACAACATTCGTAAACACAGCTTAGAAAACCGCCTGCCTCGAACCCCGTGCCAGGAGCTGGTCGCATGAACGTCATCCGATTCGCGTCGCTGATCGCCTGCGTCGTCGCGATGGTCAGTGGATGCTCTCAGCCGTCGGGCTCGGCGCCGAGTGATACGGCGGCAACGCCCTCCGCCGCTGCCGCGGGGGGCCCCAAACGGTTCGTATTCATCACCAACGGCGACGATCCCTTCTGGGATGCGTGCAACGCTGGGCTGGTTGAAGGAGCCATGCGGTCGGGGCTCGCCGCCAAGGGGCTGCGGGCGGTGATGGAAAAAGGCAACGGCACGGCCCAGGGCCAGATCGAAAAGCTACGGCAGCTCGCAAGTCAGGCCGACGTCGCGGCCGTGGCGATCTCCGTGATCCAGGCGGAGAACGCCGCGATCGTCGAGGAGATGAAGAACCTCGCCTCCAAGGGCGTGAAGGTGATCACCGTCGACGGCGACGTGAACCGCGCCACGTTCCGTGATGCCCGCCCCTACTACATCGGCACCGACAACATCCTGGGCGGAAGGCTCCTCGGCGCCGCCGCCAAGGCGATTCTTGCGGCTCGCGGGAAGACCTCGGGCGGCTACGTGCAGTTCGCCGGCTTCACGGACAACGATAATGCCCGGGCTCGGATGAATGGCTTCAAGGAGGCCATCGGCGATGCCTTCAAGGAAGTCGACCGGATGAGCGACGAGATGGACCTCGCCCGGGCCCGCGACAACGTCCGCACAGCGCTCGTGAATCACCCCGACGTCGTGGCGCTCGTCGGCATCTGGGCCTACAACGCCCCGGCGATCGCGGAGGTGGTCGAGGAGCGGAAGGCCCGCGACCGGATCACGAACGTCACATTCGACGCCCAGGCCGTGGCAATCGAGCGGATGGCCGCCGGCCAGATCGATGCCATGGTCGTGCAGAACCCGTTCGAAATGGGCATTCAGACGGTCCGCCTCCTGCTCGCGATGCACGACGGCGACGAGGCGACGATCAAGGAGATGTTTCCGCGGTTCGGCCAGCCCGATGGCGACATCTACACGACCGGCCTGCGGCTGATCGTGCCCGACACCGATCCGCTCGTGACGCCGGCCGACATCGAGCGGAGCGGCCATGAGTACATGCCGCTCTCGAGGTTCCGCGAGTGGCTGCAGAAGTACGGCCTGTCGAGTTCCTGACGTGGCCACCCGCCCCGCATCACACTGAACCTCGGGCACATCGCGTCTCGGGAACCTCACGCATGGCTGCTCCCGCCCCACGTTCCTCCGGCAACCCCCTCCTGCGCCGCAGCGAGTGGGCCTTGCTCGCCGCCATCGTCGTGGCCGTCGTGCTCACGGCCATCATCGACGCCAACCACTCCTATTGGTTCCAGCCGCTCGCGAGCCTGCGCGACGTCGCCCGCAGCACGGCGATGCTCGGGATTTTCGCCCTGGGCGCAGCCGTGGTGATCATCGCCGGCGGCATCGACCTCTCCGCCGGGTCGATGATCGCCCTCTCCACCACCGTGTGTGCCTCCACCATGCTGGCCCTCGCCCCGGCGGAGATGGTGGGATTCAAGCCGGTGGGTGGGGCTATCGCTGCGGCAGGCTGCTTGGCGAGCCTGCTGGCCGGCTTCCTCGTGGGCACGCTCCACACCTGGCTGATCACGGCCGTGCGGCTGCCCTCGTTCATCGCCACGCTCGCCACGCTCGTCGGCCTCCGCAGTCTTGCACGGGCCCTCGCCACAAGCACGACGGCGGCTCTCCTGCCCACCAAGAACAGCCAGATCAACGTCTACGATCCCATGTTCAAGTTCGTTCGTGACAACGTCTGGATTCCGGTCGCCGTGTTCGGCCTGCTCGCATTCGTCACCTGGATCCTGCTGACCCGCACCGTTCTCGGTCGCCACGTTCACGCCCTCGGTGGCAACGAGCAGGCGGCGAGACTCGCGGGCATCCGTACCGACAACGTGAAGTGGTTCGCCTACTGCTACGCCGCGATGACGGCTGCCCTGGCCGGCTTGTTCTACGTGGCGAATGAGTCGGTCGCCGCCCCAGCCAACCAGGCGCGGGGCCATGAACTCAATGCGATTGCCGCGGCCGTCGTCGGCGGCTGTTCGCTCTCCGGGGGCGTCGGCACCGTGCCCGGCACCGTGCTCGGCACCATCTTCCTGCGGGTCGTGATTGATGCCGTGTCAAAGGTGATCAAGACCGAGGCCGAGATCTACGAGGGCCTGATCGTGGGCGTGGTCGTCGTACTCGCCGTGACATTCTCCCAGGTCGGCGAGTTGGCGAAGGGGGGCCGAAGGCTGTTGCCTGGGGCACTCGGCCTCTGCGCGATCCCCACGCTCTCGATCCTGGCCGGCGGCGTGGTCGCGATGACGGCGTCGCCGCGGGCCGGTCTGGCCGCCGGCTTGGTGGCCCTCGGCCTACTCGGGGCGTTGAAGGTGTGGGAAGGCCAACAGTCGGCCGCCGCGAGGGCCGCATGACCGCCGCCTCGACCGGCCACACGACCACCGACCGGACGATCGAAGGCCGCGCGATCGCGATGCGTGGGATCACGAAGCGGTTCCCGGGTGTGATCGCGCTCGACAACGTCTCGCTCGACATCCGCCCCGGCGAACTCCACGCCATCTGCGGCGAGAACGGCGCCGGCAAGAGCACGCTCATGAAGATTCTTTCGGGCGTCTATCAGCCCGACGCGGGAGAACTCGAGATTCACGGGCAGCCCACCCGCTTCGCCGGTACCCGCGACGCCGAGCGGGCCGGCGTGGCGATCATCCATCAGGAACTGAATCTCGTCGAAGATCTGTCGGTGGCGGCCAATGTGTTCCTGGGCCGCGAGCGGCTTGGGCGGCTGGGTCTGGTGGACGACGCCGCCATGGAGGCCGAGACGGCCCGACTGCTCGACATGCTCGAATGCAAGGTTTCCCCTCGCGCGTCGGCCGGCAGCCTGCGGGTGGGCGACCAGCAGCTCGTCGAAATCGCAAAGGCCCTCTCGCTCGACGCGTCGATCCTCGTGATGGACGAGCCGACGAGCGCGCTCACCGAGGCCGAGTCAGTCCGACTCGAGCGGACGATTCAGCGGCTGCGGGAACGTGGCACCACGATCCTCTATATCTCGCACAAGATGGAGGAGGTGTTTCGGCTCGCCGACCGGATCACCGTGCTCCGCGACGGCCGGCATGTCCGCACGGTCGAGCGGGCCGCGACCACGCCCACGGAGATCACCGGCTGGATGGTGGGCCGCGAGATCGCGGACCACTCGTTCCACGAGCCGCGGCCCCGTGGCGAGACGCTCCTCGAGGTTCGCCGCCTCACGCTTCCCTGGCCGGAGCATCCGCGGGGCTACCGCCTATCCGACGTCTCGCTCGACCTCCATGCCGGCGAAATCGTGGGAGTGGCCGGCCTCATGGGCGCGGGCCGCACCGAGCTCTTGGAGACGATCTTCGGCGCCTCGCCTGCGACCTGGACGGGTGAGATCCGGCTCCACGGCCGGCCCGTGCGGTTCATGCATCCGCGTGAGGCCTGCGCTTCCGGCATCGCGATGGTCACGGAAGACCGCAAGCGGCTCGGACTCTTCCCCGATCTCGACGTCGCCGGCAACGTGAGCCTCTGCAGCCTCGACAAGGCGAAGTGGGGTGGCTTCGTGAGCCGAGGACGAGAGGAGGCACTCGTCGCCCGGCCGATCCGCGAGACGGGCGTGAAGACACCGGGGCCGCACGCCGCGATCACCGGCCTCTCCGGTGGCAACCAGCAGAAGTGCATCATCGGCCGCTGGCTGCTGACGGAGCCGCGGATTCTCCTGCTCGACGACCCGACCCGCGGCATCGACGTGGGGGCGAAGGCCGAACTCTATGCCCTCATCGACCGCCTCTGCCGTCAGGGCATGGGCGTTGTGCTCACGTCGAGCGAGCTGCCCGAGCTGCTCACCCTCTCCGATCGCATCCTCGTGCTCGCCGAAGGGCGACTGACCGCGGAGTTTGCCCGAGCCGACGCCACCGAGCACCGGATTCTCGAGGCCGCGACGGGCTCGGCGCCGGCCCGCGAAACCACCTGACTGATAGCTGCAGCCCGGGCTCCCCTCTCGGCTCACGCCTCGGGCTTCCGGATCCGCCGGCGGCGAGCACGTGCCCCCGACTAGCGGTTCATCCCAGTTGGGGTGGGTTCACGGCCGCGCGATTCGTCCGTCATCAGCCGCCGACGTACTTCGCCACGATGCTCCGGGCGCGGGCCTCGTCACGGGTGCCCGACACGATCACGCGGCCGTCGGCGAACACGGCCAGTTCGATGCCCGGCTCCACCTGGGCACGGACGATCCACGGGTTCACGGTGACGTTTCCCGTGCCGGAGAGCCGCGTCGCCAGAGCCGTGAGGTCGATGCCCGGCGTGGCCGGCATCACCTGCACGGCATCGCGGCCGCAGAGCGCCGTCGGCCTTCCACCGAGCCGGCCCTCGAGCCACGGAAAGTCGCCGCCGCGACAGGTGGGGCAGCCCTGAGCGGCGAGGGTCGAGAGATCGATCGACCGCCACACGTTCTCCCACAGATCGCAGACGAGCATCCGACTCGCGACTGTGTCATGCGCTCCAGCGAGCAGCTTGATTACCTCCGCCGCCTCGACGGCACCGACGACGAGGGCCGCTGGTCCGATGATCCCAGCCGTATCGCACGTGGGCAGCGATCCGGCGGCGGGCGGCTCCGGCACGAGGCAGCGGAGGCAGGCAGTGCGGCCCGGGAGGATCGTGAGCACGCGGCCTTCCGCGCCGATCGCGCCGCCGTGCACCCAGGGCAGGCCATGGCGGCAGCACCATTCGTTGACCAGAAACCGGGCCTCGAAGTTATCGGTGCCGTCGACCACGATGTCGACGCCGCCGAGCAGGAAGGCCGCCGTCACCGCCGTCAGATCGGCGACGACCGGCTCGATCGACGCAGCCGAGTTGATGTCCCGAAGATGCCGCGAGGCAGCCACCGCCTTCGGCAATCCCGCGGCCACGTCGGCCTCGTCGAAGAGCACCTGCCGGGGAAGGTTCGAGCGTTCCGGCACGTCGCGATCGATCAGCCGCACGAAGCCGACACCGGCCCGTACCAGCGTCATGGCCACAACGCTGCCAAGTGCCCCACAGCCCACGACGGCGACTCGGCCAGCCGCCAGCCGCGCCTGGCCGTCTGCACCCAGCGGGGCAAAGCGGGTCTGGCGGGAGTAGCGATCGGGATCGAAGGACTGCATGCGGGCGATGCTACCACAGGCTCGCCACCACACCGATCGCGGCGGCGGCCAGCACCACGACCGGCGTCGAAGCGCGGCCGCTGACGAGCGCCACACCGCTGGCCACCGCCACGGCGATCGCCAACAGGTCGGGCTGACCGGCCGGCAGGAAGGCATCGCGGGCGAGCCGCAACGTGAGCATGAGAATCGCGGCCACCACCGCTGCGCCGACGCCAGTCATCGCGCGGCCCAGCCACGAGCCTGGATGGATTGACCGCACGAACGGAGCCAGGCCAAAGATCAGGGCGAACGACGGCAGGAACGCGAACAGCGTAGCGATCGTTCCGCCGGCCAGCCCCGCATGCAGCGCCGCGTCGGGCACGGCCTTCCAGCCGGCCATGAAGCCGATGAACGTCACGACGAGAATCAGCGGGCCGGGCGTGGCCTCGCCCATCGCCAGCGCCGTGAACCGTTCGTCGGCAGCGAGCCAGCCGCGGGCCACCGACTCATCGAGCGCCCAGGGCACGACGGCGTAGGCACCGCCGAGCGACAAGAGCGTCGTCGTCGTGAACAGCCGCGCAATCGCAGCACCACGCCCCCCCGCCGCCTGCGTCACTGTCACACCCCACAGGCACCCGACCCAGATCACCGCCGCCACACCAGCAACCACCGCGAGATGCCGCACGCCAACGGCAAGCCCCCTGGCCGTGGTTCGTGACCGAGAAGAGGAAGGCGAGGGGGTCGGTGCAAGCTCGAGGAGCATTGGACCGAGTCTTCGAGGTCCCCGCGACGAGACTTGTACCGACCCCGAGCCGGATACCGCCCCCGAGCCGGTTTTGACCATCGGCGCCGGCAGCAGCAGTCCACCAAGCACACCCGCCACCAGCACGACCACCGGAAACGCCACGCCTGACGAGAGTGCAGTGACGGCCGCGCACAGGATCGCCACGGCCGCAGCCGATGTGAGCGACTTCCGTCCGATCCGCCACGCCGCGAGGGCGACGAGTGCCACGACCGCAGGCCGCGTACCGGCGAAGGCGGCGGCGACGAGTGGCCACGATTCACCGGCCGCATGCAGCCAGGCGAGCGCCAGAACGAGCACCGCCCCCGGCAGCACGAAGAGCGTGCCGGCCAGCAGTCCCCCGGCGAGGCCGCCGCGGCGCCAGCCCGCGTAGGTCGCCAATTGCTGTGCCTCGGGGCCGGGCAGAAGCATGCACACCCGGAGCGCCGCCAGAAATTCATCCTCATCGAGCCAGCGGCGCCGCTCGACGAGCTCGCGGTGCAGGATCGCGATCTGGCCGGCAGGCCCGCCGAATCCGACCGCGCCGATCATGAGCCACGTCCGCCAGTCGCCCATCATGACACGAGGTATCCCGCCCAGTCCCATGGCTGGTGCATGCGGCCGTCGGCGAGACCCCAGGCGGCGAGCGTGGCCTGGAGTCGATCGCACCCGCTGCGGCCTGCGAGCTCATTGACAGCCTCCCGCCGCCAGGCGATGAGCGGCACGGCCGGTGCCGCTTCTCGCCAGCCGTCGTGCGGCAAGCTGCTGCCCTCCAAGGCCATACACACGCAGTCGATGCCTGCAGGAAGTTCGGGGGGCGGAGGTGATGCGGCGTTCACCACGTGGGCCAGCAGCATCGTGCCCTTCAGCCGGCGGGCGTTCGCCGCCACCGCGGCAAGCTGCGCATCCGTGAACGCCCGTGGCAGAACCGTGAACACGACGGACGGGTGCATCGCCCAGGTGCCGATTCGCTCGACGAGGCCATCGGCATCCAGCAGCCGGCCTTCTCGAGCCTCGGCGATCGCAATGATCGCCACCCCCGACTCGTCCGCCGCCGCCAGGAGCGACACCGGTGGATCGGCCACGACGGCAGCGACGCCGGCAGCGTGCATCGCCGCGAGGTCGCACGACTGCGGATCGCAGGCGGTGCCTCGCGGCACCCACCGCCGCCCTTCGAGCCACAGCGACCGCCCGCGCACGCCCGACCGCCGCAGGCCGATCCGGCGGGTCGCCGCCGCCACCGTC
>JBAVTF010000133.1:0-7699 GCA_049695995.1 Pirellulales bacterium | reverse complement strand
CCCGTCGCCGGACGCTCGCTACGGCATCCATGCCTTCGCTCGCTCGATGCTGACTGCGCTCCGGCATCCTGCCTACGCTGGTCAGCAACGCCGGCTCCCGGGGCATGGGCAGCCCCTCACGGCGTATTGTCAGCACGAGAAGGGGAGCGGGAGGCGAGGGAGTCGGTGCAAGCTCGAGGAGCATTTGGACCGAGTCTTCGAGGTCCCGCGACGAGACTTGTACCGCCCCCGAAGCCGGCTCTATTTCCACGAGGCTGCGTCGCTAGCCGCCCACCAGTGGCTCGACGCTCGGGGCGGACGTGCCGCGGTGCCAGGTGAGGTGGCTTTTCCAGCGGGGATCAGCCTCCGGGAAATCGGCGCGGAAGTGGACGCCGCGGGTCTCCTGCCGCTCCAGGGCCGAGCGGATCATGAGGCGGGCGACCTCGAGCATGTTCTGCAGCTGCCAGCCTTCCGGCGCGGCGAACTGCCGCGGGAGCACGTAGCGGCACCAGCCTTCGACGAGGTCGAGGGCCTCGGCGAGCGACTCGCCCGAGCGCTCCACGCCCACGTGCCTCCACATGAGCGACTGGAGCGAATTGCGAATGTCGCCGAGGTCGAGGGCCGCGGCCGCCTCGCCGTTGGCCTCCGGCTGCCGCGGATGAGCGAGGGGCGGGATGCGGAAGTCGTCGGCCCCGGCAGCCAGCACCTCTCCGGCTGCGGCCTCGCCGGCACGGGCGCCATACACGAGTCCTTCGAGCAGACTGTTGCTCGCGAGGCGATTGGCGCCGTGGAGTCCGCTCGACGTGACCTCGCCCGCCGCGAACAGCCCCGGAACGCTTGTGCGGCCGTCCGCATCGACCGTCACACCGCCGATCATGTAGTGGGCGCCCGGCCGCACCGGGATGCGATCGCGGGCGAGGTCGAGCCCGAACTTCGCGCAGAGCTCGGCCATGCCCGGAAACCTCTCGCGCACCATCGACGGGTCGAGGTGCGAGAGATCGAGATACACACTCGCATGATGCGTGCGGTGCATCACGACCGTGATCGCCCGCGAGACGACGTCCCGTGGCGCGAGCTCGGCCCGCGGATCGAACTCGGGCATGAACCGTCGGCCGTCACGATCGACGAGGTGGGCTCCGGCGCCCCGCACCGCCTCGGTGATCAGGCTCCGCGCGCCGCCGGCGATGTAGAGCACGGTCGGGTGAAACTGCATGAACTCCATGTCGCGGAGCGCTGCCCCGGCCCGCCAGGCCACCGCCATGCCGTCGCCGCTCGCACCAGGAGGATTTGTCGATTCGCGGTAGAGCTGCCCCGCACCGCCGGTCGCCAGGATCGTGCGGCGGGCCCAGACGATCGTCTTGCCATGGGCCGGGTTCCACACGATCGCGCCGCGGCAGACGCCACCGTCGGTCACGAGATCGATCGTGAACGTGTCGGGCCAGACGGAGAGATTGTCGAGCTTCCGGGTCTGCTCGATCACGGCCCGCATCACCTCGCGGCCGGTCGCGTCACCGAGCGCATGCACGATCCGGTGGTGACTGTGGCCCCCTTCCCGGCCGAGCTCCAGCGCACCATTGCGGGCATCGAACCGCGTGCCCCAGGCGATGAGCTCGGCAATGCGTGCCGGCGCCTCGCGAACGACGGCATCGACGACATCTTCATGGCAAAGTCCGCCGCCGGCGACGAGCGTGTCGGCCACGTGGTTGTCGAACCGATCTTCCGGATCGACCACGCCCGCGATGCCCCCCTGGGCCCACTGGCTCGACGAACTGCGGAGGTCGTCCTTCGTCACGACCGTCACCGAGAGCCGCGGATCGACGGCCAACGCCGCCCGCAGGCCGGCGAGACCGCCGCCGAGAATGAGCACGTCGGTGAAGCAGTGCGGCACCCGCTTCGGCCCGAACGAGACGAGATACCGCGGTCCTTCGAAGGCCTCGCTCATTCGGCGCCGTTCCCCACGCTCGTGCCCTGGAGGAACGCCCGGAACTGGTCGCGGTAGTCGGCCGGTGGCCGGCTCCGCCGTCCTTCCGCCTGGCCCCCCTTCGCATCCGCGGGCACGTCGCGGGAGCTCCTGACGCCGTCAGGCCGCAGGCCCAGGCTCTGGAGCGTCCGCTCGAACCGACCCTTCGCAGTCGCGTCGCCCGTGTCAGCCTGCCGGCGCATCGCCTCCCAACGCTCGAGGAATGCCCGCGCCTGCTCCGGCGTCCAGCCGAGCGCGTCGAGCACGTCTCGCTTGCCGCCGTTCACCGCGTCGCGGAGATGCTCGAGCGCGAGGTCGGCGGCATTCCGGGCGTGAGCCAGATCCTGGTCGGTCCACTCCATCTTCTTGCGTGGTAACGCGGCGTCGGGACTGTCGGCCTGAGCCCCCTGATCACCACCTCCCTTGCCGCCGGCTCCCACCGCGTTGCCAGGTGGCATCTGCTTGCCACCGGCCTGAGCGTCTCCCGCATCGCCAGGCTGGCCAGAGGCCCCATCGTTCTGTCCTGCGGCTTTGCCGTTTTGGGCCTGCTGGCCCTGCGCACCGCTGCCCTGCCCCTGATTCTCGGTCTTCTGATTTCCCGGTTGCTGCTGCGCGGACTGGCCGGCGCCTTTTCCGTCGCCAGCAGCCTGTCCCTGGGATGATTCCTTGCCCTCGGCTTTTTTCCCGGTGTCGGCCGGAGTTCCTGCCGCGTTCTTCCCTTGACCGGGCTTCCCTCCGGCCGCCTGACCGGCCTCGCCGTCGCCTTCATCTCCAGCGTCCGCCTTGGCACCACTTTGCTGCTGCCCAGCCTCGCCACCTCCGGCGGCACCACCGTTCCCGCTTGCACTGCCTTGTCCCTTCGGTTGTCCCTGTCCTTGTCCCGCTCCGCCCTTGCATGACGGGCAGCCCTGCTTCCCGCACGGCTTGCCGTCGGCGTTGCGACAGTCTGCATGCTGATGCTGTTCCGACTGGCCGTCTTGTTTGCTTGATTCGCCGGCCTGCGGCTGCTGTTGCTCGCCCTGCTGCGCGGCTTTCTGGCCGGATTGCTGCCCTTGCTGCTGCCCTTGCCGTTGACCAGGCGTCGCTTGTTGGCCACCGTCCTGCTGCTCACCACGTTCCTGCCGTCGATGGTCGAGCAGTCGCTCCAGCGCTTCGCCGTCGTTGGTGCCGTCGTGGGCGACGGTGTTCTTTTCTCGCTGCTGGCCCCGCGGGCCACCGCCTGACTGCGGCTGCGTCGCAGGCTGCTGCTTCTCGCCGCCGCCCTCGCCCTTTCCTTGCTCGTTCTTTGCTGGGTCCCCCTTGCCCTGCGAACCTTGACCGTTCGGGCCCTGAGGCTTTTCGGACTGCTGCAGACCACCGCCAGCGTCTTGCGGTGCTGCCTGATTCCCCTTCTCCTGATTCCCCTTCTCCTGTTGCGAGCCTTGCTGGCCACCTTGGGCTCCCTGCTGCCCTGGCTGCTGTCCGCCCTGATGAGCGCCCTGATGAGCGCCCTGTGGACCCTTCTCCTGGCCGCCACCTGACTGCTGATCGGGCCGCTGGCCATTCGGCTGCTCGTTCGGCTTCTGCTGCTCCTGTTTGCCGTTGTCCTGCTTGCCGCCGTTTTGCTGCGGCTGGTTCTCGCGCTGCTTCTGGGAAGGGTCGGGACGTGGGGCGGGGGGAGGAGGAGCGTCAGGGTCGATCTCGAGCGACCTCCACTCCGTCCGCGCAACGTTCGGCGACTCCGGCCGGTTGTCGATGGCCACGGCCCGATACTCGAGCACACTCCCCGGACTGGCTCCCTGCTCGGCCGGCACGACCGCCGCGTCGAACTTCAGCACGCCCGACTTCTCGCCGCGAAACACCTGGATCTCGGGCTGGCTCTCGCCCCCCTTCAGCCGCGTTTCGATCGCCACGCGCGTGAGTGCGAAATCGGGGTCGAGCGCCCGCACACGCACCGTGACCGCCGCGTCTGGGGGCACCCGTAGCACCTGTTGCCGCGGCTCCTCGATCGTTACTTCGGGAGCCAGGTCGGGCGTCACTTCGATACGGTGCTCGAGCTTCTCGAGCACCGTATCCTCACGATCGCTCGCCCCCGAGCCGCGCGGCACGAAGCCCAGCCGATACGAGCTCGCAGCGGGCCCCGTGCGGTCGGCATTGAGCCGCAGCGAAAAGCTCCCCGTCGCCCGCGCGAGGTCGTGCTGGCTGATCCGCAGGGGCACGTCCTTCTTCCCGTCGCAGCCGAGGTCGATCCAGGCGGCGTCGAGCGGCCGGTTGCCCTCGGCGATGATCGTCACGCGTGTGCCTTCCACGCCGCGTAGATCACCCTGCCAGGCAAGCGTCTCCGACGGCCGGCGCGTGTAGGCGGGGTAGTCATACTTCACCTCGCGGACGAGGAGCGCGGGCGTGTCAACCACGGCCGCCCGCAGCCGGTCGCTGGTCGCGTCCCCTGCGGTGATCACGAACTCGAGGCCGTGATCGAGGCCGCGCGACGCATCGGGCAGGATCGCCATCTGCCGCCCCTCGGCATCGGCCGCCATCGCTACCCGCCAGGGAGGCGTCGCCGTGTCGAGGGCACCGTTGTCGCGGATACGGCTCACGACCACTTCAGCCCGTTCATCGCGGTCGAGTCCGCGCACCAGGCTTGTCACCACCAACTGCCGGCCCCGCACCACCGTCACCGTGCCACCGATCACGTCGAGCGTATGCGCCGGCCCGCCCGCATCCGCTGCGGCGCCGGGATGCCGCCAGGCGAGTTGCGGCGGATCGATCCGCACCCGCGCCGGCGGCGCAACCGCAGCCCACGGCGCGATGAGCCGCGCCGCAGACACGAGCAGGCTTTTCGGCGCTGCGAGCTCGTAGATGCAGGCGGCGGCCACGAGCCCTGCCAACGCGATAGCAAGTTTGAGCGCGAACCCACGATCGACGACCCCTTCGGCGGGCACGGCCGAGAGCCGCTTGGCCGCCCGGCGCTCGAGCGTTCGCACCACCGCATGCGCGTTGGCATCGGCGTGGGCCTTCACGAGCACGGCGTTGACGAGATCGTTGTGGAGATCGGGATGGTCCGCCTCGATGGCCCGTGCGGCATAGACGAGATTCACGCGGTAGCGCAGCAGGGGCACGACCCAGCGGCCCACTGCGGCGGCGAGTGCAACCGCGGCCACGCCCAGCCAGCCCCAGCGAAACCAGCCCGGCAGTCCCCCCGGCACGACCCAGTGCTCGAGCACGATCCCGGCCAGCAACCAGAGCATGCCGCTCACGCTCGCCGCGAGCAGGAACGTGAGCACGGCCACGCTCTTGTAATCGGCGGCGGCGGCGGCGAGCCGCCGCGCGAGATAGCGATCCGACTTGGAGCCCTCGGGCCCGGGAGCGGCCCAAGAGCCCACGGCCAACGACTCGCTGCTGGTTGGTGCCGTGGCCATCGTTCTGCCTGGGGTTGCTTCCGGATTATATCGGCATTCAGGGGCGACGGTCTCGCGAAACCACTGGTATCGTGAGGGCCTTCAGCCACCCTGACCGAGGCCCGCGGGCCGCTCCATGTCGCTCCTGCCCGACGCTGACACGTTCAAAAGCCTGGCCGATGGCTCCATGCGGGGCCCGGGCCCAGCAGCCCTGCGTGCGGTGCTCGCCGCCATTTCCGTGCCGTATCGCGGCGCAGTGGCCATACGAAATACCGCTTACGATCGCGCCCTGACGCGGGTTCATCGCGGTCCCGTTCCCGTGATCTCGGTCGGCAACCTCACGCTCGGCGGCACCGGCAAGACGCCGCTCGTCGCCTGGGTAGCCCGCACGCTTCAGGCCGCGGGGCACGGTCCGGCGATCGTGAGCCGCGGCTACGGCGCCCGCCCCGGCGAGGTGAGCGACGAGGCGGCCGAACTGGCGGTCGTCGTGCCGGGCGTTCCACATATCGCCAACCGCGACCGTGTGGCGGCGGTGCATGCGGCAGCCGCCCAAGGCGCCACCGTCGTCGTGCTCGACGACGGCTTCCAGCACCGCCGCCTCGCCCGGGACCTCGATATCGTTGCGATTGATGCCACCGATCCGTTCGGCTGCGGCCGACTGTTTCCACGCGGCCTGCTCCGCGAGCCGGCCACGTCACTGCGACGGGCCCAGTCCGTCGTGCTCACCCGCGCATCGTCGGTGTCGGCCGAGCGACGCGCGGAGATCAGGCAGGCCGTGACCGCAGCCAGCGGCGGCCAGCTCCCGGCGATCTGGGCCGAGGCGACGCATCGGCCGGTCGCGCTTCGCGACCGCGTTGGCACGCTGCAGAATCTCGAGCGACTCCGCGGCCGACGCATCGCCGCCTTCGCCGGGATAGGCAACCCAGCAGCCTTTCGCGCGACACTCTCCGGCCTCGGCGCAGAAGTCGTAGCGTTTACGGCCTTCGCCGATCACCACGCGTATCACGAGGGCGACATCGCTTCACTGGCCGCAGCGTGCCGCCAGCACGGCGTGGACCTCGCCGTCACGACGCTCAAGGATCTCGTGAAGTTCCGAAGCCTGGACCTCGACGGGATCCCTCTCGTCGCCCTCGAGATCGCCGCCACATTCAGCGAGGGCGAGAAGTTGCTGCGAGCCGCGGTCATCGAAGCCGCACTGCACGCAGATCCCCTCGTTTGCGCTCAGGGCTTGGATGGGGAGCAATAGAAGCCCCCGGGCGCAAGCTGGGGGATCCCGATGCGGACGCCTCCATCCCCTCGCTCGCGCTCAGGGCTTGGATGAGGGACAGGCGAGGCCTGGAACTACTTCTTCTTCTCGTTGTGCACGGTGTGCTTTCGCAGCCGCGGCGAGTACTTCTTGACCTTCAGCTTCTCACCCCCCGACTTCTTGCGAAGGGTGTAGTTCTGATCGCCGGTCTCCTCGCAGACGAGGTGCACCACTTCGAGTTTTTTCTTGCCCTTGGCCATGTGCGACGGGTTCCGCGTGCTCCTCTCCCGGGCGTGACACCGAAGGCGGCCACTCGGCCGCCCGACGCACGGGCTCAGTTTGCCGGGAGGGACCGAGACTCTACCCGGGAAAAACCGGTCTGGCCAGCGCTCACCGTCGGCCCCGGAATTGGATAGTATTGTGGAGGTGGAGAGGCCGTTCGGCCGAATGCGCTCATATGAGGATCTGCCCGGCAGCCAGCCGGGCTGCGTTGGCACGGGGACTCACATCATGGCGAGCCAAATCGATCCCGATCCCAAGCAGAAGGCGACGGCGAAGCCTGCTGCACCGCCTGCCAAGCCGGCAGCAGCCGGAAAGCCGGCCGCCCCGCCGGCCAAGCCCGCTGCTCCTGCGAAGGCCCCGGCCGCCGCGAAGCCTGCGGCTGCTGTCAAACCAGCCGCAGCAGCTCCTGCGGCTGAACCTGCTGCCGCCAGCAACGAGCCGCCCGTGGTTGCCGAACGCCGCGGCGGCGGAGCGATGAATCAGATCATCGCGTGCGGCATCAGCATGCTCGTGCACATCGTGGCCCTGCTCTCGATGGCGCTCATGGTCACGGCGACGCCCGAGAAGGAGAAGCCGCGGGAGATCGTTTCGACCGCTGCCGAAGCCGTCGAAGAGTTCGAGGAGTTCTCCGAGCAGCCGATCGACCAGCCGGTGAGCGATGCCCCGCAGTCGAATGACGTCGTCGTGCCGACGACCGATGTGTCGGTCGTGCCCGACGTGCAGGTCGTATCCACCGCCGACGCGGTCGAGGCCGCGCCGCTCGCAGTCGAGCTCACCGACTTCGGGTCGGAGACCGCTCCCGCCACCGATCTCGCCTCCTCCATGGGCGTCGTCGGCGGCACCGGCGGCGGCTTC
>JBAVTF010000132.1:0-22426 GCA_049695995.1 Pirellulales bacterium | reverse complement strand
GCCATGAGTGGTCGAAGGCACCGCCCGACGGCCCTCATCGGCTCGGGGTCGGTACAAGTCTCGTCGCGGTGGACCTCGAAGACTCGGTCCAAATGCTCCTCGAGCTTGCACCGACTCCCTTCGCCTTCCCGTTTCGGTATGGCATCTCGCGCCGTGTGGGGCGTGTGTCATGTTCTCTTGATCCTCACCGCCGCGGCGAGGTCAGCCCGGGGCGGGGAGCCGACGCTGGCTGAGGAGGCGGCGTTTCGGGCGGCGGTCGCGCGGGTGGCGCGGGCCGTGGTGCGGATCGAGCCCGTCGTGGCGTCGGAGGCGGCGGTCGGCAAAGGGGCCGAGGCGGTCGCTGGCACTGGGCCGTCGACGGGCCTGGTCATCGATCCGGCCGGCCGGGTGCTCACGACGGCGTTCGCCGTGCCGAAAGACGTGGTCGACGTCGTGGTCGTGCGGCCCGACGGCGGGCGGCAGGCGGCGCGAGCCGTTGGGCGTGATGTGCCGCGCGGACTCGTACTCCTCACGACGGATGCGTTGCCCGATGCGCCGCCACTCGAGATCGTGTCACGTGCCGACCTCGCGCCGGGCCAGTGGACGATCGCCGTCGGCCGTGGCTGGGCATCTCCGGAGCCGGCCGTAGCCGTGGGCGTGCTCTCCGCGGTGAACCGGGCCTGGGGCCGCGCCGTGCAGACGGATGCCTCAGTGTCGCCGGCCAATTATGGCGGGCCGCTCGTCGACATCCGCGGCCGCGTGATCGGCATCCTCGCGCCGCTGCCGGCCGACACCGCCGGCATGGATCTCGGCACGGAGCTCTATGACGCGGGCATTGGCTTCGCCGTGCCACTCGCCGACGTGGCGCCGCTCCGCTCGCGGCTGGAGCAGGGGGACACGCTGGCCGGCGGCGTGCTCGGCATCTCGTATCGCTCCGACGACCTGATCAACGGTGAACCGGTGATCGCCAGCTGCCGGCAGGGCTCGCCCGCCGCCCGTGCCGGGCTGCGGCCGGGCGATCGGATCGTGGCCATTGACGGACAGGCCGTCGCGCGGATCGCCGACGCCCGACAACAGATCGTGCCTCGGCACGCCGGCGACACGGTCCGAATCGACATCGCGAGGGGTGAATCAACGCCAGAGACGCACTCGTTCGAGGCCACGCTCGTGGCGACGCTGCCCCCGTGGCGACAAGCGATGCTAGGACTCATCGCTGGACCGAAGGCGGCGGACGCTGCCGACACGAAGGCCTCGGGCGTGGCCGTCGAGTGGGTGCTGCCAGAGGGGCCGGCGGGCCGCGCGGGAGTGCAGGTCGGCGACGTGATCGAGGCGTTTGCATTGGAGGATGCTGCAGAAGTCAGCGATGACGAGTCGCAACTCAGTGGCGCAACCGATCTCGCCGGCCGCCTCGCGGGCCTCGAGCCAGGCACGGAGGTCACGCTCTCACTCCGCCGCGGCGACGATCGCCCCCGCCTGACGATCGAGACGACTGCCTTTGATCCGCGGCTCCCCACCGATCTGCCGCCGCTCGCGGCCGACGCCACCAATGACGCGGCGCAGGTCATCCGGCTGACTGCTGCCGAAGTGGCTGAGCCCGCGCTGGCGGTCGTGCCGGCGGGGACTCCTGACACACCACTGGGGGTGCTCGTGTACTGCGGCCCGCCGCGCGGGCCGCTGGCCGAGGCCGAGGCGACCCCCTGGAAAGCCGCCGTGGTGCGGCACGGCGTCGCAGTGATCCTCGCCGGCTCGTCCGATCCGCAGCGCTGGAGCCTCGATGACGCCGACGGCATCAAGCGGGCCTTGGCAGCGCTGCACGCGCGGCGGCCGATCGATCCTCGGCGGGTGGCGGTCGCAGGAAGCGGAGCAGGGGGAAGCTTTGCCTGGCTCGTGGCCGAACGGCTGCCTGCCGTGGTCCGCGGCGTGGCGATCCAGAATGCCGCGCTGCCGCGCACCGCTGCCATCCCGACTGCCGAACCGAGCCGCAGCCTGTGGGTGTTGCTTGGAGAACCCAAAGGAGATGTCGGCCGCCGACTGGCCGACGACCGCCGCCGGCTCGAGCAGGCGGGGCACGCCGTCGGCACGCTGCCTGCGCCTCCGAACGACGCGATGCCCACCGACGACCTCTGCCGCTGGGTGCGGCTGCTCGGATTGCTGTAGCCGTCATGTCCGGGTCGGGGCGAGGGCCGACCGCTTGACCTGCTGCCAATAGCGTGAGAAGCGACCGATGTCGCTCACGTGGGAGTGGTCGCAGAACGTGGGCCATGCCCGCATATCGACCGGCAACCGTGGTGCGATATCCGCCACGGCGGCCCGCACGAGCGGGCACGGCGTTTCGGCCAGGCTCACGCCATCACAGCCATGGGCTGCGGCCCGCTCGGGAATAACCGTACGCGGATCACCGATGATCACCTCGACACCAGGCACGTCGGCCAGGCACTCGAACAGGAACACGAGCCGCTTGAGCGTCGGTCGCTCCCGCTGCAGCCAGGCGGAGTCGATCACGTGCACACGTGGCGAATCAGGATGCGCGGTCGCCGCGGGACTCCGCGGCGAGGCCGAGTCGAGCGTGAGCCAGACGAGCGGCCGCGTGGCAACCGACTCCGACGCGGGCCGCCAGGGAGCCGCAGGACGGATGCGCAACGCCGGGCGAACTGTGGGCTCTGCGACGAACAGCCGCGCGGCCAGGTCGTCGTAGGATCCCTCGACGTCGCAGTGCCCCAGCACCGGACACGCTCGGCAATGCGTGCCGACAGTGAACGTCTCCAGATTCTCGCGATTAAAGAGATACGGCTTGGCGGCGAACGTTCCCGCGACCCACTGCCAGGAGAGATGGTTGCTCGCAGGATCGCCATCGAGCAGATGTTCGAGGAACCAATCGGCCCCCGCCTGCCACCGGACACCGCGGACATGCACGAGCCAGGAAGCGAGCCACATCCGCTCATGGTTATGCAGCCAGCCGGTCGCCTGCAGCCGCCGCACGAAGGCGTCGATGCAGACCATGCCCGTCGCCCCGGTGCGGACATCGTCGGGCACGTGGTCGAGGCGGGCCGCCACACGCGGGGTAGCGGCCGGTGGCTCGATGTCCGCATGGATGCGATCGCCTAGCGCCGCATGCACCTGCCGCCAGTAGTCGCGCCAGCCGAGTTCCGAAATCAGCTTCTCCGCCTGCTCCGCCGTGGCGACGCGGGAGAGCGCCGCATCGCGCACCTCCGCCAGCCCGAGCACGCCGTGCCGGATCCAGGGAGAGAGGCCCGTGACGGCACCGGCGACGTAGTTGCGGCTGCGGGCATAGGCGACGGGATCGATCGCGGCGAGACGTTCGAATGCGGCGCGGCTGCCCCCCGAGGGAATGGCGAGTGCTGCGGCGATCGCGGCATTGGAGTTTTCGGCAAGACACCGCGCGGCAAGCACCGCGACGAGCGCGTGCCGATCGCAGGCGACGATCGCGGTCAAGTCAGCGGCATCGGGGTGCGACACGGAATCAGTCACGGGCGAGTGGTCTGCCGTGGGCGTGAATGAACAGGCAAGCCAGTGCACTCTTCGCAGGCAGGTGACTGCACTGAAAGTGGGCGCGAGACGACTGCCAAACGGGAAGGCGGCGGCACGTCCAACGGGAACGCCGACGGAGCATACGCCTTTTGGCCGCGAAAATTCCGCATTCACGCTGGGCAGCAGCTGCCGACCGCTTTTTTGTCGGGAGGGAAACGCGATGGCACGGTGTTTGCAATCTCGGTGAGGTCTGCGAGATGGCGGCCGCCTGCCGTCTGCGCCCACCGTCCAGAAGGATGCCCCAACGGCTTGGGTAAGCACTCCGCCTAGCTTGCCCAGGCCGGGGCATTCTGGATTTCGTTCACGTAGGTCCGTCACGACGCGTAGGCCCGTCACTCCGTGACGGGCTGTCTGCATAGCCCGCTGCGGAGCAAAGGGGCTACGTGCGCTACGAGCTTCGCCGCATTTCGGCCCAGAGCCTACACTCTAGGCTTCGCTTCTCTTCGGTGCTTCGGCGGAGCCCACCGTGAAACTCATCATCGCGATCATCCAGCCCAACAAGCTCGAGAGCGTCAAGCAGGCGCTCTCCGAGGTGGAGGTGTTTCGCCTCACCGTGCTCGACGTGCAAGGCTTCGGCCGGCAGCGAGGACATGCCGAAACCTTCCGCGGCCACGAGATCGCGGTGAACCTGCTGCGGAAGGTGCAGCTGCAGATCGCCGTCAACGACGATTTCGTCGAGCCGACGATCGCGGCGATTGTGAAGGGGGGCCGCACGGGCGACCGTGGTGAGATTGGCGACGGCAAGATCTTCGTGCTCCCCATGGACGAGTGCGTGCGGATCCGCACCGGCGAACGCGGCCGCGAAGCGATATGACCGGCGTGGATGGCCGTCGGATCGCGGTGCTGAATCCCGACTCGATCGGGGATCTCGTCCTGCGGCAGCCGCTTTTCGCGGCAGTCGCCGCCCGGGCCGCGAGCCTTGCGCTGGTCGTGAGGCCGGGACTGGTTCCCGTGGCGGAACGGCTCGCACCAAACGCCACGCTCGTGCCGCTACCGACCGATCCCTACGACGCCGTCCATGAACCCGACCCGCAGCATGTCGCGCAGGTCGTCGCAGAATTGCGAACGCTCGACGTCGATACCGTCGTCGTCGCCGCCTACCAGCGGACGCGGTTCGACGAGTTGGTCGTCGAAGCGCTGCCGGAGACCATGCGGATTGGCTTCACGGGGGACCGCTATCCGGCTCACACGCCTGCCGCCCAGCCCTTGGGCTGGGCCGAACGGTTGTCGCATGCCGTGGCCGTGCCCGAGCGCGAACACGACTGGCTCAAGAATCGGCGGCTCGCCGCGGCCATCTGCGGTGAGCAGCCTGACTGGCCCCGACCGCACGTCACGGCCACGCCGCAGGAGCTCGACGCCGCCGGCCGCCTGCTCGCCGAGCAGGGCGTGGACTGGCCGTCGTTCCACGTGGCCTGCGTCGGCGCGAGCGACCGCGTGGCAGGCCGGAGCTGGCCGGCTGACCGCTGGGGCGCCGTGATCAGCCATGCGATCCGCAGGCACGGCTGGCGGATCGTGCTCGTCGGCACGCCCGACGAGCGAGACGGCAATGCATGCATCATGCGGCAGCTCGCGTTCGAGGGGCAGGGCGGGGTAGGGGCCGCGTGGCTCGACACCACCATCGAGTTCGAGGCCCTCCTCGGCCTGCTCTCGCGGGCGGTCGGGTACCTGGGCCGCGACTCCGGACCGATGCACCTCGCGGCCGCGTTGGGCAAGCCGGTGATCAGCGTGACAGGGGGCGGCACGTGGCCGCGGTTCGTGCCGCTCGCACCGGCCGGCGCCAGCTTCTGCCTCGACGTCCCGTGCGCGGGCTGCGGCTGGTTCTGCCATCTCGACGAGTCCTTCTGCGTGACGCACGTGCCGACCGCACCAGTACTCGAGGCCGTCGATGCACTCGCGACCAACCAGCTGACCACCGTCGCGGCGCGGGCCCTGCCACGAAGCGAGTCGCTCGCCATCCACATGGAGCGGGAGGCCGCCCGTACCGGCCGCAGCCGCGCCTTGGAGCTGCATCGCGCGAGTGCGCAGCCGCCGCGCGCGGCACCCGCGCCGCGTGAGACGCAGGTCAGCGTTCGGCCGCGTGTCTTTCTCGGGATGCCGTTTTACGGCGCCGGCAACATCGGCGACGATCTCGCCCTCGCGGGCTTTGTGGAGGCATGGAGGCGGCTCGGTCATCCGGCGGACCTCGTGGCCGCAATCCCGTTTCCACTCGCCCCTCAGGCACGTCGGTTTCCCGGCATCGAGTGGCATGCCGATACGCCGGAGGTGCGTGAGGCCTTGATCCGTGACTGCGACGCCTGGCTCGCCCTCGGCGGCAGCCCGTTTCAGACCGACAGTGGCCCGTGGATGCTCGATCATCTCGCCCGCGACACCGGCCTCTGCCAGCGGTTCGAACGACCGATGTATTTCCTGGGCACGGGGCTCAACGACCGAGCTGCCCTCGCCGATCCACGGGCCCGCGACGCGCTCGCCAGCGCGGCCCATCTCTGGATCCGCGACACTGACTGCGCCGCCTGGATGGCGAGCGTGGCTGGCCCCGAGCGGGTGACCACCACCGCCGACCTTGCCCACGTCTTTCTCGAACAACTGCCGGCGCGGATACCGGAACCGCACCGGCTCGGCTGGACGCTCGCCTTCGAAAACCAGGCGCAGTGCACGGCCCAGGCGATCGAGCAGGTGATCACGCGACTGCCCGACTGGCAGCACGACTGGCTCGTGCAGGATGTCCGCCTGCTGCCCGGCGGCGAACGCCGGTGGCACCGGCAGCTCGACGCACCCACGCGTCGAATGATCCACCTGCGGCTGCCCGACTATGCCGCGGCCACGACCGCGCAGCTGCTCGCAGCCTGGCCGCGCGGCGAGGCCATCGTCAGTAGCCGCTACCACGCGCTGCTCGTAGGGGCCTGGCGAGGAAGCCGGCTCGTGGCCGTCACCCGGAGCGACAAGCTCACCGCCGCAGCCACGTCACTCGGCTGCACGGTCATCGATCGGGCCAACGACGCTCCGACGCTGTGTGCCGCGATCGCGGCCGCGACACCGATTGATCGTGGGCGGCTCACCGCGCTCGCGACGTCAGCCTTCAGCGTCTGCGGAGCCTTCGCCGACCGGCTCCGTCGCGACGTGTCGGCCGCAGCCTCGACGCCTCTCTCAGGCGTCGAGTTCGGCCCACGACTCGTCGGCGGCGGCTGGCATGAGCCGGAGCGAGATGCGGTGTCGTGGTTTCGCTGGCTGGGAGCCGCGCCGTCCGCATGGGTCGCCGTCACGGTGCCCGCCACCGGCGCGACCCACCTCCGCTGTGACGTCGGGCATGTCGCAGCCGCCGGCATCGCCGAGGGCGTGCAAATCCGGGTCGACGGCGAGCCGCTGGCTGCCAGCCTGCAACACTGCGATCACGGGTGGACGATCGACGCCGACCTGCCGCCCCGCGCTGCGGGGAGCATCATGCGGATCGAGTTCGTAACGCGGGATGCGATCCGCCCGTGCGACCTCGATCCCACCAACCCGGAGACCCGCCAGCTCGCGATCGCCGTGCGGCGAGTACGGCTGGAGCCGGCATCAGCTCACGAGTGAGGCACGGATCGCAGCGTCGCGGCCACGGTCTCGTGTGGCATGCGGGCGAGGCCACACCGCTCGTCGTTGAGGCCATAGCTGATCAGCCATGTGCCGCCATCGATCGCGGCACCACACGGATAGACGACCGACTCGACGGCTGGATTGAGCGGCGGCAGGTGACGCATGTCGCGGTGCGGACCGGCCAGGTCGAGCGGCATGACTGGCTCCGCTCGCGGAGCAAATGGTGCCGCGGCTGCGAAGGCATAGGCAGCCGCTTCGTAGCGATACCCCGTCGTGCCGTCGTGGATCGAGTGGGCGAACGACCAGTAGCGACCGTCGTGCCAGACCGGAGGCGCGCCGCCGCGAAGCCCGCCGTGGCTTGCCGGATAGCCGGCTGCCGCGAAAGTGGTCTCCGCGAGTGGCTCGCACCGCACCTCACCGGCAACGTCGAACGACGCCCGCAGCACGCGGTGCGGCATGATCGAATAGACGCAGAGCAGGTCGCCGTCGGACGCAGTGAAGAACGCCCAATTCTTTTCGAGCGGCTGACGCTCACCGCAGAGCACGAGTTCGCGGGGCTGGCCGAGCGGCTCGAGTGTCGCCGCGTCGAGCTCCTGCAGAAACTGGTGATTGCAGGGCTCGTGCCAGCCGGAGTTCCAATACAGGAACAGCCGGTCGTCCCAGCGGGAGATCCGCGGATCGGCGAACCAGCGATGCACCACGTCTGGATAGTGATCGCCCGGTGGCAGCCGGAGCCGGTCCGACAGGCCGCTCGGCGAGCCGGGCACGACCCGTAGGTCGCGGTCGAGCCGGCAGATCGCGATCCGGCGCAGCTGATCGGCCAGCACGATGCGATAGGCGAGCAGCCAGCCGTCACCATTCCGGACGAGCCCCGGGTTGAACGCCCAGACGGGGCCGGTGCCCGCGGCCGACCGCCAGATGTCGGGCAGCAGTTCGGCGGAGTCGAAGACGACGCAGTCGGGGGCTCGGCTCATCGCTAACCCGAAAGGGCGTCGGACTATGCCTGAGGATGGAGACGCGGCTGAGCCCCCAGGGCGAGCCGGTTGATGGCCGCGAGGAATGCCTTCGCGGAGGCCTCCAGCGAGTCGGTCGAGACGCCGCGGCCGCGCTGCACCTGGCCGGCGTGCTCGAGTTCCACCGTCACCTCGGCCTGCGCGTCCTTGCCAACCGTCACGGCCTGCACGCGGAAGTCGCGGCAGACGGTCGTCATGCCCGTGGCTTTCTCGATCGCCAGAAAGATGCCGTCGATCGGGCCGTCGCCCGCGGTCACCGTCACCTTCACCGGCTGGCCGCTCTGGAGCACGTGCAATTCGACGGTCGGCGGCGAGCCGCTCGCGGTCGAGAGCACGTAGCGGTCGAACGTGAACTGCTCCGGCAGCGCCGCGAATTCGGTCTCGCAGAGCGCCGCGATGTCGCCGTCGTAGATCTCCTTCTTGCGGTCGGCGAGCACCTTGAACCGCTCGAACACCGTCTGCAGCTGCTCCGGCGTGAGCTGGTAGCCGAGGGCCTTGGCCCGGTCGGCCAGCGCCGCGCGGCCGCTGTGCTTGCCGAGCACGAGGTCGGTACGCTCCAGCCCCACGTCCTCGGGCCGCATGATCTCGTAGGTGCTGCGATCCTTGAGCATGCCATCCTGATGAATGCCCGCCTCGTGGGCGAAGGCGTTCCTGCCCACGATCGCCTTGTTGCGGGGCACCTGGATGCCAGTGATGGTGGCCACGAGCCGGCTCGTCGGCACGAGCCGCTGCGTGACGATCCGCGTGTCACAGCCGTAGTGGTCGCGCCGCGTGCGGAGCGCCATCACGACTTCCTCGAGCGAGCAGTTGCCCGCTCGTTCGCCGATGCCGTTGATCGTGCACTCGACCTGTCCGGCTCCCGCCTCGACAGCCGCGAGACTGTTGGCCACCGCGAGTCCGAGGTCGTCGTGGCAGTGCACGCTGATCACTGCCTTGTCGATGTTGGGCACCCGGTCGCGGAGCGTCTTGATCACACGGTGCATCTGCTGTGGCGTCGCGTAGCCGACCGTGTCGGGAATGTTGACGGTCGTGGCGCCGGCCGCGATCACGGCCTCCACCACGCGGCAGAGGAAGTCAAGCTCGGTGCGAGCCGCGTCCTCCGGCGAGAACTCCACGTCGCCGCAGTGCCGACGGGCCCGCGAGACTCCGGCGACCGCGCGGGCGACCACCTCGTCCTCGGTCATCCGCAGCTTGAACTCGCGATGGATCGAGCTCGTGGCGAGAAACACGTGGATTCGCGGCTGGGCCGCGTGGTGGAGCGCCTCCCAGGCCCGGTCGATGTCGGCATCGTTGCAGCGGGCGAGGCCGCACACGGTCGCACCGCGGACGGCCGTGGCGATGTCGCGGACGCTCTCGAAGTCGCCCGGCGAGGCGATCGGGAAGCCCGCCTCGATGATGTCCACCCCAAGCTGCACGAGCGCCTGGGCGATCTCCATCTTCTCCGTGAGGTTCATGCTCGCCCCGGGCGATTGCTCGCCATCGCGGAGCGTGGTGTCGAAGATGCGAACGCTGCGTGGTGTCGTCATGGCCAGGGCAGGGCGGAAACGCGGGTGGCCGCCCGGGCGGTCCGGGCGGATCGTCCGCATCGTACCTGCCCGCCGCGACCGCGGCACCCCGGCCCGCAGTGCCGCGGTATTGGGCCGGGTTGTACACTCGGCTTGCATGCAGCCGTCCGCGGCGTCCCGTTCCTCCGTGCCCCTTTGAGATCGACATGACCCTCGGCGAATTCCAGTCCCTGATCCGCAGGATGTATCACGACAAGGACGCAGCCCGCGGCGTCGAGGGCACCTTCATGTGGCTCACCGAGGAGATCGGTGAACTGGCCACGGCGCTCCGCAGCGGCACCCATGACGAGCAGACGCTCGAGTTCGCCGACGTGCTCGCCTGGCTGGCGACGATCGCCAACGTCGCCGGCGTCGATCTCGACGAGGCCGTGCGCCGCAAATATGGCGGGGGCTGCCCGGGCTGCGGCCAGCTCGCCTGCACCTGCCCCGATGCCGAGAAGCCCTGACGCCCAGTTGACCGCCGGAGGCTGCCAGCGGCGGCCTTGCCGATGAACGCACTCACGTGGCTCGTCGCCGTCATGGCCCTCGCGTTGGCGGGCGGCGCAGCGGCCGCCGATGCAGATGCAGCCACCGATGCGTGGCGGATCGACGCAGGCTTCGCCGGCGTCTATCGCGCGGGCTCATGGACGCCCGTGGTCGTCACGCCGCACGATCCCGCGACGGCCGGCGTCGGCGACACGATCCATGTGTGGGCCGAGGATGCGGATGGGCAGTTCGTGCGTTCGCCGCCCGCCGCGCTCGCCGCAACGCCGGGCCGCGACACGCCGGCGGCCCGCGTCTGCCTGCGGGTGGGACGGCCCACCGGCCGCGTGCTCATCGAGCGGGTGACCTCCGGGGACACAGCCACGGTGGAGCAAAGCCTGCCTGCACCTCTGCCAGCCACCCAGAGGGTGCTGCTCGTGCTCGGCGACGTGCCGCCGGCCCGTCGTGCCGCTCGCCTGCTCGGTGCGAATGAGGCGATGCGGATGCAGGCCGTGGAGATCGGCGATGCTGCGACCCGCGGACGGCTTGCGGCCGGCGCGGCGGGCCGCGACTTCGATGCCGCCGACGCGATCATCGTCTGTGGCCGCGACGTGGCGGCGTTCCACACCGACGCGATCGCCGGCATCGACGCCTGGGTGCGAGACGGTGGTCGGCTGGTGCTGGCGGCCGGCGCATCGGCCCGCGACGTGGAGCAGGGCGGGGGGCCGGCGGCGACCTGGCTGCCCGGACGCATTGAGCGGCTCGTGCCGCTGCGTCGGCTTGCGGCCCTCGAGGCCTACGCCCGCGCCGGCGGCCTCGCCTCACGGCCGACCCCGACCCCACTGCAGGTACCGCTCTTCGCCGACCGCAGCGAGTTCGATGGGGTTGTCGATGCCTTCGACGGTGCGGCGGCCACCGACCTGCCGCTCGTGGTGAGGATGGCACACGGCCTGGGCACGGTCACCTGGCTCGGCGTCGATCTCGATACGGAGCCGTTCCGCGGCTGGCCCGGCGCCGACGCGCTGCTCCTCCGCCTGCTCGGCGAGCGGTCGCGCGACGGCGATGACGACCACACCACCGCCACCACCGGGAGCGGACCGCCGGATCTCGCCGCGCAGCTCCGGGTGGCTGTCGAGTCGGGCGGTGACGGCGGGCGGATCGCCCCCGTGCCGTTCGAGGCCATCATCGGCCTCGGCCTCCTCTACGTGGCATGTCTGTATCCACTCGACTGGTGGCTCGTGTCGCGGGGCCTCCGCCGCCCGTGGCTGGCCTGGGTCACGCTGCCTGTGGCGATCGCCACGTTCACCGCCGTCGCTGCGACCAGCGGCCGCAACTGGCAGCCCAGCGAGCCGCTCACCTGCCGCGCCGCGGAGATCGTCGACATCGATGCCCGCTCGGGTCAGGTTCGGGGGGGCTCCTGGGCGGTTGCCTGGTGCCGTGACAACGGCAGCCTCGACGTGGCCCTCCCGACGGCGTCGCGGCAGGCAGCCGTATCGTGGTGGGCTGACGCCGGCCCCGGCTTCGGCGCGATCGATGCGACCACCAGCCATCCCTCGCTCGCGGCCCGCGACTACCGCTACGGCACGTCCCTCGCCGCGTTCGAGTCCGTGCCCGTTGCGGCAGCGGCCGATCGGCTCTTCGAGGCGGCGTGGACGGCGACCAGCGGCACTGCGGCGGTCGTCACCTCCACACTCGCCCGCGACGCGCAGGGCGCCCTCGAGGGATCGATCGCCCATCATCTGCCATTCCCGCTCGAGGCTTGCCGCCTCGCCTCTGCCGGCTGGATCTATGACCTCGGGCGGCTCGCAGCTGGCGAAGCCTATGACCTGCGGCAGGGCAGGGGACCGCGGTCGCTCGCCAGCGCTTTGGCCCGTCGGGAGACGGTGCGGGAACGCGAGATCGCGCCCCGCTGGAAGCCTGACGAGAGCGACGTGATGCGGATCCTCGAGGTCGCCGGATTTCATGCCGCGGCTGGCGGCCTGTCCTACACAGGCCTGCCGGCGGGGCGGCTGGCACGGCTCGATCTTTCGCCGCTTCTCTCGCTCGATCGAGCAGTGCTCTTCGGCACGGCCGGTGATCCATCGCCTGAATGGACGGCTGACTGGCAGATCCGCGAGGCCCGGGCTGGCGGAACGGCCGCCGCGGCGGTGAAGATAGCGGGCCGCCTTTATCGGATCGTGATTCCGCTGGCGGCTTCGGGAGACGCGGCGCGATGATCGAAACGATCGACCTCACGAAGAAGTACGGCGACTTCTGCGCCCTCGACTCGCTCGACCTGAAGCTCGCCGAGGGGGACCTGTTCGGCTTCATCGGCCCCAACGGCGCCGGAAAGACCACGACGATCCGCATCCTCTCCACGCTCCTGGCCCCGACCTGGGGCGAGGCCTACGTCTGCGGCCACTCGATCTACACGCACCCGCGGGAGATCCGCCGCGCGATCGGCTACATGCCCGACATCTTCGGCGTGTACGACGACATGCTGGTGATCGAATACCTGGAGTTCTTCGCCGCAGCGTATCGGATCGACGCGCCGGCCCGTCGCCCCGTGGCCGAACGGTGCCTGGAACTGGTCGATCTCACGGCGAAGCGGGACGAACTCGTGACGAGTCTCTCCAGGGGCATGACGCAGCGGCTGGGACTCGCCCGCGTGCTCCTCCACGATCCCCAGGTGCTCTTGCTCGACGAGCCGGCCAGCGGCCTCGACCCGCGGGCGCGGATCGAGATGCGGAACCTCCTCAAACGTCTCCAGGGGCTCGGCAAGACGATCCTGGTGTCGAGCCACATCCTTCCGGAGCTGGCCGACATCTGCAATCGTGTGGGCATCATCGAGTATGGCCGGCTGCTCGCCTGCGGCGACGTGCAGGACCTGCTGGCCCAGGTTCGCGGCCGGCCAACGCTGCGAATCCGCGTGGCCGGCTCACCCGAGGCCGCGGCGAAGACGCTCGAAGGGAGCCCGGAGGCGGCGGGCATCGCGGTCCGCGACGGCGAGGTGATGGTGGCGCTCGCCGACGGCGTGATGGATCACTCACCACTGGCTGCGCGGCTCGTCGCGGCCGGCCACGGCCTGCTCGGCATGCGGGAGCAGGAGGTCAACCTCGAAACTGCATTCCTCGAGCTCACCCGCGGTGCACTCGCCAAGCCCGCCGACTGATCGCCTGCATGCCTGATCTCAGCAGCACTTTTTCCGGAGGATCGAATCCATGAGCCTGCCATTCGCCTGCCTGCGGCGGAGTCTCGCCGCGCGCCTGCTGACCATGCTGATCACCGCGACGCTGGCCACGTCGGCTGGCGCCGCCGACACCGATGTCGAGCCGATCGCGCCGCCGGCAGCGCCGGCAGCCCAGCTGCCGAAGCAGCCCGCCGCACCGCTGGCCACGCCTGCGCAGCAGCTCGGCTACGCACTCGGCTATCGCATCGGCGGGCGAATCGTCGCCGACCACAAGTCGCTCGACATGGCCATCGACGAGCAGACGCTCGCTCGCGGCCTGGCCGATGCCGTGCTGGGCGCCGCGCCGCAGCTCGATGAGCCGCGGCTTCGCACCGTGCTCGCTGCGTTCGAGACGGCGATGCAGAAGAAGCAGCAGGAGTTCATGGCCCGCATGGCCGCGGCCGCAAAAACCAACCTCGCGAAGGGCCGGGAGTTCCTCGTGGCCAATGGCCGCCGCAAAGGGGTCACGACGCTCCCGAGCGGCCTGCAATATGAGGTACTCACGCAGGGCACCGGCCCGCAGCCCGGGGGCGATGACATCGTCTTCGCCCACTACAAGGGCACGCACATCGACGGCCGCGAATTCGACGGCACCGACCCCGCCGGTGAGCCGGCCTCGTTTCCGCTTCGGGGCGTGGTACCGGGCTGGCAGGAGGCGCTCCCGCTGATGAAGGCTGGGGCGAAGTGGCGGATCTACCTCCCGCCGGACCTCGGCTACGGGGAGGAGGGCTCGCCCCCGGCGATCGAGCCAAACGAGGTGCTCGTCTTCGAAATCGAGCTGATTCGCAGTGAAAAGGCCACATCCAAGCCCTAGGCGCAAGCAGCGGGGGCCCCCCTGGCAAAGCTACCCCCGTATATCTTGCCCATGTTTCTTGATTTACCTGACCCGCAAACTATGTTTGGGGGCTATTGAGCGTCACTTGCCCGAAAGCGTTTCGGGGCCGGCGACGTCGTCACGGGCAATTTTCACCGGAGAAGATCGAATGTTGGCGCAGCGTCGCGGGTTGCGGGTTGCCGGAGTGGTCACGTTCGTCGCCGTCGCCGCGGCGGCCTGCGACGTGCACGCCGGGTGGCATCATCGTCAGCGGGCCTATGGCTCGTCGGGCGGTTCGTCGGGCGGTAGCTCTGGATCCTCGGGCGGATCGTCCGGCGGCAGCTATGGCGGTTCGTCGGGTGGCTCGTCCGGTGGTTCTTCGGGCGGCAGCTACGGTTCGTCGGGCGGGTCTTCGGGCGGCTCGTATGGCTCCGCCGGCTCGCACGGCGGCTGGGGCTCGCACCATGCCTACAAGCGGGCGATGCGGGCCTATCGCCACGGAAGCTACGGCTCGTCGGGTGGTTCGTCCGGCGGATCGTCGGGCGGCTCCTACAGCACCAGCTACTATGGCAGCTACGGCTCCTCGGGCGGCGGCTCGTCGGGCGGTTCCTCGGGTGGCTCGTACGGCGGTTACGCCGCCCCGGCCTACTCGTCGGGTATGCCGATCGAGTCGTACCGCGTGCTCAACGAGACACCCTCGATGACCGGCGGCGAGATCATCGGTACGCCGGCGGCCACCGACTCGACGCAGGTCGAGAGCGTGCCGGCCGACGCGGCTCTGCTCGTGGTCGAGGTGCCGACCGGCGCCACGATCTTTGTGAACGGTACGGAGACGAAGTCGACCGGTGCCGTTCGGCGGTTCATGTCCCGCGGCCTCGTGGCCGGCAAGCAGTACGACTTCGCGGTGAAGATGACCGTCGATCGCGACGGCACACCGGCCGAGGAGACGAAGGTCGTGTCGGTCACCGCCGGTGAGCGTGCGACCGTGTCGTTCACGGCCGCCCCGAAGACGAGCCTCACGCTCCGCGTGCCCGCCGACGCGAAGGTGTGGCTGGCCGGCAACGCCACTGGCGCCGCCGGCACGGTCCGCCACTTCGAGACCGCCGGCCTCCAGGCCGGGCAGTCGTGGGAGAACTACGAGATCCGCGTTACTGCCGTCGTCGACGGCAGTGAGCAGACGATCTCGAAGGTGATCGACCTCGCCGCCGGCGACCAGATCGAGCTCGCGCTCGATCCTGCCCAGCGGGTCGCCTCGGCCGACGCCACTGCCTCGCTGCGGTAAGCGTTCCGAGACAAGGACATCACGCGACGATTCCTGCACCCGTGCGGCGTGAGCCGCACGGGTGCATTGCTTTTGGCACCCGCTGTAGGCCCGTTGCTCCGCAACGGGCTTTTCGGGCATAGCCCGTCACGGAGTGACGGGCCTCCGTATCGCCTGTGTGGGTTGTAGGGCCCGCGCCGCATGGGCAATCGTGACCTACGGTTCCAGAGAGCGGCCGGTGAACCGACACCGCCCGACGATCCGATCACGATCTCACCCATGTCCGCCCCGCTCACCGCCGCCGTTGCATCCGCGCCGTACGACCGAGGCTGGCCTGCGGCCACGCGGCTCGCCGCATCGGCGGCGATCCTCGTCTACCTCGCCGCCGTGATCGTGCCGCCGCTGGCGGGGCCGCCGCCAGCGAGCGAACTGGCCGGCCGACTCATGCAGCCGCTCCGGCCACTCGTCGGCCTGTTGTATCTCGGCCATGGCTACCGGTTCTTCGCCCCCGATCCCGGTCCGGGCCACACGATCCGCTGGTCGATGCAGCTCGCCGATGGCTCCACTCGCTCCGGATCGATTCCCGATCGCGACGGTGACTGGCCACGGCTCCTCTACCACCGACGGTTCATGGTGGCCGAGAAAATCGCCACTCTCGTGCCTCCCCCGGACGCGCCCGAAGGCGTGCAGTTCGCGGCCCGCCAAGACTGGCAGCCGCTCGTGAAGGGCGTGGCGGGAAATCTTCTCGCCGCGCACGGTGGCACGCAGGTGCGGCTCGAAATGGTCGAACACTTTCTGCCCGGCCCCGACGACGTCCTCCAGCAAAAGTCGGAGCCCGATCTCGTCACGCCACTCGGCACCTACGCCCGGCTGAAGGACAGGGGACCATGACACGCCAGCCTTTCGATCATCGCAGTGCCGCGTTGGACGATGTGGCCTCCGAGTCATGGGGCGGCGCCTGGCTCCGGTCGTGGAACGCGTTCTGGTTCACGCCGGCCGACCCGCTCCCACTCGCGGTCGTGCGGATCGCGACTGGCCTGCTGCTCGCCTGGTCATGCTGGGTGTGGCTCCGCGATGCCGACGCCTTCTTCGGCCCCGGGGGCTGGCTGCCCGCCCATGAGGTCTGGCGGATGAACGACCAGCCCTGGCAGTGGAGCTGGTTCTTCACCGCCTCGTCCCCCACCGCGGTCCGTGTGCTCATCGGCATCACACTCGCTGCCGCCGCGCTGCTCACACTCGGGCTCGCCACCCGGCTGGCCGCTGTGGTGGCCCTGGCCGGGCTCGTCAGCATGGCCAACCGGGCGCCGCTCAACGTATTCGGCTTCGACGACACGCTCGGCCTGCTGCTCATCCCGCTCGTGGTGGGGCCGGCCGGTGCCTGCCTCTCGCTCGACCAGCGGTTCGGACTCACGTCCGCGACGCCATCGGTCGGGGCCGCCATCGCCCTGCGGCTCCTGCAGGTGCAGCTCTGCGTCGTCTATTTCTTCTCCGGCTGCGGCAAAATGTTCGGGGCGAGCTGGTGGGAAGGCACTGCCCTTTGGGGGGCAGTCGCCAACGTGCAGTACCGCACACTCGACCTCACCGGCCTGGCCCGGCACCCACTTGTGACGAACGCCCTCACGCTGGGTACGCTGTTGTGGGAGGTCGCCTACCCGGCCATTGTCTGGCCGCGGCTCACCCGCCGGCTCGCGCTGGCGATGGCCGTGGTCGTGCACCTGGGCATCGGCCTTGCGATGGGCATGCTGGAGTTCGGTCTGGCCATGATCACGGCCAACCTCGCCTTCGTGCCCGCCGCCACCTGGCGGTCCCTCGCCCGTTCCTGCCTCACGTCCCCGTCTCGTCCTGCCGCACGTCTTTCAGAAAGGTCATCCGCGGGTTCTCCATGATCGACACGCTTGCAGTGGTAGGCGCCACCGGCGCCGTGGGCCGAATCATCGTCGATATGCTCGTGGCCCGGAAGTTTCCGGCGCGGCGGATAAAGCTGCTCGCCTCGGCGCGGTCGGCCGGCAAGCCGATGACGGTCGGCGGCTCGAGCTTCGACGTGGAAGAGATGCGGCCCGAGTCGTTCGCCGGCGTCGACATCGCGATCGGCAGCACGCCCGATGAAGTGGCGGCCGAGTTCGTGCCGTGGGCTGTGGAGCGGGGCACGGTGGTCGTCGACGAGAGCGCCTACTACCGCATGGACCCCGACGTGCCGCTCGTGATCCCGGAGGTGAACCCGGAGGCGATTGCCACGCACAAGGGGATCATCGCCAGCCCCAACTGCTCGACTACGCAGATGGTGATGGTGATGAAGCCGCTGCATGACGCCGCGCGGGTGAAGCGGGTGATCGTGAGCACGTATCAGGCCGTGAGTGGCGCGGGCCTCGCCGCCACCGACGAACTCAAGCAGGCCAGCCAGGGCTGGCTCGCGGGCACCACCGAGCCGCGGCAGGTGTTTCCACATCCGATCGCCGCCAATCTCATCCCACAGATCGGCTCGCCGAAGCCCAACGCGTTCACGAGCGAAGAGATGAAGATGGTGCTCGAGACGCGTAAGATTCTGGGCGACGAGTCGATCCAGGTAAGTCCCACGTGCGTGCGGGTGCCGGTGGCCAACGGCCACAGCGAATCGATCCTGATCGAGACTGAAAAGAAGCTCACGGCTGACGAGGCCCGGCGGCTGCTCGCCGGCTTCGCGGGCATCGTCGTGGTCGACGACCTCGGGGCGAAGCAGTATCCGATGCCGCGGCAGTGCAGCGGTCGCGACGAGGTGTTCGTGGGCCGCATCCGCGAAGATATCTCGTGCCCCAACGGCATCGCCCTGTGGTGCGTGTCGGACAACCTGCGAAAGGGGGCGGCCACCAACGCGGTGCAGATCGCGGAACTGCTCGCCGCGCGCGGCGGGGCTCGCGCATGAGCCGCCCGCAGCTATGACCAGGCGGATTGGCCTGCGGCTCGCCTACGAGGGCACCCGCTACTCGGGCTGGCAGATCCAGCCGGAGCGGCAGACGGTGCAGGGGAGTGTGACCGCGGCCATCCGCGAGGTGTCGGGCGAGGAGGTGCTCGTCCGCGGGTCGAGCCGCACTGACGCAGGTGTGCACGCGCTCGACCAGGTGGCGGCCTTCACGTGCGAGCGGGACTTCTCGGCGGACGTCTGGGGCAGGGCCCTCAATGCCACGCTGCCCGCCGACATCACCGTTGTGGCGTCGCGGGAGGTGGCGGTCGACTTCGATCCCGTCGCGGCGGCCCGCCGCAAGCGGTACCGCTATCGGATTCACGACGCAGCCTGGAAGCCCGTGCTCGGCCGGCCGTTCGTCTGGCGGTGGCGGGGCCGGCTCGACGCCCCGCTCATGCACGCGGCCGCAGCAGCGCTCGTAGGCGAGCACGATTTCACCAGCTTCGAGACCACCCCCTCCACACGCCTTTCGAAAGTGCGCACAATCCATGGCCTCTCGGTCTTCAGGCCCGCGCCTGCAGACGCCCCCGGCGCTGCCGAGGTGTGGATCGAGGTCGAGGGGAACGGGTTCCTCCACAACATGGTGCGGATCATCGCCGGCTCGCTGGTGATGGTGGGCGCCGGCCGGAGGCCGCCCGAGTGGCTCGCCGAGGCGCTGGCGTCGCGATGCCGGCCAGCGGCCGGGCCGACGGCGCCCCCCGAGGGGCTCGTGCTCGTGCAGACAACCCTGGACTCAACCGCATGGCCAGACTCCCCGAACAGATCGGCCCCTTGAAGCTCGTGCAGCAGTTGGGCGTCGGCCGCCACTGCCAGATCTGGGAGGCCCGCGACGGCGCCGCGGCCCGGCCCGTGGCCGTGAAGGTGATCGTGCCCGACATGGCGGCCGACCCTGTCCAGCGCAAACTGCTCACGCATGAGTTCAAGGTGCTCAAGTCGCTCGACCATCCGACGGTGATTCGGGCCGACCGGGTGGCGGTGGAGGGGGGGCTGCCGCATCTCGTGCTGGAGTTGTTTCCCCACGCCAATCTCAAGAAGCAGATCGCGGCGGGCGTGGACTCGCTCGCCCCGCGGCTGCAGCGGATCGTCACGGAGATGGCGCTGGCCCTCGATCACGTGCATGCCCGCGGCTGGGTGCACCGCGACGTGAAGCCCGACAACGTGTTGGCGGCGGCCGACGGCCAGGTGAAGCTGATCGATCTCGCGATCGCGACGAAGTCGGCAGGCCTGCTGGGCAAGCTGCTCAGCGGCGGCACGAAAGCCCAGGGCTCGCCGAGCTACATGCCGCCGGAGCAGATTCGCGGCCAGGCTCTCGACGCCCGCTCCGACATCTACTCGTTCGGCTGCGTGCTCTTTGAACTGCTCGCGGGCCGGCCGCCGTATGTGGCCCCGACGGCCAACGAGATTCTCAACATGCACGTCTCGGCCCCGGTGCCCTCGATCAACGCGTTCAACCGCAACGCCACGACGAGCGTCTCGGAGTTCCTCCGACAGCTGCTCGCGAAAAAACCGTCGGCCCGCCCGGGCTCGATGAAGGAGGTGCTCAAGCAGCTCCGCAGCATCCGCCTGCTCGAAAAGCTCGGCTGACGGCAGCCCGATTGCTCCGCCCGTAACGCGCCCACACGTCCCTCCGTCTTCGCATTGACGCGGACGGGCCGGGGCGGGGAAAATCCCGACTTCGCTCCCCGACACGTGAGGCTCTCTCCCGATGGCTGCCGGCCTGCATCGACTGCCGCTCGAAAAACCGATCTACCATCTGGAGGACCAGATCGCAGCCCTGGAGGCGGCGCCGCTCGGCGGCCAGCAGCAGGAGGAACTGCGGCGGCTCAAGCGGGAACTCGTCGAGGTGCAGAAGCAGGTGTTCAGCAATCTCGACCCGTGGCAGACGGTGGAGGTCTCGCGGCATCCCGACCGCCCGAAGACGAGCGACTACCTCGGGCTCGTGTTCGAAGAGTTCGTGGAACTGCACGGCGACAAGTGCTTCGGCGACGACCCGGCGCTCCTCACCGGGTTCGCGAAGCTCGATCAATACAAGGTCCTCGTGGTGGGGCATCAGAAGGGCAAGACCCTCGCCGAACGGCAGGCCTGCCACTTCGGCTGTGCCCATCCCGAGGGCTACCGCAAGGCGATGGGCAAGATGCGGATGGCGGCGAAGTATGGCCTGCCGGTGATTTGCCTGATCGACACGCCCGGCGCCTATCCGGGCGTCGGCGCAGAGGAGCGCGGCCAGGCCCAGGTGATCGCCGAGAGTATGTTTTTGATGGCCTCGCTCCCGGTGCCGATCGTCTGCGTGGTGATCGGTGAAGGGGGCTCCGGCGGGGCGCTCGGCATCGGCGTGGGCGACCGCGTGGCCATGCTCGAGCATGCCTACTACAGCGTGATCAGCCCCGAGGGCTGTGCCGGCATCCTCTGGAAGAGTGTCGAGTTCAAGGCCGACGCAGCGCGGGCGCTGCGGTTCCGCTCCCGCGACCTCAAGGAGTTCGGCGTGGTCGATGCGGTGATCGAGGAGCCGGCCGGCGGCGCCCATCGTCATCCGCGGCAGATGGCCACCCGGCTCAAGACCTTTCTCTCCCGCAGCCTCCGCGAGCTCGTCGGCCAGCCGCGGGACGAACTCGTAGCAGCACGCTACGAGAAGTTCCGCCGCATGGGCAAGTGGCTCGACCTGCCGGCCTGACATGGCTGACGAGCGGGAGCGGCTGCGGTTCTGGCGCGACGCCGAGCGGGTAGCGGCCGCGAGCAGCGGCCATGACACCCGGAACAACGAGCGTTGGGACATCGCCTCTGGTGTGGCCCATCTCCAGTCGCTCGCTCCGGCGAACGCGCCGCCGGACGACGACAATCCGATCGTCCTGCTCGCCGCTGGCTGGCGGTCGGGCTCGACGCTGCTGCAGCGGTGCATCATGTCGGACACGCGGATTCTGATGTGGGGCGAGCCGTATCAAGAAAGCGGCCTCGTGCAGCATCTGGCCGAGAGCACGCGGGCGTTTCGTGCCGAGTGGCCGAAGCCGAAGTGGTTCTTCCGCGGCACACCGCCCGACGTGCTCGCGACCACCTGGGTGGCCAACCTCTTTCCGCCGCCCGACGACCTGCGGCTGGCGCACCGCGCATTCCTCGACACCCTTTTCGCCGTGCCGGCCCGGCGTGCCGGAGCAGCCCGGTGGGGCATCAAGGAGGTGCGGTGGACCAGCGGCCACGCCCGCTATCTGCGCTGGCTCTATCCTCGGTGCCGACTCGTATTTCTCTACCGCGATCCGTTCATGGCCTATCGCTCGTATCTCAAGCGGGGCGGCGGCTGGTACGACACGTTTCCGGCCCGGCCCGTGTTCACGCCCATGGCATTCGGCCGACACTGGCGGACGCTCACGGAGAGCTTCCTCCACGACGCAGCCGAACTCGATGCGGTCGTGCTCCGGTTCGAAGACGTCGTTGCCGGCCGGAAGTGGATTCCGGCCCTGGAGCGGCATCTCGACATCCGCATCGATCCGGCCACGCTCGATACGAAACTCGACGGCGCCGCTGACGGCACGCCGGACGTGACGCTCGGTCGTGCCGAACGTTGGCTCCTGCGCCGGGCCGTCTCGCCGCTCGCCGAAAGGCTAAGCCTGCGCGGCACCGGCTGATTCAGCCGCGAACCAATACGCCGTGAGGGGCTGCCCGTGCCCCAGGGGCCGGCGTAGAGAGCGTGTGCCCACGGCTGCGGGGGCCCAAAACCGAACCGCTCCCCTACGTCCGATAATGTCTCTTATGTCCGTTTCAGGCTCCCCTGCTTTCGCCGCTGTTTTTCAGGGCCATGCGCCATCAACGTGCCCTGCTCCTCGACGCGTCAGCGGATCGGAAGCGGACTCTGGGCACCGACTGGAAACGGCTGTGGCGGGGCGGCCTGCGGGGCGACGGACTGATACCGCGAACCGCCCGGCGCGAAGCCCGGTGACGCGATGGGTGGCGCGGCGACCTGAGCAGGCGAGGTGAATCCGCTCGCCGCAGGTCGTGGCGGCGGCGCGAAACCGGGTGTCGGCTGCGCTGGTGCCGGCGCATTCCAGCCGGCCGGCATCGCCGCGCCGCCGAATGCC